>CAZNKI010000005.1:0-98645 GCA_964573665.1 uncultured Candidatus Cloacimonadota bacterium | reverse complement strand
AAAAGTGGTACTAATCAAACATCTGTAATATTAACAAAATTAAGTTAAGGAGATAAAATGAGTCATCCAGTAAAAAGTAACGTGAAGACATTAAAAAAAGTATGGGCATTACTTAGAGATCTTGGATTAGAAGGAATGCTATTTGGCGGAGAAAAGCGCTTAGATCCAGCATCTATAGTCAATGAAATATTGGCAACAGACAAAATTAATCAACTCCTTCAGACTATTACGGGGGAAGAATGTTTTGATTTCGAAGAACTTCCATTGGAGGAGGTGGTCGATATAGTCGCCAATTTTTTTACAGATATCGCCAAGCCGTTTTCAGAGCTCCAAAAGAGAGGGATCCTCGTAGAAACAAAAAAAGTACAGACGACGGAATAAACCCATTTTACAAGATAAACCTGTTTTTGCGATTAAATGGGATATCTGATCCGGATGATTTGGAACTAGATGAAGCTCTTTACTACATGCGTGAAATACTATCTTTTAAAGAAAAAGAATACAGAGAATTGCAGAGAATCAGAAACCGCTAGATATGCGGTTTTTGCACATTAGGAGGAATATATGGCTGATTATACAGTATCCCTTAAGCTAGACATTAATAAGTTTATGAGGGGATCGGATGATGTAAAAAAAGAAATTGAGAAAATTGAGGGTGTGCATGATATATCATTTGTTTCCGATGCAAAGCCAGCTCTTGATAGCATTGCCAGGATTGGGCTAGCAATTACTGGAATCAATCAAGGGCTTCAACTTGTAAAATCAGCTTTTAACTACTTGAACTCAATTGCAATCAAACCTGCAGCAGATTTTGAAATTATACAAACCAGGCTTATTAGTTTGTATGGGAATGTTGATAAGGCAACGCAAGTATTTGAATATTTTAAGCAAGTGGCAGCTACAACTCCATTTGATCTTTTAGGGATAGCAAACGCGGGTGCTCAACTTAAGGCATTCGGCTTAGATGCAGAAAAAACCATAAAACCAATAACCGATCTTGCTGCTTTTATGGGAATAGATGTTGTTGAAGCAGCAAACAGTGTAGGAAGAGCTTTTGCAGGAGGGGTTGGCGCTGCAGATATACTAAGAGAAAGAGGGATTCTTACTTTAATAAGAGATTTTAATGGGATTAATGACCTCACAAAACTTACTCTGCCTGAATTTAGAAATGCGATGATAAAGACATTTATGGATCCTGCTTCTGGAATTGCTGGCTCTACAGACAGGCTTTCAAAAACATATGTCGGTGCTATCAGCAACATGAAGGATGCCCTTGTTAATCTTTCAAATGCTGTGGGCTCAACTATAACTCCCGTGCTAACAGACCTGGCAAGAAAAATCACAGAAGGTATAGAAAAGCTAACACCTATGGTAAACGATCTTGTGTCTATGCTGGTATCAGTAGCAATTGGAGCTGTAGCAGGATATGCTATTCAGTTAACTATAGCAAACAAAGCCACGCTAGCCCTTGCTTTTTCGTCAACAACATTGCTTGGTGTACTTAAATCATTGTGGGTGTTTCTAAATACTAATGCAGTGTTTTTATTAGCAACGGCAATAGGATTCTTGGTAAACAGAATAATGAAAGCAAAAGAAATTACCGGAGAATGGAAAGATGTATTGTGGGTATTTGCCTTTGGAATGACCAAAATAAGCTATATTATAATGAACGTAATTATGGCTGTAGGTGAAAGTATTTTGTGGCTAGTACAAACGGTGCTCAACCCAACAAGTGAGTTAATTAAAGCTATTTTTGACAGTATTAAATTAGCAATCTCAGGAGACTTTGAAGCTGCAGGAGCACGTATAACATCTGGACTATTAAAAGGGATTAAGTCTGGTCAAAAGGACATTAATGCCACATTAAAAGCAACCTGGAAGAACATTGTCGATGATCCTATGTATGATGCTCTTGGAGAGGCGCTTTATGATAAAATTGGGGATAAAGCGGCCAAAAAGGCTATAAAGGGATCAACTACCTCTATATTGCCTAACAAAACAACATCTCCATCACAAACTACTCTAATTACTAAGCCTTCTTCACTTAATAGTGAGTTTTCTATTAAAGAATTGAAAGAATCTGATATTGTACCAAAGGTTAACGATCCAGAACTGATTGATTGGGAAAAAATGAGACAAGATCAGTTCGATGCTTTAATTGAAAGCGAATTAGAAAAACATAGAATTTTTATTGATTTTAACCAAATGCAATATGATTTAACTACATCTGCAGAGCAGAAAAGGTTTGATGTGATCAATGAATATTATACTAAAAATAGAGATCTTTTAATTGAGGCTGGAATTACAGAAGATGAGATAGAAACCCAACGCCAACTAAGATTAAAAAAAGCTTCAGATGGATATAGAGAGCTGTCACAAACTCTTGATAATGTTCAGCAATCATTAGAAAATGGATTATCCAGCGCTCTTAACGATATGTTGATTAATCACGAGACTTTTTCAAAATCCATTAAATCGGCATGGAAAAGTATAGCAAATAGTGTTATAGCTGAAATAAATAAAATGATAGCAAAATGGCTTGTCTTTACAGCTATTAAGTCTATTTTTAATCCTTTGAAGGGATTGGTAAGCGGAGGATCAATCGAACCAGATTTGCCTTCGTCATTACCAATTTCCTCAATTGATAATTCTATAGGATCATTACCTTTTGGTGATATCGTACATGAATTGTCAATGGTGACAAAAGAGCTAAAAGAAATTAAGAATAATAATATAGTTGTTAATGTCCAAACCAAATTTAAAGGCGTTGAATTTTACAGAGAAGTGGAAAAGGCTACAAACGAATACAAGAGGAGATTTGAATGAGAGCTGAGTTCTTAATAGATAATAGTACGATCGTTAGCTACAGCAATATTATTGGGCTAGATATAAGCATGTATGACGAGATAATGGTCAGCTCAATGTCCTCCGATGAGTTTAAAATTCAGTTTGCATATAACCCCTTAGCAAATGATCCAATTGGAGATGACTTGTTTTCGATGTGGTGGAAAGAAGTTTCTTCTGCAAATTTATCTATTAAGGTAAAGCTTATTGATTCTAATGGGATTGTAATAGCTAATGGTGAGATGTTTGAATGGAACGAAAACAAAGAAGACTTTTCTTTAGAGATAACCTTTAAATCTATCTTGGGAATTGAGCTGGCAGAAGAGGTCAATATTGATGAGCACAAATTTAGTCGAGCTTTTTTTAAATCAAGAGACGTTCAATATTTTGCTTCAAGATGGGAACAATGGTTATCAGATCTGTGGATAAAAGCGGGAATAAGAATCCCGTATGTATTAAAAGCCCCAGACACAGTCTTTTTTTCTCCTTTATGTTATCCCTTTATAAATCAGTATGACAAGATGAGTTCAAGCAAGCATTACTTCTATATCAAGCAAACATATTATGGGGACAAAAAGGGACTACTAAAAAAGATTTCTCAGGTACTAAACGCCAAAATAGTCTATAACGCTTCCACTAATACGTTTGATATATTCCCATTTAGGAGTTATTCTGACAATCCAATAAACATCACAGGGTATATTAAATCATCAGGACGTGATATTAAAGAACAGGCTTTGGTATCTAACGATCTTTTTAATGAAATTCAGATCAGAGATCAAAGAGGACATAAATTTAAAGGTCTACTAAACCAGTGTTTGAGTGCTATTGTAAACCGCTTACTCACAATTGTAAGGTTTAAAAAATACAAAATATGGGGTTTTGCTGGTAAAATAATCAATACAGGAGAGACTATTCGCTTAGACTCTAATAACTACTACGTAAAGGATATTTCGTACGTCACAGAGAGACTTGATGATACAAAAGAATTTGAATGCGAAGCTGTTATCTTTGATAATTACTAAAAAAAGTTAGCAGAAATAAATGAGAAATTTAGACCAATTATTTGCGATATATAGCAAATTTGGCAGAATTAAATGAGAAAAATACTTACTATTATACACTTAGTCTTTAAAAAGTTAGCAAAAATAAATGAGAAATTTACAATAAGTTAGACCACATAAAGCCCTTTTCTCATTTATTTTTTCCAGATTTCTCATTTATTTTTGCCGACATTAACTATATTATTCTTTCTGAATATTATTCAAAAATGATGTCGATCAAAAAATATCTCTTGACAGTTTTTCTTGTTAGTAGTTTTTTGCTACTATCATTATAAATGTCAGATAAAGAATATAAAAATAATTCATTGATCTGGCTTTAAATGGGGTGAAAGGGTGTGTGTTCGATAGAATTTAAAGAAAAGTATTGACAGTAATTCGCAGTTTTTATTTATCGAACAAAATAATAAAAAGTTCTAAATACAAAAAATTAAAAAAGTAGGAGATCAAATGTCAACACGAATTTTACTTATGATCATATTCATGTGTTCACTGACGCTACTTATTGCAGCCAATATTAGCGGGACCATCGTTAATAAGGCAAACGGGCAAGCAATAGAGTATGCGAATGTGGTATTAAAAGAAAGCCAGCAAGGTGCGAGCAGTAATCATAAAGGATATTTTGTGATCACTCATGTCAAACCAGGAAAATATACTTTATTTATTTCTCTGATTGGTTACTTGCCTTTCTCGACAGAAGTTATTATTAAAAATGACAAAGATGATGCTTTTTCAAAGTTTCAATTAGAGAAAAAAAGCATCGAGATGGCTGCAACACAAGTTACAGTAAAAGCAGACGAAGAGGAAGTCAACTCAAGACAAATCAGAGTGGCAAATACTGTACGCAGTACACAGCAGATACAAGATACAGTGACCCCAGGTGAAGCAGATGTCATTCGAGCAATTATGACCTTACCAGGTGTCACACCGATATCAGATTTTTCAAGCGGGATGTATGTACGAGGTGGAAGCCCAGACCAAAACCTAATTCTCTTGGATGATATAGATGTGTATAATCCAAATCATTTTGGCGGAATTTTTTCAACCTTTAACACAGACGCTGTTGATAATATTGAATTACTCAAAGGCGGATTTCCAGCAAAGTATGGTGAAAGATTATCATCTGTGCTGAATGTACGAAACCGTGACGGTAATCGTAACAATTTTGAAGGCGTCTCACGTTTAAGTCTGATTTCAGCAAGTACAACATTAGAAGGTCCTTGGAAACTGGGAGAAAATCAGGGTTCATTTATGGGCTCATTTCGACGCAGTTATGTTGATCTGATTGCGAAAGTGATTGATGGTATTCCAGACTATTATTTTTATGATGGTCATGCAAAAGTAAATTACGATTTGAACGAGCGAAATAAGTTAAGTCTCAGTACCTATTTTGGTCAAGACAAACTCAGTATGGACTTAGGTCCAGAGATGAATATCGACTGGGGGAATAAGACATTCACAGCTCAGTGGGTACATATATTTTCTGCACAATTTTTCTCTCATTTCATCCTTGCAGGCAGTAATTTTGAATCAAATATGGGGATGAAAACTGATGGTGGCTCAAGATTTGACAGAGCCAATACAATTGATGATTTAACATTTAAAAGCATTATGAGTTACAAACCTTCTAATGATCATTTATTAGAATTTGGATTTGAAGAAAAATTTAATCGAATCAAATTTCAATTTTCCAGTAATGAAGATTATGATACCTCAAAAATGCCAAACATCAAAACAGATGGCATTACTTCATCATTCTATATTCAAGACACCTGGGATCTTGATATTTTATGGAGTATTCAACCAGGCATAAGAATCTCAAATCATCAAACGATTGACGATAATATGAAAGCATCTGGAAAAGCTAATTATACACGCGTTTCTCCTCGTTTCTCTATTCGTAGAAAAGTAGGATTAGATAGCAATGTATACTTTAGTTTTGGTCGTTATTATCAGTATTTAACCTTAATCAGTGTGGAAATGAGTTCCCCATTTGATGTATGGTTCCCTCTTGATGATACAGTTGAGCCAGGAGAATCAGATCATTATATCGTTGGATATAAGAGTGATTTAATGCAAGGGTTGAGTTTAGATTTTGAGCTTTATTACAAGAATTACAGAAATTTAACGGAGTTCAGAACTGAAACCGACTTTGAATGGGATAACAACACAGGGACATTGAGTGATGTATATAATATGGGTAAAGGAAAAACATATGGCAGTGATTTCCTGTTGAGAAATGATATTGGTGGACTGTCAGGATTTATAGGCTATACATATAGTCAAACCAAAAGAAAAATTGAGAATTTCAATATCAATCCAGAGACAAATCAAACTGAATGGTATTATCCAAAATATGATAAAACTCACTCATTAAGTATTATTGAAAACTATAATTTAACACAACATACAGGCACACAATTATGGGGTGCTGACATTAAATTTGGTTTGAGTTATACATTATCAAGCGGACAGCCTGACCCGATCCCAGAAAAAGTATATTATGATGGACAACACTTTTCATTTCTTTATAGTTATAGCGACCGTGTCAGATTGCCAAATTACTCGAGAGCCGATATCAGCTTTAAACTTCAATGGAATAAGAAATCATATTCAATCGAACCTTATCTGCAGATTATCAATGTGCTGAACAGAAAAAACATCTGGACAAGAAACTATTATGTAGAAATGAATGATGATGGGAATTTCAACCTTACTCATGAAGATTCAACCATGTTTCCATTACTCCCATTTATTGGTGTTGACATCAAATGGTAAAGGAGAAAATAATGAAAAAGATACTAATAATCCTCATACTCACATGTATCATGTTCATCATGAGCGGATGTGATGATTTAACCTCAGACAAGAGATTTACCAAAGACAAATATATCGTCACAGGACTCCTGATCAATGGCAAAGGTATTGATATGAGCCAGCCCGTAATGATCAGCAAAACAGCAGATGTAAATGGTGGCAGTATATATGATATGGCCATTGATTCAGCCTTAGTCAAAATTATTGATAATACCTCAAAAACAGAATATGAGCTCACTTTTGGCATTGATGTTGAACATCAGAAGATAGGCTACTATGATGCATCAAACACCTTTATCGCAGAAGCTGGAAAGACCTATCAACTACATATTACTGTTGGGTCTGAAATTGTCACAGCAGAAACAACAGTTCCTGATTCTATTCGAGTTATGGACAACCCTGGATATTCATTTCAAGATGTCATGCCGTACAATACAATGGATTATGATTTGATTGATATTGATTACCGCTTAAGAATTGAAACCTTCCGACCAGACAATATTAATTTGTTTGTAGAATATTATTGTTTGGATGAATGGAATGAAGTCGAGTGGGCAATTGATTTTGGAGGAATGACAAATCCTGAAGATGCAGAAGATTATGAGAATATGATTGACGGTTCTCCAAGAAGAAGTTATGGATATTATACATACAAACCTATTATTGAAGATGGTCATTACCTGATTGATATTGGGTTTAACCAGCTGAGTTATAATTTTTACGGAAATTACCGTTTAACTGTTCAATCCATAGATCAGAATTATTACTCGTATTTGTACAAACCAGAAGGCTACCGATTTGGTGGGATTCAAAATGGATATGGATATTTTGGTAGTGCATCAAGTCAAAGATTATGGACAAAAATCATTAAATAAATTTACCCTTCTCTAACTCAATACTCAGATCGGGTTGGCTTTGCTGACCCGATTCATTTATTTAAAGATCATAATTCTCTTAAGAAGATAACTGGATAATTATCTGTAATATAAATTTTTATTGACATTCTTAGCCAAATCTGTAAAAGAGAGTAAGAAGGAAGATAAACGATATGACAGTTGAGCGCTTTCAAAGAAAGTTTATTGAATATGCGTTAAAGCACGGAATAATAAAAGACCAGATGAAGATCCTGATTGGTTTTTCTGGAGGTGCTGACTCCACAGCCTTATGCAGAGTTTTACTTCATTTTCGAAAAGAATATCATCTCACAATAATGGCTGCTCATATCAATTATCAGCTAAGAGGAGAAGATTCTAAAGCCGATGAACGTTTTGTTAAAGAGTTTTGTTTTGAACATAACATCCCCATTTTGATTCAGCAAAACGATTTAAAAGGGGTAAAGGGGATGGAAAATAAAGCGCGTGAAATAAGAATGGCTTTTTTTAATAAGATCAAAAAGCACTATAAAATCGACAAAATAGCTTTGGCTCATCATAAAGATGATCAATCCGAGACAGTCTTATCCCGATTTTTTAGAGGATCTGCGTTTAATGGATTATCAGGGATAAAAGCCGTATCACATGATATTATTCACCCATTTTTACTTTTCTCAAGAGATGAAATCGAAGAATACTTAGTTTCACTCAATCAACCATGGAGAGATGACCTTTCAAATCAGGAAAATGACTATAATCGCAATAAGATTCGTAATCAAATATTGCCAACTATTGAGAAAGATTTTAATGCAAATTTCAAAGAAAAACTCATCGATTATGCAGAATTATTCTCTGAAGCAGACCAGTATTTTAAAACACAAATGCAAAAATCATATAAAAAAGCACTTGTTTTTTCAGAAGATCATGAGATTGTTTTCAGTTTTGAAGATTTTGTAACATTATCACCGATCATTCAGTTTTATATTATCAAACAGGCGTGGGAATTATTGAGTAAAAATGATAAAGACTTTTATTATTATCATTTTAAAGAGATCAAAAAGGTGCTTGAATTAGATGGAGGTAAAGAGATTAATCTTCCTTTAGGCATAGTGTTTCAAAAAGACTATTATAACATCCGTCTTTTTAACCGTAATAAATACCAAACAGAAAATGTCTATCAGTCCCGAGAAATTAGCAGTTTAAGAAACATTTTTATGTTTAATGACAAACGTATATTGATGCAGAAGATTAAATCTATGCCAGATGAAGGCTTTCCCAAAGATCCTGATCAGGTAATCATGGATTTAGACAAGATCGTTTTTCCGCTCACAGTAAGGTACAGGCAGGATGGAGATCGATTCATGCCCTTTGGGATGTCGCAATTCAAAAAGCTTAAAGATTTTTTTATTGACGAAAAGATCGCAAAATTTCAAAGAGATAAGATAGTGATTATCTGTGATGCGCAACACATTATTTGGGTAGCAGGTCATAGAATGGATCATAGAGTGGCAGTGGACGAACAAACAAAGAATTTTGTTTGTTTTAAAATAGAGGACACAAAAGAAAATAAGATGCGATCAGCAAAAAAGAAAAGCCAAAAAGGATAAATCTATGGACTCAATGAATGTCAATTTATCAGCAGTATTGTTTGATGAAGCAAGTATAAAAAGAAGAATCAGTGAAATCGGATCAGAATTATCAATTGAATACAAAGATAAAAATCCGATTATCGTATGCATATTGAAAGGGGCAGCATTATTCATGAGCGATTTAATGCGTTCGATGACCATCCCTCTTGAAATTGATTTTATGTCGATCTCAAGCTATGGCAATAGTACTCAATCTTCAGGCATAGTAAAAATCAGAAAGGATATAGATTCAGATATTCAGGGACGTCATGTTTTAGTGGTTGAGGATATCGTTGATAGTGGACTATCACTTAAATATATCATTGATTATCTTAATCAGCATCAGGCAGCATCGGTAAAAACCTGTGTATTGCTTGATAAACCCAAAGCGCATAAAATCGATGTGAATATTGATTATGTCGGTTTTCAGATTGAAAATGAATTTGTTGTTGGATATGGTTTAGATTATGCCGAAAGATATCGTAATCTACCCTATATTGGAATCCTAAAGGAGGAAATCTATTCATGAATGAAAAACAACCACAAAATAAACCCAAGTTAAATCCAGCTGGCAGAAAGATCAATAAAAAGCCACCTCAATCCATATTTTTCTGGATTGTAATGCTGTTGCTTTTTATTGTTGTTTATCAGATGATTAATGGGGGTAAAAGTCGTGTTAAAGAGATTAATTACAGTGATTTCTTAGCCTTGATTGATCGGAGCAACGTCACTGAAGTTCGCATTGACAGCCAGAATATTCGCTTTAAAGATACGGCAGGCAATGAATATAACACCTACATGCCTTTTGAAGATGCAGAGATTGTTAATAAACTTCATACAGCTAATGTAAAAATAATTACTCAAAGACCATCACGTTTTTGGTCGATTATTATTTCCTGGCTTCCTTTTATTTTATTGATTGCATTCTGGATTTTTATGATGAGATCGGTTCAAGGCGGTGGAAACAAAGCCTTCCAATTTGGAAAAAGCAAAGCGAAACTCTTCATGCAAGGGAAAACAAGAATTACATTTAAAGACGTGGCTGGTGTAGATGAAGCAAAAGAAGAATTATGCGAAATTGTAGAATATCTTAAATCACCAAAGAAGTTTCAAAAACTCGGTGGTAGAATCCCTCGTGGTGTATTACTTTTAGGACGTCCAGGTACAGGAAAGACCTTGTTAGCAAAAGCAGTCGCTGGCGAAGCAAAAGTCCCATTTTTCAGTATTAGCGGTTCAGATTTCGTGGAAATGTTTGTAGGTGTAGGTGCTTCACGTGTAAGAGATTTATTTGAACAAGCAAAAAGAAATGCCCCTTGTATCGCTTTTATTGATGAAATCGATGCAGTAGGCCGTTCACGTGGCGCTGGTTTAGGTGGCGGTCATGATGAAAGAGAACAAACTTTAAATCAATTGCTCGTTGAAATGGATGGTTTTGAACCAAACGATTCTGTGATTATTATTGCTGCGACAAACAGACCCGATGTCCTTGATCCAGCATTACTTAGACCAGGTCGTTTTGACCGTCAGGTTGTTGTTGATCTTCCTGATATTAAGGGTCGTAATGATATTTTAAAAGTTCATACCCGTACTTTACCAATTGGTGAAGATGTAAACCTGATGATTATTGCTAGAAGTACGCCTGGTTTTAGTGGCGCAGACCTTGCAAATTTAGTAAATGAAGCGGCATTGGGTGCTGCAAGAAAAGATAAAAAGAAAATCGAAATGATTGATTTTGATGAAGCCCGTGACAAAGTGACATTAGGTAAAGAACGTAAAAACAGAATCATTGAAGATGATGAAAAAAAGAATACAGCTTATCATGAAATCGGACATGTATTATGCTCTGTTTTCCAGGAAAAAACTGAGCCTGTTCACAAAGTCACTATTATCCCTCGTGGCTTTACCGGTGGTGCGACTCACTATCTGATGACAGACAAATCAAATTATTCAAGAACATATCTGGAACAAATTTTGGTCAACCTTATGGGAGGTCGCTGTGCTGAAGAAATTGTATTTAATGAACTAACCACTGGCGCTGGAAACGATATCCAAAGAGCAACGGAACTGGCGAAGAAGATGGTTTGCAACTGGGGGATGAGTTCTGAAATCGGACCAATGACAGTCGGCAGAGAAGACAAACAGGTCTTTTTAGGCAGAGATATGGTTCAACAAGATTTCTTCTCACAAGATACAGCGAGACTGGTTGATAATGAAATAAGACACTTTATCCATAGTTCTCACGAAAAAGCAATGGCAATCATTAGCAAACATCGCACCTTATTAGATGTTTTATCTATGGAACTTCTTGAAAAAGAAACACTGAATGTGGACGAAATATTCAATCTTATTCTCGAAAATATCGACGATGATGATAAAGAAATTATCAATCAGAAATATTCAAAAGCTTTAGAAATGAAGATAGACATTAGTCCAAAATCGAATGAAATTGTACCAGAAGATACCGATATCGTGAAAGAAGAAGAAACAATTGAAGAGGTTAACTCTGAATCTGCTACAGAGGACGAGGATAACGAATAATAATTAAGTATTGAATCAGGCAATTTTTTATAGTTGCCTGATTCTTTTTTATACAAATGAAAGGTTAATTATGGAAGCACAAAGCATGCATGGAACAACGATCATTGCTGTACAACTCAAAGGAAAAACTGCGATTGGTGGAGATGGACAAGTCACTCTTGGATCAACCATCATGAAAGCCAATTCACAAAAAATTCGTCCATTATACGATGGAAAAGTGCTTGCAGGATTCGCTGGTGCAACTGCTGATGCATTTACCCTTTTTGAAAAGTTTGAGAGCAAATTAAAAGAGTACAAAGGCAATCTTAAAAGATCAGCCGTAGAATTAGCCAAAGACTGGAGATCAGATAAAATTCTCCGTCGTCTTGAAGCTATGATCATTGCTGCGGATAAAGAAAATATGTTTATTATCACTGGTAATGGTGATGTTTTAGAACCTGATGACAAAATTGCTTGTATAGGTTCAGGGGGAAATTATGCGATTTCTGCTGCCAGAGCTTTAGTCAAACACAGCAATCTTAGCGCAAAAGAAATTGTGAAATCATCCTTGGAAATCGCCTCTGATATCTGTATTTATACCAATAAAAACCATACGATAATGGAATTATAAAAAGGAATTTATTATGAATAAAGACTTTCGTTTAGAAGCTGAAAAAAAAATGGAAGACTTAACCCCAAAAAAGATCGTTCAAATATTAGATAAATATATCATCGGGCAAGATAAAGCCAAAAAATCAGTAGCGATTGCCTTAAGAAACCGCTGGAGAAGACAAAAAGTATCTCAAGAAATGCAAAACGAGATCATTCCAAACAATATCATAATGATCGGACCGACAGGTGTTGGAAAGACTGAAATAGCCCGCAGACTATCTCATTTGGCAAACGCCCCATTTATCAAAGTAGAAGCCTCAAAATTTACTGAAGTTGGGTATGTAGGCAGAGATGTTGAATCAATGGTACGCGAACTGATGGACTTTGCTTTTAATGAAGTTAGAAATGAAATGACCAAACATTTTCAGTTCATCGCCGAAGAAATGGCGATTTCAAAAGTGGTTGATCTTCTCCACAAGAAATTAAATCAGCCAATTGAACAAAGCAATTTCCCTTTCACTGACAATCTGCAAAAAGAACAATTAACAAAAGAAGTGATTAGAGAAAACTTATTCCAGGGTCTTTATGATGACGATGAAATCGATGTTCAAATCAATGAAAATAATATGCCCCAGATTGAAGTATTTTCAAATATTGGACTGGAAAATCTTGACTTCAACCTCTCAGAAATGATGGCGAATATTATACCTGTAAATAAAAAAGAAAAAAACAAATCCATGAATGTACTGGAAGCCATTACCTATTTTTCACAACAGGAAGCATCAAAGATGGTCAGCCGTGAAAAAGTCATTGAAGAAGCGAAATACAGAGTTGAAAATCACGGGATTATCTTCATTGACGAAATTGACAAAATCGCCTCTGCTGA
This sequence comes from uncultured Candidatus Cloacimonadota bacterium, assembly GCA_964573665.1. GTDB lineage: Bacteria > Cloacimonadota > Cloacimonadia > Cloacimonadales > WRIO01 > JAGOCT01. The sequence continues at coordinate 85,408 of CAZNKI010000005.1, read as the reverse complement.
AAAGAAATCCAACACAGATGTCTCTCGCTCAGGCGTTCAAAGAGATTTGCTCCCAATCGTGGAAGGAAGCAATGTCCCCACCAAATATGGTATCATTAGCACCAATCATATTTTATTCATTGCTGCCGGCGCATTTCACATGTCAAAGCCTTCTGATCTCATCCCTGAATTGCAAGGCCGCTTCCCCATTCGTGTAGAACTGAACAGCCTTACTCAAAGTGATTTTGAAAAGATTCTCGTACTCCCAAAGAACGCTCTTCTGAAACAGTATGAAGAAATTTTCAAAGCTGAGAAAGTGGATCTGTCTTTTGAGAAAAAAGCTATTGCATCGATTGCAGAACTTGCCACTAAAGCTAATGATAAAATGGAAGATATCGGTGCTCGCAGATTGCAAACCATTCTCAATGCCATTCTTGAAGACTATTTGTTTGAGATGCCTAAAAAAGGCTTAAAAAAGGTTGTGATCAATCAAGATATTGTTGAACAAAAAGTACGTCCATTAATAGAAGATGAAGATCTTTCAAAATATATTTTATAACTAATTAGCCAACACTTGAGGAAATATCCATGACCACTGATGACAATGTTTTTTCTGTCTCTGAAGTAAATAAGCATCTAAAAAATGTGATTGAAAATATGATGTCTTCAGTTAAAATAGAGGGAGAAATATCAAACTTTGCAAAACCCTCTTCAGGTCATTTTTACTTCTCTTTAAAGGATGAATTTTCATCTATAAAATGTGTATTCTTTAAACCATACAACCAATACATAAAATTCTCCCCAAAAAACGGAGATAAAGTCATTTGTTCAGGCAAAATCACGGTCTATGAAAGAGATGGTATATATCAGATTCAAGTCATGAATATGATCCCCTCTGGTCAAGGAGCGCTTCAATTACAGTTTGAAAAACTAAAAAAGAAGTTAAATGAAGAAGGTTTGTTTGACCCCTCCCGAAAAAAATCAATTCCTCACAATCCTGCTAAAATCGGCATTATCACTTCTGCCAGTGGCGCTGCCTTTCAAGACATCTGTAATGTTATCCGGAGACGTTATCCCGCTCATTTGATATTATTCCCTGCTACTGTACAAGGAGATAAAGCACCTTCTGAACTGATTGCTGGCTTACATTATTTTAATCACACTCATTCTGTCGATGTTATTATATTAACGCGTGGTGGCGGGTCTCAGGAAGATCTGTTTTGCTTCAATGACGAGCAACTTGCCCGAGCCATTGATCGCTCTGATATCCCTGTGATTTCAGCAGTTGGTCATGAAATTGACTTCACTATCGCTGATTTTGTTGCTGATCTTCGAGCTCCTACTCCATCTGCAGCAGCTGAGCTTGTCGTTCCTGATAAAAATGAACTCCTTTTGCAGATAAAAAACCAGGAGAAACACATCGTCAGATCAATGAACTTTATCATTTCTCAATATCAGGGGATGATTCAAAAGCTTGAAAAGAAAATAAATGAAAGACATCCTCAAAACCTTATTTATATCTACCAGCAAGCATTGGATCAACATTCTATGAAACTGATGAAAAACCTCAATTATGTTCATCTTCAAAAGTCCAAACTCTTTCACTTAAAAAGTAAACTTGATCAGCTTCATCCCTTAAAGCAAATTATGAGATTAAAAGATCATTTAAATACTCAGGCTCTGTCACTATCAAAAGTAAATGATTATATGAATGATAAAACAAACAAAGTCAATCAGCTCCACTTTCATCTTACAATGCAGTTTCAAAAATTCTCAGAGCAAAAACTCCGAGTTCAAAAAGAAAAACTGTCTCGTCATAAAATCAGTATGACAAGTATACTCTCCAGTAAACTGGTCAAATGCCATCATCAGTTAAAAGAAATGGAACTGATGTTAGCTGAATTTTCTCCAAAAAGAGCTTTAGAAAAAGGTTATTCCTTAATCAAAAAAGAAAAAAAGATTATCAGATCCGTGAAACAACTAAAAATAAATGATTCTGTAAATATAGATCTTAGAGATGGAGCATGCGAATGCATTATCGAAACTATTCATTCAAACTAATCCTTTTCTTTTTATGCATGCTTAGCACACTCTCTGCGGTTGAAGTTCGCTCAGTTTGGGTGACACCTTGGGAACTCAACAGCCCTGAAAAAATTGATCGGATCATCAATGATTGTGTAGAGAACCATATCAACGAAATTATTGCTGAAATCCGTTATAGAGGCGATGCGCTTTATATCCCAAACAAATCAAACAATCGATTTACAAATGAAGAACCTCGATCTTATTTATTAGCCAATACCAGCTTTGATCCCTTGGATTATATTATAAAAAAAGCGAAAGCGCATTCAATAAAAGTTCAAGCATGGGGTACTGTTTTCGTGATCACCCCCTCAAATACGGATCGCTTGAATCAAGATCATTTATGGTTTAGACACAGAGATTGGATTACCTGGAACTCAGAAAATAAAGAAATGACAACCAATACCCTTGAAGGGGCTTATCTTGACCCTTCCATACCTCAGGTACGTGATTATCTGGCAAATGTCTTTGCTGATATCGCCCTCAATTATGATGTTGATGGGATTCATCTTGATTATATCAGATACCCCGATCATCGCTTTGGATTTCATCCTCATGCAATATCTGAATTTAATAAAGAACAAAAGAAAAATCCAAAACTCACATGGGAACAATGGAAAGAAAAACAAGTCACTGAAACAGTAAAAGCAATTTCTGTTAGAGTGCGTTCGGTAAAACCTTACATCACATTGTCAGCAGCGGTTAAACCAGAACCAGAATCAGCAGTAAAATACTTCGGTCAAAACTGGGTTAATTGGTTGGATCAGAATTTAATTGATCAGGTATACCTAATGGCATATCAGACAAAAGATGACTCCTTTAATGCAATGATGGATAAACTGCCAGAAAAATACCGTAGCAAAATCATTGTAGGACTCAGAGCATGGACAGACGGGAAAAGTTATCCTGCTTATCTGCTTAGAAATAAGATGATGACTGTGATTAATCACAAAATGAAAGGTATCTCTTTCTTCTCTTATTCTGGGATTATCAGTGAGTCTTATTTCTCAACGATAAATCCTCTGTTGAGAGGTTTTACAAATGATTTTGATCTCAGTAGCTCATTCCAGGGAAATACAATCTATGGTCGTGTGCTGGGTCTTGATAATAAACCGATTTCTGGAGCGAAAATCACCCATGAAAATACACAGCAAATCAGCTATTCTGACTACAATGGAGACTTTGTCGTTTATCAGGTAGGTGAAAAAGAACATAATATTATGATTGAATACTTTGACCAAAAAAAATCATTTAAAGCAGATATTCGGAAAGATGAGCTGTTTAATCAGAAAAACATATTTAAACTCAATACCTTCCCTGCACAATCATTAAGTTTGAGTTTAAATGCCTTTTCTGACCATCAAAATATATTTCTGTCATGGAAATGCAATGAAAAAAAAGTATTCTCCCTCTATCGAAAGAAAGTCTTTTCTCCCGATCATAAAATCGACCCAGACTTTATTTTTATCAAACTGCTTAGTGAAAATGACCTCTTCTATGTCGATAAAAACCTCGAACCTTTTGCCCTTTATGAATATAAACTCATCGATAATCAGATGATGACTCAAGGATTTACACGGATAGGACTTGACTTCACCGCTCATCCTATCGAATTTGATATTACAAAACTCAATCAGGAAGGAGATAAATTTCAAATTACATTAAACTCGCTCGATACCTTAATGGTGAACTGGTCAATTCTTGATGTTTATGAAAAACCTTTGTTTTATGGTGTTAATCACAGCAATACTGATGTGATTAAATGGAATGGATTAACTATCGACGGGGAAAATCCTGAAAACTCTTTCTTCATTTTTGAATATTATGTGAAAAACCCTGAAGAAAAATCCTCAACAAAAAAATGGTACCGAAAATACTTTTATTAGGAGTCAAAAAATGCGTATCGACTTATTAATGAACAAATTATGTCTGGTTAAAACCAGAAGTATCGCCAAAAAAGCGTGTGATAACAACGCAATCAGAGTCAACGATAAAATCGCGAAAGCAAGCATTGAAATTAAAGATAACGACATCATTGACTATGACTTGTTTGGATATAAAACTAAACTAAAAATTGTCAAAATCCCTGATGGAAATGTTTCAAAAAAAGATGCACCCGAATACTATGAAATCATCTTTCGCGAAAAAGTTGTCGAAAATGATTAACTAAATATTACTGATTTTTTAAACAGGCAAGACCAGTTCTTGCTTGTTTTTTTTTATTGTTTTTTACAATTATGACTCCATGTTAAAAATAGTTTTCTACAGGATAGAAGGCAGAGCTGAACCATCTGTTTATCAGAGAGTATTGGATCAAACACTGATTAATAGGCATATCCTGGCATGATTACCTCTTTACTTCTTTTCTCCCTGAATAACCTTCATCTAAACATATTAAAATGATTAAAAGCTCATATTTTTAAACAAATGATAGACCTTTTTGAAGTGAATAAACAAATAGCATAATCGTGTGTACCCCCAAAAAAGCATTTGACATATTTATCCTTTTATAGAATCAATCAAATTGAGTATTGATATAGAGGTTAAAATATGGCACTAAGAGAAGACTATGAAAAAATGGGACAGTGGTTGTTTAAATATCGAAGCTATGTTCCGCTGGTATTAATCCCCTTTTATTTAATCGTTTTGTATTTGGAAAGAAGCAACCTTCACGATTTTACACATGACCCATACTGGGTATTGATCTGCTTTCTGACTGCTTCGATTGGTATTGTCATCAGATTCTTTGCGGTAGGATATTCTGCACCGAAGACTTCTGGTAGAAATGTTAAAAAACAAGTAGCTGATTCAGTTAACAAAACAGGGATTTATTCTTTAATCCGACATCCCTTGTATGTTGGTAATTCCTTCATTTGGTTGGGCATCGCCATGAGATTAAAACTCTGGTGGGTTGTCCTTTTAGTGATGACTTATTACTGGCTTTATTATGAAAAAATTATGTTCACTGAAGAAGAATTTTTGAGAAGAAAATTCGGTGAAGATTATGAAGAATGGGCAAATAGAACCCCTACGCTCATCCCAAATTTCAAAAATTATGTCAGACCCGCAGGGAAATTCTCATGGAAAAAACTCATAAGAAAAGAAAATGATGGCGTTTATGCATTGATCATGAATTTGTTCTTATTAGACTTATTTGCCGATTGGATTCATGATAAGCAGATTGAAATTTCAGATTTTTGGATAATTTTCTTTACATCAACAACCCTCTTATATATTTTGGTTAAAATAATAAAGAAGAAAACTTGCTGGCTAAAATGCGTAAGTATTGTGAGGTAGTATGAAGAAGTTTATTTTCCTGATGCTCGTTGGTCTTTTACTATTCAATCTGTCCTGTTCAAAAAAGAAAAACATCACATCAATCAAGATTGCACACTCAGATTTCGCCTATGATATCGCAGTTGTAAATGTAATCAGTAGCATACTTGAATCCCAAACAAAACTAAAAATTGAGCTGATTGAAATGCCTGAAAATGAGATCCTTTCTGCATTAAATACTGGAAAAGCTGATCTTAGTTTCTCAACCTGGTTACCTAACACTCATGCTGAGTTGCTCAAACCTTACAAAGATAGTCTTGAATTCATCGGCGATTATTATGATGAAATCATGACTGGGATTGCCGTCCCACAATATATGAGCATCGCCTCGATTGATCAGTTTAATATCATCGAAACGGCTGTTCCAAGAGAGATTGTCTGCTTTGATACAGCATCTGTCATGAGTAAATCAGTAAAAGATATGATCCAACTTTATGCTTTAAATACATATACTATCAAGATGTTTAATCAGGAAAATGAATATCTCACATATATCAGTAACAAAATAGCCAACACTCAACCCGTTATTTTTGCGATTTATCAACCACATTGGTTCTTCTTCACTCAAAAAATAAAATATGTCAATGACCCTAAGAAAGTGTTTGGAGCAAATGAAAAAGCGGTAATTTATGCAAGAAAAGAATTTGCTAAAGATCTTCCTAAAATCTCCGCTTTCCTCAAACAGATTAAGTTGACCTCCAATGACATCAATGAGTTGATGGCTCAAAATGAAGCGGAAAAAAGTAACCCAAAGCTCAATGCAGCATCATGGATTGAAAAAAATATCGATCGCATTAATCTCTGGATTAACAAAGCAAGCGAAACAAAATAGAAATTTTTACCATACGGAGGGATATATGAAAAAAATAATTACTTTAAGTTTTATGCTCTTAACCTGTATTTTTATCTTTGCACAGGAGATAAATCTATGGCAAAATTTTAGACAAAGCGCGCTCACTCCTTCTCAATTAATTCATTTGAAATGGGAAAATGTGACAGCTCCTTTGGATACGATGAAATTATTCTATAAAAAAAATGCGGTTGTTCATACACAAGCGCTTCAAGCGGAAGAATTAGTCAGTTTTCATACCAGTATCCCTCAGCCAGACACCGATGTACCTTCGGTCGCACTTGCGGTTCAATCAGATTTATACGGAGTAATTACCCCTTTTAAACTTGCAGCAACGACTCCCTTCTCTGTTCCTTTGATGGTCAAAGCCTGTGGCGATTCTGTCAATGAAGCAAGCTTAAATAATGATACTAAACTTGATATCCTCAGTTTACATTATGCCTATTCTGATTCAAAACTCGCATGTGGAATCAAAAACCAGGCGGCAGCTTATCCAACCAGCGGAACGATTGTCGGGCCTTATTATATGTATGGTGTTGGTTTTTTAAATCCTGAAAATCCAATGGATTCAACGGTTTATGCCATGATCAGAGCAAATTTGGTCGGAGTGATTACCAGCGGTTTATTTAAATTACATATCTCAGATTTCTCTGAATTAGAAAACATCGATTTATCTCAGATTGTTAGAATTGGTGATATCACTACCAGTACTGATAATGGGATGCTCGTTATGAGTTGTGACTGGTCATTACTGACGAATGATGAAGACTTTGGACAATGGCCCAGCTACTCAAAGTCCTTGCTCTCTATTCCATTTATCATGAAAGTCCCTTCGATCGTTGACTTCAATATAACAGGTGATGTGGGCAATATGGCAATCGTCAATTTCGAAGATCTCAGTATTAACACACAAAGCAACACAGCACCAGTTTTATCAAATTCTGTGGTATTAAATCCAAATAATTATATAGTGAGTGTCACTTATAATGATGCACAACATAATTTCCCGCTTTATGCAAATTTCAAAGTAGATGGTGTTGATTATCCAATGCTCCCTCAAAGCCTTGATTTTGAAAATCCTGTAGTGTTTACGGCGATTGTCACAGATACCCAATGGGATAGTGGTCAGTGTTTTTTCTCCGACGACTCACTTAATGTTGTCAATTATACCATAAGCAGTACCTCCAATGATTCACCACAAATCATCCCTTCACAAACAATCAATGCATATCCGAACCCTGTCAATTTTACAAACCAATGCTTAAATATTGTAAAATCAGAGGTGTATCAGGAAGATATGATCAGTATTTTCAACCTCAAAGGTCAAAAAATCAACTCCTTCCCAATAACAAAAAACAGTCAATCCATACAGTGGAATGGAAAAGACCAACACGGAAATCTTGTTTCTAACGGCATTTACTTTATCAAAAGCAAAAACACCCCTCATCATTCTGTAAAAGTCTTAGTGATTAAATAATCTAAATTATATAATTTAATATGGCTTGCGGAAAGTAAATCGCAAGCCTTTATTTTTTGCCCTAAAAAAATGTTTTTGCCCCAAAGTGACAACATTTTTGAAATTATCGCGAGGAACGACATGATCGTTGTACATGCATCCATATTTGCATCTATCCCATTCATTTGTAGTGACTTGCGAAACGAAGTGCCGTAAGTCCGCAATACTTATGTGTCTATCTTTGAAATGATTGGATATTTCAATAAATCAGATAAAAATGCTCTTTCTTCTGACGAATGGCGCTCTTTTATTGATGATTTTAACCACTGGCTGACACCAGTGCTTAGTTATATTTCGCACCTCTGGTGCTTTCTCCATGAGTTCCATAGGAACGGCATATAGGCTAACACAGGCTGTGAGGCTTGTGAGTAGCATCACCAATGAATGAGCGCTGTAGGTGCGACACATAATCATTTTATGATCAGGTTGATTGAGGTACTCCCGTAAAACAAACCACTAACTTCGTAATATGCCGTAAAGTTCAATTCCCCTCTGTGGAGGGGTGGACGCTTTGCGGACGGGGTGGTCAGCTCTTGCTAATGCCACAACTAATAGTAAAGATACGATTTATCGCGTCTAAATATCTAAGGTAATCTACCAGATTGCCAAAATATTTAAACGACTCACAAGCACTGAGAATATATGGACAACACAAGTAAAAATACTTGATATCAACAATCTCTAAAATGGGTTAAATCGTGAAAAAGCATCGTTTTTTGACAATTTGCTTCAGGTTTACGCTCCGTTCCGTCTCGGTTCACGCTCAGTTCAGCTATTTGATTCATAGTAAAAAGATAATATTACATGATTTTCCTGAGAAAAAATATCAACTATTGATGTTTTGTATTCTGGAGTTTAGCAGATGTGGCAAAAGTTAATAGTTATTTTTTGGATTTTTTATATTTCTTGCTTAAGCACTATGATATAGAATTGTTATTCTCCCGCACCACAGGAGCGGAGAGGGTTTTCTAACATTTTCTGTATGGTTGATACCATACGCTATTTATATGATGCTATTTCATAGCATTTAAAGAAGATTACCAATCATTGCCCATGAAATGGGCAAAACATGAATAGCCTACGGTTTGCAAAAACCGTAGGTCAAAGATAAAAACAAAATCGCTCCTTTAGGTGCGACACAGAAATTATTCTATACGAACAATAATAATATTCAGGCACATCAATTATTTCCGTGCATCTGTCACCCATCAATTTTTCGTATGAGATACTGTCCCTGAAGAACATAGATTGGTTGAAAGATTGTAGATTATCATCGGCGACAAATCACTGAATAGTCAATCAATAAAAATATTTTTTGCATCTTATCTCTTTACTTACTTGAGTGTTAACGTGACATAATAAAAATAAAATATATTTAACTTGACACGATAATAGTTCTTCATAAAAATATGTATCAAAATAACGAAAATGGTAAATATTATGGAAAGAAAGTATGTGAGAAATATGTATGTAAATATTGCAACTATATATATATATAGTTAGCTCATTAATTGACTATTCGATCTCTTTGCTTTCGATATTCTTACCTGAGGATAAAAATAAATTCATTGTCGATTGGGCTTTTCATTATTTAATGAAAAGCCCATCAAAATAAAAATGAAAGAAGGAAAAAATGAAAAAAACAATACTTATAATTATTCTTACAATAATTTACACAATGAATATATACGCTTATGACTTTATGAACAACACAGAATTTAGTATCGAACTGGGTCCAAATCTTTCTTGGTCAAATACTTCATTTATCTACAAACAAAAAGATACTACCTTAGAGAACATCGCTCAACCAGGCATAGCATTTAACATTAAGGCTAAGTATTTGTTAACTCAATCATTAAATATGCAAAGTAAAATCGGTATTGAGACTTTCAACGCAAAAGACGAAAATAAATTAATGATTGTCGACGAAAACAATGATTTTGAAAGATATATGAAACTCACTAACCAATATTCATTAACTCAGTTTAATTTGGATTTAAAGGTTAATTATCAAATGATTAGTCATTTAGAAATCGGCATTGGGGGATATTGTTCATTTCCTGTAAGTGAATTGAAATTCAAATACGATTATGAACGAAGTAATGGTCATTTTAAAGTCCATCACTCTGATTTAAATCGTCCTTTAGCAGGAATTTCTGGAGAGTTAACTTATAATATGAACCGCTTTTACACTACATTAGAATATAAATATGGTCTTAATCATATGGTTTTGCATGGTGAAAGTATTGGTTTTTTTTATGAACACAAACCATCCACTGTCAGGCTGTTGCTTGGATACAAAATAAACAAATGGTGATAAAGACAACTGTGAAACTTGAAAAACTCCTCGCCTAACATGCAATGCTTCTACCCAGAACCAGCCTTTCACAAAAGAATGTAACTAAGATAGTTACATTTACTGACAGGAATTCGGAGGAATTATCTCTCTGGCGTTTGATAAAAGGAAGAATCAATGAATAGAATACTCATTATTTTGTTATTTATTAGCTCAATGAGTTTGTTTGCCAATACACTTATTGTCAAACAAGATGGGACAGGTCATTTTATTTCAATTCAAGAGGCAATCAATGCTTCTGTTTCAGGAGACTCAGTATTGGTGTATCCTGGCAGGTATTTTGAACGACTGGACAGTAACAATAAAAGCATTACCATTGCCAGCTTATATGCCCGCACTAACGATCCTGATTATATACGGCAAACCATCATTGATGCCAATCAAATCGGTAGTTGCCTACGGGTCACAAGAGGTGAAACTGTCCATCTTATAGGTTTTATCCTAACCAATGGTGGGGGGAGTCCGACTCTCAATAATAATGACTATTTAGGTGGTGGTGGAGTTCATGTGATCAATGGATCAGATGTAACCATAAAAAATTGTTCGATATATAATTGTGTCTCTACATATGGATCAGCAATATTGAACACAATATCAACGGTTAGACTGTATAATAACTCCATTTTTAATTGCAAATCGCAATTTGCAGGCACGATTTTATCTTATAGTGCTATAACCACCTTTGATCCTGTTCAGCTCAATAGCGTGTATAATAATTATTCAACAAGAGGGATGGATATATCAATTCAAGAGTGCCCGACACCTTCAGATATTTATTTAGATACGCTGAGTGTTCAGCTTGATGAAGTGGATCAGTATTTTATCGCAAATACAAATAGCACACCTTTTAATGTTTATTCTCAAAATTCTGCCTTTCAAACCATTAATCATGATCTCTATGTGTCTCCAGAAGGTGATGATCAAAATGATGGATTAAGTGAAAATAGCCCTTTAAAGAGTATTGCTTATGCAGCACAAATTATCGAATCCGATAGCCTGAATCCTAAAAAGATATATCTGATGCCAGGCTTGTATTCCCGATCGCTCAATCAGATAAGTTTACCCTTTGAGATAAAAAGTCATACCGCATTAATTGGAGATTCTCCAGAAAACACGATCATCGATTTAGAACAGAGGGAAGGCTTTTTTGTCAGTATGTATCGGAAAGAAAATGTAGGCATAAAAAACATTAGTATCAAAAATAACATTTCTCATACAGGTTGTTCAGTTATTCATATTTTTAGGTCAAATCAGGTCAATATCAAAAATGTAAAAATCAGTCATAGTATCAGCTCAACTGCCACAGGGATAGGGGCGTACTTTACTGACAATCTGGTCTTGGAAGATATCCACATCAACAACAATCAGACCTTTGATGGTACTTGTGCAGGTATCAGTATTGAAAATTACGATGAAGACTATAAATCCTGTTTTTTAAACAATATCATACTGGATTCACTGAGTACGCTTGGTGAGGGTGGATACATTGCCTGCATGTATATTGTGGGGATTGATGCCTATCTGAGCAATATCATAATGTCAAATTCAGTTGCAACCTATAAAGGTGTGTTTCATTATCACAATGTAACGAATGATTTTTCTGTTGGTTTGACCTTTTCCAACGGATTGATTTTTAACAATACATCTTTATCGAACTATATCCCTGGCGTGTTAATGACATTTGGCAATAAGTATAATGATCCACAATTGATGAATGTTAATAATCTGACAGTTGCCAATAATGCAGTTGAAGATTTTTGCATTTTAGCCTATGGTTATGTGTGGATGAGGAATATGTTGTTGTATAACCCTGAGGCTAATTATGAATTGTTTACTTCATGGAGCCCTGAATATCCCAATTTTTATTCACATCTTGATATAGATTATTCTCTAATTAAGGGTGCTTACGATGGTGTTGCACAGTATTTGGGTACAACTCTAAACTATGGGACGCACAATCTTAATCTAAATCCAATGTTTATGGGAGATGATCCCAACTCCTATTCTCCGCCGAATATCCCAAGATATTATTATTTAAGTGAAAATTCGCCCTGTATCAACAGAGGTACGCCTGATACGCTCGGATTGAATATCTATCCTGTTGATCTTGCTGGAAATGAAAGAGTATGGAACGATCGTATAGATATGGGATGTTTTGAATATGGATCAATACCTGCATCCACAGATGAACCTTTACCTCTTGATCCAATCCGCCTGAGATTATATCCCAATCCAGTGAGATTAAATAATACACGACAGGCTTATTGTATGTTTGAATTTACTGTGCCATATCGAGTGAAAAAGAAAGCAGAAATTGAAATCTTTAATATCAAAGGTCAAAAAGTGAAGACGCTTGAAACATGCAATAATCTAAGCTCAATGTCAGATAATTCTGGTTTGAAATCACCACTTATTGATGAGAAATATGAATCAAATGCATACTCAATGATCTGGAATCTTACATCAGATCACAATAAACCTTTGAGTAGCGGTGTTTACATTTATCGCTTAATTATTGATGGGGTTGCCGTGAAATCATCCAAGCTGACCATTATTAAGTAAGGGATAGGGTTTATTAACATACGTAGATCAATTATTAGCGAGCATCTGTCACCCAGAGCGAAATGAAATGAAGCGTGGGGTCTCCTTGATGAGCTACTTGCATCAAAAATAATATAATAAAAATCCTCGTGTATTTTGAAACATAACTTTTCTGTAGGTGAAGCCTTGCGAAACGAAGTACTATAATTCTACCAAATTTATATACCTCTCTTAAAAGTGATCAGAGGTATCAAGAACAAGACTCTTCAATTTTTTTTGCCATTATCGTATGCAGTAACTAGCTTTCTATAACATGTTACATGATGCCCTATAGGAGATCCCATACTTCGTTCGGGAGGACTCGATACCTGTGAGAATCAATGTGTCAGATTGATGATCGATTACGATACATATCAATAATCCCCCCATCCCTAAACTATAAACTATCTCAGAAAAACACCCCATTTGTTTGAGTCATATCAATTAAGAGGCTAAGAGAGAGTGAAGTGAGAGTCAAGAGAGAGAGAAATCATCACCATCTAATTGAAAATACGCAATCTATTTAATTGATATAACACAGAACCGAAAGACTAAATCTAAGCAAATAATATTTCTTAATTTGTATCAATATTCTGTCGCTTTATATGAAAATCCGATTATAATATATAAAAAAGGAGGTCTTATGTTCTGTCAAAAATGCAAATCTGAATACATTCAAGGGATCACTGTATGTCCCGAATGTCAAATTGACCTTGTTGATGAGCTGGTAGATGAAAAAGATGAGTTCGAATATCTTGATTTACAAACAGTTTTCGGTCCTGCTGATGCTTCTGCCATCGCAATTGCAAAATCCCTGCTTGAAGATGAAGGGATCCCTTACTATGTAAAAAATGAACACCTTCAGGAACTCTTTGGGATTGGCAGATTTTCTACGGGTTATAATCCCATCTTCGGACCTGAACTTATTCAAGTTGCTCCAGAGCATCAGGAAAGAGCCATTGAACTCCTTAAAGATATCATCATAATGGATGAAATTGAAATAGAAGATAAAGAATAATGTAACATTCTTCTTTGTTATTGTTATATATTTAAAAAAATGATAGAGCGTGTGCTCAATAATCCTATTATAAAAAATTTGATTGTTGAAAAATGGAGGAAATGTCAAAATGAAAACGATGAAAACCTTAACATTCGTTATTGTAATCCTTTGCTTATCAATGAGTCTCTTTGCTCAAAAATCTGCAATGACTCCCAAAAGCCCTTTTGTAGAAATTGTTAAAAATGTCAGAGAATCAGTAGTTAACATCAAAGTTGAAGGTGAAGAAAAACTCTCTTTAGATAATCGTATGCCTTTTAATGATGATTTCTTTAAATTTTTCTTCCCTCCCCAACCTGAAAGCAGAAAATTCGTCTCAATGGGTAGCGGTTTTATATTCAAAAAAGAAGCGGTAAAAGAACCAAAAGATTCTTATGAAATCTATATCCTTACCAATAATCACGTTGTTGCAAAAGGAAAAGACGCAAAAATCACAATTACTTTAGCAGATCAGGAAAAATTGGATGCTTCTGTGGTTGGTCTTGATCCGGAAACAGATCTTGCTGTCATAAAAGCAGTCGTTAGTAATAAAACTCCTATTGTTGTAGCAAATTTGGGCAATTCAGATAATCTTGAAATCGCTGAATGGGTCATCGCCATTGGTAATCCATTTGGTCAACTCGGTCTTGATCGTACTGTGACTGTCGGTGTTGTGTCTGCAGTTGGTAGAAATGGTTTGTCATTCGGAAATGATTCTCCTGTATTCCAGGACTACATCCAAACTGACGCTGCGATTAACCCAGGAAACTCAGGCGGGCCACTGCTTAACATTAATGGGGATGTGATTGGCGTAAATGCTGCGATTACCAGCAATTCAGGCGGAAATATCGGTATTGGTTTCGCAATTCCGATCAATTTAGCGAAAGTCGTAGCAAATGACCTTATCGATAAAGGTAAAGTGGAACGCGCTTACCTTGGGATCACACCTCAGGATATTACAGCAGAATTGAGCAAATCCTTAGATCTGAGTAAAATCGAAGGTGTCTTAGTTGCAAGAGTCGAAAAGAATTCTCCTGCTGATCTCGCTGAATTAAAAAATGGTGACGTGATTGTAAAATTTAACAATCAACCCATTCCAAACGTCGGGAAATTCAGAATTATTGTTGCCAATAGCCCAATTGAGAAAGATATTCCTGTTGAAGTTATTCGCGAAAATAAAGTGAAAACTTTCAAAGTTAAACTTAAATCCCGTGAAACTGATAAAGTGACTTCAACGGAAAAAAATGATATCAAATCAATTGATATGGGAATTCGTATTGATGAACTGAATAGTGATATTGCACGCAGAATGAATATTTCTGCTGAACATGGAGTCTTAATCACTCAGGTCATGAATAACTCACTGGCGGCTAAAGCTGAATTGAGACCTGGCGATGTGATTATGGAAATCAACAGAACAAAGATTTCTTCAGTTAAAGATTATGAAGATGCCATTAAAAAAGCTGAAAAAGATAAGAACAAAATTCTATTGCTTTACGTGCAAAGTCAAAATTCTTCATTCAAATATGTAACTGTCACTGTCGAATAATTAATAAATCCTTCCTTTATGAAAGCTCCTCTCGGGGAGCTTTTTTCATTTATCTTATTAAAAGTGTGAAATCCATAATTCTTATTGACAATTGTTATTTATATCAATATATGCTTTATGTGGAGGTACTCATGAAATATTTGATGATATTACTCGTTATGCTTTCCCTAAGCACATTGGCATTTGCTGATTCAGGATTAAACTTTTCCTTACCCAATGATAACATCCAGATAAGAGGAAAAGCAGATCATTATGTTCCTACTTTAAAACAAAATGATCAAATCAAAAAACAAGTCTCAAGAGAAAACTGGACACCAATTCAAAGTTATGAACTCAACACATTGATCAGACCAACTTATTATCTTGGCTTTCAATATAATACCACAAACAATACCGCTAATTGGTTGAGCAACTATGAAACGCTCTCTCCTCAGGCAGTTTCCGCTATTGAAAAAAGCCCCTACTGGATCAGAGCAGATCTGGAAAATATTCTTTGTCAATTGTCAGCTGATAAGCAAATACTCTGGGCAAATGTCATTAATAACGCACTCGACCCCTTCATCGATGAAATTGCTTTTTGTGTGGCACACAGCTCTGTGCTTTATCTCGAATCTGAGTTCTCCAACCCTCAACTTTTTATCGATAATGCCAACCTCCTTTATGATATAGATACCGATTTGGGATATGTTCAGATTATTGATCACGGTACTTCCTCTTCTGACCAAAACTACTATTCTACCACAAAATACAGAAAAATGAGTCCCGAAGGACAAATCTCAGAAATTGAAGTACCCAAAGAAATCTACTACTGGTATATCGTTCATCCAAAAACTTCTGATGAAATCCCAGCTTATATCAATCCTTTTACAGTTGAAGATAATGCGACGCATGTAAATAATATAACTACTCCAGGCACTGGGAAATTCTGGAGACAACTCTTCTTCTTTGAATCTGATACAGAGCATCAAACCCTTGCATCTTTCGTAGATTCCTGCCAGGTCGTCTGGAATCCAAACAACCCGATGCAATCTGCAATACATGGTATTCAAAACTGGATCAACTCATTTATGTCCTTTACATCAAACTCCGAACGCCCTCATCAGCCTGTTCGTATTTACCAAAAAGGGTTCGGCAGATGCGGTGAATATGGTGATATCACAATGGCGGCTACCCGTACCGCACTTATCCCATGCACAAGCATTCTCTCTGCATCAACGGACCATGTGTGGAATGAATTTTGGGATGACGGATGGCATCAATGGGAACCTGTAAATCACGACATCAACAATCCGCTCGTTTATGAAAATGGCTGGGGCAAAGTCTTTGGTTCTGTAATGGAAATCAGAAGCGATGGCTATTTAAATCCAGTCACAGATAGATATTCGGAAGGTTCAGCTGAAATCAATATCTACGTTTTTGATAACAATAATCAACCTATTGATGGTGCAAGTGTAAAACTGGCAATCAACGACAACAACACCATTCGCTTTGATGCATTAGCTTATTCAGATAATGATGGACTTTGTAAATTTATTGTAGGAGATAATCGTCACTATTACGTTCGCGTCGATACTCCTGTGGGAAATAATCCAATAGTAACTTCTGAATACCTGGATTGTGTTGAAAATTCAGTGGATGGTTCTGTGTATAATTTTCAGGTGATCATAGATAACACTCTTCAGTTCATTGATCACATTCAAGTCGATACTCCCTCAGATAATACAGAAGATTATCGTATGGTGATTGATGTCAATAGCTCAAAACAAGTCATCAGTGGCTTAGTCGCTTGGGATGATATTGATTATGTTGGAGAAAGACCTCGATTCTACAAAGATATCATGACCCCAGGAAAAGTTAATGTTCATTTTATGAATTATGAGCAGTATTCTGGATATCAGATTCCTCCGTTCCCATTTGAATCATTTAACAGCTTCATTAATGTCAGTCAAGCAAATACAATATTCAATTATCCTGTAAATTATAATGGTTTAGGCGTTATTGATAATTTCACTCATTTAAACAACCTGCAGTACATCAGCGGTGAAATCCGACTTGAGCAACACAGCAATGACACAGATACTCCGCCTTATGTTTCAAATCAATTATTTGCTTACCCAAATCCATTTAAAGAAAAAGTGTCTTTTATTATTCAACTCTCAAAAGGTGCTGAATTTGAATTGAACATCTACAACATCAAAGGGCAATTGGTTCATTCAAAAAAAGCGATGGGAATCACTGGATCTGTCACTCATGAATGGAATACATTAGATAACAAAGGACAGAAATGCCCTTCTGGCGTTTACTTCTCTGTTTTAAAACATCCCGATTTTCAAGAAGTAAGAAAGTTGATTTTGATTCGTTAGACTTAAATATATTGAGAGCTCTGAATTAGCCATGGAGCCGGCTCGGCTCGAGCCGTAAATGCCGAAGAATAAGGGACTCCTTAATTAATAAATTAACTACTTCTTCTAATTCAAAGCTCTCATATTTGACTTTTCGGGCATATATCTGATGATATATGCCCTTTTTTATTACAAACACAATACAGGTGATACACAAAAGTATCACTGATACACAAGTGACACATTTGATACATTTGCTTTTCTTATTATTTTTCAGTGTTTTAAGAAATTTCCCTTGACTTTTTGTAACAGATATGTTTCAGTGTATCATGAGATTAAATAGAGTGATTATATATATCTGCCTATTTATCATTAGGTTAGATATTTGATGATCAATTGGCAAAGCAATTGCATATTAGTTTCCCAAGAGAAAAAATCTCTAAGGAGGAAAGATGAAATCAAGAAATTTCAGTTCATGGAAAATCAGTTTCTTATTACTGATTCTCAGTCTTAGTTTTTCATTAATATTTGCCGGCACAATTTCTGGCCAGATATTAACTGAAAACAACAACCCTATTCCAGGCAGCCGCGTGACATTGCTTAATGTGACGGGTATGACAGATTCTTTAAACAATGTAGTGCTTGCAGATTTAGTTACAAGACATGGTAATGATGGTGGCGAAAATGATCATGACGGACCAGTTTGTGTTTTCACAATAACAAATCCTCAAGGTCAATACATCTTCAACAATGTTGAAATTGGAGAATATGTTGTTTATGCAATGAAACAAGGTTACCAATCTGCACCTTATGCAGAAGAAGACGCTGAAGTCACTGTCATCGAAGTTGATGCAGATGATCAGGAAGTCGTTGGTATTAATATTCAGTTAGTTTTACCTCCCAATCCTTTTGGACAGGGACGCGTAAACGGTAGAGTTGTTAATCTGCAAAATGCACCTATTAATAACATTCCTGTTCGTATTGTAAGTATAGAAGACCTTGAAACTCCTTTGATGCACTTCATGGGCATGTCCAACCATAATGGTTACTATATGATCAACAGATTACCAAATGGTGTGTATAAAACAGTTGCTTTTGATCATATGACCAATCAGATTGTAGCTTACTCAAATGAATTTACAATTACAGAAGATCAACCAATAGTAGATAGTATCAATATTGTATTAGATATTCAATCTTATAGCATTTCCGGCACAGTTTATAATAGCGACAATACACCTGCACCTATGAAAATGGTTAAACTTTTTGGCACAGAAAACAACAATGGTGATGGTCAAATGACTCCTCATCATGTAATGCTTCATGCAATGACAGATGAATTAGGCCAATATGTAATTAACAATGTACCTAATGGATCATATCGTTTAAGAGTTCAATCCCACCATGGATTGCCTGTATTCTACCCAGGAACTACTGACATTCAGGAAGCAGAAGTCCTTACATTAGCTGATGCGAGCCTTGAAAACATCAACGTAACCATCCCTGCTCTTGGTAATTACACCTTAAGTGGCGTGGTTAAAGATGCAGAAACTAACCTTCCTTTAGAAAATATTACTGTTACTGTTGATTTGTTCGGCAATTGCCATCACCCAAATATGGATTCAACTTTTGTAGGTATCAGTGTTCAAACTGATGCTGAAGGTTTATACTCAATTGAAGTTCCTTTTGGATTCTATACTATTGCTGCAATGAGCCAAGACAATGCATACTTTACTCAATATTATGATCATACAAGCAATCCTTTCCATGCAAGAGTTATTCGCGCATTCCATGATTATGATGATTTAAACTTTGATTTAATCCCAATGTCTGATGATAGCACTTATACCATCTCTGGTACAATTACTGAAAATGATGGACAACCAAGCGCTCCAGTAATGGTGATCGCTGTGTCAAGTGACGAAGATTGGGAAGAATCTGTAGTGACCAATCAGTTCGGGCATTATACTATTCCAGTTCAGAATCCCGGCGAATACTATATCATCGCTTTATCTCCTTTTGCACCTCCTACATATTACCAAAACTCTTTAAGCTGGGAAACAGCTCAATTGGTAACAGTGAATGGTCAAATTGAAAATGTGAATATGAATATCGTCTCTGCAACAACTAACGGAATTAATGAAGTCGTTGGTGTGATTAATTCTGCTGATGGTTCAAATTTATCAAATGTAACAATCTTTGCAAAAAACGCTGAAGGAAATGTTGTTTCATTTGCTCGTACAAATGAAGATGGTCAATATACAATGATCGACGTTCCTAATGAAGAATTACAAATCGTTGTTTCAAAAATGGGATACAATTCTTTAACAGAATCAGTAACAATTAACGGTGACAATGAGCTTAACTATACACTTGATAATGTCTTAGCAAATGACGACACTACACCACAAACAGTAAAAGCATTCAAATTAAACAATTACCCAAATCCTTTCAATCCAAGCACAACAATCTCTTTCAATCTTGCAAAAGATGAAGTCATTGCTCTTGATATCTATAATGTTAAAGGACAAAAAGTAAAATCATTCTTAAATGAAAAATTATCTCAAGGTGTTCACAACATCGTTTGGGATGGTAAAGATAATAATGGAAAAGATACCTCAAGCGGTATTTATTTCTGCAAAATTAAAGGTGAGTCAAGTCAGGCTACTCATAAAATGTTATTGATCAAATAATATCAAATAATCACTATGGGCGGCTGATGCCGCCCATTTTTGTATGAATTAATACCCTTGCTCACCAATAACCTTATGAAGGCAGGGAATGAATGAAAAACCAGAAATTATTAGCTGAGAGTTTTAACTCTCTCGTTTTTTCTTTTATAAACGCAGATCAACAAAAATGTATATTAAAACAATATAAATCGGGGCTATTACAAGATGCAAGAAAAGAATTCCTGTTCCTAAAAACGGTTGAAAGTCCAGGTATCGTCAAAGCATTGAACTATGGAATTGACGAGACCCCTTTTCTGATTACTGAGTTTATTGATGCATTAAGCCTGGCTCAAAAAACCCAAAAAGAAATTGAAAAATTAAATCCTGTGACCTTCATGCTTCATCTATCTGAAAGTATTTCATTTGTTCATTCTTGCGGTATTTGTATCAATGATCTCAATCCTGATAATCTTCTCGTTGAACAAGACAAACCCATCATCATTGATTTTGGTTTAGCAAGTGTAAATTTGTACTATGAAAACGAGTTTAAGGGCAGCTTTGCCTTTTCCGCTCCTGAAAAAATTCTCCGTTATACCAATCATTATGCCTCTGACATATTCTCATTAGGGATGATCTATTTCTTTTTAATCAATCATAAAACGATTCTTGATTATTATGATAATCAATCTTATCTTAATCTATTACAAAATGAATCTTTATGGACAGATTCTCTGAATACATTGATATCAGATCCATTCTTAAAATCTATGCTGGCTTACCACCCAGCAAAGAGACCGAATGCTCTGGAAGTCTTTAGTTTTTTTAATCAAAATACTAATATTGATCAAGCCAAATACGCTGAATTGTTTCTTAAAAGTTATCTCTTCAAATCCCAACAGACGGCTGTTCAAAAGTTATGGAAAAAGAAAAGCCTTCATTATCAGTATGCAGATGAACCTCAAAAATTAGAAAATCTGCTTTCACTGTATTCAGAAAATGAGTCAAAAAAATTGATTATCCTCGAAGAGTTGCTCTTTGTGAACAATCCTGATGAATTTTTTAAACCTTTTCCGCTTGGTTACAGGGAAAAGGAAGTATATCAACATAAACTTATCGAATATCTTCTGGATCAAAACTGTAATATTTTACTCAAGCGCTCAGCAAAAATTAAGCAAACTCAACTCTTTAACGAAATAGCCTCAAAACTTGACTGCCTGATCATGTATGAAGAGGATACTTCTGAAGTAAAAAATATTTCTTCTCAGGAAATCAATGATTTGTTATCTCTCTTAAAAATTAAACTTCCTGCGAATCAAACATTATCTCAACAAATCAAAGAAAACAAAGCTTTCTTCGTACGCTTAATTCTTCTCAAATCTCTATCTTCTGATTATATAAAAAGCACCTACAATGAACTCGTTCTTTTTCTTCACTGGATCAACCTGCCTCTCCCCCTTTCACTTATTGAATCCGTTTGGGAAAACTGGTTTGTATTGATTCAGGATGCTTTGCTTTCTCAAAAGCTCATTGTTGAAGGCGATCTGATAAAAAGTAATCCCAGCATAAAAGATGATAGCATGATCACCCAGGAATTGCTCCAGCTGATTTTATCAAAATTAAAAAACACCTCTTATCACTTTGTAATTGGACGTTTTTATCTGCTTCTTAACGATAAAGAAAACGCTTTTAACCATTGGAATATGCATCTTGACTATCTGATTCGACAAGAATATTTTATGTCGGCTTATGAGTTCCTCTGCGATTTATCCATGAGTATCGATCTAAAAAAAGAATCCTTTGAATTGAGAAAAAAATATGCTTTTGTAGCGAGAATAGTAGGCAAGTTTGAAGAATCTTTGGATAAATATCAGGAACTCATCAACGAATCTGATGGTGTATTAAAAGCGGTACTTTCCTGTGATCTGGCGATAGTCCTGCAAGCATTAAAGAGAAATGAAGATGCTATCGATATTTACAAAAAGGCGATTGACCTCTTTAGACTCCATAAAGACTGGAAAAGCTTATTTAGAGCAATGAATAACCTTGGAGTCGTCTATTTTGGCTTAAAGAAATATACGGATGCTGAATCTCTTTTTAACGATGTGCTACTTCAAGCAAAAATCCTCAATAACCTTCAGTTTGAAACCATCTCTTATCTCAACTTAGCTGATATTAACTGCAAAAGAGGTGAATGGAAAAAAGCGCTTTTTCACGCTGAAAAAGCAATCGTCATTTCGGAATCTAACAATAAATGGAATCTGATTGCAAATGGAAAAATCATCAGCGCAAAATGTCTTTTCGCTCAAGGGGAATATGAAAAAGCAATCAACACACTCGAGTTCATGCTCGCTCAACCTCAATCAAAAGAAAATCAATTAACATTACAGGAAATTCTGGCATGGATGATTCATTTCAAAATCCACATCTCATTCAATGAAGTAGATGATTTTATAGAACAATGGAACCTCCCTTCTCCTGAAATGCACGAAATCCTCATCAGAGAATTATTCTTCTACTTCTATTTAAAAAAAGCTTATCTCAAAGCAAATCAAATGCTCCTGAGATTGCCGGACAATAAAATCTTCTCTGCCTTTTTAGACTCTGATTATTCAGTGATTGAACAAAGATTGAAAGAACTTAAAATACAAAACGAAAACGACTCTTTCCTGTATTATCTTACATATTTACTAAGAATGAATCATATTTCACCCAATCAGGAAGCCTTGAGTGATTTCAAAGATGATATAAACCTATTCGACTATAAACCTGCTGAACTCTGTTGCAGAAATCAATATATTAATTCTGATTTTCAGGTTTATGCGCAATTAATAGAATTATTTGAAACAACCCATGATGATATAACACTTCTTGATTTTGTGCTTAAAGAGTTTTTCCGATTGTTTGGTTTTGAGAGAATTGCGTGCTTTGATATTCAAGGTGCTTCTTTAAGCCCAATATTAATATTCGATCAATTTAATAGAAAAATAGACCCTGATAAAACGAACTTTAGCCAAAGCATCATGAAACAGATTCTCAGTAAAAAAGGCGTAATATATGAACAATTCCTTCTTAATTCTGAGCTATTTTCGGTTAACTCCAGTATAATCGGCTTAGGGTTGACCTCTGTTTTTGCTTATCATATTCATATTAATACTGAAACAAGCTACTTAATTTATGCTGACAGTAAAAAACAAATTGAGTTATTACCTCATGAACTTAAAACCATAGAATCTATTGTTCTTCTACTAAAAATTTTACTTGAAAAACAAAATATGAAGAATAACAATGATGATCATATACAACTGAATTCACATGATGAAATGACTAATAACAACTGGCAGATCATTGGTAATAGTAAAGTAATGGAAGATGTATTTAACAAAATCCGTATGGTTGCCGCCTACAATGTAAATGTATTGATCACAGGACCCACTGGTAGTGGTAAAGAACTCGTCTCCAGAGCGATTCACCAGCTATATACAGAAAAAAATATTAACTCCAAAAAAGCGCCTTTTGTGGCTGTCAACTGTGCAGCGATTCCAGAACAACTCTTAGAATCAGAACTTTTTGGATACAAGAGAGGTGCTTTTACAGGAGCAGTCAATGACCAAAAAGGGAAAATTCTTGAAGCAAATTATGGGACGCTCTTCTTAGATGAGATTGGAGAAATGCCTTTGATTCTACAGGCAAAATTGCTGAGAGTCATACAGGACAAAGAAGTCACGCCTTTAGGCACTAGCCACACGATTCCTGTCACTGTAAGAATTATCACGGCAACAAACAGAAATCTTGAAGATCAGGTAGAACAGGGATTGTTCCGAGCAGATCTCTTTTATCGCCTAAAAGTAATGAATATTCATCTGCCGGGATTAGATGAACGACGCGAGGATATTCCTCTCCTGGTAATGCATTTCTTAAAAAAGTTTAACCAAAAATTCAGTAAAAACATTACGTCTATCCAACCGAAAACGATGCAGTTCCTGCAAAAAAAGGATTGGAAAGGAAATATCCGCGAATTGGAAAATGAGATTGAACGCGCTGTGCTCATGTGCCAAAAAGACTTTCTCTCAATGGATGATTTACTGGAAAGCATTCAGGATGACACAGTCAATGACTACAATCACCTGCCCATTAAATGGAATGAATTCAAGGATTATAAGCAAAAGATCAATGATGAACTTGATACAAAATATGTTAAACAACTGCTGGATAATGCTGATTCTAATGTCAGTCTGGCAAGTAAAATTGGCAACCTCGATCGTGTTCAGATCTATCGCCTTTTAAAGAATAAAGAGTAAACACGATTCTCTATTATTAGAAATATTGTACTTAAAAAATGCTGTTGACAAATTTATCAGTTTGATAATCTTGAGTAAAGTAATAGGCAAATCTGTTAAGGAGAAAAATGAAAAACTTACTCTTTATAATTATGATAATGATACTCTCGGTATCTTTAAATGCTGATCTGATAATTTCACGAAATGAAGGCAATATTTACTCAAAAGAAATTTACGCAAATGGTAAATTTGCTGAGGTAATTAATGACAGAGTTGTTTCTGTATGGGATTTTCGAAATATGACTCTGATGCTGATCAACTATGATTTGAAAGCTTATACTGTGATCTCTTATGATGATTTTAAAAAAGAGCTAAAAAAACAGAATCAAGCAGAGATAGAATATGAATTAAACAGTACAGATGAAGAGGCAAGAAAGCTAAAAGCTGATGCCACTAAATCTCTTTTTTCTCGTTTAGCGCCTCGGATGGAGATAGTTAGAGATACGGTTTTGATTGCTAAATATCCATCTATAGAATATCGTGTTTTAAATGATACCTTACTTGTTCAAAGAATTTGGATCTCAAAAACGGTTAAAGATATGATTGCAAAAGAAATTCCGTATGATTCTATGAAAAAAGTCGAATCTATTTTTAAAGAGAATAGAAAATTAAAACTTGAATCTGTTGGTCTTTCAATTGACAGTATTACACAATTAGTTGAACTTATTGAACAAAATGGCTATGTAATGAAACGCTTTGACTATGGAATCAGAATGAAATCTAATCCAAAAGTGTATGCAAGCGTTGAATCTGTCCAAAATGAAATCTCTGAAATTTCTTTAATGAAGGTCGATGATCATGTTTTTCAGGCACCAAAGAAATTTAAAAAATACTCATATAGTCAATATCAATTAAAATTGATTAAAATGATGGAAAATGAATAAAACAACAATTTGATTTAATTTTGTCTGCATACCAAATTAGCTTAAAAATTGCTTGAATACATTGAATAAACACTTCTTAAAGCAATTTGTTGACAAGAATTCACTTAAAAACTAATTTGACTTAAATTAAGAGAAATGAATAATGCTACGGGGGAAAGATGAAAAATTTTGAAATGAATGCAATTCGTAACATTGCTTTTATCGGTTCTAGTGGCGCTGGTAAAACTAGCTTAATCGAACAAATGCTTTTTCTTGCTAAAATGACAACTCGTCTCGGTAAAGTATCGGATGGTAACACAGTAATGGATTTTGACCAGGATGAAATTGAAAAGAAAATTTCATTGGTAATGAGCATTGGATATGCTGACTGGAAGAATAATCGCATTAATTTAGTAGATACCCCTGGCTACGCTGATTTTATTGGTGATCAAATTGCAGCTACTACTGCTGCTGAAACAGTTGCTATCGTTGCTAATGCAACAGGTGGATTTGAAGTTGGTCTTGAAAAATCACTTGAAATTCTTGAAACCAGAAAAAATGTAACTAAAGCGATCATTATCAATAAGATGGATGCTGATCAGGCCGATTACAATAAAGTGATTGAGGCTATCAAAGAAAACGCTGGATTACATGTCGCACCAGTATTAATTCCAATGGGAAAAGAAGCAAACTTCAAAGGTGTCATCGATGTCGTCAAAGGCAAAGCAATTATCGATGGTAAGCTAACAGATGTTCCTGCAGAATTTGCTGATGAATTAGAAGAAGCAAAACAAGTTTTAATGGAAGCTGTTGCAGAAACAGATGAAGCATTACTTGATAAATTCTTCGAATCAATGGAATTATCTGAAGAAGAATTATCTAATGGCTTAAAAAATGCCCTTGCTAATGCCAGCATTATCCCTGCTTTCTGCGTCTCTGCAAATACAGGCGTTGGCGTTATGGCTTTAATGGATGCAATCGTTGAATACTTGCCTTCTCCTGAAGCTAAAAAAGAAATTCATGTTTTAGAAGATAAAAAAGATAAATCAATCATTTGCGCACCTAACGGTGATTTACTCGCTTATGTATTTAAAACTGTTGTTGACCCAAATATGGGCGAAGTTGCTTTCGTAAGAGTTTACTCTGGCACCTTAAAGTCAGGTATGGATATTTTTGTCCCTGAAAGAGATCAAAAAGATAAAGTATCTTCCATGTATTTCTTCCAAGGTAAAAACCGTGCTGATGCCGGCGAACTTAAAGCTGGCGAAATTGGTGGTCTCGTTAAGTTAAAAGTAGCGCGTGGATTAAATTCTCTCGTCGCTGTTAACGGAAAACTCGCTTACCAAACCATCAGTACTCCTAGCCCTGTTTATTGGCAAACAATCAAAGCTGCAAACCAAAATGATGAAGATAAAATCGGTCAGGCACTTGGTAAATTGCTCGCTGAAGATCCAACCATCACTTCTACAATCAATCTTGAAACACACGAACATGTCCTCTCTGGTATGGGCGAACAACAAATGGGATTGATTCAGAAAAGATTGAAAAACAGATATAAAGTGGATGCTTTACTCAAAACTCCTAAAATTCCTTATAAAGAAACCATTATGGGAAAAGCTGATACAAAATATCGTCATAAAAAACAATCTGGTGGTAAAGGTCAATATGGTGAAGTTTACTTTAGAGTTAGCCCTACTGGTCGCGGTGAAGGTTATAAATTTGTAAACTCTATCGTCGGTGGTACTATCCCTGGTAACTTTATCCCTGCGATTGAAAAAGGTATTGCTGAAACAACCGAAAAAGGTATTATCGCAGGCTATCCTGTTGTTGATATCTGTGTTGACTGTTATTTTGGTAGCTATCACGATGTGGACTCTTCTGAAATGGCGTTTAAAATCGCATCATCTATGTGTTTAAAAGATGCGTTCACTCAAGCGAAACCAATCCTTCTTGAACCAATTCATGAAGTTGAAATTATTATCCCTACTGAATATATGGGTGACGTAATGGGAGATATCTCTACTCGTCGCGGTAAAATCAACGGTATGGAACAACAAGGTAAAAAACAAATACTCAAAGCAAATGTCCCACTTGCTGAACTTTTTGCTTACTTCCCTGCTCTTAAATCTTTAACTCAGGGTAGAGGTATGTTTACTCAAAAATTCTCACACTTCGAGAAAGTTCCTGATGAAATCGCTAAGGGTGTGATTGATTCTTTCAAAAAAGAAGAAGAATAAATCTAATAACATTTATAGTCACTCCCCAAATCATTTTTGGGGAGTTTTTTTTTGCTAAGAAGTAAAAAAAACATTGCAAATATTTTAATTTAAATATTTTTGACTCAATAAACAGAATCATTCTTGATTCTTTAGATGATAAATAAATTGAAACTCGGAGGAACTATGTCAGGACATAATAAGTGGAGCTCAATAAAACATAAAAAAGGCGCTGCTGACGCCAAAAGAGGCAAAATATTCACTCGTCTGGTTAAAGAAATCATTCTCGCGGCTCGTGATGGTGGCGGTGACCTTTCTTCAAATCCTCGCTTAAGAACAGCTGTTCAAGCTGCTCGCGATGCAAATATGCCAAAAGACAATATTGAAAAAGCGGTAAAAAGAGGCACAGGAGAAATCGAAGGTGCTGCTTACGAAGAAATTACTTATGAAGGATACGGACAAGGTGGCGTTGCAATCATGCTTGATGTAATGACCGATAACAAAAACAGATCTGTTGCTGAAGTCAGACACTGCTTCTCTAAATACGGCGGAACAATGGCTGAAGGCGGTGCTGTAGCTTGGAACTTTGAACAAAAAGGCCTCATTGAAATCTCTGCTGAAGGTCTTGATGAAGATGAAGTCATGATGAATGCAATCGAAGCTGGTGCTGATGACGTTCAAAAAGAAGATGATGTTTATGCGATTTATACTCAGGTCGTTGATTTTAGTAAAGTAATCGTTGAAATGGAAAAACTGTCTTACAGAATCACCAAAGCTGAACTCACTAGAATTCCAAAATCTACAATTGCTGCTGATGATGTCGCTGAAAAATTACTCAGACTGATTGAAAAACTTGAAGATTTAGATGATGTTCAAAAAGTTTATGCGAACTTTGAAATCTCTGATGAAACATTTGAAAAAATTGATATGGACTAATTCTCATTTCAATGATAAATGATACTTTCGACTCGATAGATTTCTGTCGAGTCGTTTTTTCTTAAAGGATTTCTCTTATGATCATTTTAGGTATTGATCCTGGTAGTAGATTCTGCGGTTATGCACTCCTCGAAGTGGAAAAAAGAAAAATCATCGCCGCAGGCTCAGGTACAATAAAAACAAAAAGCACTCTTGACTTAAGCCAGAGAATACATTGTATTTATACAGAAATTAAAGCAGTGATTCAAGAATACAAACCCACTTATGCTTCTGTCGAAAAAATCTTCTTCGGGAAAAACATACAATCCAGCTTTATTCTTGGCCATGTGAGAGGGGTAATCCTCCTTGCTCTTGCTGAAGCAAATATCCCTGTTTTTGAATATTCTCCTAGAGAAATCAAACAATCTGTCGTTGGAAATGGTAATGCCTCAAAAAAACAAATCGCTTATATGGTTCAAAACATTTTACAATTTAAAAACCCGCCTGATTCTCCTGACGCGGCGGATGCTTTAGCCTCTGCCTTATGTTTATTTAATAAAGAAAAACTGATCTTGTGATAATTCTGTTGACACAAATCTAGGATTATATTATAGATTAATTTTATCAGAGTATTCTCTGATAGTGAATAAAAATGTAACCTTTGAGTTACAAAAAGGGTATAAATGTTTGCTTATTTAAAAGGCTTGCTGACTGAAAAAAACCCCAGTTCTGTTGTCATTGAATGCAATGGTGTGGGTTATGATATTAAGATCCCCCTGAGTACTTTTGAAAAACTCCCCGATACCAATGAAATCACTCAATTATTTACACATGTGCATTTCAATGCTGAAGATGGAACACGCCTCTTTGGTTTTTTCTCTGTTCAGGAAAAAGATTTATTTAGAATGCTCATTTCGATTAATCGCGTTGGACCAAGAATTGCACTTTCTATACTCTCTTCCCTCTCTGTTATTGATATCGTTAATTGTATTCAAAATGGAAATTTTAAACTGCTTTCGACCGCTCCAGGTCTTGGAGTAAAATCTGCACAAAAAATGATAATCGAATTAAAAGATAAAATTAACGAAATTGATATCGTTCAAACTTCTCCTGCTCAAAATATTGATTATAATAATGAAAAATTTAAAGAAGCTGAAACAGCGCTCCTCACGCTTGGTTTTAAAATATATGAAATCAGCAGAGCGCTCCGGGAAATTAACTTTAATAAAAATGCTAGCACTCAGGAAGTCATTAAACTCTGTATTAAATATCTTTATCAAAAGAGGAATGAATCATGAACATTAGAGAAGAAGCGTTAAGCATTATTATCAAAGTGTTTAAAAACGATATGTTCTCTGATAAATTGCTCAATCAATCTACTAAAAAATTCAAGAACAGTAACGAACGAGTCGATCTCCTTTTTGTCCTTGTGAAAGGCGTCATAAAAATGAAGGAAAACCTTGATTATGTCGCCCGTCAATATACGAATGAAGCAAAATTTAAAAATACGGATATCAAGATTAAATGCCTTTTGTATATGGCATTTTATCAATTACTCTATTGTGACTCTATCCCTGATCATGCAGCAGTCAATGAATCTGTTGAGTTGGCAAAAAAACTCTACGGTGATCAGGTCGCAAACTTTGTGAATGCGGTACTTCGCGAATATCTGAGAAAACCTCAAATTATTTATCCAGACGATCCTATTGAGCGCATCGCTTATGAACATTCTTATCCAAAAGAAATCATTCAGCAATGGCTGAAAAGAATGCCTGAGGATCAAGTAGAATACCTCGCAATGTATTACAATGAAGCACCAAAACTTTACCTCCGCGTGAATCAGATGGCAACATCCAAAACCAAACTCATCGCCTACTTTGCAAAAAAAAATGTGACGCTTACTGAGCTTCACGCCTGCCCTAATATGCTAATCACCGAACAGGCATCTGATGTGATCAATGATGTCACCTTCGATGAAGGTTATTTCACAATTCAGGATTTATCAGCAGCGATGGTGATTGACCTGATGGCACCTAAAGAAGGTGAAAATATCCTCGATCTCTTTGCAGGAAGAGGCGGTAAAGCTGGTTATATTGCCGAGCTTATGAAAAATACTGGTGAAGTCGTTGCAGTAGATAAAATCCCCAATAAAATTAAAGAAATGAAACAAACGCTTGAACGCTTACAGGTGAGTAACTTTAAACTCATTGCAGAAGATGCTTTTAAGTTTGGTCCTCTTGCTCCTGCTTATGACAAAGTACTGATCGATGTTCCCTGTTCTGGATGGGGTGTCTTTCAAAAAAAAGCTGAACTCAGATGGCAGTCAAAACAAGACATTCCTGAATTGCTCAAACTTCAGGAAAAAGCGCTCAACCTTGCTGCTCAGTTTGTGAAACCCGGCGGATATTTAATTTATAGCACTTGCACAATTAATCATGAAGAAAATGAAAATCAAGTTGAGAAATTTCTAAAACAAAACAGTATGTTCACACTCATCGATGCCTCAAATTTTCTCCCCTTGGAATATACTCAAAATAAATACTTTAAAACCATCCCCCATATACATCATGTGGATGGTGCTTTCGCTGCTAAAATGAGAAAAAATGAAAACTGATAGGATAATTTATGAAGTTTAAAGCTTTTATGCTCTCTGTCGCAATATTTGTCTGCATTTTTATTATTGGTGTTCTGGTGATGAATCTCGCAATGAAATTTATTGTAAAAAATCAAAACGAAGTAAAAGTCCCATCCATTACCGGTCTTGATTTCGAAGAAGCAAAAGACATCTGTAGTGAAAACAACCTCTATATCGCAGTTTCTGATTACGAATATCACGATCTGCCAAAAAACTATGTCATATCACAAAATCCATATTCAAATAAAAGTGTCTTTGAAAAAAGAACTATCTATGTTGTTCTGAGTCTGGGATCAAAAAAAGTAACTGTGCCAAACCTTACCAACTACTATGTCGATGATGCCCCTCAGGTGTTAAAAAAACATGATTTAAAGCTCGGTGATATCAGTTTTGAATATTCAGATACCATTCAGGCAAATTATATCATCTATTCTATTCCTCGCTCTGGATCTTCCGTCATGGCTGGCGACTCTATCAGAGTTGTCGTTAGCTCTGGCCATAACCCAAATCTACCTGATTCACTATTTGAAGAAGAAACAACTGAGGAAACCGAAGAAGAATACTAATCAATACAACACTAACATTTTCAATATCATCAGAGGGCATTTTACCCTCTGATTTTTTTTATCTTCTCCTCTGTTCAGAGTATCGATAAACCCCATTTTTTATAACTCTACTTTTTTATGTTTTTTACTCTTGAGTCTGACCTGAAATTTTATGCCAACGAATTGCTATTTTCTACAGGATAGAAGACAGTGTGTCATCAGTCTCAAACCAGAGATATCCCTTATTGAAGCCTATTTGAAGTATTTTTGATCTTTAATCAATATCATCATGCAATCACCACTTTTTATTGATGAAAACAAGCTGATTTTTTTCTGAAAAATTAAGCTCCCAAATATTTGATATAAAGATTAGTAACTTAAGAAAAAAATGAGTCTAATTCTGATAAAAAATATCATTTCTAATCTATTGTATTTCAATGAGATACATACAGTGAATATTTAGATGTTTAAACCCTCATTTTTAACTAAAAAAAAGTCTTAAATTGAGAAAAAAAAGTTGACAGAAAAGATAAGCTAAGAGATTGTCTAAATGAGAAAAAGAACAGAATAGAAGTAGCGTTCTGACGAAAAAAAAAGAGGGAACTATGACTACTCAGAAATACGATTCAACCAGTATTAAAGTGTTGAAAGGTTTGGAAGCCGTAAGAAAGAGACCGGCGATGTATATCGGTGGTACGAGTGAACGAGGACTTCATCATTTAGTATATGAAGTTGTTGATAACTCCATCGACGAAGCATTAGCTGGCTTTTGTACGAAAATTGATGTAGCCATCACCAAAGATGGTTGTGTCACTGTTGAAGATAACGGGCGTGGTATCCCTGTGGATATGCATGCAGAAATGAACTTACCTGCTGTGACAGTTGTACTTACTGTCCTTCATGCTGGTGGTAAATTTGATGACAAGACTTATAAAGTCTCCGGTGGTTTGCACGGTGTCGGTGTCTCTGTTGTTAACGCTCTTTCAGAATTCCTGGAAGTTCGTGTGGCAAAAAACGGAAATATCTATCGTCAAATCTTCGAAAGAGGTATCCCTGCAACCCCGCTTGATATCATCGGAAAATCAGAAAAAACAGGTACCTGGATCAAATTTAAGCCAGATGCAGAAATCTTTGAAACTGTTAATTTCAGTTTTGACTATCTCGCTGTTCGTCTCAGAGAATTAGCATTTCTTAATAGAGGAATCAATATTGTACTTAGAGACGAAAGAACAGACAAAGTCCATGACTTCTTGTATGAAGGCGGAATCAACCAGTTTGTACTATTCTTAAATGAAAACAAAAAACCCTTATTCAAAGATCCAATTTACATTAGTGGTTCAAAGGATAATTTAACCTTTGAAGTCGCTATTCAATATAATGAAGGATTCCAGGAAAATATCTTCTCCTTTGCAAACAACATCAATACCATTGAAGGCGGTACTCATCTCAGCGGTTTTAAAACGGGTCTCACAAGAGCTGTAAATACCTATATCAAATCCTCAGGAATGGATAAAAATGAAAAAGTCATGCCATCAGGTGATGATATCCGTGAAGGGATCACAGCTGTAATTTCAGTGAAAATCCCTCAACCTCAGTTCGAAGGTCAAACAAAAACAAAGCTCCAAAACTCCGAAGTTGAAGGAATCATCAACTCCATCGTTTGCGATAAATTGCTGGTATTCTTTGAAGAGCATCCTCAAGATGCAAAAAGCGTTGCTGGCAAAGCGATTCTTGGTGCTCGTTCCCGTGAAGCAGCCAGAAGAGCAAGAGAGCTTACCCGCCGAAAATCAGTCCTTGAATCAGGTAGTTTACCTGGTAAACTCGCTGACTGTACACTTCAGGATAATATGACCACTGAACTCTTCCTCGTCGAAGGTGACTCTGCGGGTGGATCTGCAAAACAAGGCAGAGACAGAAATATCCAAGCAGTTCTTCCGCTTTGGGGTAAAATGCTCAATACAGAAAAAGCGCGTATTGATCGTGTGCTTAACAATGACAAAATTTCCCCGATTATCATGGCACTCGGTGCGGGTATAGGAGATGAATTTGATATCACGAAACTGCGTTACAATAAAATCATTATTATGGCCGATGCCGATGTGGACGGTGCGCATATCTGTACGCTTCTGCTCACCTTCTTCTATCGCTATATGAGACCTCTGATTGAACATGGTCATGTTTATATCGCTAAACCACCTCTTTTCCTTGTAAGAAAAGGAAAACAAAAGATTTACGTTTACGATGAAGATGAAAAACAAAAAGCTGTTTTAGAACTTGGCGAAAAAGGTGTGATGATTCAACGTTACAAAGGTCTTGGTGAAATGAACCCAGATCAGCTATGGGAAACTACTCTTGATCCTCAAAATCGTTTGATCGTTTCTGTCAGAATCGATGATGCCATTGAAGCAGATCGTATGTTTACTGTACTCATGGGTGATGAAGTTGAACCTCGCCGTAAGTTCATTGAAGAAAATGCAAAATATGTATCAGATCTTGATATTTAAATAAATGGATTGCATCTCGCTTTGCTAACCTTTTAAAAATGGAGGATAAATAATGTCAGAAGATAAATCAAGAATCATTTCCATCGAAATCGAAGAAGAACTTAAAAAGTCTTATTTGAACTATTCGATGAGTGTGATTGTCTCTCGTGCCTTGCCTGATGTCCGTGACGGACTCAAACCCTCTCAAAGAAGAATTCTTTATTCAATGCACGAATTAAATCTTAGTCCCGGCGGACACTTTAGAAAATGTGCAAAAATTGCCGGTGATACATCAGGTAACTACCACCCTCATGGTGAAGCGGTAGTTTATCCTACCCTTGTACGTATGGCTCAGCCATGGGCACTCCGATATATGCTGATCGATGGTCAGGGTAACTTCGGTTCTATTGACGGTGACCCGCCAGCAGCGATGCGTTACACAGAAGCTCGCTTACAAAAAGCTTCGATTGATCTCATGGATGATCTTGAAAAAGATACAGTCGATTACCGCAGCAACTATGATGAAACAAGAAAAGAACCTGTGGTCTTCCCTTCAAAATTCCCTAACATGATCGTTAACGGTGCCTCAGGTATCGCTGTCGGTATGGCAACCAGTATGCCCCCACACAATATCAATGAAGTATGCGACGCTATTATCGCCCTGATTGATAATCCTGAAATGTCTTCTCTGGACTTGCTTGATTATATCAAAGGTCCTGATTTCCCAACAGGTGGTACAATCCTTGGTAAAGGCGGAATCACAGAATATTTCACAACAGGGCGTGGTAAAGTTCGCGTTCGCGGTACGGCAAATATTGAAACTAAACCTAATGGCGATGAGTTAATCGTTATCTCAGAAATCCCTTATCAGGTGAACAAAACACTCCTTATTGAGCGTATTGTTGAGCTTGTTAAAGAAAAAAGAATCGAAGGTATTGCGGACATCAGAGATGAATCAGGTCGTCAGGGGATGCGCCTGGTGATTGTGATTAAAAAATCTGGTGATGCTCATACTGTTTTAAATAAATTATACAAATTCTCTCAATTACAGGGTACTTTTGGTGTGATCAATCTTGCCTTGGTTGATGGTGCGCCACAAGTCCTTCCAATGAAAGACCTGATCCAGCATTTTATCAATTTCAGACATGATGTGATTGTCAGAAGAACAAAGTTCCTCCTTAAAAATGCCGAAGAAAGAATGCATATCCTCGAAGGCTATCGTATTGCCCTCGACAATATCGATGAAGTCATTGCGACAATTAGAGCATCTAAAACAACCCCTGAAGCTAACGAACAATTACAGATTAAATTCGGTTTAAGCGAAATACAGGCAAAAGCTATTCTTGAAATGAGATTGCAAAGACTTACGGGACTTGAACGTGAAAAGATCGAACAAGAATACAATGAAATCGTTCAAACAGTAAGACATTTAAAAGACGTCCTTGAAAAGCGTGAATTGAGAATGGATATTATTAAAGAAGAAACTCGCGAAATCGCTGAAAAATACAGAGATGAAAGAAAAACTGAAATCGTAAAAAGTCTCGGTACAGAAATCAACGAACTTGACCTGATTCCAGATGAGACCTGTGTGATTACACTGTCTCATGAAGGTTATATCAAGAGAATGCCAATCAACCTCTACCGTACTCAGGCAAGAGGTGGAAAAGGTTCTTCAGGTACCAACCTTAAGGAAGATGATTTTGTTCAATATATCTTCGTTGCCTCAACCCATGATCATGTGCTCTTCTTTACCAATTTTGGTAAATGTCACTGGTTAAGAGTTCACGAAATTCCTGAAACAGGAAAACAGGCAAGAGGTAAAGCGATTATCAATCTGCTGAATATTGAGCAGGGAGAAAAGATTCGTGCCTTTGTCACCTGTGATAATCTTAAAGACAACTTCTATGTCATAATGGCGACACGTAACGGTCTGATTAAGAAAACAGGTATGTCTGCGTTCTCTCGTCCAAGATCAAAAGGGATTATTGCGATCAACCTGAATGATGGAGATGAATTGATTGATGCACGTATTTCTGACGGTTCAAATTATGTCATCTTAGCAACAGCAGATGGCTTCTGTAACCGTTTCCCAGAAACTGAAATCAGACCTATGGGCAGAAATACCAGCGGTGTTATTGGTATTCGTCTCAGAGAATCTGATCGTGTGATCTCAATGCTTGTTCTCAGCGGAGATGGCACAATTCTCAACCTTACTGAAAAAGGTTATGGAAAGCGCTCAATGATCTCTGAATACAATGATACCCACCGTGGCTCAAAAGGTGTGAGTGCCTTTGCTTCTGACCGTTCAAATAAAATCGGCAAGCTCGTTTGTATGATGGAAGTAGCGGATACAGATGAATTGATGATCATTACCAAAAACGGCATTATTATTCGTCAGGAAGTTAAAAATGTCAACATCCAGGGAAGAAGAACTCAGGGCGTCAAACTGATTAATGTAAATGAAGATGATATGGTACATGATGTTACAAAAATATGTGAAGAAGATAAAGAAGAAGATTTGATCAAGCAAGAGCAACTCATCTTGGAAAGACAAATGCTTGCAAAAGAAACAAAACAGTCTCACATCTCTGATGAAGATGATGAGAATGATAATATCGATGATAATGATGATGACAATGGTATTATTCTGAACTCTCTCGAAGAAGAAAACGAAGATGAAGATAATGAACCAATTGACGAAGAATAATCAGTTCAGTTTACGCAGACCGGCTTTGTTCGGTCTGCTATTCCTTTTTTTACTACTGACTTCCTCCTGTGCGTTAAAGTATATGCCTGTCTCAGATCAGGGTTTGATCATCAGCGGTGAAACAGCAGTTTGGAAGAACAATGACATTCTGTTCTCTGTCAGCGAAAAGATGTGGCTCAAAGACCCTCAGTATCTCTCTGATCATTACACAACCTTCTGGGTCAAAATCCAAAACAACTCTTCTCAGACAATACAGATCAACCGCTCAGATTTCGCTTTGCTTGATGAATCAAGAAGCCAGTCCGATGCGCAGGACAGCGAAGAAGTCTTGGATTTAATGCTTCAGGATGAATCCCTCTATATTGATCGCTTCATCATGACCATTCAAAGTCAACAGGAAAAACTACAGCGTAGAACAACGATACAAAGAAATATCACCCTGGATTCTTTTGCCTTTGGGGATATCTTACCTCGTGCTTCCAAACAGGGCATCATCTACTTTCAGAAAGTATCAGGCAGATCAAAACAACTTACGCTGGTCTATAAACAAAAAGAAATTATCTTTCAAAAGATGAAAAATTAAATAATGAATTAAACTGAGGAACCTATGTTAGATTTAATCGGCAACTGGAAAAGAACCCACTATTGTGGTGATATTACCAAAGAACAGCAAGGTCAGGAAGTGATCCTGATGGGCTGGGTTCATAAAAGAAGAGATCTCGGCGGATTGATCTTTATCGATCTTCGCGATGTGAAAGGTCTCGTACAATGTATGTTCTCCCCTGACATCGTTCAGGCGTATGATGTCGCTAAAGATGTCAGAAATGAATATGTCATTGCGATAAAAGGAATTGTTCAACTCAGAGATGATAAGAATAAAAACCTTAACATGAAAACAGGTGAAGTTGAGATTCATATCAATGAAGCAAAACTGCTCAATGACAGTGAAGCCTTACCAATTCAGCTCAATGAAAATATTCTGGCAGAAGAAGATCTTCGTCTGACTTACCGATATCTTGATTTACGCAGAGAGAAACTGCAAAGAAATCTCATTATGAGACACAATATGGTATTGGCTGTGAGAGAATTTCTCAATAAGAAATCTTTCTATGAAATTGAAACACCTATCCTGATGAAAAGCACACCAGAAGGTGCAAGAGATTACCTCGTGCCATCAAGAGTTCATCCAGGAAAATTCTTTGCCTTACCACAATCCCCACAAATATACAAACAGCTCCTGATGATCTCAGGCATGGATCGTTACTTCCAGATCGCCAGATGCTTCAGAGATGAAGATCTCAGAGCAGACCGTCAGCCAGAATTCACTCAGCTCGATATAGAAATGAGCTTTGTCACTCAAGAACAAATCTTTGAGCTGATGGAAGAACTCTTTGCCTATGTATTTGAAAAAACCATCAACTGCAAGCTTGAAACGCCTTTTGTTCGTCTCACCTGGCAAGAAGCAATGGATCGTTTTGGTATTGATAAACCCGATTTACGCTTTGGTATGGAACTCATCGACGTCAGCGAATGTGTGAAAAACTCTGAATTCCAGGTCTTCAAGTCAGCCTTTGAAGCAAAGGGAAGTGTTCGTTGTATCGTTGCGCCAAACTGTGCTCATTATTCCAGAAAGCAAACTGATGAACTGATAGCAATTGCCAAACATTTAGGTGGTAAAGGTCTTGCCTTTGTTAAAGTAACTGAAAATGGATTTGATGGCGGTATTGCTAAATTCCTCAGCGAAGAAGAAACACAAGCAATTCTGAAAGCCACTCAGGCGAAAGTCAATGACCTGATCCTCTTTGCTGCAGATACCCACAAACTTGTATATAAAGTGTTAGCAGGGCTTAGAAATCATCTGGGTAAAGAACTCAAACTTTATGATGAAAAGTCATTTGCCTTCTG
The DNA here is from genome assembly GCA_964573665.1 of uncultured Candidatus Cloacimonadota bacterium. Lineage (GTDB taxonomy): Bacteria > Cloacimonadota > Cloacimonadia > Cloacimonadales > WRIO01 > JAGOCT01. The sequence goes on along the minus strand of CAZNKI010000005.1, from coordinate 46,504 downwards.
CTGGATCACCGATTTCCCATTGTTTGAATACAATGATGATCAAAAACGCTGGGAACCTGCTCATCACATGTTCTCAATGCCAAAAGAAGAACATATCCCATACTTTGATGATCCGTCTAAGTTTGGAGATATCCTCGGTCAGCTATACGATCTCGTATGTAATGGCATGGAATTGTCTTCAGGCTCTATCCGTTGTCATCGCTGGGATATCCAGAAAAAGATATTTGATGTCATCGGCATGAAAGAAGAAGAACTGGCTGAAAAGTTTGGATTCTTCCTCAATGCCTTGAAATATGGCACTCCGCCACATGGTGGTATTGCACCAGGTATTGACCGTATGGTGATGATCCTCACTGGCGCTGAATCTTTACGTGATGTCATCGCTTTCCCTAAAACGCTGAAAGCTGTTGACCTCATGAGTCAGGCACCATCAAATGTAGAAGACATTCAATTAAAAGAACTGCATATAAAAATTACAGAATAAACATCATCCTTTTAAAAAAGCCCTGCTGTTGAGGCAGGGCTTTTTTTATTAGATCACTCTCTCGAGTTCCTCTTCTTTTTCCTTGAGAAACTGCTGTGTATAGAGTGAATAATAGTAATCTTTCTTTCTCAGCAGAGCTTTATGAGAGCCCATTTCGACAATCTTGCCTTTTTTCAGTACAATGATCCGATCGGCATCAACAATCGTTGATAAACGATGAGCAACAATAATCGATGTTCTGTTTTTCAGGACTTTCCTGATGGCATCCTGAATCTCTTTTTCCATCTCCGTGTCAATCGAAGAAGTCGCTTCATCCAATATGAAAAATACAGGATCAGCCAATATTGCTCGGGCAAAGGATATCAATTGCTTCTGCCCGGTGGACAAGCCGTTTCCGCCCTCACCCACTTTGAAGTCATACTGATCTTTTAATTGAGAAATAAACTCATCAGCCTGAACTAATCGCGCAGCTTCAATAATTTCCTCATCACTCGCCTCAAGATTGCCATAGCGAATATTATCCTTGATGGTACCGCTAAACAAATGCGGATTTTGCAATACATAGCCAATATTTGAATGCAGACAATCTAAAGAGATCTCTTTGATATCTGTGTCGTCAATCAGAATTTGACCGCTTTGTGCTTCATAAAATCGGCAAATAAGATTAACAATTGTAGTCTTTCCAGACCCAGTTTCTCCGACTAAGGCAATTGTTTCCCCAGCCTTGATCTTCAGGTTGAAATGTTCCAACACCTTCTCACCATTGCTATACTGAAAGCTGAGATCTTTGAACTCAATCGCCCCTGTAAGGCTTGGATACTGGTCTTTCTTTGGTGCGAAAGGAGTGCCAAACTTTTCAATCACTTCAGGTGAATCCTGTATTTCAACTTCTGATTCCAGGAGAGTCAAAATACGCTCAGCAGCAGCCTGAGTCCCTTGCAGTTCTGCAAAGATTCTTGCCAGTTCATAGATCGGGTCAAAGAACTGAATCGTATATTGAATAAACGCGATAAAGGTTCCCACTGTTAACACATTGGTCCAGTATGCATTACCGCCCCGCCACAGCATCAAACTGGTGCCGATCGCCCCAAGACTTAATGCAATAGGCATATAAATCGAGGAAAGCACTGCGGTTCGAACTGAAGATGAAAACATCTTATCAGTAGTTTCCATAAACTCATCAGTATTTAGATCTTCCCGCACCAGGGTTTTACTGGTTCTGGCACCCATAATGCCTTCATTGATTGCGCCAGTCATTTTGGAATTGATCTTCCGTACATCTCTGTTTGCCTTGAGCAATCTCTTTTGAAACCATATACTAACAGCCATTAGTACAGGAACTACAGACATCGCAACTAATGCTAATTTCCAGTTGAGCACAAACATAATCACGGTGATACCGATCATCATCGAAAATCCCCATGAAATATCCACCAAGCCCCAAGCGATCATATCTGCAAGTCTCCCTGAGTCATTCGTCATTCGGGAAATGATCCATCCGCTGGGTGTCTTATCATAATAAGAATAAGAAAGTTCCTGCAGTTTCTGAAATCCTCTTTTTCGTATATCATAACAAATGCCCATATCTACTTTTCCGGCAATTGCAATCAGCAACCAGATATTAGCCGCTTGAAACACAATCATCGCAACAAAACTCAAGATAAAAGTATTCACTCCTGCCAGAGATTTCGGTATTACAAAATGATCAATCGCATATTTGGTAAAGAGAGGAAATGAAGCATCCACTCCTGCATTGAATACCATGATGATTGCCAAAATGATCATATATTTCTTATAAGGCAGTATATATCTTACTAACTTCATCCAGGACTTAAAATCCAGATTCTCCGTATAATCTTTTTCTTCCCATTCAGCCATAATAAACTCCTTCAAGAAAAGTGTCTTGCTGATTATACAGCGATCGACTCTTCGTTATCTTCCTTTTGCTCAATTTCACTTTCAATTTCATTGAGCAGATTTTCCTCAAGCTCACTCTGAAGCTTCCAGATCCTCTTATAAGATCCTTCCTGCTCGATAAGCTCCTCATGTGTACCTCGTTGTACAATTTCGCCATGATTCAGCACAAAGATCTGGTCGGCATCCATAACTGAGGTAATGCGATGAGCGATAATGATCCTGCTGATCTTACCCTTAAGCGTCTTTAATGCTTTAAGAATATAGCGTTCTGTTTCTGTATCCACAGCACTTAAGCTGTCATCAAATATTAAAACCGGATTGTTTCGAATCAATGCTCTGGCGATTGCCACCCTTTGCTTTTGACCACCAGAAAGATTCACACCCTTTTCACCAAGCAAAGTGTCATAGGATTTTTCAAATGATTCGATCACCTCATGCACACCAGCAATTTTGGCTGAATGCTCAATCTGCTCATGTGAACTCTCTGGACAAGCGATTCTGATATTATCTGAGATTGACTTAGAATAAAGAAATGGTTCCTGTAACACAGAACTGACCTGACTTCTCAGATACTGACGGTCAATTTCTCTCAATTCAACGCCATCAAACAAGATACTTCCTGTATAATCATACAAATGCAAGAGTAATTTGACGATTGAGCTTTTTCCTGATCCTGATGCGCCCATGAAGGCAACTGTTTCACCAGGACGAATGACAAAGCTGATATTTTTCAGTACCAGCTGTTGATCATCATACGCCATACTTACATTTTTAAACTCAATTGCGCCTGTGATCTCAGGTTTTTGGCTCAATGGATGATCCATCTCGGTTTTCTTACTCAGGATTTCATAAATTCTCCCCCACGAAACACTTGCTTTACCCATGTCTGTCAACACACGTCCCATTTGACGTATAGGAAAAAGCACTGATGTTTCATAAGCCATAAATACCATAATCGTACCGACAGTGATCTCTCCGCGAATGGCGAAAATACTGCCTGTAACGACTACAGCGATGATCTGCAAGAAGCAAATCAAATCCGAGATCGACCAGTAATATGCAAGCAACTGAATCAAATGATAAGTCTTATCTCTGAAATCAGCATTCACTTTATCAAATTTCTCAATTTCATAATTTTCTCGTGCAAAAGCTCTCACCACTCTCACACCTGTTAGGTTTTCCTGTAAAACGGTTGATAATGCGCCTTCTGCTTCATCTGATATTTTGAATGCAGATTTAATCTTGATAAAAAAGATTACGGCAGAAGCAAAGATGATTGGTACGGCAATCATTGCATAGAGTGTCATTTTGACATTGATCTTCAACATCAGAGGTACAACCAAGGCAAGCATCATACTCGCTCTACCCACTTCAATCAACTGAGCAGCGAAAAATCCGCGAACAGTATTCACATCGGAGATACAACGCTGAATCAAATCGCCTGTTTCAGCTTTTACATGCTCTGAATAAGGCAGGTATTGAATATGACGATACATCTTGTCTCTGATCCTCTTGGCAACAGCTTCTGATGCGGTAGCAGACCATTTACCTTTTGCAAATTGGAAGACACCTTCAAACATTGCAAAACACACCAGTATGAATCCCAGATAATACAAATGGGATACAAGAAATTCACGACCACCAATCCATTGAAAGATTGAGTTAATCCATGCCTGATCAACGCTTTTAGTGCCGATGACATTGTCGATGGTAAAGCGAATGACCAGAGGGGTAATAAAATGAAACATTGCAGCAAATATAATCACACACAATGCTCCTATATACATCAAGCGATAACCTTGACTGATTTTAAAGAACAGTTTCCATTTTTCAGACATAATAACTCCTTTTGTTCTCGAAGTAATCGTCCATGACGTTTAATTGGCCAAAGAAAAAGCCACGGGCGTTTGAACCCGTGGCTTAAATATTTTTTCCACGGATCCGCCAGTCAAATCCGTGGGAGTGTTGATTTATTGATCCCTTATTTCGGACAGACCGGTAGTATGCATAAATGCTTTAATGACTGCGACACGATATGCGACTGTGATGTTTGAGACTTGTGTTCTTTTTTGCATGCTACCTTCCTTTCTATCAGATTTGTGTTGATATTATCTTTAGTACATTTCTTGTCAATACTTTTTTTACATATTCATAAAATGAGTATTTATCTTAATGTATTCTATAGCTTTAGAAAATCAATGTTTTTCTTTTTTTGGATGATAATTTATGTGTAATCTAGTGAGTGTTCTTTTCTGAAGATGTAAAAAAGTGTGAATGGAACACCTCATCTATGTGACACTACAAACAAGTACTATCAATTAAATATAGTACCACTTTTTGATGCTTTGGTTCTGATTTCTCTCTCTCTTGACTCTCTCTTCACTCTCTCTTACCCTCTTAATTGATATGACTCAAACAAATCGGGTGTTTTTCTGAGATACTTTATAGTTTTTTGGATGAGGAGATTATAGATATGTATCGTAATCTACCAGATTGCGTATTGTTATCAATCATCCAGTAGAGGCGTCGATTAATCGCGACTCATAAAACCTTCCGCTCTGGGTGACAGTTGCTCGTGAGTTTTTGTTGTGCCAGAATATTAATTATCGTATGGAACAAGTTCTATGTCGCACCTAAAGGAGCGATTTTGATTTTATCTTTGACGTACGGTTTTTGCAAACCGTAGGCTATTCATGTTATGCCCATTTCATGGGCAATGATTGGTAACCTTCCAATAATGCTATGAAATAGCATCATATAAATAGCGTATGGTGCAAACCATACGGAAAATGTTTGAAAACCCACACCGCTCCTTTAGGTGCGGGACAAAACAATACTATGTTTAGATTATTCGTTAAAATCCAAAATAACTATTGACGAAAACAAATATTTATTGATATTTAGCAGAAATGAATAATGAAACTGGAGAGAGTGTGTCAAATTGCAATGTAAAAAGTGCTGAAGAATCAAAATATCGATACACTGGTCAGGAATATGATGAAGAGACTGATTTGCATAATTACAAAGCAAGATTTTATGATTCGATGCTGATGCGATTTTATTCTGTTGACCCAGCAGAAGAACAGGCAAGTCCCTATACTTATGTTGCAAATAATCCTGTGATGTTGGTTGATCCGAGTGGGAAAGTAATGACCGAAGCATTAAAGAAGCTCCCTCAAATTAGAGAAATCTCTAAGACAAAATACGGTAAACAATATATTACTAATTTAGAGAATAGTAAAATTACATTTAGTTTAGGAGATAGCTTTGATGGTGAGGAGAATGGCAGAGTAAAAAAAATAACTAAAAATGGTGAAGTTGTTGAAGTAAGATTTGAATTTAACAAAGAAACTTTCCTCTTTGATTATTCTGATACAAAGGACGATGATACTAAATTAAAATTCTTTTTGAATGTAAAAACTACTTTTCATGAGATTCTCCATGCTCAAGATATTATAAACGGTATTACCAGCGAACAAGCTATATATGTACCTGAGAAAGTTTATAGATGGAAAAACGTTTTAAATGAAACAGCGAAAAATTTATATTTGAATTCTCTGAATAGAAATCTAAATAAGCCAAATAAAGAGCTAAAAGACTTATCTTATATTGAATATATAATGTTTAATAGCCATGATCTGAAATCAAATATGAGATATTTTGAAAATTTGGGGGGAAAATATGAAAAAGATAAACTACCAAATGAATAAAAGTACTCTAACTATATTCATATTAATTTTAACATTCCCATTATTACTAGAATCATTAAGTTTTGAAATTAATATGATTGATTCTATTGATTTTAATAATAATAATAATAAATACAATATACAAGGTATTTCATTTATTAATGATAATTTGTCAGAACTTCAGTATTTCTCTTTTAAAAGTAAGGATATTACTAATTTTCATGAAGGTCATACAATAGTATCATTTGATTCAAAATTCGAAATGAATAAAGAATTACCTTTAAAAAACATATTGTATTCTTTTTCTAGTAACTATATTGATGGAAATATTTTCTATGTGGATTTTGACTCTTTAAATTCATTCGTAATTCCCATTGATAGTATAGCTATAGACTCATTAACTGAGATTAAAAACAGAGAAAAGATAACTAACTTTTTCAATTTCTGTTATTATTATGAGGGGCTTACAGTAAATCGGGAGAAATTTCATAGAGATTATTTTTCTTCAAATTCATATTTTTACAATAATTATTATTACTATGTTTCTGATCTAAACTATTCCATAATTGAGTTTGATATTGTGAAGAATGATGTAAGAATCATGAATTTTAACTTTAAAGAAACAAAAATGGGTAAATTCAAAGATTTTAAAATTGAAGGATTTATCAATCATAAGATGATATTATACAATCGAATTAGTGGGTCAATTGTGTTTTATGATTTATTAACATTTCAATGGGAGTTTCTTACTTATCAAAAGATATATCAAATGTTAAAGAAGAATCCTCAAGATACCTATTTTTCATTTTGTATTACATCAAATAATCTGCTATTTATAATTGAAGAAGAACAACTCGCAAATATTTATAAAATTCTATTTAAAGATTAAATGGAGAGAAAATGAACAAATCAAAATATATAATTCTTATTTTTGTATTATACTCAATATTATTTACTTGCTTTAAGTTGTATTGTAGTGAATTAAAACTGAAAGCAGATCTGTTTCTTGAATTTAATGATTTTGATCTATATAAATTTATTGATCCAGATGATTATGATATTTCTACAGAAATGTTTTTCGTTGAAAAGGTAGATTCTGATACACTAATTGGTATTTACTTTTCAAGTAATAAGAGAGTTCAAGATAAAAAATATTATATTCATTTCATTAATAAGAAGAAACAATTATGTAAAACACTATTTGCTAAAGACTTTTTTTCTGTGTTTGTTTATGAGCAAAAAAGCTATATTTTAAACAAGGATTTACAAATTGAATCAATATTGTACAAAGATACAAATCGTGATATTTTTGTTGAAAGCATGAGAAATAGGATAAGTAATATAATAAATAAGAATATTAATAACATAGATAACTATAAATCAATAAATGATATAACCAATGATCTCTTTCCAAATTACTTTTTACTATGTAATAATAACGCTTTAAGCTTTATTGATAAGAATAATCTCTACTATTATGATTATAAAAAGAATGTAACCAAAGTTATTGACGATGCAAAAATAGGTAATGTCTCATTAACTTCTGAATTAGTTTTCTCTTCAAGATATTTCCCAACAATTATTAAAGAAAAGTTAATTTATTACCAAATTGAGTCAAACGAAATTGTTCTTATTGATTTAAATACAAACAAAGTTATTAGATATCATCTAAATCAAATAATTCCAGATGAGTTTTATAATGGTTCAAAATTGTTAGATACCACGATAATGATTAATTTATACGCATATAATGAACAATTGTATTTACGAATAGTAGATTATTATAAATCATATGTATATAAAATATTCCTCCCGAATCTTTAAGAAAATTGCAATTTCATTTAGCATCATACAGTATAATTTAAATAACTAATTCATAAGGCTTTATCATATTCGTTAAATATGCATTTATCATATGGTGGGCTTTCTGCTTTTGACATTACAGTATGAAGCACTTTACTTCCATACTATTTCCGAGATATAGACAATGCAGGAGAAAAGAATAAGGATCTTGATTACTTTTTTCATAGATTAAAAATTTCCTCATTATAATTCCTTTTAAGGGATTTATTATAAAAAAACTGTATGCAAATGTAGTGTAGCTTACGGTATTAAAATCTTATATATGGAATATTCCAGCAGGTGATGAGATTGTTAATTCATAGATCATGTAGTGTATTATATATTATTTTTGATGCAAGTAGCTCATCAAGGAGACCCCACGCTTCATTTCATTCCGCTCTGGGTGACAGATGCTAGTGAATTTTTGATGTGCTGGAATATTAATAATTATCGTATGAAATAAGTTCTGTGTCGCACCGATGGCGCACATTCATTAGTGATGCTATTCACAGGCCTCGCAGCCTGTGTTAGCTATATGCCGTTCCTTTGGAACTCATTGGAGAAAGCACCATAGGTGCGAAATATAATTAACCACTGGTGTCAGCCAGTGGGCAAAATCATCAATAAAAGAGCGCCATCGGTGCGACACCCAATCTTATAAATCTGTATTCTTGGATAATTGCACATCAAATCTAAACCACTTATAGTGACGCATGAAGCTGAAAAAAATGAAGTTCCATTCGTCCGAAAAGCAAATCTGGTAATCAATTACAATCCATCAGACACATTGATTATCACGCGCATCGAGTCATCCAGAACGAAGTGTTGGATCTCCTATAGGACTTCATGCATCATGTTCATTTTGTGATTATCTAATTGTAAAGAATTACTATGTCGCACCTAAAGGAGCGATATTGTTTTTTATCTTTTACCTACGGTTTTGGAAACCGTAGGCTATTCATGTTTTGCCCATTTCATGGGCAATGATTGGTAACCTTCCAATAATGCTATGAAATAGCATCATATAAATAGCGTATGGTGCCAACCATACGGAAAATGTCAGAAAACCTACACCGCTCCTTTAGGTGCGGGATAAAACAATACTATATCATGGAATATTCTCAAAGAAATCCATAAATCCAAAAATAACTATTGACTTTTGCCACATCTGCTAAATCCCAGAATACAAAACATCAACAGTTGATATTTTTATTCAAGGGATGAACTTAATATTATCTTTTTTCTATGAAACAAATAGCTGAACTGAGCGTGAACCGAGGCGAAACGGAGAGGAAACCTGAGGCAAAGTGTAAAAAAACCAAGATTTTATACGATTTATCCCATTCTTGAGATTGTTGATATCAAGTATTTTCTTGTGTTGTTCATATATTCTCGGTGTTTGAAATAGTTTTAAATATTTTGGCAATCTGGCAGATTACCTTACGAGAGATTTTCGTAGGCGGGGACGCCTATGCTCCATATTTAGACGTGATAAATCGCGTCTCTACTATTAGTTATGGCATTAGCAAGAGCTGAGCACCCCATCCAAAGATGGAAATTGAGTTGCTCGTTGTTTTAAGTCATTTTGAAAAGAGAAAGATTATCGATAATCCTAGTTCTTCCGTGGTTATCAAACGTTTTTTTTATCTGGCAATCTGGTAGATTGCCTTACAGATTTAGACGCGATAAATCGCGTCTCTACTATTAGTTATGGCATTAGCAAGAGCTGACCACCCCATCCGCAAATACGAGTAATTATCGTAGGCGGGGACGCCTACGCTCCAAAGGTGGTAGCATGGAAATCGAAAAACATAAAATAACTATTGACGAAAAAGAGGTCTTGTCATAGAAATTACAAAAAAGCATAAAAAGAGAGTGAATTATGAAAAAATGGTTGATCTTCTTAATGTTCACAAGTGTTATCTTCAGTATATTTGCTGAGAAATCACTGGTTCGAATCAGTCCTGTTACCGAAGGACAAGCAAAGCAATATTATTCTGAAGGATATGATATCACCTTATACAAACCCAATGAATTTATCGACATCATTCTCAATGATGAAGAGCAAAACACTTTAAGACAGAATGCTATTTCATTTACTATTTTACAAACTGAAACTCAAGTTAAGAATAATTTAAGCAGTAATGAACGAGATATCCCAGGATACAGCAACTATTCACAGACCATCGCACAACTCAATCAATATGCGGAACAATATGACATTGTTCATTTGGTCAATCTGGGCAACAGTTTAGGCAAACAGTATTCTAATGATGGTCTAACAAATTATACAGATTTCCAACATGAAATCATCGCTTTGAAGCTTTCTGATAATCCTGAAGTGGAAGAAGACGAACCCTCTTTTTACTTTTTTGGAGCACATCATGCCCGTGAGCCATTAAGTACAGAAGTGACAATGGCAGTACTTGATTATTATTTATCGAATTATAACGTTGATCCCGAAATCACCGATCTAATCAACAACAGTCAGATATGGTTTATCCCGATTGTCAATCCTGATGGGCAAAAAATTGTTTTGGATCAAACAGATGTCTGGTGGCGAAAAAATATCAGAGATAATAATCAGAACCAATCATTTGACACAAACAATCAATATGGATATGGAATTGACGGTGTAGATCTGAACCGTAATTATGGTTATGGATGGGGATATTTCAGTTCAACAGACAACTTTGAATATCCGACTTATCATGGCACAGTACCATTTTCAGAACCTGAGACACAAATAATCAAAGAGTTTATCGATTCTATCCCTTTTGTTGCTGGGATCAGTTATCATACCTACGGCGGATTAGTACTTTACCCTTGGGGATCAAAACCCAATGTGCAATCTCCTGATGAAACAGAATTAGCAGGACTTGCAGAATCGATGGCAGGAACGATCTTGAAAACTGATGGCAGTAATATGACTTATGATCCAGGATATGGATGGGAACTCTATGCAGCGAGCGGTGGATTGGATGAATATGCCTATGGTAATAATTCAATTTTTGCCTATACGATCGAATTAGCTGAAGAATTTATACCATCAGCAACAATCGTCACACAAACCTGTGCAAACAACCTTCAAGCAGCTAAAATTTTAGTCTCCAGAGCAAAAACAAAATGCGTAACTGGATTGATCAAAGATACAAATAATAATCCATTAGTTGCAGAAGTATTTGTAGAAGGAATAGATAACAGCAATTACGCTAAAATCCCCTATCAAAGCAATGCACTCTTTGGCCGTTATACACGTTTACTCCCTGAAGGAGTATTTGAAGTGACCTTCAGCAAATGGGGTTATGTCTCCCAAACGCATTCTGTAATTATTGCTGAGGGAGAAGTCAGCGAATTAAACATCACTTTAGAAGCCTCAACGACCTGTACTTTATCAGGCACTGTAATTGATGAGTTAGGAATGCCTGTGCCACAAGCTGAAGTGAATATATATAACAGTGATTTAGAAACTATTATTACCGATAATCAAGGTCAATTCTTAATCAACCCTATATTCACAGGGCAACAAAAGATTATCATCAACAAAAGCGGTGCGGGTAAAATTATCAGCGATTTAAACTTATCTGAAGGCACCAATAATTTCACTTTTTATTTGAACGATTCATTTTTAAGTGATGGATTTGATAATCAAAACTTGACCTGGATCAAAACAGGACAATGGAATCTCAGCAGTTCTGAATATTTCTCACCTAATAAGAGTTTATCAGACAGTCCAAATGGTAACTATCAGCAAAATGCTCAATCTTACTGCCAATATCCAGGAAGTATTAATTTATCTGAGTGTACTCAATCTTATGTCAGTTTTATGACAAAATATGATATCGGACTTTATGGCGAATATTTCTCATTGCAAGTATCTACAAATGGTCAGACTTGGAAAACATTAGAGGTATATACTGGCACTCAGGAAGAATGGACAGAAGTCTATTACAGTTTACATGAATACATAGGCCAAAATATCTATCTCCGCTTTTATTTTAAAAGCTCATACAACTCACAGGGAGATGGGATTTATATCGATGATTTCAGAGTCTTCAAGAGCAGTCAGCCTGTAAGTAATGATATCGAAAATCCAAGTATCAACACATTTAAAGTCTATGGTAATTATCCAAATCCATTTAATCCTACGACCATCATCAGATATTATAGCCAGGAAAATCAAAATATCAACTTCGATGTATTTAATATTAAAGGGCAAAAAGTATATCATCAAAACATCATCAGTAAAAACAATGGTGTCAATGAAATCGAATGGCAAGGCATCAATCAAAATCAGAAAACCGTTAGTTCTGGCATTTATTTTTACCGTTTAAACAATGGTAAAACAAGCATTAGCAAAAAAATGATATTGATGAAGTAAAATGAAGATTCACATTGTCATTCTCATACTCGCGGTGTTCATCACATCGTGTTACTCCAATCAGAAAAAGGAGGAAGAGATGCATCCATTAGCAAAGCTTAAAACACCTATATTTTGGGCAGAAGGGCATCCAGGCAAACTCAACCGTGAAGAATGGCAGATCGAAGTAAGCGGTTTGTGTGAAAAACCACAAACATTTACTTGGGATGATTTACAGAAGATGCCAAAATCTGAGGCAGATGCGCGACTGACAAGTGTTACTCGCTGGTCTGTTCGAGGAATTTGGGGTGGTGTACGTATCTCTGACATACTGGACTCTGTTCAGGTATCAGATAAAGTTAAGTATGTCCGTTTTTGGTCTTATAAAACAAAGTATGACACAAGCATCCCAATAGAAATCGCTCGTGAAGAGAAATGTCTGCTTGCCTGGGAATACAACAATGTATTTCTCACAGAAGATTATGGTGGACCTGTACGCGTTTTTTGTCCCTATCTATGGGGATATAAATCTGCAAAATCGGTAGTAAAAATCGAGTTGTTGGAAAGTTATATTCCTGGATACTGGGAAAAACGAGGTTATACAGATTCTGGAAAGATTGAAGCAGGCTTCATGAGGGACGTCAATGATGAGTTTCGATTCAAAGAAATCCCTGAAGGTGAAGTAAAAGAATTTTAAGGCGAATATGAATAAAATCCAATCAGAAGAGCATCAACAGAGAATAAGCAGATCGCATCAAAGATGCATTTATTTAGGCTTAAGCAAAGAGATGGTTTATAGTCAAAAAATCCTCAGCGGATTAGAGTTAAAAGAAGTCTTAGACAAGAATAAAGTATTAATCAAAACCGCAGAACCATTTATGAAGCAGTTGAATGACTTTGTTCAATCTGCCAATTTTCTCACGATACTCACAGATCATGAGGGAATTATCTTGCAGGTCTTTGGGAATGATTATATTCTCAAGGAAGCATCAAATTTGAAAATGTTTCCAGGAGCATCAATGGCAGAAGATTGTATTGGCACCAATGCGATGGGAACCGTATTAGTGGAACAAATCCCTATGCAACTGGTAGCAGATGATCATTTTATCAAGAGCTATCATCGATGGACCTGTTCCTGTGCGCCTATCCGAGATCCTGAAGGAAGAATCATCGGAACACTGGATCTGACAGGCAATACAGATTTTGTGCATCCGCATACGCTGGGCATGGTAGTGGCTGCCGCTCATGCTTTGGAAAATATGTTGGGGGTGCATAATTATCAAAAGAAACTCATTCAATCAAAAACTAATATCGAACAGATGCTCAATGCTATCCCCGCAGGAGTCATCTCAACAGATTTATCAGGGAATATTCTCTTTTTAAACAATGAGCTATTGAGTTTATTTGGATTTGATCGTCAAAATGCTTATCAGAAAAAGATTTGGGAGTTTTTTGAGGGCTGGAACAATGTTCGCTCTACCCTACTCCATAATCAGAACTTTTTAGATGAAGATGTAAATGTCTTTGCCAATAAAAACACAGTACAGCTCAACTTAAGCGCTTACCCCATTTATAATGTCAGTAATGAACTGGATGAGATTGTTTTTGTGTTTAAAGATGTAAAAAAAGTGAGAAAACTTGCAGATCGAATTATGGGAAGAAAAGCAGTTTATACCTTTGATAAAATCATCACACAAAACACTCACTTTCAAGATGTATTAGAGTTTTGCAAAAAGATCTCCGACAGTAAATCGAGTATTCTCATTACTGGTGAGAGCGGAACTGGTAAAGAAATTATCGCTCAATCGATTCATAATTTCAGTTCCAGAAGAAACGACTCATTTATCGCTGTAAATTGTGGTGCAATTCCCAAAACTCTAATCGAATCAGAACTGTTTGGTTATGTCGAAGGGGCATTTACTGGGGCAAAGAGAAGCGGATCAGCGGGTAAATTTGAAATTGCTGATGGTGGGACGCTCTTCCTTGATGAAATTGGTGAAATGCCTCTGGATATGCAAACCAACCTGCTCAGGGTGATCGAAGAAGCATATATCACTCGAGTAGGATCATCGACACCCATACCTGTCAATGTAAGAATCATTTCTGCTACCAATCGTGATTTGCAGAAAGAAGTGGAAAACGGCAATTTCAGAAAGGACTTATATTATCGCCTTAATGTATTACCCATTCATTTACCGCCACTCAAAGAAAGAAAAGATGACATCCCTCTACTAATTCATTATTTTATGAACAGTCTCTCTAACCGCTTAAACAAAAAGGCGATCCATATTCCCAATGAATATATGGAAAAGATCATCCAATATCCATGGCAGGGGAATATCAGAGAACTGGAAAACTTCGTGGAGTTGATTATCAATACAGAACGACTGCCATTACATTTTGAAATGAGTAAAACTCTATCCTCAGAGATCTTTATCAACAGTGAAGAGCATATTTTATCTTTATCCGAAATGGAGAAACAACACATTTCAGAAGTCTTGCTCAAGAATAACTTTAATATTCAAAAATCAGCATCCATTCTTGGAATCACAAGAGGGACCCTTTATCGGAAAATTGAAGAGTACCAGATCAAGGTCATACATTAGTACACTTGATTTTTGTGCAATTTGATACAGCTGTTCATAATTGAACTTTGTAATTCTTTGCAATGTTCAAATCAGTCAGAGCAAAACGCTTTTATCTTTTTCCTTTCTCCTTATTTTTTATAGCTTTACGATATTTTTAATTATTCTAAGTTCATGGCATAAATCATGTAATAAGTATATTCAAAAGAATATTAAAATTAAGGAGTTTGTCATGAGCAAAACAATCATCCGTATCAGAATGAGTCAAGCAGATGCGCATTATGGCGGGAATCTGGTTGATGGCGCAAAAATGCTTCAGCTATTTGGCGATGTCGCTACAGAATTATTAATACGTCATGATGGCGATGAAGGCTTGTTTGCAGGTTATGAAATGACAGAATTTTGTGCACCCGTATATGCTGGAGATTATATTGAAGCTAGCGGAGAAATCATCAAAGTCGGTAATACATCAAGAAAAATGCGTTTTGAAGCTAAAAAACTGATCGTCTCATGTCCTGAAATTAATGAATCAGCTGCAGAAGTGCTTGAGACACCTGTCGTTGTCTGTCGTGCTGTCGGTACTTGTGTTGTTCCAAAAGAAAAACAAAGATATCAACGTAACGAAGCAATCGCTTAATCAGATAAAGGGGAGCAAATGGATTATTCATTATCAGCATCTCATGAAATGGCAAAAAAGTTATTTAGAGACTTTAGTCAGAAAGAGATAAAAATACTCGCGCAGGAAATTGATGAGCAAGAACGATTTCCTGTAGAAAGCGTTGAGAAAATGGCAAGGTACGGATTTATGGGGATACCGTTTCCAGAGTCATTTTCAGGTCAAGGCGCAGACATTTTAACCTATATTCTGGCTGTGGAAGAATTATCAAAAGTATGTGGAACTACAGGCGTTATTTTATCTGCTCATACATCACTGTGTGCCAGCCCAATCTATGAATTTGGAACACAAAGTCAAAAAGAAAAATATCTTCCCGCTTTATGTTCAGGCAAGGCAATCGGAGCATTTGGACTCACAGAAGCAAATGCAGGCACCGATGCATCAGCACAACAAACCGTTGCCATTAAAAAAGAAGATTACTATCTCATCAATGGGAGTAAAATATTTATCACCAATGCAGGATATGCAGATATATACATTATCATGGCAATGACTGATCCATCACAAGGAACTCGTGGGATCAGCGCATTTATTCTCGAAAAAGATATGGAAGGATTCTCCATCGGCAAAAAAGAAATGAAACTGGGGATCAGAGGTTCATCAACCTGTGAGCTCATCTTTGAGAATGTAAAAGTACCTTTTGAGAATCTTCTGGGTCAGGAAGGCAAAGGATTTAAAATCGCCATGCAAACACTAGACGGCGGTCGAATAGGCATTGCAGCTCAAGCATTAGGAATCGCTCAAGGTGCTATTGATGAAACGGTACAATATGTCAAAGAGCGTAAGCAATTTGGTAAAAGTATCAGCAGTTTTCAAAACACTCAATTCCAATTAGCTGAAATGCAGACAAAAGTCGATGCGGCAAGATATTTAGTTTATCGAGCAGCCTGGCTCAAGGATCAAAAAGCGTCTTATTCTGTTGCAGCTGCTCAGGCAAAATTATTTGCGTCAGAAACTGCAATGGAAGTGACGACAAAAGCAGTACAGCTCTTTGGCGGTTACGGTTACACTCGTGACTATCCTGTAGAACGTATGATGCGCGATGCAAAAATTACTGAAATTTATGAAGGTACTTCAGAAGTTCAGAAAATGGTCATATCCGCAAATATGCTGAAATAGGAGAAAAAAAATGAAGATAATCGTCTGTATGAAACAAGTACCAGATACCACAGAAGTGAGAATAGATCAAAAGACAGGTACCCTTATCCGAGAGGGAGTACCCAGTATCATCAATCCTGATGATAAAAGTGCCATTGAAGTGGCTTTAACATTAAAGGATCAATATCAGGCACACGTCACATTATTAAGTATGGGACCTGATCAGGCATCAGAAGCTTTGACAGAAGGTTTAGCCATGGGTGCAGATCGCGCTATTTTACTTAGTGATCGTGCATTCGCCGGATCAGACACATGGGCGACATCACTTGCCCTTGCTTATGCCATCAAAAAAATTCCTTATGATATCATTTTTTGCGGAAGACAAGCCATAGATGGTGATACCGCCCAAGTGGGACCTCAGATTGCAGAACATCTTAATCTCCCACAGGTTTCTTATGTAATGAAGATTGAAGCTGAAAAGCAATCACTCATCGTCGATAAAGCTTATGAAGATTTTACACAAAGAATAAGAGTAAAAACACCTTGCTTACTCACTGTTTTAAAAGACATGAATACACCCAGATATATGACAGTAGGGAAAATATTCCGTGCTTACCAGAATCAAATGATCGAAAAATGGAGTATCAAAGACATTGATCTTGATCCTACATTAACTGGTTTGAAAGCATCACCGACCCAGGTAAAGAAAATTCAAACTAAAGCAGGGAAAAGTTCTGGCCAGTGTTTTGAACTCAGTCCTCAGGAATCTGCGCGAAAAATCGTTGAAAAGCTAAAAGAAAGATATGTGATTTAGGAGGAATAATGAGCGAAAAAAAATACCAAAATATCCTTGTCATCGCTGAACAAAGAAATGACATTATTCAACCTGTTAGCTTTGAATTACTGAGTCAATCAAGAGAACTGGCAAAAGACTTGTCATGCGCTGTTTATGTATTAATTCTGGGTCATCAGATCAATGAATGCCATGCGAAAGAGCTTAACCAATACGGCGCTGACAAAGTATTTATCATCAATGATAAAAGATTGAATCATTACAGCACAGAAGTATATACTAAATTAATCACACAATATATCAATACACATACCCCTGAGATTGTACTTATAGGTGCATCAAGTATCGGAAGAGACTTAGCCCCAAGACTGTCCGCTCGTTTAAAAACAGGACTTACTGCAGATTGTACACAATTAGAAATTGATCCTGATACAAAAAACCTTCTTATGACACGTCCTGCTTTTGGCGGAAATATTCTGGCAACGATCGTTTGTCCGAATCATCGTCCTCAAATGAGTACTGTTCGACCTGGCGTTTTAAAGAAAGAACGTATCGAAAACAAGGGCACTTTGCATATTGAATATTTATTATCCAACATCGAAGATCAGGATATCAACATAGAAATCCTGGATACATTCTTTGAGAAAAAAGAAAAGAAGAATATCGAAGAAGCGAATATTTTAATATCTGCAGGTCGAGGAATTGGCAAACAGGAGAATTTAAAACATATTCAACAATTATCAGAAGAGCTGGGAGCAATGGTTTCTGGCAGTAGAGCGGTTGTTGATGCAGGATGGATCGATCACGCATCCCAAGTGGGACAAACGGGTAAAACGGTTCGACCGGAAGTTTATTTCGCTTGTGGTATTTCAGGAGCAATTCAGCATGTCGCGGGCATGGAAGAGTCAGAACTCATTATCGCTATCAATAACAATCCAGGTGCACCAATCTTCCAAACTGCTGATTTGGGACTTATCGGCGATGTAAATCAAATATTGCCTTACTTAATCGAAGAAATCAAAAAGGAAAAAACAAGCATAAAATAAATTTTGTTTCATGAATTCATATACCTCCTCAATATGAATGAGTCAAAGCAGAGCGATCTGCTTTGACTTTTTTTATTTCTCAAACTATAAATAAAAAAGCTTATTGAC
Organism: uncultured Candidatus Cloacimonadota bacterium; assembly: GCA_964573665.1. Classification (GTDB taxonomy): domain Bacteria; phylum Cloacimonadota; class Cloacimonadia; order Cloacimonadales; family WRIO01; genus JAGOCT01. The sequence continues at coordinate 27,906 of CAZNKI010000005.1, read as the reverse complement.
AAAAAAGACAATTCCTCTTATATGTGTAATAAATCCCCTTTGGGATATTATGAATTGAAGAATTTTGGAAATTGAGGAGAGGGCAGGAAAGTTTATTTAATAAATATATCAATACTTTTCTATTAAAAAACCTTGATTAGTTTCTGAATTTACGGGGCGAAGCTATATCATTATTTCACTTTCTTCACGTCTTAAAGCAAGGAATTATGAAATATATATCAATCATCATCTGTTTCTTATTTTTGGAATTTTCTGCAATTGCACTATTTAGGATGAAGTATTTAACCTCTTTTATTCTATGTAGTTCAATCATCACAGGTTATTATGCAATGCGCATATTTGACTTTGATATTGTCAAATCTCTCAATGATTTATTCATCCGAATATCTATTGGGGGATTTTTGTCTTCTGTCTTTGTTGTGGTGATATTTATATCATTCAGAGAATTCATTGATAAAATGCATGTAATGTATCTATATTTCATTCAAATTGTCTTTATTACTATCATTCTTGCAATTCTTATAGAAATCCATAAAAACCAAATCAATACAAAGAAAACTTTAGTAGTAGGGAAACAAGAAGAATTTGGTAATATTCTGCATGAAATCGAAAAGAAGAGTTTCAAAAAATACCATTTCAGTCAGTTTTGTGAAGCGCAAGACAGCAATATAAATAAAGTGTTTGATGAATTTTTCTTCGGTGAGTATTCAAAAAAACAAGAATACACCTTGCTCATTTGTGATCCAGTAATTGAGAAAAACATCAAAGATTTGACAAACAAGCTCATGAGAAAAAATATACAGGTAGAATACTTACCCGATTTGTGTGAACGATATTTACGCCGCATTCCAGTAGAAATTGCAGAGAAATTTGAAGATTATTATCAGATCATATTCGTTCAAAGCAATAACACCCCCGATAAAAGAATACTGGATATCATCTTATCTTTGATTGCGATCATCATACTCATACCCTTATTTATCATATTATCTTTACTTATCATTATCGAAGATCGTTTCCCCTTCATCTACACACAAAAAAGAGTTGGATATCGTAATCAACTATATACCATCCATAAACTAAGAAGTATGAAAATCGCTAATAAAAAGAATGAACTGTTTGCATCTCAGGAAAAACAAAGAATACTGCTTATTGGAAAGATAATGAGACCTTTCAGACTCGATGAAATCTTACAGTTTTTTGATATTTTGTGTGGGAAAATGTCATTGATCGGACCTCGCCCTGAGCAAGAATCTTTTGTAAAAGAATACGAAGAGAAGATTCCTTTTTATACATTTAGGCATCAGGTAAAACCAGGACTTAGCGGATGGGCACAAATCATGTATAGCTATGCCAGCAATCTTGAAGAAAGTAAGATTAAATATAGCTATGATTTATATTATTTAAAAAACAGAAGCTTTGTCTTTGATCTGGAAATTATTTTAAAAACAATTGAAACGGTATTATTCAGAAAAGGTGCCATTTAACTAATGAGTGATTATCCCGCTTATAGTTTTTTAATGTCTGTCTATGCCAAAGAAAAACCCGCATATTTAAAACTAAGTATAGAAAGCATGATTAGCCAGAGTGTTTCTGCTGATGAAATTGTGCTGATCAAAGATGGACTTTTACCTGAAGATTTAAACCAAGTGATCAATTACTATTCTGATCAGAATACAGGTCTTTTTAAGCTCGTTCAGTTAGATCAGAATATGGGGCTTGCTATTGCATTAAACGAAGGCTTAAAGAATTGCAAAAATGAATTTGTTGCCCGCATGGATTCAGATGATATTTCTCTACCTGAAAGATGTGAACTGCAATTAATTGAGTTTATCAAAGATCCTGAACTTGCTATTATAGGTACTCATATCGATATTTTTTCAGATAATCCAGCACAAGTGACCTGTTCAAGATCAGTTCCACTCTCCCACCAAGAGATACTCAAATTTTCACGCAGACGCAATCCATTTAATCATCCTACAGTGATGTTTAAAAAGTCAGTCGTACTGGAATTTGGTGGGTACCCTATTCTGAAAAGAAATCAGGATTTTGAATTATTTACACATATCGTTCATCGTTATAAATCAAAAAATATTGATCAGTCGCTGGTATTATTCAGAGGAAATACTGATAACCTGAACCGTAGAAAATCCTTAATCAAATGTCTTGGAGATATAGGGATCATCTTTAGATTTTGGAGAAAAGGATATAGTCGTTTTATCGATCTTGTCATCATCATCATTGTGCAAATCGCTGTCAGTCTAATGCCTGCAAAAGTGTTTCAGATATTTAGTCAGAAGTATTTGAGAAAACAAATTCAATGAACGATAAGATACTTGAACAGAAAATCCATTATCTCTTACTGAGATATCCAAGGATAAAGAAACTTGTTAAAAGGCTGTATCAGCTCATCAATGTGACATTATCCAGGAAAGAGCCCTTAATCAATCCTGTAGAATGTATTATTAAAGATAAAAAGCATGATTATTTTTTTGGTTATTATGATAAAAGCCCCTGGGATATTAGTGATCGATACATAATATGTCATAAAGTAGTAAAAGGGGCGAAAGCGAATACAAGTGCTGAGATCTTACTAATCGATACAAAAGAAAATTATCGTATACAAATTATAGGGCAAACTATTACCTGGAACTACCAACAAGGAAGTATGATTCAATGGTTAGGTCCTGACTATTCTAAAGAAATCATATATAACGATTATCAAAACGGAAAATACTGTGCGATTATTTATAATATTGTTAATAAAACTCAACGAATCATCCCATCAAATATCTATTCCGTATCACCTAACGGGAAATTTGCTTTAAGCCTTGATTTTGTTCATTTGTATCACTTAAGAAAATCATATGGGTATTATCCATATCATCTTGATCATAATCAAAAATGTATCATTCACATTGATCTAGATAATGGCAAAATAAATGAAATTATCAGTTTTAGCAATCTATTAGGGATTAATTTTAAAGAAAATATGAGAAATGCACATCATAAAGTGAATCATATCATGATCAATCCATCTGGTAATCGATTTCTTTTTTTGCATCGCTGGATTAAGAATCAACGAAAATACTCTCGTCTATACAGTTGTCAATGTGATGGCAGTGACTTATTCTCTTTCATGGACTTTGATATGATCTCTCATTATTATTGGAAAAATGATCATGAGATCATCGTATTTTTAAGGCACCATGGAAATAGTGGGTATTATATGCTTAAAGATCAAAGTCAGGACATTCATCCACTTTGGAGAGATTTGCACAATGATGGACATCCAAGCTATTCACCTGATCAGCTAAGAATCATAACAGATACTTACCCAGACAAAAAAAGATATTCAACATTATATTTAAATAATGAAAAAGATGTAAAAGTGATCAACCGATTTTACCATCCCTTCAAGTATGATGAAGATCATCGTTGTGATTTACACCCCCGATGGAATAGAAAAGGGAATAAGATTTCTTTTGATGGAGTATTTGAAGGTAACAGAGCTCTATATGTTATGGATGTAACATGAGCAAAATATCAGTAATTATTCCTGCATACAATTCAGAAAGAACTATCGTAAGGTGTATAGAATCTGTAATTAATCAAAGTTATAAGGATCTTGAAATTGTCATTGTCAATGACGGTTCAAGTGATCAAACAGAAAATATATGCCGACAATACTCAGAAAAAGATGATCGTATAAAACTCATCAATCAAAGTAATAAAGGATTATCTTCAGCGAGAAATACAGGAATTGAAAATGCCCATGGATCTTATCTTGCTTTTATTGATTCGGATGATTATATCACTGAAGACCTGTACGAATATCTGATAGAGTTGTTTCAGAAGTATAATTGTGATGTCATCGATTTTAATGTACAAATCGTCTACAAAAATGAAAACCAACTTCCAAAAAATAAAGAACAATTAGTTCACTCCCAGGGAATAAATATCCTTCAATCGTATTTATATAGGGGGCAGAAAGAGAAACTTCCATTTACAGTATGGCGAAAAATATATAAACGAGAAGTCATTTCTGATATACGTTTCCCCGAAGGAAAAATCAATGAGGATATTGCTACAAACTTTAAGTTTTTAAGCCAATCAAAGTACCTTATATACACTAATAAGATAGGTTACTTCTATCAATACACACCTTTAAGTCTATCTAGAAATAAACTTCAAAGCAGAGACTTTGATTTAATAGAGGCTTCAAATGAATTATTTGAATTAAGCAAAAAAACTCAAGATCCATTAGTAATAAAATATGCGAAAATTAAAGTTGCCCGATCATATTTTTCTCTTCTGGCAAAAATTGCCTTTTATGGAATTGATCAAAACCTTGATAAAGATACGATTATTAAAGAGTTCACACAAACAATTAAAAAACATTTATTTATGCTTTTAACTTCTCCAATGCCATTAAGCAGAAAACTTCTAATCCTTTTGTTTACAATCAATTATAAAATGACAGAAAAATTGATTAACTCTTCACAAAGAAACATTATGAATAAAAAAAGCAGTATCATACATATCCATTTTAGCTTAGGTAATGGCGGATCCGAACAATTAATGGTAGATTTAGCAAATGAGCAACTTAAAAAGGGTCATAGGATCGCAATCATTATCATTAATAAGGGAATAGAAAATTCGATCAAAGAGAGAATTGACAGAAAGATAAAAACCTACTTTGTAAACAGACCACCCAAAAGTAAAAATATATTTTATATGCTAAAGCTAGCAATTTTTTTGTTAAAATGCAGAAATAGTCAGGTGATACATTCCCATTCCATTGATTTAGGAAAATACTTAATACCTTTTTTCTTTTTTAAGAAATGCATCACGGTTCATGATATCAATTGCAATTTAACAGGATTAAGATATTATGACCGAATATTCTCAATATCTAAAGCTGTGCAAGAAGATGTTAAAACAAGATCAGGAATAGATTCAAAGCTTATATATAATGGCGTAATAGGTAAGCAAATACAAAAAAAAACATCATTTAATCAAAAGATATGTATCGTTCAGATCAGTAGATTGGTCCATGAAAAAAAAGGTCAAGACATTGCTTTAGAAGCTATAAAATATATCATTAATCATCAACTTACCCAAACAGAGTTTACATTAGATTTTATTGGAGATGGCCCTTCATTAAAGTATTTACAAGACAAATGTAGAGATTTCAATCTCAGCAAAAATGTAGTCTTTTTAGGGAATCAATCAAGAAACTGGATTTATGATCATATCTGCAAATATGATATACTCATCCAAGCGAGTCGTTTTGAAGGTTTTGGACTTACTATTGCAGAAGGCATATTTGCAAAAATTCCAATAATCGCATCAAACATTGATGGGCAGAATGAGATTTTAAATGAAGGAGAGTATGGAACACTATTTGAAACAGAGAATGCTATAGATTTAGCTCATAAAATTGTTGAGGTTATTGATCAGATTCATTCAAAAAAGATCAATCAAATAATAGATAAAGCGTACACTCATTTTTGCAAAACATTTCAAATAGAAAATTCAGCAGAACAATATTTAAATGAGTATTTATTAAAAAATTAAATATATGTGGAGGGCTTATTAAAATTTCCGTTGCTTTGTGCAGTTTTAATGGAGAAAAATATATAAGGCAGCAATTAGATAGTATTCTCAAACAAAAGCGAAGAGTTGATGAGTTAATCATCTGCGACGATCATTCGACAGATCAAACCGTCTCAATTATTCACTCAGTTTTAGACGAAAGTCCGATTAATTGGAGATTGTTTCAAAACCCTCAAAATCTAGGTTTTATTAAAAATTTCGAGCAGTGTATTCATCTCTGTAAAGGTGATATAGTATTGTTTTGTGATCAGGTTGATTATTGGCTCGACAACAAAACTCAAAAGTTTGAAGAAGTATTTGAGAAAAATCCCTTATGTATCCTTGCATTTTCGGATGCTGAATTAGTTGACAAGAATTTGCAGAGTTTAGGATCAAATTTGTGGAGTACAAAAAGATTTAAAGGACTAAAAAATAAAACAAACAGCATTATGATGTTGGATTTGTTTCTACAAAAACATTTCATATATGGATGTACAATGGCGATCAGAAAAGATTTTTATTCTTCTGAAATTAGTACTAGTAGAGATTGTGATCAATTTATTCTAATAACCTTTGTAGGTTTTTTATGTTATAATGCCAGAATCTATACATTATTTGATAATTTTTCATGTTATAATCAATATATATAAAAAGTTTTTGAACTAAAGCAATGAAACAGATTGTATTAATCTTATGTCATAAGAATTCTCAACAACTTAACCTTTTATTAAATCAGTTAGAACATGAAAATATAATTATTTTAATACATTTAGATAAAAAGACACCAAAAAGGGAGTTTATTGAAGTTGTCAAACAGTTTAAAAATGTTGAATTTATAGAAAAAAGAATAAATATTGGATGGGGATCTTTTAGTCAGATACAAGCAATTATTGAATTAATCGATGAAGTGAGTAAACGAAATATTGATTATTCACATTGCCATTTGATTAGTGGAGAAGATGCTTTGATTCAAAGTCCTAAAAAATTGATAGACTTTTTTTCAAGTCATCCTGATCAATCTTATATAAATCATTACATTCTTCCTGACTCAAGATTAGCAAAAGGTGGCCTATTTAGAGTTTTAGATTATCATTTTGGAAAATCAAAAAAAAACCATCAGTTAATTAGTCGTATATGGACAAAAAGTTTAGAATTACTGATGAATAAAATTGTAATCAAAATACTCCCATTTTTAAGGAAAAAATTAAACCACCCACTTTATGCAGGTTCTGCGTGGTGGTCATTATCAAAAGAACATCTTTGTTTTGTGTTAAAATACATCAACGATAATCCAAATTTTGTAAAAATGTTTAAAACTTCGAGATGTGGAGATGAATTGTTTTTCCAAAGTATATTACTCAATAGCAATCAAAAAGATAAAATGATTAATAATAATTACCGTTTTATTCGATGGGGAGAACATCACAAAGGATCTCCCGATTATCTTATAAATGATGATATCGATGAAGTTAAGAAAAAAGATGTCTTTTTTGCACGAAAAATAGATTTTTACAAAGGGTCTAAATTTTATGGATAAGCCTCTCGTTTCAGTTATCCTGACAGCTTACAACTGCACTTATTTCGGAAACAAGAATATTCAATCCGTTTTGAATAAGGGTTACCTGCATTTAGAACTTATCCTTGTTGATGAAGCATCCACAGACCAAATAGAATCCATAAAAAAGGAAATCTATGATCATCGAGAGAGATATTATAAACTCCCATCAAATCACAGAGCCTCTTATGCCTGAAATATGGGAATCAAGCAAGCAAATGGAGATTTAATCGCATTTCAAGATTCAGATAATCTTTGGAATAATCATAAACCTGAAAACAAATTGCATTTCTATCAGAAAATCAAGCAGATTTCGTATTTTGTTATTTTCTTCTTTTTGATAAGGATAAAATAAGTGAATTTCCCAGACCAACTATTTCAGCTTCTCAACTAAATAGAAAGCTGTTATGCTATAAATATAATTAGTACACAAACAATCTTAGGCTAAAAAGAATGTTATTTCTCAGAAGTCTTTGATGAACATTTAAGTGCATTTCAAGTTTGGAATTTAGTTTTGAGATTATCACAATCTTATCTTTTTCTTCATCAACATGAGTTTCTTGTACAAATGAATCGGCAAACAGACAGTATTTCTGCTTTAAGAATCAACCATATTAATGCTTAAAATTATATGTTTAAAATAAAAATCTACACTATTTTTAGAAAAGAAAGTACTTATTCATCACTTAGTTATGTTGGGCAGGTGGTCAGCATATCTCAACTTACCTGCAACAGAGTACTTCAAAAATGCCTTTTTTATTAGCTAGCATGTAAAACATCTTGTGATTAACTTTTATCGATTTTCAAACTCTACAGTTTACTCATAAAACATGTTTTGAATCAGAAATAGTATGGAAAATTTAAACACTTAGTTAGCCATGATAAAAATAATATATTGATTTTTAAAGAAGGTTCTTCTCTTTAGAAGTTAAAAACAATACATTCCACTAGGATTAACAGACAGAGTATATTTTCTAGAATATATGCCACGAGAATGGATTTATAGCCATTAATCAAAAGATAATATATTGATATAGTCAAGCTGTGTTGAAGGTTCCGGTTTAGCATCGTTGAAAGTATACTTGCAAAATTCTAGTTATTGCTTCGGAATTGAGGATCCAGCAGAAATTCATTATCAATTGAATTATGGTTTGTTATTTAAGAGTGACAATTATATTGATTTTACAAAAAAAATTAAATACATTAGGTGAAATTCAAACACAATCTATATCAGAACAATTTAGAATACATATATATACGAAATACAACAAAAAATAAACATTCAAACATACTGAAGAATATTAATGTTAATTAAAAGGTTATATGAAAAAAAGTATATCAATAGCATTATGTACATATAATGGTGAAAAGTTTATTGGAGAGCAATTAGCCAGTTTAATAAATCAAACAAGGCAAGCCGATGAAATAATCATTTGTGATGATCATTCGACCGATAACACCATAGAAATAGTTAAACAAATTATGGAACCTACAAATTTAAATTGGACATTGAAGATAAATCAAGTTAATTTGGGCTTTACAAAAAACTTTGAGCAAGCAATTCATTTATGTACTGGAGATATTATTTTATTAAGTGATCAAGATGATTATTGGTTAAATAATAAAATTGAAAAATTTGAGCATTTTTTTACAAAGAATAATAATAGTTTAATTATATTTAGTGATGCTGAATTAGTTGATAAAAATTTAAATAAACTGAATACGAACTTATGGAAAGCTAGAAGAATGCAGAATTTTGCATTTGAAACTGATTCATTTTCAATGTTAAAAAAAGTATTAAATCGAAATATGATTAACGGTTGCACAATGGGTTTTAAAAGACATGTTCTTCAAGAAGCTATTCCTTTTTCACCAAAATGGAGTCACGATGAATGGATAGTAATTGTTTCTGTTTTGTGCAATAATGGTTCAGTATATGCTATACCAGAAAGTTTAATATTATACAGACAACACGAAAACAATGTTTATGGATATAAACATATTGGGATTTTGAAAAGAGTAAGCCGTTTTATAATATTTGGGAAGAGAGTTCAGGATTTTCGAAATCATAAACAAGAAATGTTTAAAGAACTCGATCAGCATATAAGAATTCGTAAAGAAAAAATCGATAAAATGAAAATTAATCAATTAAATGAATGTCTTAATTTTTGGGAAAGAAAATTTATTTTAAGCCATTCAGGCATTTTTCAAGGATTAAGAATAATTTTTGAAGATTTATTACTAGGATACTATCATAGATTTTACACTGGATTTAGATCTGCTTTTAGGGATTTGATTTTATTAATTATTGATAATTGGTTTAACGAAAAAAGAATTTAACGAAGTATAGATTTTTATTAAAAAATTCAAAGAAGTGGAATAAATTTTGCTTTAATATCGACTTTAGATATTGAAGATTTAAATAAAATGCTAAGCTGAAATTGAAAAGATTCTTGTAAATATTTACAGAGACATATAAATTTCTAATATTTTTTGAGTTGATTTTTTTTGAAGAATAGAATTAATTATTTGGAGAATATTAATTGACTCCTTTTATTAGTTTGGGTTTTGAGATTATTGACACCTATTTGTTTTGAGGAAAAAGGACAAAAAAAGCATAATTTGTACAAAAACAAATTAATTGAATAAGATGGCTTATTCTTCATGATTTAATATTCAGTTTCACTATAAGAGTATAGCGGGGATATTTAATTGAAAATTTCAAGTAATACTAAAATATTTATAGTTGCGCCAGCAAATATTGTTAGTGGAGGCCCAGAGAGTTTGCATCAATTGACTAATAAATTATCTCAATTGGGTTTAAATGCTTATATCTACTATTATAATTCGAGTAATTCTAATTTTCACGAAGAATATAAGAATTATAAACTTAAAATGGCTCATTCCATTGATGACAATTCTAATAATGTGTTAATTGTACCAGAGATATATACACATATCTTGTATTATTACAATCATATTCAAAAATGTATTTGGTGGTTGTCACTAAACTATTACTTTCCAGCATCTCATAATGATAATTATGTCAGAAATTATAAACTTATATTTTTCATAAAGTATATTAAAAAGAAAATACGAAAATTTATATCTTTTTTCATTAAACGCAAAAAAAAATTTTTTACCTTCGGCAATGATAAAAATGAGATTTTTCATTTTTATAATTGTAATTATATTAAAGATTATTTGTTAAAAAATGGTATAAGAGAAGAAAATACGTTGTACTTATGTGGACCGCTTAGTGAAGTTTTTTTTGAATACAATAAAAAAATTAAGAAAGAAAATATTATCGCATATAATTCAGCAAAAGGATTTCATTTTACACAAAAAATTATAAACAAGGCTAAAGAATTAAACCTAGATATGAATTTTGTTCAAATAAAAAATATGAGTACTAAAGAGGTTGCAGATCTACTTGCCAGAGCAAAAATGTACATTGATTTTGGGAATTTTCCTGGTCCAGAAAGAATACCAAGAGAAGCAGTTATTATGAAAACCAATATTTTGACTTCAGATATTGGGAGTGCTCAAAATAAGATTGATGTACCGATTTTAAATGAATTCAAGTTTTCTTTAACAGATGAAAATATAATAAAGATTATTAAAAAGATTGAAGAAATCTTGGAAAATTATGAGTATTTCTTACCAATGTATGATGAATATAGAGCAAAAGTATATAATCAACTAAGTCTATTTGATGAAACTATCAAATATTTTTTTAAAAGTGTTAATAATAAATAAACCAATGAATGATTAAAGAATAAAATAATATGAATCAGATAATAATTTAGGGGCGTGGTATGTCAGAAATTTTGGCCACATATATTTTAATAAATTCTAATTTTCAGAATATATTCATGAGGATTTAATGATATTGATAGAAAAACAAAAAATATTATACTTTAAACTATTTGAAATACTCACTCATAGAGAAAAATTCTTTGCTTTTCTTCTATTTTTAGCAAGTTTATTAACTGCCTTTTTTCAAGCATTTGGTGTATTTTCTATTTTTCCTTTTATCAATGTCATCATGAATCCTACGACTATTAAAAGTAATAAATATTTGTATTGGATATATCAAAACTTTAATTTTTCAGATTATAATGAATTTTTAGTGTTCTTAGGTATCTTTGTTTTTCTCTCAATTGTTTTATCAAGTATAGTATCAGCATTTACTTTTTGGGCAAAAAATAGATATATACTTGGCAGAAATCATTCATTATCATTAAGGTTGTTTAATTGTTATTTAAAACAACCTTATTCATTTTTTTTAAATAGAAATTCGAGCGAATTAGCAAAACAAATTCTTGATGAAGTATCAAAGTTAACTGATTCTTATTTATTTGCTTTATCCGAAATCGTAATCAATTTTTTAATGTTATTCTTCATTGTCATCGTACTTTTATTTATTGATACATTCTCTACTGTATTTGTATTGTTATTTTTAGGAATTCTCTATATTTCATTGAACAAATTTTTAAAAACTAAGTTAAGAAATAAAGGGAAGAATAGAATAAAAAGCAATCAACTTAGATATAGAACAGTATTAGAAGCATTTTCAAGTATAAAAATTACAAAGATAATGAATATTGAGAAATTCTTTCTTAGAAAGTTTGAAAAAGACTCGAAGCAATACTACAATACGATGATCTATGCAAGTACTGCAGGTAGAATTCCACATTATCTGACTGAAACGATTATCTTTGGGGGCTTAGTTTTCTTTGTTATTTACCAGATCTTAAAAGGCAATAATGTGAATACATTAATCCCTTTAATCAGCGTTTTTGCATTTGCTGGGAAAAAGATTCTGCCCTCAATACAAACAATTTATTACTCTTTTTCTCAACTATATTTTAATCAAGCAATTGTTGATAAGATTTACGATGATTTTAAACTATTGGATGATCGTAATATTCAAAATATCAACGACCAAACACCTATTGAATTTAATCATCATATTGTCTTCAAAAATGTATTTTTTAAATACGATAACACAGATCGTTATATATTGAATGATTTTAACTTAAGTATTTTAAAAAATACTTGCATTGGGATTGTAGGATTAACTGGTTCTGGAAAAACTACCTTAGTTGATTTATTGATGGGTTTATTATCAGTAAGTAAAGGTTCCATACTCTTGGATAATCAAATTGTTGATCAAAATGTAATTCATTCCTGGCAAAGTAAAATTGCTTATGTTCCACAAGATATCTACTTATCAGATGATACGATAAGTAATAATATTGCCTTTGGAATTGAAGAGAAGAATATTGATAAAAACAGAGTAATTCAAGTGTCAAAAATTGCAGCTCTTGATGAATTCATTTGTCATGAACTTCCTGAAAAATACAACACTTTTGTTGGAGAGCGCGGAATAAGACTTAGTGGTGGACAAAAACAAAGAATTGGCATTGCAAGAGCTTTGTATCAAAATCCAGAAATACTTATTTTTGATGAAGCCAGTAGTGCTTTAGACGGAAAAACAGAAGAGTTAGTTTTTAAGAATATGAGAGCTTATCTCAATCAATGTACCATTATTATGATAGCTCATCGCTTGAATACCTTAAAAGATTGTCACCAGATTATTTTATTAGAAGAAGGCAAAATCTCTGCTCAAGATACTTATGAAAATTTAATGAAAAACAATCAAACCTTTAAAGAATTAGCAAAACAAAAAGATGAAAATTGTATCTTTTCACAATAACTTTTTTGATTTAAACTAATCATTTAATATGCCTTTCAAAAGGATAGATATGCAAATCAGAACTGTTATTAGAAATCTTAAATTAAGGATATTATCAATATTTCCTGTCATTCAGACAAAGATATTATATAAAAAAGTGTTTAAAAGAGATTTAGATTTAAAAGTACCAAAAACATTTAATGAAAAAATTATATGGATCAAACTATATGGACTAAAGGATAAACCAATAGTAATAACTTGTGCAGATAAATTTTTGGTTAGAGAGTATATTAAGTCTATCAATTGTGAAGAAATCCTTGTTGAATTATATGGTGTTTGGGATAAGGTTGAAGAGATTGAATGGGATAAACTTCCCCAATCTTTTGTTATTAAATGCAATCATGATTGTGGTTATAATCTATTCTGCAATGATAAAAATCTACTCGATATTGAACAAACAAAAAATAAAATATCAAAATGGATGAGTAATGACATTTCTCTTCGTACATTCGAATATTATTACAAAAAAATACCAAGAAAAATCATTTGCGAAAAACTACTCAATGACTCGCAAGGCAACGCTCCAATAGATTTTAAATTCTTTTGTTTTTACGGGAAAATTGAATTTTTACTAGTTTGTAAAGGTAGAGACAAAGGAAAAGTAAGGTACTATGCTTTTGACAGAAACTGGACTTCCCTTAATTATAGGTATTCTCAATATGGATTAGATAACTATTATGAGAAACCTGAAGAGATGGATAGAATGATGGATTATGCAGAATCATTATCTCAAGCATTTCCTTTTGTAAGAATGGATTTTTATTTGGTAGATTCCAAAATTTATTTGGGTGAATTTACATTTACTCCTAGTGCAGGATTTGATGCAGATTTAATATATGAAGTCGATCAATTTTTAGGCGAAAAACTTAATATCAATGATTACAAGAATTCTTATTTCGTTTAGTTTTGATAATAACGATAATTCACATATTGATTATATTATGCTTTATATTTGAAAAAACTCATGATCAATCTTAATTAGATATTTACTAGGTTTCAAAATAGGAGGTTTAAAAAGTGAAAAATAACATAATTATTCATATAGGGTTAGCAAAAACAGCAACAACAACCCTTCAAAGAGGCTTGTTTTCACAACTCCATAATAAAGGATTGATCAATTATATAGGAAAAACAAGTAATTGGAAAAACGAACTTAATAATTTAAAAGAGAACGAAATTGCGTATCAAAGTATAATGGATTATGTAGTGTTTAACAAAATCCCATTGGTAAAAGCAGAAGATATTGTTAAAGAAAACATTCTAAATGTATTTTCAGAAGAAATGCTAAGCACTACTCTTTTTTGGCAAATAAAAAAATCAATCCCATCTGATCCGTGTTCATATCCAGAAAAAATAGCTGAATATTTTAGAAATTATAAAGATAGAGTAACGATCCTGCTAACATTAAGAAACCCTGTATCACAAATATATTCAGCCTATACACAATCATATCGTTATTTCATTAATGATTATAATGTTAATACAATTCATAACTTCATTGGCTTTTTATTAAACAAAAAACATCTTTTTAATAACTTTTACTACGATCATTTATTAGAATCTTGGTCAAAAGTATTCAAACAAGAAAATATTAAAATACTATTTTTTGAAGATTTCATTAACGATAAAGACTATTATTATCAGCAACTAAGTGATTTGATAAGTATCCCAAAAGATATGGTAGAGCACTTCGTTGCAGATGCACATTTCAATCAAAAAGAAAAAGATATTAGAGGTTACTATAATCAATTATATAAATATTCTCTTTCGAAAAACTGGGTGGTTAGGTCTTTTAAAAAATCAAGATTTTATATGATATATACGAAATTAATTAATAAGTACCCCAATAATTACATATCTATATTAAGAAATAAAATTGTTTATAAAAAGGTGTGTATCCCTTACTTAACGGTAAAACAAAAGAAAGTAATTTTTGATGAGTTTTATAATTCAAATCAAAAATTAGCTGAAAAATTCAAAATAGATTCTGAACTATTAAGAAAGTATAACTATATTTAAGCGAAGGTAGCTGATATGAAAAAAAAACTGATTATCCATATTGGTATTCCAAAAACTGCAAGTACAACCATTCAAAATAGTCTCTTTGCTGACTTGCATGGCGAAAGTCTCATTAATTATCTAGGAACGGCAGTGTTAAGATACTCTGATTTGAAAGATGGTGAAGTGATTAGAAGCAAATATTCACAAATTATGAAAGTCCTCGAAGGCAAATGTTTTAATCCCTTAGATCACCTTTTATCAAAAGACAAAATAAATATCTTCTCAGAAGAAATGTTAGCTAATCCCTTTATCGTTCAAAAATTCAGAGGTGTTGCTATTGATCCATTAGAAAATGCAAAAATTGTTTCAAGGTATTTTGATCCAGAAGAAATTGATATTAAGATATTAATAACCCTTCGAAATCAGCAAAGTATGATTCCTTCATATTTTGTTGAAACATACAGATACTATGCAAATAATAAAAAGCTCAATAGACTTGGTTGTTTTTTAGATTATATTCAAAAAAATCCTGAGTTATTCTATTCATGGCAGTTTGATAAATTACTACAATCTTGGGAGGAAGCATTTGGCAAATCAAACATTAAAATACTTTTTTATGAAGATTTTTTAGATAATCCGCAGAAATTTTCTCTTGAATTATCAAATCTACTAAGTATTGATCATACACTGATTCAACAATTAATATATAAAAAACACTTTAACAAAAAAGAAAAAACAGATGAAGGTACTTATAGAGAATTCAAGAAAGTAGATTTTATAAATCACACAATTAACACTTTGCTCAAAATCAGAGTCTTAAGGATTTTTTTAAAATATCTAAAAACCAAATATATTACTCACAAAATATACCAATTATATAAATTGATAAGATTTAAAAGAGTACTTATTAAAAAGCCAACTGAACATGAGAAAGAAGTCATCGTTTCACATTATAGAGAAAGTAACTTAATTCTAAACACAAAATATGGTATCCCTTTAGATTTTTTAAGTAAATACAAGTACATTTGAGAATAATTATGAATCAATTGTTTATTCATATTGGCTTACCTAAAACTGGAACAACGACTTTACAAGAATCTTTATTTACTAAGTTACATTTTCAAGATAAAATAAATTATCTTGGAATTTCTTATACTCACAGTTATAAAAGCAAGCCATGTTTCTATTGTTTTGCTAATGATTTTCTTAATAAATTATGGTTTGATATAAAAACGAATAAACCGCTTGAAGAATACTTAGACCAAGATAAAATTAACTTATTTTCTTCAGAGTCTTTAAGTGGGTTAAACTATATTCATGTAAAAAAGAAACGTCTATATAATCCCATAAATTACCCTTATATTATCAAAGACTTATTTCCAGAAAATGTGTCTATTTCTGTATTATTGGTGCTTAGAAGTCAGGTGACAAAAATCCCTTCTTCTTATGCTCAAGGTTATTGCCATTACAAAGATGATTATTCAAAAGACAATATCGGTAAATTTGTATCATCAATTGCAAATGATAAAGATATGTTTAGAACATTTTATTATGATGAGTTAATAGATAATTGGGTCAAAGTATATGGTAAAGATCATATCAAAATTCTCTTTTTTGAAGATTTTCTACATAATCCAACAATATTTTTAAAGGATTTATCATCCTTTCTCAATGTGGATGCAGAGTTAATTGAAGAGATACTAAAAGATAAGCATCATAATAAAAAAGAAAAAAATGATTTTGGTACTTTTGTAGAATATATTGAAAGACCATTAATTTTAAAACTCTTTAATAAAACGCTCAAACCTTTATTTAACAAAAAAATTATAAATAATATCAAGAAGATCTTTGGAAAAGAATATTTTAAAAAACTCAGTTACAAAAAATCTCTTATTAGAAATTTGACAGAACAAGAAAAAGACCTAATTTTTAATGAATTCAAGCCATCAAATGAACGCTTATGGAAAGAGTTTGATGTGGATAAAGATAAGTTAAAAAAATACAATTATATTTAATTTAAAAAAAACTGACTATATTATTTGAGGTATTATGAATTATATTGAACTCATTGGTTGTGATGGTGTTGGGAAATCAACTCTATTATCAGAAATGAAAAAGCAAAGAAAAAAAATTAAGAAATGGTTAACGCCTCATGAAGCAAGAATTGAAATCGCTTCAAAAATAGAAATAAAACCGATCTATAAATTACATAATGTCATTCTTAACAAAATTCCACTCACTGATTTCATTCAAAAAAAGATATCCACTATTATTTTTTCTCAAATTGAGTTAAAAATTAGTCAAGATCATTTAAATCCTTATGTAGATTTTTTTGATTACTCACTAAAAACATTTACAAACAATAATATTCTTAAGTCAGATGATAAGTTCATAAACATATGCAGGCTTTATCACGTTATTAGAAAAAATTATGCACTCTTTGAACATTTTAAAATTAAAACTCCTATAGTTTTAGATGAAGGAGTTTTTAAATATTGTGCACTTGATTTTGATTATCTATACACTGCAAATCCTCAGTCAGTTGATATCATCAAACCTAAAGCGATGATTTATTGTAAATTAAATTTCGAAGACACTATAAATCGTTATAAAAAAAGAGAGATTCATAGAAAATATAACCCAAATTTCGATGATGAATTCAAAGCATTTTATAATATGGCTGCAGAAAATTCAGAAAAAAAAGTAAAGCTGATGGAATATTTAAATGTCCCTGTATTAACTTTAGATATGTCAGAATGTATAAAAAAAAATACTGAAACGGCGATACAGTTTATTAATAACATAATTTAAAAACTTATGGAAATATTTAGGAGATTGAATGGATTATTTAACTCATTTAGATCAATTAGAAGCAGAAGCAATTTACATTATGAGAGAGGTTGTTGCTGAATGTGAAAGACCTGTCATGTTGTATTCTATTGGTAAAGACAGTTCAGTAATGCTTCATTTAGCGAGTAAAGCCTTTTTCCCGGAAAAAATTCCATTCCCTCTAATGCATATCGATACGACCTGGAAATTTAAAGAAATGACGACATTCAGAGATCGTAAGGCAAAAGAGATGGGCTTTGAGCTTATCGTTTATACCAATCAGGAAGCCCTCAAACAAGGAATAAATCCCTTTGATCATGGGGCTTCATATACTGACATTATGAAAACCCAAGCTTTAAAAGATGCATTAGATTTATATCGTTTTAATGCAATTTTTGGTGGTGCTCGCAGAGATGAAGAAAAATCAAGAGCAAAAGAAAGAATTTTCTCTTTCAGAAATGCGGCTCATGCCTGGGATCCTAAAAATCAACGTCCAGAAATGTGGAAATTGTATAATACAAAGATCAATAAAGGAGAAAGTTTCAGAGTATTTCCTTTGTCAAATTGGACAGAAGCTGATATCTGGCAGTACATAAAAAGAGAAAATATTGAAATTGTCCCTTTATATTATGCAAAAATACGGCCTGTAATCCACAGAGAAGGAAACATTATACTCGTAGATGATGAGAGATTAAAACTCCTGCCAGGAGAGAAAATTGAGCATAAAAAAGTACGTTTCAGAACCTTGGGGTGCTATCCGCTTACAGGTGGACATGAATCTGAGGCTGATACTTTAGAAAAAATCACTGATGAAGTTTTATCTGCATTATATTCTGAAAGAACCAGTAGAGTCATTGATCATGAAGCTGCAGGAAGTATGGAAAGAAGAAAAAGAGAAGGATACTTTTAATGAAAAAACTATTAAAATTTATCACTTGTGGTTCAGTAGATGATGGGAAATCAACATTAATCGGGCACATGCTGTACGATGCAAAACTTCTTTTTATGGATCATCAGAAAGCACTGGAGCTGGATAGCAAAATCGGTTCATGCGACGGTCAACTGGATTATTCATTACTGCTTGACGGTCTCATGGCAGAAAGAGAACAAGGCATCACAATTGATGTTGCTTACAGATATTTCACCACTGAAAAAAGATCCTTCATTGTTGCTGACACTCCAGGTCATGAACAATATACAAGAAATATGGCAGTAGGAGCATCTTTTGCCGATCTTGCAGTTATTCTTTGTGATGCTACTCAAGGATTATTAGCCCAAACAAAACGACATACACGAATTTGCTCTTTAATGGGCATCAAGCATTTTATTCTGGCTGTGAATAAAATGGATCTTGTCAATTATGAAGAAGGGATTTTTAATAAAATTAAAAGAGAGTTCCAGGATTTTCTGATTCAATTTCTTCCATTCTCTGTTCAAGTGATTCCTGTATCAGCAACGATAGGTGATAATGTGACTGAATCTTCAAATCATACGCTCTGGTATAAAGAACTACCCTTATTGGCATATCTGGAAGAAATTGAAGTTTTTGCAGAAAATATAAACCAAAATTTCATCATGCCTGTTCAAAGAGTCAGTCGTCCCAACTATACTTTTAGAGGATTCCAAGGCCAAATTGAATCAGGATCGATAAAGATAAATGATGAGATTATCAGCATGCCGTCTCATGAAACAGCAAAAATAAAAAAGATTTATAACACCAATGTAGAAGTGGATTCTGCAAATTATGGTCAAGCGGTTAGCATTGTTTTAGATAAAGAAGTTGATGTTTCCAGAGGTTGTGTACTAACAAAGAATTTCTCTTACGATATAGCAGATATGTTTACAGCAAGTATTCTTTGGATGGATGATCATGAACTGATTCCTGGCAGAAATTATTTATTGAAACTCGGCACAAAAACGATACCAGCTACCGTGATGAAAATAAAGTATAAAATAGATGTCAACTCAGGTGAAAAAATACAAACGGATACTTTGTTAAAAAATGAACTTGCAATATGTGATTTTTCATTATCAGAATCGATTGTTTTTTCAGAATTCAAATTGAATAAAGCATTAGGAAGCTTTATTCTAATCCATAGAGTATCAAATATGACCTCTGCTTGTGGTGTTATTGAGCATTCTTTAAGAAGATCGACCAATGTTCACTGGCAAAAAACAGATGTGTCAAAAGAAATTCGCTCAAAACAAAAAGATCAAAAACCACTTACGATCTGGATGACAGGCTTATCTGGGTCAGGAAAATCAACATTGGCTAACGAGCTCGAAAAACGACTCATTTCATTAGGAAAACACACCATGCTTCTTGATGGCGACAATATCAGACATGGACTAAATAAAAATCTGGGATTCAAAGAATTAGATCGAGTTGAAAATATCAGAAGAATTGCTGAAGTAGCAAAACTCATGAATGAAGCAGGTTTAATCGTAATCACATCCTTTATCTCACCTTATAAATCTGATCGGGAAAATGCCAGGAATATCATTGGAGAAGATTCATTTATAGAAGTCTATGTTAATACTCCATTACAAATATGCAAACAAAGAGATGTTAAAGGCTTATATGCGAAAGCAGAATCTGGAGAAATTCCTGATTTTACAGGTGTTTCAAGCCCTTATGAATGTCCAGAATTACCTGATGTAACTGTTGATACAAACTCATTGTCTATTGATCAGGCGATTAATGAAATTTTTAATGTAATCAAAAACAAAATTTAGGGTTGGTGAGGTCAATATGTTAAGTGCATTAATCACAATACTTGTCATTATTATCATGCTTGTTTTGATGATTCGAAACGATTATGATACTGTTGTCATTTTCTTAGGAGCTGTGGCTTTTTTTATCACAACAAAAATCATTACAGTAAAAGAAGCCTTATCTGGTTTTTCAAATGAAGGAATGCTCACTGTCGCTGTTCTTTTTGTCGTTGCAGGTGCATTACAAAAAAGCCCTCTTTTATCTATAATGGCAAATCGATTGTTTGGATCTGATGCTGATGGAAGAAAACCGCTATCTCGTATCATGTTTCCCATTTCTGCATTATCTGCGTTTATTAATAATACACCCATTGTGGCTATTTTCATGCCAATCATCAGAAATTGGGCATTACAAAGAAATATATCTCCATCAAAATTCCTCATCCCATTATGTTATGCAACATCCTTGGGAGGGATAATCACTTTAATAGGTACCTCAACAAACTTAGTGGTCAGTGGTATGTTACAGGAATATGGACAAAAACCTCTACATATGTTTGAACAGACCCCTGCAGGATTAATTCTTGCTTTGATTGGTATCAGTTTTATCCTTATTTATGCTTATAAATTACTGCCTGATAACCAAAACTTATTAAAATCTTCAAAGAGAAATTACCGCGAATATCTTGTGTCTTTTTGCGTAGAAAATAACTGTGCAATTAAAGGAAAATCTATCGAAGATGCTGGACTTAGAAATCTGAAAGGCTTATATTTATTCGAAATTGTAAGAGGTGAACAAAAAATATATCCTTTAAGTCCAGATGTTATCATTCAAAATCAGGATCGACTCATATTTGTTGGGCAAACAAATACGATCATTCAACTACAAAATATTGATGGTTTAAACTTACTAACCAGCGCTGATGACTATAATGAACTCTTTCATAGCGATGAAGCAAATATCGTTGAGGCAGTTGTTTCTTCAAGATTTCCGTTTCTCAATCAAAGTATTAAAGAATCAAATTTTCGTACATATTACAATGCTGCAGTAGTTGCTGTTATTAGACATGGTGAACGTATTAATGAAAAAATCGGGCAAATAGTCCTTCAACCTTCAGACACACTTCTCCTACTTGCACATAATTCATTTATCAATAAATGGGAAGCCAGCGATGATTTTTATCTAATGAGTACTTCAAAAAAAGAAGAAATTCTAACTAAAAGAAAATCAATCATTGCGCTAATTTCATTCTTCTCTTTAATTTTATTAGCAAGCTTAGGAATTTTATCAATTTTTCATTCATCTTTACTTGCCCTGTGTACGATAATGTTGACTCGTACCTTAAGTGTAAAACAAGCCTTTAAACTCATCAGCTGGGACACATTACTGATCATTATCTTCTCCTTTGGTGTAGCTGACGCACTGATTAATTCAGGTGCAGCCCAAATGATTGCCTCATATCTGATAAAAGCTATTG
Organism: uncultured Candidatus Cloacimonadota bacterium; assembly: GCA_964573665.1. Lineage (GTDB taxonomy): Bacteria > Cloacimonadota > Cloacimonadia > Cloacimonadales > WRIO01 > JAGOCT01. The sequence continues at coordinate 5,969 of CAZNKI010000005.1, read as the reverse complement.
CACCAGTAGGTCCAATTGGTGCTCTTTTTGTCGTTTACTTTGTAACTAATTTATTTTCAATGCTTGTCACTAATAATGCAGCAGCTGTGTTAGCATTTCCAATCGCTTATTCTACAGCGATACAAATGAATCTCAGTCCAAAGCCCTTTGCAATTGCCGTCATTTTCGCAGCTTCAGCCAGTTATGCCACTCCTGTTGCTTATCAGACTAACATGATGATCACCGGTCCGGGAGGATATACATTCAAAGACTTTCTGAGAATTGGTATGCCATTAACACTTATTCTGATGACTGCATCAATGCTTATTATCCCATTTTTCTTCCCATTTTAATAAATTTTATATTTCGAAAGGACGATCATGAAAAAATCGAAACAAAAAACACCAACCAAAAATGATTTTTCTCTAATTTACCTGCTTCCTGTTTTGTTATGCGCACTCATTGTTCCCTGCATAGTTTTTTTAAAAGAAATGGCTCTTGATCCATCAATTCAGTCATTTTGGCATCAGAAAACAAATTTTGACTTCTTTTCCTATTACAAGGCTCTTTATGTGAAAATATTTGCATTGGGAAGTCTATTTTTTTACCTGATCTATAATTTCAATCTTGATGCTAATAACAAGTTTCATTTTTTTGAAAAAAAGTACAATATCACATTGCTCATTTTTGGTATATTAATATTTATATCTGCAATCTTATCACAGCTTCAATCGATTGCGTTTAACGGATTCCCTGACAGATATGAAGGTACTTGGACTTATTTGGCTTATCTCATTTTATTTTTTACTACAACTCAACTATTCAGATCTGAGAAATCTCAAAAACTACTCCTAAGCGCACTTTTTATCTCATCAATTGTTGTATGTCTGATTGGTGCATTCCAGTTCTTTGGCATGGACTTATTTAAATCCTATGAGGGGAAATTACTCATTCTTCCTGAAAGCAGACATTCTGCTGCAAGTCGTTTAAAATTTAACTTCAAGGAATACCAGATATATACGACACTCTTCAACACCAATTACGTCGGAAGTTTCATTGCACTTTTCTTGCCTTTTACTTTAATCACTTACCTTAAAACGAGTTCAGTAAAAATTAAAACCTTATTGGGTTTGCTTATCCTTCTCTTCTTTATCAACTTTATGGGATGTCGTTCAAGAGCAGGATTTCTTGGTATTGCTCTTTCTCTGTCTGTATCTTTACTCATTTATCTGATTTACATTATAAAAATCAGAAAAACCGATCAGATTCAAACTGGATTTAATATTAAGTTTAAGCAGAATTTGATCGCACTTCCAATGATTATCATTTCTTGTGTAATCATGTTTTATATCATGGATTATACAAGTAAAAACTCCCTTACAAAACAGGTCAAATCGATTAACAACGAAATGGAACAAGTTGTTGATCGAAATGCAAAATCAAAACTAAAAGATATCAAAATCAGCAAAGATCGATTACAAATCATCACTCAAAAAAATACACTTTCTATCATCGTTGCAGATAAACAGTTTAAGTTTCTGGATTCTAATGATCAGCCCATGAACTTATTGGTAAATGCAGACACCATCCGTTTCAATAACGACAATTACAAAGAATACAAATTGGTTTATAATAGTAATGAGGGTACTTATCGGATCAGAATGCCACAGTTTGCTTTAAAATTTTATTATAAAGATGGTTTTAAAATATATGGATCTCAGGGTTTTATTGATGAATTGAAACCTGTTGATAAACTCTTCTTTGAAGGCAAAGAAACTTTGGCATCGAAAAGAGGATACATCTGGTCACGAACAATACCATTGATTTTAAAATCCCCTTTCTTTGGTCATGGACAAGACACTTATACGGCAATCTTCCCTCAACACGATTATATTGGCAAGATTAAAGGTTTCTCAAGAGCAACTGTGCTTGTTGATAAACCACACAATGCATACCTTCAGATTGCGTTTAATAATGGCATATTTGCTTTACTCTGTTTTCTAATTTTTGTCACAATGCTCTGTTTCTCATTACTCAAATCTCTTTTTATTGATCACTCAATAATTAGTTTTGCCTTTTTTACATCAATCTTCGCCTATTTAATGACGCTGATGTTTAATGACAGTTTAGTGTCTGTCACTCCAGTATTCTACCTAATCTGTGCATTGGCAGTACTTTCAATCAATCAGACAAAAACACTCAATAAATAATTACGATTTACAATACATTAAAACTGCTCTGAAAGGAGCAGTTTTTTTTGCTCAGGAATAAATTTATATCAATTAATTATCTTCTCTAAAAATCATATCTGAGTATTGATCCACCTCCCTCTTACCCCTCACTCACTCCTCTCTCAGCCTCTTAATTACTATTAATCAAACATAACGGCAGAAATATGCAATTACTTTATAGTTTCTAAGTCCATTTTCTGTAATCATTCTTTCGAAATCAATTTTTCTTAAAAAAGTTTTACTTTGACATAAAATGTAAAAATAATTCCCATGAACAGGATCAATAATAAAGAGGATATCATGCAACAAAAAGAATGTGCTTATATTAACTGCGGTTTATTTAAAATCAAAGAATCTTACCGCCTCGGAATTGTTATGATGATACTTTCAGCCTTTATCTTTTCTGCTAATACCTCAATGGTCAGATATGCGAAAGATATTGATGTCTATTTAATTACCTTTATGCGCTTTTTTATTGGTTTAATCTATCTTCTGGTTTTAAAATCCATTGGCAAGATCACTTTTGATTTTAAAAACTATGGTTTATTAAGTTTAAGAGGTATTTTTGGCGCTTTTGCCGTACTTTTAATGAATATAGGCATCACAAAAATTGGTTTAGGAAAAGGAACCATGTTAAATTACACCTATCCAGTTTTTGCCACCCTTCTTGCCCCTTTTTTAAATAAAGAAAAAAATACTCTCAGCACCTGGCTCATTCAGTTTGTAGCGCTTATTGGCTGTTGGATGCTGTTAATGCCAGATCTGTCATGGTCTTTCTCTCCCCTTGATTTAATTGTTCTCTCTGGAGGTATTTGTGCAGGAATCGCGGTAAATACGATCAGAAAACTGCAAAAATCAAATAATACCTTTTCAATTTTCTTCTCTTTTTGCTTTTTTTCATGTTTGATTACTCTTTTCCCAGCAATTCAAAACTTTGTTATGCCAAGTCTTTTCCAATTACTTATACTTATCCTTATTGGCATTCTTGGAACATTTGGACAATTAGCCATGACTTATGGCTACAAATTAGCACCTGTTAATGAGGGGAGTTTGATTGCCTTTCTCGTACCAGTTTTAAATTTTTTCATCTCTTATTTTATATTCAAAGAAACGTTGAAAATATCTGTGATATCAGGTTCAATCCTGATCATCATTTGTTGTATCATCACTGTAATAAAGAAAGTGCAATAGAAATTCTCTACTGCACTTCTTTACCAATTATCTCTGTTATTTAACTTTAAACTTGCCAGTGATTTGATTAATCGCTTCAACAGTGTTAATAAGTTCACTCGCTATTTGGTTCAGTTGATTTGCCTGAAGTGATGATAACTCAGCTGATTTAGCAATTTGATTCACATTTTCACCCATCTGTATGATATTTTCATTGATATGTGAGGTTGATTGAGAAATCTCATTTACTCCTGCATGTGCTTCCTGTGAATTTCGAGTCACATCATTAGAGATCTCATTAATCTGCTTTGTATTATCACTAATCTTTGAGATATATTTCACGGTATCTTCAAAACTCCTCATCACAGAAAGGCTGATATTTCGTATCTGATTAATATAAGAATCAATCTGAACAGCACTATTAGCTGAGTTTTCTACTGAACTTGATATTTCATTTGTTGCGCTTGCTTGCTGGTCAACAGTCATAGATATCGAGTGATTGATATCATATAGTTTTTGGATAATCTCAATCATCCGATTAAACAGCAATATGACATTCTTCACATGAGAATCTATTTGGTCAATACGATTTCCAATTTCCTGAGTAGCATTCGCTGTATCGCGCGCAAGCGTTTTTACTTCATTCGCAACCACAGCGAATCCTTTACCAGCTTCACCTGCACTTGCCGCTTCGATCGTTGCATTAAGCGCCAGCATATTCGTCTGATCGGTGACCTGCTCAATCATTTTCACAATTTTCTTGATTTCCTGAGTAGCATGATCAAGCTCTTTCATAGCATTTTGTGCCTCAGATGAAAATCCTTTCGCCTCTGTTGCAATCTGATCCGCATACTGAGCATGTTTTGCCACTTCACTGATACTACTGTTCATTTCGCTGACAGCCACAGATGAACTCTTCATCTCTTCTGTCATCTGACTGACATTCGAAGTGATCTCCTCGATATGAGTGACCACTTTCTTAAATTCTCCATTGACCTGATTGACCAACTGGCTGGTACTTTGAGAAGAACTTACCACGGAGTTTACTTCCTGATTCATCACATTCATTTCATCAGCAAGTGAGCCAATATTTGCTTCTGCCTCTTCGACAGAAGATTTTATCGTAAAAATTTCAGCAAAGACTTTTTCAGAATTGTTAGATAATACCTCAACATCCTGATTGATATCAGAAGATTGTTTTAATAATGAATGCGCAGATTCATTCAATTGATTGCTTTGCTTCGAAATCACTTCATTCTTTTGGATAAAATCAAGCATCATTCTTTTTAAATTTCCTACAAACTGATTAAAATAATGAGCCATATCTTCTAATTCATCATTTGAGTGTACTTCAATACTCACAGTTAAATCACCTTGTCCTGCAGAAATTTCTTCCAAAACATGAGTCATTTTTAATATCGGCTGGACAATTTTATCAGCTATTGTCTTTGCAATATAAATAAAAACCATTAAAGAAACAATTGCAATAATCAGCATCCCGATAAATAATCTTAATAATTCAGCTAATATTTCTGATTTTGGCACAACACTTACAACTGCCCATTGACTATTTCCAATGGTCTGGTAGAAGAATACAGCATCTTTCTTTCTAAAAGGATCTTTTGCTTCAATATAACCATTTTCCCCTTTTTGAATCGCTGTAGCCATTTGAGCAAGCTTGGATCTTTTATTCTCTTCAGCATATTGAGCTAAAGTCTGTTTGCCTATTAATTCCTTGTTAGGGAAAGAAATAAATGTCCCTTCTTTACTTAATAAAAATGCATATCCTGTTTCAAAAATTTTAATCTCAGAGATCATCTGATCTAAAAATTCCAATGTAACATCTCCACCAACGATTCCTACAAAAGATCCATTCTTTTGCAATGGTGCAGTAAAGGAAGACATCAATATCTTTATATCTTCATCGATATATGGCTCTATCAATTGCTGTGTATTCGCATTTTTTGTAATGGCATAATAATCTTCATCAAAATACTCTGAGGATGTTTCTCCTAAAACCACCTCATTATTTTCCCAATAATACCAGGGATTGTAATGTCCTGAATTATTGGATCCTAAATCAAACCTGCCCTTAAAAGCATCATCATTACCATCAAAACCATTATTCTCATACATAATATAAATGCCTTGAAAATCATGTGTCGCTTGAGTCATCTTCTTCAGATAAGAAAGCCCTTCTTGTCGATTATCAAGAAGTCCTGATTCAATGCTGTTCTTCATTGAGTTCAAAAATGAAAAACGCTTTTCAAAATCTAACTCAATCTGCTTGGCATTCTTTAAAGTAATTTCACTGACATTTGAATATGATTGTTTGATTTGAAACTGATAAACCCTATAAAGCACAAAGACAACAAATAAGGTAAATATGATGCTTACGGCTAAAGAAAAATTTTGTATCATTTTCTTTCTGATACTTAATCTGCTTTTATTCTTCATAATTCCCCCTAAGCCTTAGTTTAGCATCAAACTTTATCTTGTCAAATAATATTTTGTATTTTTTATTTTACTTTTTCAGAGACTGTTCAAAATCGATATTGATAATTAAGCCCTCTTTTCATCTTCTATTGA
>CAZNKI010000004.1:23821-106355 GCA_964573665.1 uncultured Candidatus Cloacimonadota bacterium | reverse complement strand
CAGAACGAGGATGATTTTGCAATCAGGTTGATCGCGATACTTTTAGCTGCAAGCAAGGATGCATGCAGAACGAGGATGATTTCGCAATCAGGTTGATCGCGATACTTTTGCTGCAAGCAATGATGCTTACAGAACGAGGATGATTTTGCAATCAGGTTGATCGCGATACTTTTACTGCAAGCAAGGATGCTTACAGAACGAGGATGATTTCGCAACCAAGTTGGTTGCGTTACGACAATTCTCGTAGGCGAGGACGCCTACGCTCCCAGAAAATGCAAAAGAGTAAGTTACGGTGCTAAGTCAAGATCTCTACTGATTTTGTTTGACATTCACAGTTCTGATATAGAATGACCTCAAAAGGAGATCGAAGATGTTAAAACGATTTATGAAATACTATATTCCGCACAAGTTTTTATTTATTTTAGACATGACAGTAGCTTTACTTAGTGCTGGGATTACAATCTTTTTACCATTTTTAACCCGTTCTTTGCTCAAAACATGGATCCCGAATAAAGATGCGCAAATGATCATCAAGATTCTTTTTGTGATGTTGGGGATCATGGTATTTAAAACAATCTTTGCGAAGATTCGAATCAAATGGGGACATATATTAGGGGTTCGAATGGAATATGATATGCGTGAAGATTTTTTTACCCATATTCAAAAGCTTTCATTTTCATACTTCGACAATGTAAAAACTGGTCATTTGATGTCACGTATTTCCAACGATTTAAATATGATTGCTGAAGTTGCGCATCATGCACCTGAAGATTTTCTGATTTCGATCGTGATGATTGTGGGAGCTTTTACCATGATGTTTTCCTTTAATCAGACGCTTGCTTTACTAACGATGATACCTATGCCAGCACTGCTGCTTTGGGGGATCTTTTATGGCGGAAAGATGCGTTCTGGATTCAAAGCTGTACGAAAGAGAATTGCCGATATCAACAGCAGTGTGGAAAACTCAGTTCAAGGTATCAGAGAAGTCAAATCCTTTGCCAATGAAGCCATAGAAATCAAGAAGTTTGAGGGAGTAAACATCCATTTCAAAAAAGCCAAAGAGAGAATGTATGGGATAATGGCAAACTTCCACGCAGGGATGTCTTTTTTTCAGGATATCTATTATCTTTGGGTGATTGCTGGAGGTGCATGGCTGATGTTTCATGGTAAAATTGATGTAGCTGATTTATTAGCCTTTATGATGTTTATCAATTATATTTTTGATCCGATTCAGCGTTTAGTCAACTTCATGGAGCAGTTCCAGCAAGGAGCAGCATCTTTTGAACGCTTTGTTGAAATCATGGACATTGATCCTGAAATCAAAGACCGAAAAAATGCTATAGAATTGAAGTCATGGAAAGGTCAGCTGGAAATCAACAACATTACCTTCAGATACCCTCAGACAGATAAAGATGTATTAAAAAATGTCAGCTTAAGCATCCCAGAAGGAAAGACAATCGCTTTGGTTGGTGAATCAGGAGCGGGAAAATCAACATTGATCTCACTGATCCCTCGTTTTTATGAAGTTACAGAAGGTGAAATACTGGCAGACAGCACTAATATCCTTGATTTAAAGCAATCATTTTTACGCAAAGAGATTGGTATCGTTCAACAAAATGTCTTCTTGTTTGACAGCACTATTCGTGACAACATCCTCTATGGCAATCCTTATGCATCAGAAGAAGAACTGATCGAAGCTTCTAAAAACGCCAACATCTATGAATTTATCTGCTCACTCCCAGAAGGATTTGATACTCTGGTCGGTGAAAATGGAGTGAAGCTCTCAGGGGGACAAAAACAAAGAATTGCGATTGCGCGCGTGTTTTTAAAGAATCCTCCTCTGCTCATCTTTGACGAAGCTACATCTTCACTTGATAATGAATCAGAGGCTTATATTCATGATTCAATGAACAAGCTGTGTCTGAACCGTACGACTTTAATCATCGCTCATCGTCTTTCAACAGTTAAAAATGCAGATTTGATTTATGTCATTCAAAATGGACAAATTACAGAAAAGGGTACTCACCAGGAACTCATCCAAAAGCAAGGATATTATTACCAGCTCTACAATAAAACACTGTTTTAAGGTAATCTGGTATATTCAAGTATTTATTATTAGATACAAGAAGTTCTATAGGAAACCATCGAGCAAGCTCGAAAGTATAAAGTAAAAGCAAAAAAAAAGAGTAAGAACGAGTAAGCTTATGTTACTAATCACAACCTGGTAGGTTGGGTTACAGAACATGATGCAAGGAGTTATAAAGGAGATCCCACGCTTCGCTCTGGATGACAGTCAATCGTGATTGATAGATTTGCAGGAAAAATTAAAGATCGTCGACTTTAAGGAAATTCCACGCTTTAGATAATCGCTAAACAATAATTCTTTTGTATAAAAAAAAGCCCCTCAACCGAGGGGCTAAACTTTATCGCATGAGATTAGTCACCTAAAGTAGCAACCATCACAGCTTTAATTGTATGCATTCTGTTTTCAGCTTCATCAAAAACAACAGATTGTTTTGATTCAAAAACTTCTTCAGTCACTTCCATTTCAGGAATACCAAATTTTTCTTTGATTTGTTTACCAATTTTGGTTTCATCATTGTGGAAAGCAGGTAAGCAATGTAAGAAAATAGTTTCTTTCTTTCCAGTTAAATCCATCATTTTTCTGTTTACCTGGTAAGGAGTCAATAATTTGATTCTTTCTTCCCAAACATGATCAGGTTCACCCATAGATACCCAAACGTCTGTATAGATCGCATCGCAATCTTTTACACCTTTTGCGATATCATCAGTTAAGGTAATTTTTGCACCTGTTTCATTTGCAACTGCCTGGCATTTTTCAACTAATTCAGCTTCTGGGAACAATGATTTAGGCGCTACAATTCTGAAATCCATACCCATTTTAACTGCACCAATCATCAAAGCGTTTGCCATATTATTACGGCCGTCACCAGCATAAGCAAATACAACTTCGTTTAAAGGTTTGTTGATATGTTCCTGGATAGTGAGGAAATCTGCTAAAATCTGTGTTGGATGATCTTCAGTAGTTAAGCCATTCCAGACAGGTACGCCTGCATATTCAGCTAATTCTTCAACGATTGTCTGTGCAAAACCGCGATATTCGATACCGTCATACATACGACCTAAAACACGTGCTGTATCTTTTACAGATTCTTTACTGCCAAACTGACTTCCTGAAGGTCCAAGATAAGTCACATGAGCACCCTGATCTAATGCAGCCACTTCAAATGCGCAACGGGTACGAGTTGAATCTTTTTCAAAAATCAAAGCAATGTTTTTGCCTTTTAACTTTTGTTGTTCTGTTCCTGCGTATTTTGCTTTTTTTAAATCAGCAGATAAATCTAACAAATATTTAATCTCTTTTGGACTAAAGTCCATTAATGTGAGGAAATGACGATTTCTAAGATTGAATGCCATGTTAAACTCCTTAATTTTTATATTTCTAATTGCCAAATTAAAAAGCTATGATTTTTAAATCAAGGAATTTTTTATAAATACTAGAATATGCCGATATACATTAATAATAAAGAGATTCGATCACACAACGATATGCTACAAAAGTGAAATAGGATCAATATCAAGATTGATCTTGGTTTTATCATGAAATGAGATCAATGATTCCAGCTCATCCAAAACCGATTTCATTATAGCTACAGTAGGCGCTTTAATCACTAAATGATAACGATATCTGTTATTGATCTTCGATAATGGAGCAGGAGTGAATCCAAGTATTCTAACCTCCTGAGGATAGTATTTCATTTGAATGTTTTTCACCTTATCCTGATTTTTAGCAATATCAGCCAAGAGTTGTTTTTCGTCATGCGAAGCCACTAAATATCGGGATAGCCTTGACCAAGGCGGATAAAGCAGTTCATGACGATTGACCAGTTCTTCATGAGCAAAGGGCTCAAAATCCTGTCGTGACGAAAAAACTAAACTATAATGTTGAGGATTGTAAGTCTGAATGACGACTTCACCTGCCTTTTCCCCACGCCCTGAACGACCAGCGACCTGAGTCATCAGTTGAAAGGTTCTCTCTGCAGAACGAAAATCAGGTACATTGAGTGTCACTTCTGCAGAAACTACTCCCACTAAAGTGACATTAGGAAAGTCAAGTCCTTTTGAGATCATTTGAGTCCCAAGCAGAATATCAATATGTCCTTTACGCATCGCATGAAACATTGATTCATAGGCATCTTTCTTTTTTGAAGTATCGCTATCCATTCTCAGAATACGTGCTTCAGGAAAACTCATTTTTAGATAGCCCTCAATTTGTTCTGTTCCTGCTGAACCATAGGAAAACATATAAGATCCGCATTCATTGCACTTTCGAGGGACTCTCTCCTTTTTTCCGCAATAATGGCAGACCAGTTCATCATCATATTTGTGATAATTCATACTGATATCACATTCAGAGCATTTGAATAAAGCGCCACATTTCAAACATTGAATGTATGAAGCATAACCTCTACGATTTTGAAAAAGAATCACCTGCTCTTTTTTTTCTAATGTTTCTAATATCTTTTGGTTCAAATAAGTGGAGATAAGGGTCTCAGGTCCTTCATCTTTCATATCGACAATATGTACTTTGGGCAGACGTGCTGTATATGGTCTTTCAGTGAGTTTGATGAGATCATACTTTCCTTGACTGGCATTATACCAACTTTCAAGAGAGGGGGTTGCACTTCCCAGCACACAAACACAATGATTGATCTTTGCTCTCATGACAGCGACATCACGCCCCTGATATGCAGGACGATTATCCTGTTTGTATGAGGTCTCATGCTCTTCATCCACAATAATCAACCCAATATCTGACAATGGAGCAAAAACCGCACTTCTAGCACCAATCACAATCCTGCATTGCTGATTCTTTATCTTTTTCCATTGATTATAGCGTTGCCGATCATTCAAACTACTATGAAGCACTGCAATATCTTCGCCAAAAACATGATAGAATTTTTCCACCATCTGAGGGGTCAAAGAGATTTCAGGTACCAGCATCAAGGCATTTTTTTCCTGATTGAGTGTGCGTAATATCAATTCAATATAGATTTCAGTTTTTCCACTACCCGTAATCCCAAAAATCAGATAGGTTTTAAAACGCTGTTCTTCAATGTATGGAGAAATCTGTAAGATCGCGTCCTTTTGTTGTTGTGTTAAAGTAATATTCCTGATTTTCCTTTCATTGGGAAAAGGATATGGATCATCTTGAATGTTCTTTGGGATGATCTGAATCAAACCTTTAATTTTCAGGGCTTTTACAATACTATAACTAATCGTATCTGCTACTTTTGATAAGGGAAAGTCATTACCAAAGGAACAGATGATATCGTACGCTTCCTGTTGTTTTGTAGTCAATAATGGCAATTGTTCAATATTCAAGACTTGTATAAAATTTGCTACTTTCACTTTCACTTTTTCATCATATTGTCTGAAAATTTCTATCAGATCATGATCTTCAAGCCATTCGATATCATGAAAAAAAGACTCTGATTTATAATATTTTCTAAACTCATCTATCTCTACCCATGAATCAATCGCCAAATAATTATTTAAAAGGTGATTAAAGAGTGACTGTAGCGTTTCTGAAAAATCTGAATAGGATTGATTTTGCTGTAAAGTGTTTTGGCAATCCTGTGAAAATTTACCTTCTTTGACTCTGATCTTCATCTGAATCTGAAGATTAAGAGACAATGGGAGCATCGTATCAATGACAAATCCTGCATTTACTCTATAATAAGTACTCATCCATTCGCATAACTGAATCAGATCATGATTTAATATCGCTGTCTGATCAACAACTTCGATCACTTTTTTATATCTTCGCTTTGAATCAACATCCTGAACTGAAAGCTCTTTCCAAACGACACCTGTCATCAGACGTTTACCCATACTGACGATCACACGAGAGCCCATCGAGAGTTCTTTTTCTGACATATAAGTCAGTTCTGCATTTATGTTCACTGCTAAAGCGATATGATAATAATAGATATTTGCCAAAATGACCTTATCTTTCCTGCTCAATAATCCAGCAGATTTTCTTTATGGGCATAATAGAGTTCATAGTTTTTTCTGATCACTTCATTTTGAGGATCAGAAAACTCGGGATCACGTTCAATAATATCTTCAGCCTGAATTCTTGCTCTCTTCAAACAATCCTGATGCAAGACCAAATTGGCAAACTTATACGCTGGCAAGCCCGATTGTTGTTTCCCGAAAAATTCTCCAGGTCCTCTCAATTCCAAATCTTTTTCAGCAATGACAAATCCATCATTGGTTCGCTCCATAACTTTTAAACGTTCTTTTCCGATTTCAGAAAGACGATAGGAAACCAGATAACAATATGACTGATCAGCGCCTCTGCCCACTCTGCCTCTCAACTGATGAAGCTGTGCCAATCCAAAGCGTTCGGCATGCTCCACCATCATCACTGAGGCATTGGGGACATCGATCCCGACCTCGATTACAGTCGTCGAAATTAATATCTGTATTTCATTATTTTTAAAGCGATTCATCACTTCATCTTTATACTGATTCTTCATTTTCCCATGCAGGAGCGCCGAAATATACTGAGGAAAGTATTTTCTCTGCATATCTAGCAAAAGTGTCTCAGCAGCCATTAAATCACTCTTTTCAGATTCTTCTATTAAAGGGCATACAATGTAAATTTGTCTGCCTGCGATGATTTCTTTTTCAATTTCAACATAGGCTTTCGCTTTATCATGTTCACGAATCCATTTGGTTTTTATCGGTTTTCGGGTGGGAGGCAGTTCATTGAGTATTGAGACATCCAGTTCACCAAAGACGGTTAATGCCAGAGAACGAGGAATAGGTGTCGCCGATAAATATAAGATTTCAGGCTGATCATGCCGTATTGACAGATCTGCTCTCTGCTGAACCCCAAAGCGATGCTGTTCATCCACAGCGATAAAGCCAAGATTTTTAAAATTTACTGTTTTCTGAATTAAAGCATGAGTTCCGACAACAATATCCACTTCGCCATTACTGATTTGCTTTTTAAGTTCATTCTTCGCTTTACTGACACCTCCCGTAAGCAAGCCAATCTTTAAATCCGGCATTCCTTCAGTGAGCGAAGAAATCGTTTTGAAATGCTGTTCCGCCAGTATTTCTGTAGGTGCAAGCAGAACTGACTGATAGTTGTTTTCTTTTGCCAAAAGCATAGCAAAGAGACAGACAATTGTTTTTCCTGATCCGACATCACCTTGAAGCAAACGATTCATTTGTTTTTCAGAACACATATCAGAGAAAATTTCTTCGATCACCCTTTTTTGTGCATTGGTCAATTGAAAAGGTAATTTTTCCATCAAAAGACCGGTATAAGTCTTTGTTAAAGAAAAATGATGTTTCTTTTCTGCATGTTCTCTTTTACTTCTGTTATTCAGCATCATCAACTGCTGATAAAACAATTCTTCAAAAACAAAGCGATCTTTTATTTCTTCGATATGTTCGGGATTTAAGGTAAAGTGAACTTTTTGCAAAGCCACTTTACGTGGTTGGTAGTTTGAGGATTTTATGATTTCTTCAGAAAGCGTTTCGTCGATTGATTCATGATACATTTCAAAAGCATTGTAAATGATGTTTCTAATTAAAGATTGCGATAAATTAGCGACTGCAGGATACACAGGCAAGACATTTCTGCTTTTCCAAAAGTCATTGAGAGTTTCTCGTTCATTGAGTACTTCATACTGAGGATGAATCAATTGATATTTTCCATTAAAATTACCCAGCATCCCAGCCACCCATACACGGCTACTTTCCTGAAACACCTTGGTAATCCATTTCCCATACTGAAACCAGATACAATCAATAAATTGGTTACCGTCAAACAGAGTGACAATATACTGAGTGCTGCCTGAATTTGTTCTTCTTTCTTTAGCTTCATAAATGTCTGCAATCATGGATACATAGGTATCGATGTCATCTTCCTGAACATGGTAATGAAAAGACTGCTGAATATAGGATTTTGGGAATAACTCCAATAAATCATTAATGGATACCACCCCGATTTTTTCCAGGAGCGAAGCACGAAATTCGCCTACTCCTTTTAAATATTTCACAGGGGTCATTCTCAAATTCTTTTGCAATTCATTCACCTATTCAATAAATGGTTCTGGCCTGATTTTGTTAAATCGTTTCGTTCTCAACTGATCATACATATACAAAACCGTTTTCACATAAGAATCACTGTGATTGTATGAATAAACCGCTTTGTATCTGCTTTCTGGATTATCGATATTCTTTTTTGATAAACCATTTTTAAATAAATAGTTCTCAATACTAACGATATTATCTTCCAAACTATAGATATCTATATCAGAGAATACATTATTTGAATCAAGGAAAAAGGCATTCATCGAAGAAGGGATAAATTGACCCCATCCTGCAGCGCCAGCATAGGAGCCAATAAAATGATATGGTTCTTTCTGCGTTATTTTTGAAAACTTATATAGCGCTTCAAGTTCATTTATCGCAAAGCGTTCTCGTCGAGGGAGCAAAAGAAATTGAGAAACAAGAGCTGGGAACGTATAAAAAGACCCTTTGAACCGAGGATTGCCATAATCCGATTCAATAGCAAGAATTGCCATGATCAGTTCATAGTGTATTCCGTTTTTTCGTTCCGCTTTTTCCAAAACTTTCTGATATTTATCAATAAATTCATCTCCTCTGAGTACTTTTTGATCCACTCCGAAGTTCTTCATATATGCATCTAAACTCACTTCACCTCTTTGAACGCGATGTTCAGGCATAGATGTAAAATAGCGTTTCATACTCAGATAAACCTTGAAATCAGGATGATTCACCTGATTCACAAACCAATCCACAGGCACCCCTTTTTGCATCAGTTTGAAACTCAGATCATCAAGTTTCTGCCACCATTCTTCATCAGCAAAATATCGTATTCTTGATGCTAAACTGATAATAATCTCATTATTCTTTATTTGCAATGAACCAGGAGAATCAATTGTGAGATTAAAATCTTTTGATTTTACAGCTAAGTAATTATAATCATACTTCAATGAGTCAGTTAAATTAATTAATTTATAATCGGCGAATAATTCAAAAGGTTCATTTGTTTTCCATTGCAGTTTCTTATTTCTTACATCATAGATTTTTTTAAAACTAAGATTATTGGAGTTAAAATCAATCCATGGACTTTTCATTGAATAGCGATTTGTATTGGGTAATATTCTGTTTTTCCCTTCATCCATTCGATACTCAATATTTTCTGAGGAAGTCATTTCATCTGCAGGATGATCAAAATTTAAGATAAATCTACGCGCATTGTTTTGCTGATGCAGTTCATCATATACCTGATAAGTTTTTTGATAAGCGTCATTCTGTTCTTTAACCTGCAACTTTATTTGCTTATAAAGATCATCTTCCAGAAGTTGACTCAGCATTACTTTTTCTAAAGAATCACTCAAAACGATTTTATCATTTAATACATACCATAAATCACGACGATTCATTTCTTGAATTTTCCAATCCAATTGTTTAAAAATCATCAACTGCATCAAACCATTCATTCTCAAGCGCTCATTAGTCATTTTATGTAGAGAAATGGCATTTTCTTTGTAAAGTAATGCCAATGACTGATACTGATTGACCAAAGGAATCGTCAGAGCAAAGTTTTTACGAAAATAATTAATTTCATCTTTATGAGAAAGTGAATCCTGGTACTCTCTGAAATATTGAATTAGCTCATGAGCCTGAAAAGCAGAATAACCCAATCTCATCTCTTCATTTTGTTCAAAGGGCATAATGAAACTTCTATTTTTTGTCCAACGAGATTTTCTCAATACATAAAACTGTTTCAGTAAATCAAGGCATTGATCATTTTCTTCAATCAGGCTTTTTTCCCATGCCTTAATCAAAATATTCGTTTCTAATGTGGCTAAAGCTCTGTTTTCTTCATCCAGTAATGGGTACTGACGATCAGGTAAAGGAGGATAAGCTGTATAATTCATTCTGAAGAAATGCTGATAGATCTGCTCGCTTAAGAACAGGATGAGTTTCATATTCTG
This sequence comes from uncultured Candidatus Cloacimonadota bacterium, assembly GCA_964573665.1. Taxonomy (GTDB): domain Bacteria; phylum Cloacimonadota; class Cloacimonadia; order Cloacimonadales; family WRIO01; genus JAGOCT01. Next base: position 96,285 of record CAZNKI010000004.1, on the reverse strand, counting down.
TTCAGGGCTTTCTTTTTTGAGATTCCATTTCAATGAATCCACATAAAGAGCGGGTAATTTTTGCCCTTGATATTCATATTGATAATCGGTATGTGTTGTTAATTGTCCCCATGGATAATCACGATAAGCGATATTACTGTATAAAAATACACTAAACGCTTTTATTTTTTTAAACTCCTCAGCGTTTACCCCATTTGCCAGAAATACTTTCGATTGAGGAGAATGAACAAGAAAAGGAACCTCACTTGCTAAAGGAGATAAACTATCTTGTTCTGCACGATATTTAAGTGCAATATCAACAAATTTCACACTTTTTAATAAATAATAATCCTTCTGATCAAACTCATTCGGATGAAATATTTCTGATTCCTCAGCAAACATAAACCATGAAATACTAATAAAAAACAAAGTAAAAAAACTTCGAAAAGTCATTCTTTTTCCTTTCCTTCGACATACTAACAAATCAGGCATCTGAAATGAAGATCAGATCAAATGCCTGAATTTAAGATCTTACTTTAATAACAACATCTTTTTGATAATTTGTTTCTCTCCAACAGATAACTTATAGAAATATATCCCTGACCCTAAGCTGTTCTGTTGTTCATCCTGACCATTCCATTTGATTTGATGATGATCTTTAACAAGATATTGATTGATCAGAGTGCTTATTTTTTGTCCTTTGGCATTGAAGATACTGAGATTGACAAAAGCATCTTTGGACAGGTCAAATGATATTGTGGTACTTGGATTAAAAGGATTAGGGTAATTATTCACATTAACGAACTGCGCCACTTCTGGAGTTAAGTCATTTGCTGTTGTATTCACATGAAGTGTTTTTTTATAGGGATAATAGTTATCTGATTTTACTGACAAATAATAAGTATCCTGAGCATTTTGAGATAAATGGTTGCTTAGAGTTGGGAAAGCATCAAAGAGAGAAAAGTATCCCATCGAATCTGCCTGTGCACTAAGTACATAAGAGCTGGCACTATTATAAAAAGCAATCTGAGCATAAGGAAGTGTCGTAAAATTATATGGATTATCTAGACTTATACTATCGGCTAACACAAGATCAAGTTCCTGAGCAGGAGCTGTCCATATAGATAAGGCAGGATCACCCAGTACATTCACACAGTAAGCGATCCATTTACATTGACCAAAATATGGTTCTAAGTAAATATTTGTCTCAAGAATCAGTGATGCGTTAATCTCTTTTGAATAAGCATTCATCATCTCTACAGAATGTATTTGATTCGCAAAAAGCGCATCATGGAAATAACGATGAAAAACTTGTCCAGAACCATTCGTATCATAAGGGGAACCTAAACCATAGCGAGAATTACCAATATATGCAACGGCTGCCTTAGCAATTGTAGTAAATTTTTCACCAATGCAGTCTTCATTGTAGTAAAAACCATTAGGATCACGATTATCAAAGGATCCTGAATAGCAACCCTGAGAATAGATGATGAAATAATTTTCATTTACACCATCGTTTGTAAAATTATTGTTATTTACGCTATTACTGCCTAATTTCATATTATAGGTGACGTTGGAATGACCTAAATGATCAATCCACACAGGACGATGTTCTTCGATAATATTAATAAGATCACTTCCTTGCCATTCCCCATCGACATCATATAGAGTTTCGGTATTCCAGTTTTCTGTAAAGCCTTGGGTTGTATAATTATTTGCAGTGCATTCTCCTAAAAACTCATCCATATATGCTTGTCCCCAAGTATCTGTTGGAAACTGAGGAGGTCCCCATAAATGTTCACCGACCAGTAAATTATTTGTAATACTATTATTTACAGGACTTAAAGAATAATTAATAGTCTTCACAGATAAATTGTCCATTTCATTCGCTGAGTCAACTGCAAAACGAGCGGTATAAACTTCATAGAAAAGGTCTTCTGAGCCAGATTCTCCATAATACTCACTGCCTTCATTTTTCCAGGTTCCATCCAGACAGGAAAAATACATATCAGCAGGGATATCTGTCTCATCATAATTATCTATACCATAATCCATAATCTGTGATCTGAAACCACGATGTGGAAGAAGTTCATTGTCTCCTGCTAAGAGAACAAATTGAATGCCATGATCAATATATTCCTGTTTAATATAATTTCTAATCTTTTCTGGAGTATCAATCCCCATCATTGAATTTACAATCTCTTCTTTTGTCGTCACTTTTGTTTTTAAAGCACGAGAAAGATTGAAGCTGGTCAATGATCCTAAATTATTCAGAAGAATACTCGGGCTGATGACCAAATAATCATAATCATCCTCATTTCGCTGTGTTTGTGGATATGAATCAAGTAAATCAGGATTATCCAATAATACTTTAATTGCTTTCTCAATTCTGATATCATGTCTGTACAAGCTCTGAATCTGAGTTTCAGTTTCAATATTTAAAGTGATATTTTGGTAATATCTGATTTTCTTACTGACTGGGTTATATTCTACAGGAAATACATTTGTAATTAATATAGGATGCCCATTTTTATACTGCATTCGGAAATCATTACTTCTTGTTTTTGCAGGATAAAACTCATCCTTTTGATAAACAGAAGAGTACATCATTCTAATTTGAGTAGGTTCGACTGAAATTCTACCGACAGGAGCAACAGGTTTGATTTCATATTCACCATCAAGTTCTACAGGATTGGAGTAAGTGATTTGTAAGGAAGTTGCTGATTGCTGATAGGGTAATAGCAGTCTCACTGGCTTAATAGCAATCGCAGGATCAAAGTTTCTGATATTTTGAACACAAGAATTCATCATCACTTTGCCATCAATTATGTCTGGTTGTTCAAAGTGATATGTCCATTGATAAGCATTTAAACTCAGGCAAATAATAAAGAGAAGTTGAGCGAATAAAAGCTTTTTCAAATTTTCCTCCTTTATCGGAATATCTTATTTTTTTAGTACTTTCTTAAAGAACTCGCGGTATTCCCAAAGCAAATGTAAATGTGTTTCCTTTGCTGAATAACTATGATCTTCCAAAGGTAATTGTACAAATCGACAATCTTTTCCAAGACCTTCAAGTGCTTCAAATAATCTTTGACTTTGAATCGGGAAAGTACCTGGATTTGTATCTTCCATACTATGAATCAGTAATAATGGTTTTTTTATCTGATCCGCATATAAAAATGGCGATAATTCAAGGTAAACTGATTTTGCTTCCCACAGATTTCTTCTTTCTTTCTGAAAACCAAAAGGTGTTAGTGTTCGATTATATGCCCCATTTCGAGCAATTCCACCCGCAAATAGATCTGAATGTGCTAAAAGATTTAAAACCATAAATGCACCATAACTATGACCCTGAATGATTACCTGTTCACTGTCAACAATGCCTTCTTGAGACAAATACTGAATTGCGGCATGTGCATTTGATATTGCCTGAGACATCCATGTATCATTGACTGTTTGTGGATCACCGATAATTGGGAATGAGGCATCCTCCAACACAGCAAATCCTTCCAAACAGAAATATAAAGGAGATGAACTCCATGGCCGATGATATCTTTTATCACTTTTGGTACTTTGACTTGCAGTTTCGGGATCTGAATATTCTTGTGGGTAGGCAGACATAATCAAAGGAAGTCTGTTTCCTGGCTGATAATCAGAAGGTAAATACAGCAATCCCGTGAGTTGCACACCATCTGCACGTTGATATTTAATCACTCTTTTTTGAAGCTGAGTTAACTCTGGAATATTATCAGAATACTTTGTAATTGCCTGAAGTAATGAATCTTTGATACTGTATGTATATAAATTTGAAGGAGTATCAGGATTTTCTTTTGAGATAAGAAGGCTTAAGTCATTTTCATCATGGATTGAGATTATTGAGACATAATCTGATTCATCAAACTCATAGAGTCTGGATTTCTGAAATGTGTACAGATTTAGCTGATCGATAAAAGGTTTTCGGCTATCACTACTTAAACCATTCCCGATAAAAAAGATACAGGTGTCTTGAATGACAGGTATCGAATTTCCTCTTTTATCTGTTTTAAAAACAATATTACCTGGTAAGTCATAACGTTCTTCGGAACTTCGGTCAAAGATAATATGTTGTTTGTAATTCTTGGTATTGGCTAAAAATGATTTTCTCCATTTATTTTTCCAGTTGTATTCCATGACCAGCATCACATCATCATTGATATAATTTATCGTAGAAATTCTGTTGTTCTTTGATTTGTAAATGCTTTTTGATTTTAACTGAGGATTGCTTTCTTCGTATAAAAATTGTAATTTTGCCTGTTCTCCGATAACATAAGGATATTCCACCTCAAGCACTTCATCTTTAAAAGAATTATTATTTTCAGGGCTTCCGTCATCTAAAGTCACTAACTGAAAGATATTATGTTCGCTATTGCTATTCCACCAGTAATAGCGAACCCCTTTCTGTACCCAACCTGCTTTGAGATCATCAATCACTGGCGTACGATTAAGAATAGTTTTAGTCTGGTTTTCTAAATCCAAAACAATCCATTGAGAAGGGAAATAGTAATAATTCACTTTGCGGGAATAGGGTTTTAGTATCTCCTTTGCCAGTAAAAAACGTCCATCTGGTGATATTGTAAGATCATACAAAATCATTGGATCAAATACTTTCTTTATACTCCCATCAGTGATATCTAAAAGACAGAGTTGTGATTGAGCATAATATTCAAATAACTCTTCATCCCTTTGGTTTTTTAATAAATTTGGGAAAGTCCTGTTTTGGGATTCCTTACCTGAACTCTCTAAAACAATTGGTCCCTGAGGAAGAGCAATTGTCATATCAGGTTTAACTGTATTTTCAACACGCATACTAATCAATACATGACGATTATCTGGCATCCACTGAATATAATCATCCATTGCCTGATTGATCCCCGAATTAAGTAAAAGCGTCACTTGAGGGTTCTTTTGGCCAGTACTGTCGCTATACACGGAATCAACATGAACCAACCAGAGCTTGATTTCATCTTTGGTATATTCCTGTACTAAGGCTTTTTTCCCATCATAGGAGGGGATATCTGAACCAAACACTGCATTTTCAGGTAAAGGTACAGTAAGTGAAGAATCAGAATACAAATCAGCAATGCTAAATTTTGTAAAAAAAGTTGATCGAATACCTGATCTGTTCTTTTCATATATATCAATCCCTGCTAAGTGAACGATTGGTTCCGCCAAAAAATCAAGAGGCATATATAGTGTTCGTTCTTTGATCATCTTTTTATTGAGCTTCTGATAAACGCTAACAGAAGGATGGTATGGGCGATTAAAGAGTTCTTCAATCTTTCCGCCAGGTGTCTGATATTTCGCTTCAAAAGCAAATATTGATAGAAATACACCCAGCAGTAGTACAAGCATTAACATTATTTTAAGTTTCATCTTTACCTTCCTTTTAGTACTCTTCCTGAAATTTTGTCCACTGATAGTTAAAAGTTCTATATGATACACCGAGCATTTTTGCAGCCAGTGCTTTGTTATTGTTGTTTTTTTTCATCGCTGTCTGGTAGTACTTTTTCTCAATCTTTTCGATTTCCTTACTTAAAGAAAATCCTTCCTGTATTTCACATGTTTCCTGATGAATATGGTTTGTTTTGATTGAAAGATGTTCTGGTAAAACTTTAGAATCCGCCAGAATGGAAATTCTTTGCATTTCATTGCGTAATTCTCGGATGTTCCCATACCAGGGATATTGTTTAAACAATTGCATCACTTCATCTGAAATTTCAAGATGCTTATGGTTTTTTAGAAAATAATGACACAACAGAGGAATATCTTCAATACGATCTCTTAGTGGAGGCATCTCAATCTGAAAGATGTTCAAACGATAGTATAGATCCTCCCGAAAAATCTTCTCTTCCACGAGTTCTGCCAGATTTTTATTTGTCGCAGCGATCACTCTGACATTGCATTGAGTTGGTTTATTTTCGCCAACAGGAGTAATCTCACCGCTTTCAAGTACTCTCAATAACTTGGCTTGAAATTCCAAAGGCATTTCAGCGATTTCGTCTAAAAAAAGTGTACCACCATCGGCTTCTTTGAATTTGCCCATGCGATAAGAAAGTGCCCCTGTAAAAGAACCCTTAGTATGACCAAAAAACTCACTTTCAAACAAATTCTGTGGAATTGCAGCACAGTTCACTGGAATGATTGGTTTATCTTTTCTCGGTGATAATTTATGAATCGCACGAACAATCAGTTCTTTCCCAGTACCTGATTCACCATTTATCAATAAGTTTAAATCTGTATTTGCCACTTTTTCAGCTAAACGAAGCACTTTTTTTAGTGAAGCTGACTGACCGATAATTTCATGAAATGGATCTTCCAGTCTCACTTGACTCTCAAGTGCTAAAATTCTATCTTTCAACTGTTTATTCTGAAATGCCGCTTTTACAATACTCAATAACTCATCATTATCAAATGGCTTTGCCACAAAGTTAAAAGCCCCGTTTTTTATTGCGTTGACTGCCATTGATACCGTACCATGTGCAGTGATAAATACAAAACTGATGTTTGATTGTATCCTCTGTAAAGCTTTCATCGTCTCAATTCCATTCATACCAGGCAAATTGATGTCCAGGACAGCAACGTCAAACATCTGTTGTTCCGCCAGTTGAAGCGCAATTTCTCCACTTTCTGCAGTACTTACCTGATAATCTTCTTTAGAAAACAATACATGCAAAATTGATCTTATATTCGGCTCATCATCAACAATTAAAAGTTTACCCATCTTGATTACCATTTTTTACTTTGTTCTGAAAAGTGAAATCGGATATTTATTGATGTCCCTTTACCCACTTTAGATTTGATACTCATTTCGTAGTTATGCTGATCAAGTATTTGTTTTACAATTGCCAGTCCTAGTCCTGTCCCAGAAGTTTTAGTTGTAAAAAACGGTTCTGTTACATGCTCAAGTGTGTCCAATTGAATTCCGCATCCGCTATCTTTCCAGCACAGTTCTCCTTCGAATTCATTGTGATAAATAAGCTCTATACTCAATACTTTTTCAGCTGAGAGTTCCATCGCCTCAATACTATTATTCATAAAATTACTCAAAACTTGTATTAACGAGTCCTGATCACCTTTAACTAACCATTTCTTTGCAGCGTCATACTTAAACATCATTTGAATACTTTTTTCTCTCAACAGCTGTTCATTTAACGATAAAATCTTCCTGATCATTTCAGTCAGATTTACCTCAACAATATTCAACTGTCTTGGTTTTGCAAAATTCAACAAATCTTGTGTGATATGATTGATTCGATCGACTTCTTGAATGACATTATGAGCAATATTTTTGATCTCTTTTTGTTCTAAAAAACCCTCAATTAACTGAACTGAGCTTCTAATCGAAGTAAGCGGATTTCTAATTTCATGAGCAATGGAAGATGCCATTCTTCCGACCATGATCATTTTCTTCTGCTGATAGTTATTATCTAACTGCCTGATTTCTCGATCGATACGTTCCACACTCTCATAAGCAAGAGCAGTAAGTTGAAAAACTGTTTGAAAAAAATCCTTAGTTCCATCCTTCATTTTTGGTCCGCTGAATATTGCGATTGAAGGGATATAATTATGTAGTAAAACAGGGAAAATGATACTTGGAGAAAATTCTTCCAGCTCTTTCATTTCCATTTTTATATATTCACTCACCCCACCATTTAGTTCTAAAAAACTCTGATTCTGATAAAGCCAGTTAATCAGGCGTGATTGGGCGGAGACAGCAATGTTCTGATCTTCAGTATAACAATAAACATCATCAATCTTTTCCAAAAAATATAGCTGATGTTTAGGCAGTATCTCATTAATTTTTCCTTTAGTGATTTCAAGAATCATTCTCTTATTGACTACAATTGAGTAGGCATTGATTAATTCTCTTAAAAAGATTTTTGAGTCGAGTTTGGTTTCTTTATTAAATATTTCTTTAAAAATCGGCATTATCACTCCAAATCAACTTATTTATTCAATGAAATCGTACTTTTGCTTAAAACTCTTGATTCCTCTAACAATCGAATCCGCCAAAGTCTGCTGATAGTTCTTATCTATGAGTTTCTTTTCTTCTTCCTCATTAGAGATAAAGCCAAGTTCGACAAGTACGGATGGCATAAAGGCACCTCTTAATACATAAAAACCTGCTTGTTTGACACCACGATCTACCCCATTTGTCGATTCAATCAATGAAGATTGAAGTCTTAATGCCAGGTTACTGCTTTCTTCAAGTTGTTCACTTTGATGCAAATCAGCTAAAATCATCTGCAAATCATCATAATTCTTTACAGCTTCCTGACCGCCTTCATAAGTCATTACCACAGAGTTTTCCAGTGCTTCGACAGCTCGTGATTCTGTCGTTCTGGCAGTAGATAAAAAGAATGTTTCTATACCTTGTGAAGTCTTTGCTAATGCTGCATTACAATGCAATGAAATAAACAGATGCGCATGCTGATTGTTGGCAAATTGAGTTCTTGCCTGTAGAGAAACAAATTCATCCCTACTTCTGGTCAATAGCACTTTCACACCATCTAACTGCTTTTCAAGCTTTTCTTTCACTAAATAAGCCATATCCAGAGTAATATCTTTTTCTAAACTAAGCTTTCCTGTTGCTCCGGGATCTTTTCCCCCATGCCCTGGATCTAAAACAATCACCTTCACTCTTGTATCTTTTACAGGATCGGCATTGATAACATCAGTTTTGCTGTTATATTTAAGTTTTTGAGGAAATATCTGTGGCAAAGTGCTTTTAAGAAATGAAACAGGAATATACCATGTATTATTTTCAAATATAATATCTGCACTTAAGTTGAATACAGTTCCTCGAAATGAAAGATATGATGAATTGATAAGTAAACTGATCATTTCATTATACATATTCACAGTTAGACGATTTTCCATTCGGTCTTCTGTAATCTTACTTGCTTTGAAGACTCTCTGCAGTTCATCAATCGCAAAGTATTCTGCCGCATCGATCTTTTTACTTTTGATCGTATATTTGTCTTTACTATTATTAAAATGAACCTGTATATCAGCGCTTAAACAAACACTCAATGAAATGAAAATAAGAATAATCAAATATTTGAATTTCATTAAAACCTCAATTGTCTTTCCATAATAGATTATTTTAAAACAATGCTTATTTCGTCAAGTTTTATTGTAAATCTTTGCCTTCAAAATATTTTCAAATTCTTCATACTTAAAACCTTTACGATAAAGAAAGGTCGCACATTTTTCAAAACACTGTTTTTCTGATAAAGTTTGATATTGGCTCATCAGCTTATCAATTAGCGAATGTAGTACTTCCTGTTTCACTTCAGGGAGATAAAAAGCGTTCATTTTATCTTGAATGATCTGCGCATTAATCCGCTTTTGTTTCAGCTTGAAGCGAATTTCATCGGGACTTTTGTTGAAAAGCAAACATTCCTGAATATACATTTCTGTATATCGTTCATCAGACAGATAATTCTTATCCTGAGCATATTCAATCAATTTTTCGATGCTATCTGATGGTATTGCATATCGCTTTAAAAAATCTCTGCAATCATAGACGGTTTTCTCACTGGCTGCCAAATAATCCAAGAGTAGCGTTTGTGCATATCGAAAAGCATCTTCTTCGATCTGTTTAAATTCACTCTCACTGATTTCCAGATCATTCTCTTCAGCAAGCGGATCACAATTCAAACGATAAGAAAAAGGCAGATTCTTCACGGGGAGCACCCCAATGATGTTTTGATCTGCCTTTACTAATCTTAAATATTTCTTATTCTTCGGAATCGTCAGTGATATCTTCATTCATATCCATCTGAATGGCATTAAAATCATATTCTGCTCTGATTTTATCTTCAATCACTTTATATATATCAGGATTGTCAATTAAGAATTGCTTGGTTTTATCAGCACCCTGACCAATTTTTGCATCTTCATAAGCATACCATGATCCTGCTTTTTGAATAATGTTTTTATTCGTCGCCAGATCAAGAATAATATCTAATTTTGAGATTCCTTTACCAAAGATAATTGGGAATTCAACAGTTTTAAATGGTGGCGCAAACTTGTTTTTTACGACTTTCACTTTTGCAATATTTCCAACGACCTGAGCGCCCGCTGCCACATCTTTGATGCTTCCTGCATTTCTTACTTCCATTCTGAGAGATGAGTAAAACTTCAATGCAACACCACCTGTTGTGGTTTCAGGATTAACAAAAGATGGTACACCTATTTTCATACGGGTTTGATTGATAAAAATCACAGCTGTATTGGATTTGCTGACAATCGCGGTTAATTTTCTCAAAGCCTGAGACATCAAGCGTGCCTGTAAACCCACATGGCTATCTCCCATCTGACCCTCAATTTCCTGACGAGGGACTAATGCAGCGACAGAGTCAACGATGATCAGATCAATGGCATTTGAACGAACCAATGCTTCAACAATTTCCAAAGCCTGTTCTCCACCATCAGGTTGTGAAAGAAGAAGATTTTCTATACTCACCCCTAAATTTCGCGCATAAACTGGATCTAAGGCATGTTCTGCATCGACAAAGGCAACCGTTCCGCCATTTTTCTGCGCTTCAGCAGCGATATGCAAGGTCAATGTTGTTTTACCTGAAGCTTCAGCACCATAGATTTCAGTAATACGACCTTTTGGAATACCGCCAATGCCAAGTGCGATATCAAGATTCAAAGCCCCTGTAGGAATGACATCCACTTCAATTTTGGGTCTATCTCCTAAATACATAATAGTTCCAACACCGTACTTTTTTTCAAGTTGTGACATAGCTGCTTTCAAAGCCATTTCTTTACCTTTATCTGCTGACATTTATACCTCCTTTAAAGAAAATCCAGCCAGACAATCATACACTGCCCCTGAAGGCTTGAGCGTACTTTTGACCAAAGATATTTTATTTATTTTAATTTGTTTAATTTCATTGAGCAGAGCTTCGTCCCACACCCGCTGATTGGGGATCTGATCTGCTTTAATTCGTGCAAGGGTCAAATGAAAGTTCAATCTTCGCTGATCAACATCATAGTTTAAATCTGCAAGAAAATCTTTGAACTGACGATGCTGTTTTTGCAAGAAAGGATGATGATACTGATACATCAGGCAAATCAAAGGACTCTGATTAAACGGATACCATTCAAGCTTGGCGTCATTCAACATAAATGACTGAGTCTGCTCAGCTAAAAGCGATAATTGACGACTGATGGGATCAATATCTTTTTCATGAGTATCTCCGATGAACTGGAAAGTGAAATGAATGTTGTTTTTTGCTGTCCAGTTTATTCTTTGGGGATAAGACTTCTTCCCTTTTTCAATCAGTTGATGGATCAGCGATTTCGCTTGTTCTTCGACATCAAAGGCGATAAATGTTCTGATCATGATCTTCCTTTTCATCATTAATTAGTACAAAATTACAAAGATCACATTCATTTGTCAAATCTTTTTTTCACATCACGTCATGTTTTTGCATAAATGCAATCATATCAGGTATTATAAGGATTTATCACATTGATAAGATCATCAACTGATCACTACATTTTTGCCAATCGCTTCAGTCTTCTCCATGAAATATTCAAATAACGCGCCGCCTGACTGATATTTCCATCAAATTTTTCAATGATCTTTCGAGTGATTTCATATTCGATATCATCCAAAGGAAAGAGTTGCTCTGGCAGTTTAAGATAGATATCCTTAGAAAGCTCACGTGTCAAATCGGAAGATGATGAGTTAAATGATATATGATATGCCTCCAGCGTCGTTGCATCATACATGAGCACTGCACGTTCGATGATTGACCTCAACTCTCTGACATTACCTTTCCATTCGTACGATTCAAGGAGTTTTAGTGCGCTGGGAGAAATCTCTTTGAAGCTCTTTCCTTTACTTTCAGAGATCTCATTTAAAAACATAAAGGCAAGGGCAGGGATATCTGTTTTCCGTTCTCTCAATGGTGGAATAAAAATCTTACCTGTATTGATACGATAGAGTAGATCACTTCTGAATTTTCCTTGTTTAACAAGATCTTCACAATCGGCATTGGTCGCAAAAATAAAGCGTACATCACTTTTAATCGGCGTTTTCCCTCCGATCCGATAAAACTCTTTTTCCTGAAGGACACGAAGCAGTTTGGGTTGCATTTCCAAAGGCAAATCAGCTACTTCATCAAAAAACAGAGTCCCTTTCTGAGCAATTTCGATTTTTCCAATAGAACCATATTGAGATGCACCTGTGAATGCCCCTTTTTCATAACCAAAAAGTTCTGATTCAAATAATGTTGCTGATATTGCTGAGCAGTTTACCGAAATAAAAGGCAACTCTGATTTTTCCTTACCATGATGAATCAGGCGTGCAATCACCTCTTTACCTGTACCCGTATCTCCCTGAATCAAAACATTAATATCACGATGTTGATGAAAGACCAAGCTCAAATCAACGATTTCTCTCATGGATGCAGAAAAAATACCAATTTTCTTGTGATCAAACAAATCAGAATAAAGCATTTCCATTTGTTGCATTTTCTTTTCAATGGTAGAATTTTTACGATTCACTTCTTCATTTAGATGTTCATGGAGTTGTTTATTCTCTGCTTTGAGGTGCTTTTCCGATTCAATCTTCTTGATCACAAAGTCCAGTTCTTTGATACTCACCGGTTTCAGCATATAATCATACGCACCTAAACGCAAGGCATCAATACTGGTTTCCAACTCGCCAAAGCCTGTAATCAGAATGACTTCAGTTAAATGTTCTGTATCTAGCTCTTTAATTGCTTTCAGCAGATCAATGCCATTCATGCCAGGCATCCGTATATCTGAAATAACTACTTCATGTCGTTTTTTTTGATAAGACGCAAAGGCTTCACTGCAATTGTCAAAGGAATCAACCTCATGATTTAAAGGATCAATCAAAAAGTTATTGATCGCTCTGCGACTGAGTTCATCATCATCGATCAGTAAAATTCGCATAATAATCTATCTTTCTACTTTTCTATATAAAGGTATTTTCACTAAAAAATGTGCCCCTTTTTTCTTTTCACTAACGATTGAGACCTGACCATTCAAATCTTTAACAAAGTTTTGAACTAAAGTCAAACCCAATCCTGAGCCAATACTTTTGTCTTTATTGGAAAAAAACGGTTCAAATATCTTTTCTTTATCTTCTTCGGCAATACCTGGCCCGTTATCTTCAAGATGTATCAGGACATTGCCTTCCCGATGAATAATGCTTAAGGTAATGATCTTTTGTTTTTGCTGAATTGTGTCTAAAGCGTGCACAGAATTGATGATCAGATTAATGATCGTTTGTTCAAGACTGATCGGTGTTCCATGAATGAAGAGAGATACAGGACTTAGTCTGATTTTCAGGAATACGCCATGCGCTTTGATCTGTTGGCTGATCAGCGCAATCGCATTATTTATCGTATGATTGACTTCAAATTCTTTTTTATCGACCCAATCATTTCTGATCCAGTAGGAGCGTATATGTTTGATAATATGCGAAATACGTTCAGCACCTTCGACAATATAATTTATCCGCTGGCGATATGATTCTGGCAAAATATTTTCAGCATCATCTTTAAACAAAAGAGTTTGCGCTTCGATCATGATCGCATTCAAAGGCTGATTGATTTCATGAGTAATACCTGATGCCATGATACCAATTGATGCCAGATGTTTGGTTTTATCCACCACTTCTTTTGAGTCTGCCAGCATTTTCTCTTTTCTTGCCTTTTCCTGAAACTCCTGAGTTTTTCTCGCATTCTGAAAAGAATATAACTTGCTTTTTAAATCAAGCAGTTTCCTTAGATAAATGCTCAACTCTTTAAACATTTCAAGTTCTTGATAAATTTCTATGGCAATCGAATATGAAAAATAGAGCAATTCGTTCATCTGTTGCTCTTCTGCAATCCTTATAGCAAACTCGATATAAGGCAAAGATTCTTTGGTTCGATTTAATTTTTTGAGTACTTCTGCATAATTAATATAGTGAAAACAGCGCGTTCTGACTGTGGCTGAATGATCAATTGACCAATGGTTATCATTGAATAAATCCAAAGCTTTTTCACATTGGCCATTATGCATATAATAGTTTGACAAGGTATTCAGCATATCGAGATAAGCAGAAACATCATCTTTTCCGATCAAACTGAGTCCTTGATTGATATAGTTGAATGCCCGATCATACTCTTTTTTATCGATCAAAAGATCAGCATAATTCTGGAATATTTTCGTGTCTTTCGGTTGATACTGCAATAAATTCTCATAGACTTCAATAGATTTATCTTTTTGTTCCAACGCATTATAAATCACCGCAATATTGTTCAGACAATTCAACCATATTTGTGAACCTTTTTTTTGTTCCAACAATTGAACGGCTTCATAAAGAGTATCTAGGGCAATCTCAAAATCAGACTGATAATAATAGTAATTACCTAACCATTCCAAAGCTTCTGCTCGAAGATCTTCCAAATCTGGGAAATGTGCATTCATTGCAATAAAATGATAATATTTAAAGAGTTCTTCTCCACTCAACTGATGTTTCAACTTTTTGCAAATATCCTGCGCAAAATTCAATTTTTCCCGTAAATCCTGGATTTGCTCAAACTGTGCTCTTGCTTCAAGATTATTCATCAATTCTCCTGCTAAAATCAATAATCTGTTTTGTCAGAAATGTCAAGTAATAATTCACTTTTTAACCCTCAAAAAATGCCACAATCTCTTTATCTGGGAAAAGTAAATATCAAATAACAAATTATAGACTTTTCTCAGATTTTTTAATCAGATGGCTCCCTCTTCACACTCACTCCACTCTCTCTCCACCTCTTAATTGATATCACTTAAACACTTCTTCGCTTTTTGTGAGATACTTTATAGTTTCGGTTCGTGAATTTTATCATTTTTTTAAGCTATTTATCTAAGTCCTATCAATTAAATAGTCAAGTAGAGAGCAAGTAAGGGGTACTAAGAGAGTAAGCGGAGTGTTTCTTTGGTAAAAAGCATATTTTATTTTACTTTTTTGCGATTTCTTGGATGGTTTATATATAATAACTTTTTATTGATTTATATAGTGATTCATAAATGTTTGCAATAAAAAAACCTTTAAAAAGATCCTGTTCCCATATTCTTTTCATTTATATCTGTTATCACTTCATCACCTCATTCATAAGAGTTTCATAATTGTCAACGATAGCATATCTGACTGTATTTGAGCTGATTTCTGCAAAATGTTTTTGGGCACAATGTTTCTTCAACTCTTCGATTTTTCGAAGTTGCATAGAGGAGAGGTCTCCCTTTGTTTCAGCAACAAAATAAATATGTTTAACGCTGTCTTCATTAAAAGCAATTGCCCAGTCAGGGCTATATTTTCCTACAGGAGTATTGATATAGAAGGATTTTGGAAGTTTTACATAAATTGCAACTTCTTTACTTTTATCTAATTCATTGGCAAATTTCTTTTCAGTTTGAGAATCACTTATCAAGTAATTATACAAATGTTTATCTGTTGCTAATGGATTAATCACCGAAATATCTTTAAGATTCGGAGCAGTGAATAAATCCATAGAATGTACTTCCTGAAGCTTATCGTAACGGATATGTTCAATAATGACTGTGGCTTTTTGTTCATTAATAATATTGGATGATTTTATAATAAACTCTTCAGGGTTACTGGAAAATTGTTGAAAAACGGGTAATTGAATTCCTTTTAATATCTGGCAGACTGCATATCTGGTCAAACTGGTTTCATTGACAATCTTACCAATCAAATCATATTTTACACTAGAATTTATTTCTGTATTTACTTTTTTTGTTTCAGATTCTAATTTTTTAAAAGAAATACCCTCTTCTAGTTCTTGCTTTGAATTAATATGAGACATTTCTCCTTTTTCTATCTTATAAAAAACCTCAGATATTCTTAATTCTCTATCCAAAGCCTGTATTGCTTTTTGTATTAATTCATCTGTATCAAAATCAACAATATATGCTGATTTCTGATTGATTTTACTCCAAAGAGCTTTAAATTCTTTCATCTGAAGTTTATTCTCATTAATTTCTAATTTTATTTTTTTATCCTCATTAGCATTCACAATTGTAATAGCGTTTGGAGAATAGATACTATCAAGAATTTTAATTATTGATGATTTGTAAGGTGCAAATTGATCTGATACAACAAAACTTCCTGATTTGAGATCTTCATAATATTTTTCGCTTAATGAATTATCGTTGTTTATATAATCATTCTTGATCATAGAATGTATTAACGCCGTAGAAGTGTTATTATCAAAATTAATTGTCATTTGATTATCTTCTGATTGTAATGTTTTATTTAAAAACAAAGAGGTAGTAATCAAGAAAGGTCGATGTGCAACAATTTCTGCAATTTCTGCCTGTAATCGTTTAGCAAAAGAATCATAATTCTCATTAGCAATTATGGTTAAAACATTAATTTTATGAACATCCTCGCCTACGGAATTAGAATCAATTCTATCTCCCAGACTATTAACACAAAGTCTAAGACCACGACCAACTTCTTGTCGTTTTCGAATATCAGAACCGCTTTGTTTTAAAGTACATATTTGAAAAATATTGGGATTATCCCACCCTTCTCTCAACGCTGAATGGGAAAATATAAATCTGACAGGTTCTTTTAAATCTAAGAGTCGCTCTTTATCTTTCATAATCAAATCATACGCATCAACATCATCAGAGATTTTTTCTTTTTTATCTGATAACTTACTTTCTGTTATGCGATTACTCTTTTTATCAATAGAAAAATAGCCAGCATGAGTATTTTCTGCTCTTAAACCAAATAAATACTCATAATATTTATCTTCATTAATTCGAGTTTGCCATGGACTGATCAAGGAATTATATTCTTCTTCAAAAATGTCGGCATATTCACCATTCCCAGCTTTACCATTTGAATCATATTGTTTATATTTTGCTACTTCATCGATAAAAAATAATGACAAGACTTTTATCCCTTCATTGAATAATTCTCTTTCCCTATCAATATGAGTCTTTATCGTTTCTCTAATTTGAATTCTTCTAATTTGCTCTTCAATATTTTTGGAATTTGTCACCTCTCCAACTGATATTGTAACACCATTAGTGAATTCAATAATGTTCTTTAAACCATTTATATTAGCGACAACAAAATTCTGATATTCATTCAGAGATCCTGAAAGCTCATATAGACTGTCTCCAGCATTTATAACTCGAGTCGCTTTTCTTATACCATTAACTCCTTTAATTTCAAACTCTAAATTTGCTGAAGGTGATTTATCACGGTATAAATTGATATTCTGTAAATACATATAAGCTTCTGTTCCTGTTGATCCCGTTAATGAAATACCTTTGACTGCAATTTTTTTTACTAATTTTTTATTATATGCTTCCAAAGCATCAAGCCTATAAACTAAATTGTAAATCGAATCTTTTTTATGAGTAGCAGAATATCTTAGAGTCATTAAGGGTCTAAAATCTTTTAACTTCTCTTTGGTAGCTTCCCCTTCTACAGATTGAGGTTCATCGATTATTATAATCGGATTTGTCGCAGCTATCACATCAATAGGTCTTCTGGATCGAAAACTATCCAATTTCATCGATATTCTTCTGGCATCTTTACCTTTGGCATTAAATGCTTGAGAATTAATGATCATCACATTAATGCCTGAATCAGAAGCGAAGGATTCTAATTGAGTTAAATTCTGAGAATTATAAATGAAATAACGGATTTTTTTATTATATTCTTCTGCAAAGTGTTCACATGTTAATTCAAAAGACTTAAAAACACCTTCCCTGATTGCAATAGATGGAACCACAATAATGTATTTGCTCCAGCCATATTTTTTTTGAAGTTCAAACATGGTTTTGATATAAGTATAAGTTTTACCAACTCCTGTTTCCATCTCAATTGTTAGATTATACTTGCCTTCAAGAGCCCTTGATGGTTCAATATTATTCTGTCTTTGAATTATTTTTAAGTTATTTAGAATTACCTCATCTGAAATACATATAATCTGATTTTTTATTCCTATCTTACCTTTTTTTTCAATATCAGATATAGTCATCTGTCTGTCATTTTTAATATAACCCTCATCTATTAAATACTGAATCTCTTCATCGTTCATAAATGAATATTTTTCTTGCCCTGAAAATACATCACAAACGGCTAAAGCTGCTTCTTCTTGAAAACGCTGATGTTTAAATCTTAATTTCATATATTTATCCTTAGTTTTTCTCTTTTGTATGTACAACTATCCTTAGTTGTACCCTTTATGTACATACAAGTTTCCCAACTTGTATGAATCTCTTTGATACAGTTAGGGATACCTGTATTTTCTCTCCTTTGTATATACAAGTTTCCCAACTTGTATGAATCTCTTTGATACAGGTAAGGATACCTGTATTTACTTAAGAATCTCTGAAGACACATAAGTATATTTCCAGTTATCCCATTGATCAATTAACTTTGCTTTGACAGGATTCATTATCAAATAATTCAATTGATTATCAAAATCATGTTCATTTCTAATACAATGATCATAGTATTCACTATTCCAAATTTTCTTAGATGAGCATAATTCTCTGAATTTTCCTGATGTAAATCTTTTGAAAGAATGCATTATTTGTGACAAAGAATAATATAATTCATTGTTATACTCCAGAGGAGATATTAAAAAATGTATATGATTAGGCATTATACAATAAGCGAATAACTTATATTTCTTATTATCCAGAAAGGTTAAACAATTTGTTACTATATCAGCATATTTGTTTTCTGTCAAAACAATTTCATTATGATGACAATTCCATATTAAATCGTCAAAGCAAGAATAATAATAAAAACCAAAATCTTTTTTATATTGTTCTAGTTCTTCTCCTTTTAAGACTTTAATTTGCTCTTCATAATAGTCTTTTTCCTTTTTAAGAGCATGTAATATTTGATTTGATAATGAAAATGCTAAGCGAATTGTTATAGCAAAAATTGAGTATTTAGGTTGAAAGTGAGGTAATATCCTGGAAAAGTACAATTTGTAATCTAGTGTTGACATTTCTCCTCCTCCTTTGTCGGTACAACTATCCTTAGTTGTACCCTTTATGTACATACAAGTTTCCTAACTTGTATTCTCTTTTGATACAGGTAGGGATACCTGTATCTACAAGGTTATATCACTTTTATTGAAGTTTTTGGCGATAATAGCTTAAAGATTTCTACTACATTGATTTTATCAGAACTATTAACAAAACTACTGTCTCTAAAAACAACTCTTAGCGCTTGTAGTTTGGCAATTTCTCTGACAATTGACTCAGAGATTTCATCGTCAAAACACGCCACAAGTCCTACATCTTGATTGGATTCTGTTAAGTTTTCATCATAAAGATGTATTCGTGCCTTTTCAATATTCAATATTCTATGATGCCAGGAAAGAGGTAATCCCCAATCTAAAACAACTCCATAGAGTAAATCCAGATCGCTTCTGTCGTCTTTGATATTTGAAACAAATTGATCTAAATCAATTTGTTGTACTTGATTTGCTGAATAATAAACATCCTTCATATTACTACTATCCACTTTAAAAACTCTGAAACCAATATCCAAATCCTCAGGATTTCTTGCAGAACCCTCAAAATCAAATTTACCATCAGATTTATCTAACAGTTCTTGTTTTATTTTCTCACCTGCTCTTCTAATTCTTTCTTTTCCTATTTCGCAGATGTTTTTATATTCGGCTTTATTAGCTTCACTTTTTTCATCGGTTTTTTCAGGTAATTGGACCATGATAAATTTTCGATTCCCTCCATCCTCAGCATTAAGCTGCATAACTGCATGGGCAGTTGTTGATGAACCAGAGAAGAAGTCTAATACAATATCACTTTTTTCTAAATTTGACCAGTGAATGATGTTTTTTAACAGTCTAACTGGTTTTTTCCCATTTTTAAAAACCATTAATCCCTCGTCATCAATATTTCTCATATCATAATGAAACCCTTTCCATAGGTCACCTCTTGCAGATGATCTTGAATAAACTGGAGTAAAATCGTTCGTTTTATGTAAACTTTTAGAAAAAGATTGATAGTATCTTATGCTTCCAGTATTTGTTCTGTATAATAAATTATCGTTTTCAATAACTATCTCATTTTGGTTCAATAATTCTAAAACATTTTCAGAAACTTTGGTTGTATAAGGTTGGCTAGTATAAATAAAATTTGAAACTTCATTATTTATAAATGATTTAAATTTAGGATTTAGATACATAACTAAATTAATATTTGCTAATGTTAAATCAATATTATAGTCATTGAATAGCGCTTTTACCCATGGAATATTACTTAAATAATCAGTTAAATTGTTTTTTTCTAATCCTTCTGAAATATATAAGCTATAATGGATATCGAATAAATCGCTCATTGAATCATAAAGCGCATTTTTACAATAACTAATTGACTTATTTTTTTCAAAAATTAACATATAATCTTTTACTTTAACAAATGTTTTATTTATATGTGCGGCTTTTGTGCCAAATACTTCACCAGTCTCTATTGATAATAAAGCAACAAAATTTTCTTCTCCAAATATCTCATCACAAATTTTTCTCAGGTTATGCACTTCATGATCATCAATAGAAATAAAGATTACTCCATCATCCTTAAGTAAGTTATGAGCTACTTTCAGACGAGAATAGACCATGGAACACCAGTCACTATGATAACGTGGATTGGATTCGTTGTTTTGTTTGAAGTTTATATTTCCTTCTTCATCACGATATTCGATAGCATCCTCATATACTTCTTTTTTCATGTGAAAGGAATCATTATATATAAAATCATTACCCGTATTGTAAGGGGGGTCGATGTAGATCATTTTTATTTTGCCAAGATAATTTTCCTGGAGTAATTTCAATACTTCCAGATTATCCCCCTCTATATAAAGGTTGCCTGTTTTCTCCCAATCTTTGCTTTCTTCAAGGCAGGGACGAAGTGTTTTTCTGACAGGTTTATTGGCTTCAACAATAGATGCCTTTTTACCTACCCAGTTAAAATCATAGTATTCATCATCTTCTATTAAATCTTCTGAAAGCTCTTGTTTAAGGAGCTCGAAATTGACAGCCTTTTTGAGTGTGCCGTTTTCATCTTTTGTTTCTGTAATCGTATTTGGGAATAACTGAGCAATTTTATCTATGTTTTTTTCGGTTAAATTAGCACTTTGCATCTTCATCTTTTCCATTTTCACTCCTCCATTTTTGTAGGTACAACTATCCTTAGTTGTACCCTCTTATGTAGGTACAAGTTTCCCAACTTGTACCAATCTATTTCATACAGATAAGGATACCTGTATGTACTTTCTTTTATACATACAAGTTTCTTAATTTGTATGATTATTCAACTAGTAATGATACCTTCTTGTTCTTTATTAAAAAAACTTAGCTAATGCTTTAATTGATTAACATTCATAACATTATCCGTTTTAGTCTCTTAATCTCATTATTTAATTCAACCTGCTTTTTAAACTGTTTTTCATTTGTTAGCTTAACTTCAAGAGATTTTATTTTTACTTCAATTTTTAGTTTTTCTTTTGATTTGTCAATAGCTGTTTTTAAATCTTCGCCATCCTCTACTACAAGAGTTTCTTGAGAAATCTGAGTGATAAATGACATATAAATATTATCTAAATTTATACCCTCTAGTTTTAATGAAACCTGAATTTCATCAAGCCATTCTGAAAAAAAATATTTATCAACAATAAACTTCCCTGCATATTTAAGACTTTCTTCTTTGTATGCAATACAAAGTTGATACTGATTAATATACTTAAAAAGAAACACAATATGATATGGGATCTCTTTATCTATAAACGCAATTAATTCCTTACTGAAACATTGTTCTTTTAATTCCAACTCGAATAATTGAATCTCTTTAACCTTTATTCCCTCACTGATATTTAAGGTGTCTTTTGAAAATTTATTCTTCCAGATGATTTTTTCAATTTCTTTAGTGAAAAGATTTTCTAATTTAGTGCTAAAATTCAAATTACTGTAGAATTTTTGCTTAGAAATTCTTTGATTTACTTCAGTAGATTTTGGAAAAGAAAGCATCTTTTTTTGCCCTTAAATTTCTAAAAGTATATAATGAAAAAATTCACGATTTTCGTTAAAAGATGAATACAATGACCATTCAATTTGATAATTCTTTGTTAAATTAAGAACATCAAACAATTCATTTTTACAAGTCCAATGAACTTTATTATTATTGTTAATCCATTTTGATGATATTTGATTAAATTGATAACTTTCAATATCTTGGTAATTCCACCCAGGATCATTAAGAGGTATAATTGCATTATGCATTGAATAGAATGAGCTCAATTGTAAAGTATTACTTATATCATTTTGATAATTAACATCATTAGTTAAAAATATTACAAATCCCTTTTTTGATTTACCGTGGTTCTTAACAAATTGCTCAACTCGGTAAATATCTTTTCTAAACAAATATCTATTGTCAGGATGAGCTGAATGCTCAGTTAAATTGAAATGTTCATCATTAAAAGTTATTTCCATTCTTTTTTGCTTATACTTTAATTCAATTGGGTATAAACAGCCATCTTCAATTATTAATATATCAATCGTTGAAACAGCATTTCTTTCTAAACCATGTCTATCTATGTATGTAATATCTTCATTATTTGCCTTATACTCCAATCGAATCTCAATATTAGGATTTTTCTCTTTAAGTTTCCAAGCTAATGCAAACTTGAAATCGTCTTCTGAATGGAAAATTGGTCTATTTTTTGATAAACAATTCAACGCTTCATTAATAAATCCTTTTGTCATTAGCTCCTCCTTTGAGTTTATAAGTTTTTCTTTTACTTAATACAGGTAAGGATACCTGTATTTACTTTTCTCTGTACATACAAGTTTCCCAACTTGTATACCTTTAATACAGGTAAGGATACTTGTATAACCTTTTATACTCTTACAATACAACAATAAAACAGATAAGTTCAAAATCATTTAACCCATTAATATTATTCTTTAAGGCAGTTGTCCCACCTGGTTTGAAGAGACTGTCAATATCTTTCTCTTTTTTAACATTTATAATTGAACCGATTGATTTTTCTAATAAGTCAGAATATTTGGACATTTTCTTTCCTTCATGAGTGTTATTATTAAAATTCTTACATAAATCTTTTAGTATATCTGTTTTTCCCTTACATAAAAATCTTATAATATCAAGTGTTTTTTTGGGCTCTAGGTGATTGGAAATTGTTTCACCATTATCAGAAATGTAAACCATATAAAATGGATGTAATCTATTTTGGTTCTCAATATTAACTTCAGAATTAATGTTTTTTAATACATATATCACTCCAGGTGGAGTTTCCAAATCAACAGATTTAACAATTGTATGTAAACCAAAAGGCGTTTTATCTAAATCAGGATTATTGTTAATATAACTAACTAAATCCATTCTAAATTCATTTAACCCTAAATCCATAATAGATATTCCTGAGCTCATATCTTCTAAATCTACTACTTCATTTTGTAATCTTTCTAACTGTTGCTTTCTATATTCAAGATCTCCTTTATCATCGTCAATCGGATTATCATCTCCTGTGGAAGTCATAACAGAAATTTTCATTCTTGTTTCTACTTTTCTTTTTAAATTAATATAATCGTCAAGATCTAAATCAGGCCAAAAATTAACTAATTGTATTGATTTATTAATGCTTCCAATACGGTCTATACGACCAAATCTCTGAATAATTCTCACTGGATTCCAATGAATATCATAGTTTATTAAATAGTCACAATCTTGTAAGTTTTGACCTTCACTGATGCAATCGGTAGCAATAAGAATGTCAATTTCGGCTTTTTCATTAGGCATAATTAAATGTTTTTCTTTCGAAAGGGGAGAAAAACAGGTTAAAATTGTATTTAAATCTGTATGCAGTTTATTGATGGTAGTCTTACTTTGATCACTTCCAGTTATCATTGCAGTATTTAGATCATAAGCGCCTTTCATAAAAGTACTTATATTATTATAAAGATATTCAACGGTATCTGAAAATGCTGAAAAAATCAATACTTTTTTATTACCTTCATTTATTGGATGATTCATTTTTTTGACGATTTGTTCTTTAAGAACATTAAGTTTATTATCGTACTCAGGAGTAATAATGCTAATCTCGTTGAATAACAATTTTAACAATTCTTTATCTAGAGTAAGATCATGTTTCCAGGATAAATAATCCATATCTCTTAAATCAATTTTAACCTTTCGTCCTATAGTAAATATATCTGAATTTTGATCATCATAATCAAATTCGGCTACCTTAGGAATATCAATCTCTATCTCTGAGTTTTCATCAAAATGATTTATTTCATTAATTGTTGTTTCTATGTATTGCAGTATTCTGCCAATTGTAAGTTTAAAGGCATGAACAGAACTTTCCAACCTTTTTAAAAGATTAATTCTAGTTAAAACCCGTATACCCATTTCTCTGTCTGCTTGTTTAAAAAATACATTTCCCATGTCTCGACCATATTGACTTTCATATTTTTCGATCTTACTTGGGAAAATATATCCTGAAGGTGTATAAATACTAAGATTTAAAGAGGATAATGAGTCATAAATATCATTGTAAGTAATGGTATTTTTTAGCTTTGTTAAATTGCATCTAATTGAAATTGGTTTTCTTCTTTCTGGAAAAGAACCAATCTCAACCATATCATAATAACGTTCGATGTGTTTTCTTGATCTTGCAATTGTTACACTATCTAATACTTCAAAAAAGTCAAAATCAAGTAATTCTAATAATTTCTCTGTGGTTCTATCAGCAGGTTTAAATTCACTCCAAAGATTAAAAACAGCTTGTGCCCTTCTGAAAATGGTTTCTAAATTATTTTTTGTATTAAGTTTTGCATTGATTAAATTTTCATTACCTTCATAAGCAAGGGCAAGTTGATTTTTTAAATCAAGGAATCGATTATTTACAGGCGTTGCCGAAAGCATTAAAACTTTTGTTTTTACTCCTTTTCTTATTACTTGATTTAGCAGTTTTAGATATCTGTTTTCTTTTTCACCAAATTCTCCGTAAGTTTGTCCACCATTTCTGAAATTATGTGATTCATCAATAACCACTAAATCGTAATTACTCCAATTTAGACGGTCTAATGGGATCCCATTAGAAACCCCTCTTGTTCTTGATAAATCTGTATGATACAAAACATCATATCTTAATCTATCACCAGCAATTGGATTATTTAGTAAGTTTAATTTGAATGTGTTCCAATTATCAGTTAATTTTTTGGGGCATAAGACTAAAACTGATTTATTCCTATTCTCATAATATTTAATTACTGCCAAAGCTGTAAAGGTTTTACCTAAACCCACACTGTCTGCTAAAATGCATCCATTAAATTTCTCTAGTTTATTTATTATTGCCAAAACTGCATCTTTTTGAAAAGAATATAGTTTTTTCCAAATAGCACTCTCTTTAAATCCAGTTGCTTCATTTGGTAAGACATCTTCTGATACATCATCAAGAAATTCATTAAAAATATTATACAGGGTAATATAATAGATAAATTCAGCAGGATTTTCTTTATAAACTGTAGTAATATTTTCAATTACTTCACTTGTTACATCCTGAAGCTTTTCTTTATCATTCCAAATCTCATTAAACAATTTAAAATAAGCATCACTATATGGAGCAT
Source organism: uncultured Candidatus Cloacimonadota bacterium (assembly GCA_964573665.1). Taxonomy (GTDB): domain Bacteria; phylum Cloacimonadota; class Cloacimonadia; order Cloacimonadales; family WRIO01; genus JAGOCT01. Next base: position 70,570 of record CAZNKI010000004.1, on the reverse strand, counting down.
CAAATCGATTAACCATGTTATAAACATTATTGCCTTTTTCGCAACCAATATCAACTGTTGTAAACCCATTAATTGGCATATAAGTGTATTTACACTCTTCTGAATGAATATTGATAAATCCAACCATATTCTCTTGAGTTGTATTTGTTTTAAAAATGGCTTTTTCTTTAATCCATTCTGCACATTCTTTTGCAATAGATTTTTGAGTTAATTCATTTCGAAGTTTTACTTCAAATTCTGTACCATATAGGCTTTTTTCACGATTTAAACGAGGAATATAAAATTCTCTTTTTTCTTTTCTTGCTTTTTCAGTAATAAAAGAAGGGGATGTAAATATAAATTTTAGTTGGTCAATTTCTTTTAATTGTTGTTTTAATTCATGAAATGCATATATTGAGAAAAAGGATGCAGCTATTGCGATTTTACTATCTTTTTTTATAACTTTAACCAAATCGTCTTTTAATATTTCTCGGACATTGTCTATCAATTTCATAAAAACTCAATTCTTATTATTTAATAAATAGGTACAATTTCTTATTTTCAAACCAGAAACAAGATTTATCAAAATAATCATTATTAAAAATCATCTTATTTTTGCATTCAGAAAGTTTACTAAAAATACTATTGAAATCACTACTAATACTACCACTTGAATAGTTTTTATCTCCATGTAGAAGATAGAAAAAGGCATTAAATCTTGAAGCTAAATATATAAATACGTTACTTCCAGATAGATTAATACTATTTTCCCAGTGCATCACATTTGCCTCTATTATTATTTACATGCAATTTTTACAGAACAAATATTTTATTGTCAAGAGAAAAGCGCAATATTTTATTTTCTGCTGTTTATTGATCTTTTTTTTTGTCTTCTTTGTTGCACTTTATTATGAAGTATATCGTTAAAAGAAGTAAGTAATGATGATCTTTGAAAGATTAATAAGTAGAGAAAGTGGATATTTTTTTTATCTTTGGTTGTTGATATGAAGTATTATATAACCACGGAATACACGGAAAGCCCTGAAATGGAGAACTGTTAAAACATTGATTCTGCATTTCAACTAAATGTTTTTTCGTTCATCTCAATTCGTTATGCAGGAATGGCAATGTTGGTCGTATGAAAAAAGCACCATCGGTGCGATATATAGCTAACAATGGGTGTGAGCCCATTGGAAAGAATAAAAATGAAATTGATCGCTGTAGGTGCGACACCATATTCATATTCGCAAGTTGGAAACTCGCGGTATGAAGTTGCTCGTAGGGGTAGATTTTACGCCTACCCAATAAATCGCAACCAAGTTGGTTGCGTTACGAAAAGAAGACCACCCCGTCAGCTGAAGCTGCCACCCCTCCACATAGGTTAAATAATGGTGAATTATGGATTATAAATTATGAATGGATCTGGAAATAAACAATATTAACTTGAGTGGGTCGTATTAATTGATGTATTGGATGGATTTGAGTTGGTCGTGGATTGCACATTTTCGGCCTTACGGCACTTCGTTTCGCAAAGCCCTACAAGTGTTCATTAGATTATTTCTGAATGATTTTAGATTATTGTGATTATCAATTGCTGTTCAAGTATAATTGTTTAAAATATATCTACAAACAGAGATGTTTGCAGAACGAAAGATTTTGCATGCTGGTAGCTCGCGTTACCGATCGCAAGCTGGCAGTTTGCGTTACGAGAAATTTTCATAGGCGAGGACGCCTACGCACCCATTTGTAGGGTATTAGACGCGATAAATCGGCGTCTCTACTAGACCTATAATGGCAGAAAACTGAAAAAACCTTACTCATTTTCAAAGAAAAAGATTTATCTCTTGACTTTTATAAATAGAAACGCTTATATATAAAAAAGGGAGGAATATGAGACGGGCTCTTCTTTTATTTGTGATGATCATTGCTGTAAGTTATAGTTTTGCGATCAAATCAGAAAGAAATGTTTTAGTGATCACTTCATATCATCAGACCTATACATGGGAAAAGAATCTCATCAAAGCGCTCAATCAAACACTAAAATCTTCAAAATACCAGTTGAATTTGTATTATGAGCATTTAGATATTCTACGAATACCTTTTCAGCAAAAAGAATATACCGAATATTTTAATATAAAATATAAACAAACCTATTTTGATGTTGTGATTTGTGTTGATGATGCTGCTTTTAATTTTGTTACACAGAATTATAAAGATGTATTCATTGGCAAAGTCATCATCTTCTGCGGAGTGAATAATTTTCATAAAAACTTACTGCCCAAAGAGATGGTGAATATCACCGGAATCAATGAGCGAATTGACGCTTATGAAAGTACAAAAGCACTATTAGACTTATTACCAGGGATCAAAAAAATCTATATCTATGGTGACAATTCTTCTCTCTATCAAATCAATAAGCGTATTGTTATCGAAGATCTGCATCCACTCCGAGATCGAATAAAACTGAATTTCATCAATGATTTCAATATCAACCAATTTAAAAAGCATTCCGAAAGCCTTGATAAAGCATCTGCTATTTTTATCATTTCACCCATAAAAGATCCGTATGGCGATATCATACAACCCGTGGAGCGAGCTGCAGAAATATTAGCAAAAGATTGTAAAGTGCCGATCATCAGTTTTTGGGATTTTTGGATGGGTCATGGTATCCTTGGCGGAAAACTTGTATCAGCGGAATCACAAGGCATATTAGCAGGGAAACAGGCATTAGCTATATTAGAAGGGAAACCAGTCAAAGATCTTCCTATTATATATAAAAGCCCAAATCAATTCATGTTTGATTATCAGCAACTCAAAAAATTTAAAGTGAATTTTAGAAAATTACCTCGTCAAAGCATCATTATTAATCAACCCTCACAATTATACCAAATCAGTAGGATGTGGTTATTAGTGATCAGCAGTCTTTTCTTAATCACGATCACCTTTTTAATCATTTTACTCATACAAATCAGAAAAAGATCAAAACTTCAACAGCTCAACAAAGAGAATATCATCTTTTTGGAGACATTTCTCAACACCATCCCCAATCCCGTATTTTACAAAGATACTCATGGAGTCTTTATCTTTTGCAATCCTGCATTTGAAGAATTATTTGGATATTCGAAAGATGAAATCATTGGAAAGAAATCTCACGAGTTCCAGCATTATGATTTTGTTGAAAAACACTATGAATATGAGAAACCCTTATTGAATGGAGAAAAAGAAATCATCCATTATGAATTTACACTTAAAAATTCAAAGGGAGATGAACGATTTGTCATCATCTCCAAGGCTTCTGTCAGAAATCTGAAAGGTGAAATCACTGGTATCATTGGGGCAATATCAGATATAACTCAAAACAAAAATGCTGAAAAGCAAATCATCAAACAGATGCATGAACTGGAACTTAAAAATAAAGAGATGGAAAGCTTCATTTACACTGTCTCTCATGATTTAAAAAGCCCCTTAATCACTATAAAGGGTTTTTTAAGTTTTCTTGAAAAAGATTTCACATCACATAATACCGATCAGTTTAACAAAGACTTACATAAAATTAGTAACGCAGCACATCGGATGCATGACATTCTGGAAGACTTATTGCAGTTATCCCGAATTGGACGAGTGATCAGTGACCCTGAATCTTTTAAAATGAATAGTATTCTGGACGAATTGATGATCATGCTCAGTGGAATAATCAAAGAGTCAAATGCACAGATCACCTATCCAGAAGAAATGCCAGAATGTTATGGTGATAAAAACAGAATAAGGGAAATTTGGCAAAATCTGATCGAAAATGCGATTAAGTATAAACAGACTTCTGAAGATCCGATCATAAGTATTACATTTGAAAAAACAAAGGATCAGATGATTTATTCTATTGAGGATAATGGGATTGGAATCCCAGATGCTCAAAAAGAGAAAGTATTTGATTTGTTTGAAAAAATAAATCCTGATTCTCCAGGCACAGGAATTGGACTTGCCCGAGTCAAAAAAATCATCGACCTGTATCAGGGACATATTTGGATAGAAAATTCAAAAAAAGGTCATGGTTCAGTTTTTAAATTTTATTTAAGCTGTTATCAAGGAAAGTCAATCTAATAAATTTATCTTTACAAAAGAGCATAATTTTTATAAAAGTGAAAAATAAAACTTGATCATAGACTCATTTTAAATTAATTTATAAGAAATGCAAAATCAAAATATGGAGGAATCAATGAAAGCCGTTAAAATCAAAGAAGGCATATATTGGGTCGGAGCGATCGATTGGGATTTAAGAAATTTTCATGGATATCTCACTCAAAGAGGATCGACTTATAATGCATATTTAATCATTGATGAAAAAATCACATTGGTAGATAATGTTAAATACTATCTTTTTAATGAAATGATCGAACGTATTTCATCAGTTATTGATCCTGAAAAGATCGACTATATTATTCAAAACCATGTAGAAATGGATCATTCAAGTTCTTTACCGATGTTGAAAGCTATATGTCCCAATGCCAAAATCTTTACCAGTCCAAATGGTGAAAAAGGCTTAAAACTTCACTATCGTAAAGACTGGGAATATCATGCGGTGAAACATGGCGAGAATATTTCATTAGGCAAAAGATCCATTACTTTTGTTCACACACCAATGGTCCATTGGCCTGATAACATGCTTTCCTATTGTCCTGAAGAAAAAATTCTCTTCTCCAATGATGCCTTTGGTCAGCATATTGCATCATCAGAACGGTTTGACGATGAATATCCGATCAACATCATTCTTGAAGAAGCGAGAAAATATTATGCCAATATCGTACTTCCTTATGGCAAGCAAGTGCAAAAAGTATTGGAAGCGGCGGGCGGATTAGATTTTGATACAATTTGTCCAAGTCATGGATTAATTTGGAGAAAACACTTAAAAGAGATTATCACTGAATATCATAAATGGGCGACTAATGAAGCAGAAGAGAGAGCCTTAATTATTTATGATACCATGTGGAAATCCACTGAGAAGATGGCATCAGCCATTCGCGAAGCCTTTGAGGCCCTTGATATTCCTGTACACATGGCGAATCTGCAATATAATCACATTTCAGATATCATGACAGAATTGATTACAGCAAAATACGTATGTATTGGATCGCCTACCTTAAATAATAATATACTGCCAACTGTCGCCGCATTTTTGACTTATATGAAAGGCTTAGCACCTAAAGATCGAGTTGGACTTGCTTTCGGTTCATACGGTTGGGGTGGTCAGAGTGTCGGCATTGTCGAAGACATACTCAAAGAATGTTCATTTAATTTATTGCCTTCATTCAAAGTTCAATACATCCCATCAGCAGAGCAGTTAAATGACATCACTCAACAATTATTAAATGAATTAAATAAATAATTCGCTTTTTTAAAAAGAAGCTTTATATTATCTATAAAATGAAAGAAATTTGGAGGAAACAATGATCCCTGAAAAAATGAATAAAGCAATCAATGAACAAATCGGAAAAGAATTATACTCAGAATACTTATATTTAGCAATGGCTGTCTATTTTGCAGAAAAAAACCTTGATGGTTTTGCACACTGGTTTTTCAAACAAGCAGAAGAAGAACATGCTCATGCCATGAAATTTATGAAATTCCTCATCGAACGTGGTGGCAGTGTCAAAGTTCCTGCAATTGCAGAACCTAAACTTAAAGCAAAAAAACATATCGACTTCTTTAAAGCAGCTCTTGAACATGAAGTATTCATTAGTGCTTCTATCAACAAATTAATGGATTTAGCGATTGAACTCAATGATCATGCATCAAAAAGTTTATTGCAATGGTATGTTGACGAACAGGTAGAAGAAGAAGGCGCGGCAGAAAAAATTATCGCTTATCTTGAAATGATCGGTGACAATAGTGGCGCAATCTTTATGCTGAATGCTGAATTAGGCAAAAGATAATCTCCCGGGTTCCCCCCTAATATATCAAAAAGAGACGCAGGGAAGCTTGCGTCTCTTTCGCTTTTACTCATCACAATTACGAGTATTTATTATTTGAATAGAGTCATGTTAATCATTCCAGGATTATAATTTGAGTAATAAACTTTTTCGGCTCGAGCCGAGCCGGCTCCATCAGTTTATCCTGCAATTCTGCCTTCCATATAATCAAGATAGATTTTTTGAAGATCTTCATATTCAAGGTCTTCTTTGTTTTTAATCATCACCAGACATCCATCTTTCATTATCCCAACGACATCAGCCAATTCTTTTGCTCTGAAGATATCATGAGTGGACATGAGAATCGTTTTTCCTTCATTTCTCAATCGAAGCAAGAGATTTTGAAAATCAAAAGCTGCTTTCGGGTCAAGACCAGAAAAAGGTTCATCAAGCAAAAAGACAGACGCATCTTTTACAAGGGCAATCGCAATACCTATCTTTTGTCTCATTCCTTTTGAATATGTTTCTACGTTTTTATGAATAAAAGAATCCTGTAAACCAATATCTCTGAGCATATTTTCAAGCTCAGTCTTTGATAAATGTTTGCCACTGAGTTTTGCAAAGAAATGTAAGTTTTGATAGCCAGTGAATTGATTGTATAGAAGAACATTTTCTGATAGATAAGCGATATGTTTTTTTATTTCAACAGGCTGATTCTTCAGCGAACAGTTATTTATGATCACATCTCCTGTTGTAGGAGGGATGAAACCACAAATAATATTGATTGTGGTTGATTTCCCTGCACCGTTAGAACCGAGCAGAGTGAAAATCTGTCCTTCCTGAATTTCCAGACTTAAATGCTCAAGTGCCAGGATTCCATCTTCATATCTTTTACTTAAATTTTCTATTTTTATCATTTTTAACTCCTAATCATTTTAACGAATATCGTATTTCTTAAAATAAATATTGATCATCATGTACATCAAAACATCAATGATGATGATTGATAAGACAAAGACAAATACTTTTTGAAGTTTTACCCATAAGCTTTCTTCTTCATATTCAGTGATAATCAGCTTTTCAGGATGAGGATAAGGATTATTGGTAAAAGGAGTGAGTCCTCTATCCATCACGGCATATTTATCACCTTCGGCATAAGCATAGCAGAGATGCATACTTTTCGGATCTTTCTTATCTTCTTCAATGATTTCCTGTTTCACAGCAGATCGTCTTTTTTCAAGTTGCTCAATTTGTCTTTCCATTCGATAAAGATTTTTATCAAAAAGGACATCCGCAATGTACTTGAAAATGCTATATGGAGACAAGAAGCTTAACTGTTGAATGACCTCTATCTGACGAATATACATCTTTCTGTTTTCAGTAGATTGTTTCGCCCTTGCCTCATCAGAAGCATCAAACCCTTTTGATCGAATACCTTTTTCAAGAGTCCCATTTCCATTATAATCAAAGGAATATTTTTCAGCATAATACACCTGAACTTTTCTTGAAGCTTCCCAAATCTTGTTATCCATTTCTGTATTTGAAGGAAGCGGATAAACCTTTTTCCCTACAATACTGGCTAATTGTGGAATGATAATGATGAAAATAAGCCAGAAACTCAAAGCGAGAACAATATTACTCATGTAATGACGACTCATAGATATCCAGATACCCAGTAAAGTAAAAAAGGCTATAAGGGGAAGAGAAAGCAGTAAAAAGAGCGTTATTTTGACAAAGAAGAGTGCGTTGAACATCCCTGTAATTGTAATAAAGAGAATCATTGACACAATGCCTGCAGGTATTATCGCCAGGAAATATAGCAGAACAATCGATATAAATTTGCTCATAACAATTGATGATCTGCTCAATCCAGAAACAGTTTGCAATTTCAACATCCCTTTAAGTTTTTCATCTGATAGGGCATCAAAACTAAAAATCAATACCATCAGTGTACCAATAATGCTGATGATAAAGAGCCAATTGAGATTAAAGCTATATTTCTCAGTGACTTTTGTATTTGCTTGAATATTGGAATGCAAGATACCAGTAACAATAGAAGTAGGAAATCCCTTTGTTTCTAAAACAAGATTTGATTCGTCACTCATTTGATAACTCATCACATAAAAATCACTAATAAGTTTCATTATTCTTTTAGAGCTTTCGTTTGCACTATCATTGACGCTACTAATGAATGTTCCAGCATCTTTTCTTAAACTATTGACGTTTTTTGCAGAAGCGATCCCACTTAGGATAAAGAGAATCATCAGCAAGATAAAGAATACCTGAAATTTAAAATCTCTGATTAAGAGCATCATATCTTTTTTGATTAATATTTTTAACATTGCAACCCCTTATCGTACATCATATTGTTCAAACTTTTTCTGAAGGAGAAAAAGCAGAAATGAGATTAAGAGTACATATATCGCCAGAACAGGAAGAATCTTTGGGAAAACTTCTGTAATGCGGACATCTCTTTGTTCATAGCGTTTCATCTGAGGGATCTTCATTTTATAATAGCCTACTTTTGTTTGAAGAAAAGCATAAAAATCCATCCAATCCGTGAGTTTGCTAAAATCCAACCCCAGTCCTGGCAAATCATCGCCTTCAACATTTGCGTCATAAAGTGCAAAATATTCATTACTTAAAAGCCATCCATCTTTAAGCCCCTGATCCATTAATGCTGACCTGACAGAACGCGCATCCTGTATAAACTGAAGATGATCATCCACAGAACTTCCACCAATGATCCCAGAAACATTTTCAAGTAAGATATTTGGATTAAAGAACATGAAGTAAGCAGCACTTTTATTGTACTTATTTCTGATTTGACTCATTTGAGTTTGCAAATCTTCATGTTGACGAATGATTGGCATTAAATGATTTACTAAATAACGATTATACTCCCTATGGGCTTTCATGGTTCTTGATTCACCAAAAACAGTCAGGCTGTGAGTACCACTTCCTGACCAATTCCAGTGGCCAAATTTAGCAACATCAACAGAGTCAGGCAGATTATCATCAAAGCGAGCAATTTTTAGATGTAATGAAGTGTATTCCTGATCCATCGCATCAAGTTTTGCTTTTGGGAAGTAATTCCGAGCGAAAGTCCATAAAACAGGAGAAATGATGGTCAAAAATACCCAGAGAAATAAAGCAAGCACTAATGATTTCGCTGGTTTATGCGTCAGAATAGAAATTAAGACTCCAGCGCAGGAAATCGTAAAGATATAAACCAAGATTAAAAACCAGTATAACAAGTATGAAGTAATAAACCCAGGAGTTAAGAGAGAGCCATATTTGATCAATAAAAAGATAAAGCTAAGAACATAAGGCAGAGTAAAGACCAAGCTTGCAAAGGCAAAGATCCCCAGCAACTTTTTAAGCAGATAGAGATTCCTCTTGAATGGCCATGTCATCACAATTCGCAGAGTCCCATTTTCCTTTTCTCGGTTGATGCAATCATAGGCGATTAGAAGAATAAAAAGAGAAAGAAAGAATTTTACCAAATAAGTGATATCGACTTGAGGAATGTCATTGAAAAAAGAGTTGTCAGCGGAGTTCATGTGTTTGGCTTGGATGACACCTCTAAAGAAATACAAATCAATAACATTGCCATAAGTATGCGTTTCTCCTTCATGATAAATTGAGAAGAGTTTTGGTTTTCTGATCACTCTTGGATTGAGATAAGAGTAATTACTTGCTTCAGAAAGTTCTTTTTCAGTTTGTTCAACATCTTTGATATAGGTGTTAAGTCTTTTTTGGAAGTCTTCCACCCTTATATAAAAGAAGACAGAGAAAAGCAAAAGAAATAAAAGAAGTGCCCAGATGACTTTTCTGGTTTTCAGGAGTCCTTTCATTTCATGAACAATGAATAATTTTAACATTGAACCTCCGTATTTAATTCTTTGATATTTTCCAGAAGAAATAAGCAACAGCGACAATGATACCCAGAGCGACTAAAAGCGAAATAATAATAACAATAATACTGCTACTTTTTACCAGTTCGACTTTTAATTCTTGTTCAGTTGTCTGAATTGTTCGGTTAACATTATTTGCTAAGACTTTAAACTTAAGAGAGTAGATGCCTGGCAAGGTATTTTTTGCAGGTTGAACTTCCAGGCGAAGTTCTAATTTTTCTTTTGGGTCAAGTTTTTCAATTTTATCAGGGAAGACTTTATATTCCCAATCATTTGGGAGAAATACTTCATAATTGAGATTTGTCAGGGTCTTCATCCCTTTATTTTCCAATTTGATATTCACAAAGCGAATCTGTTCTTTTTCTGAACCTTTCCAGTATTGATTGCCGAAGCTGATCTTTAAATCGGCCTTGCTGGTAGGAATAATTTGTAATTCTGCCTGTCCGACAATGATATTGCTACTATTTTTGATCAGTACATTAAAGGCATAGGGATGATCCAATTCAATATTATTCCCTGATTTTTCAGGAACATTGATTTTCAGCTGATAGTTTTTACTGGCTTCCGCCTGAGACAAGTAGAAATTATTGACAATGACATTATCGCTTGAGAGTTCATAAGTAAATAGTTTTGGCAAATTGATACATTCATAGGAGAGTTTTTCGCGCGTATTGCCATAATATTCGAGCTTTAGATCAAAGACTGCTACTTGACCGCTTTCTACTTCCTGCGAGTAGAAATTTGAGTTGATATTGACGAGATTCGCATCTGTTTTACGGCTGAGATAAATCTGTTTTTGATCTATTTTATCCCCATAATTTGCACTGACGATCACGGATTCCACATCTTTTAGAATTGAAAAGCGGATCTTCTTTCTTTCATTGAGTTTTAAAACCGGGATATGGTATTCGTAAGGTTGAGAAATGATGTTATTTTGCAAATCAAGGAGAGAAATATAGACATTATGGATTTGTGAAGGGGCTAATTTTTCAGAACTTACCTCTTTGAGCATTGACTCCTCAATACCATAATTTCCCCCAGAATTGTTTTGAATCACCAAATCCACATAATTTTTCCCATCTTCTGACTGTGATTTTGCTGCAGAGATAACCATGATATGGGGCTGATCATAAATCACTGTCAGCATATACTGTTGAAAATTGATTTTATCGTTTTGGTATTGCAGTTCGTATTCTTTGTATTCAGACTGTGAGATCATATTTTTCTGGAAGAGTTCTTTAGCATTTAGGTAATCCTTTTCGGACTGTTCCAGTCGTATCTTTGCTTTCTGAAGTGCTAAGACGCGAAAGCGTTCATCATTGGGATTATATTCCTGATAACTAACTGCATAAAACAGAGTACTGATCATTAACAGAATGAGTGTCATAAGTGCAGACTTCATTCATCCTCCATTTGTTATAATACTAAAAGTATAAGAAAGTTCTATGCCAAACGAAAATGATCAATAATTAGCTATTTACCTGCGAAAGAGTATTTAAAGGATCAACAATTTTGTTAAGAGGTGACAAAAATGTCATTTTATTATGTGTGTAGAAACCCAAAATTCAAATAAACGGAGAATTAGAACCAAAACAGCATCAGTAAGGGATTCGGATGACTTGACTCTGGTGACTCGTCCGCTTCTATCCTGTAGAAAACTCAAATTTAGGTCCAAAGAATAAAAACAATTTGTTAATGATTGAAAGTCACTTACTTTATTAGAAAAGAAAACAAACAGGAGAGGAAATGGATATTTCTGAATTGATAAAAAAGAGGGATGCCACTTCTCTACATCAATTATTATCATTGAACCATGCAGAAGATATTCAAGCGCTTCATTCATTAGCCTATCAGACTAAGATTGATCATATTGGGAAAAAGGTCTATCTTAGAGGATTAATAGAAGCCAGTAATATATGCAGTAAAAACTGTTATTATTGCGGAATAAGAAGCGGAAATCCGAACTTTCAAAGATTTGAGATGAGTGAAGAAGAGATCATTCAATCTGCTTTATGGGCTTATGAAAACCATTATGGATCAGTGGTCATTCAAGCTGGGGAACGAACAGATCAGGCATTTATAAATAAAATCACTTCCGTCATCAGAGCATTGAAAGAAAAGAGTCAAGGGCAACTGGGTATCACTTTATCTTTGGGAGAACAAAGTGAAGCGACATATCGTGAATGGTTTGAAGCCGGAGCTCACCGCTATTTATTAAGAATTGAATCGTCCAATCCGCAATTGTATCAGCAGCTTCATCCTTCAGATCATGATTATTCTGCACGCGTCGCTTGTCTGGAATTATTAAAAAAAACAGGATATCAGGTCGGTACGGGGGTAATGATTGGATTGCCTGGTCAAAGCATTGATGACTTGGTACATGATGTACAATTTTTTAAAACACTTGATATAGATATGCTCGGAATGGGTCCATACCAAATTCATGAAGATACACCTTTAGCTGATCAGGCTAAGGATAATGATGCGATGCATAATTTTGAGTTATCATTAAAGATGATTGCTGTGTGCCGTTTGATGATGCCTAAGATCAATATTGCAGCGAGTACAGCATTGCAGGCAATCAAACATGATGGTCGAGAGTTAGGACTTTTAGCTGGTGCAAACATCATCATGCCCAATGTCACCGATATCAAATACCGTGAGCTGTATCAGCTGTATAAAGACAAACCTTGCTTGGATGAAAATGCGAGTCAATGCAAGTCTTGTCTGGAAAACAGGGTGAGATCAATTGGCGAAGAAATCATCTATGATGCATGGGGCGATTCATTACACTTTAAAAGTAAACAATAATTTATTTCAAATTGATAATAAGGAAAGTCCGGGTTGACCATTAACCCGGACTTTTTCAATAAGAAAGGAGGTTCTAACTATTCTTACTGATGAGATCTATTTGAGAAGTAGGACTTTCTTTTTCAAATCAGACTGATCTGTTTTGAGTCTGATGAAATAAACACCAGAGCCGACAGAAGCATTTTCCTGATTTGTACCATTCCATTCAATATTATATCTGCCTGGCGCAGTTTTTTGATTCAAAAGTTCTTTCACTTTTTGACCCTTCACATTGTAGATTTCTACCATAACCACAGCTTCTTTAGCTACCTGGAAAGAAATATTGGTTTTTGGATTAAAAGGATTTGGGTAATTGTTTAAAGCATCTTTAAAAATAGAAACAGATGGATTGTCATTTGAGGTGATATTAACATTGATGTTTGCAGGCAATGACTCATTCTGACCATAAAGAGCACTTACCCCTAAAACATGGTTTCCAGAGCTGACGCCACTCATTTGATAAGATAAAGCTTCTACATTATTTGCAATCACTGCATTATCAAAATAGAGTTTATAAGCTTCAGCACGAGGAGCAGTTTGGTTGTAGAAGGCAAAATTATCAAGATAGAATGTACCAATATCAGAAGAGCCTGGTTCACATTCACCGCTAAAGTCAATCACTGATAATGATCTAGTTCCAATCTCAGTATCATAAGCATTTTTGTCTAACTGCCATGTATCGATGAGCTCATTATTGATATAGAAATTTGCTTCATTTGAGTCAATATCAATTTCGTGTCTGATATTGATCCAGGTATTATGTTCAAATGTTCTGTTTTGTGCTTCACCTTCAACGAAGAATTTTAGTGTACCGTCTTCTTTAAAGAAAGCTTCAAAGGTAAATTCAAAAGGCCAAAGGTTTCTAAGCAGGTTATAGTGAGCGCCTTTTCCATCAGGGACAAACATATTGAATTCAATGCCGTAAGCGCCTGTAGTTAAAACAGGATAGAACCACATATTATGCAGATCAACCAAGACATCAGATGTTTGAGATATTTTTAATGAATTAAAACCATCAAAGGCAAAATCATCACTCACTATGCCATCATTTTCACCGCTAAAAACGCCATCATAAGCTTTCCACATTGGATTATGCTGATACATACTTGCATTTACAGAGTAATTTTCAAAATCTTCATAGAAAGAGCTAATTGGCACTGGAGCTTCCCAGTTGACTAAGCCATTTGCAGAACAAGTTACATTTTTAGGAGATGGGAATATCTTTATCGGATCGATCACAACAAAGGTTGTGTCGTTTGGATTAAAAACAACATCATTTAAAAATACTGATTGATAACCTGGAAGAATGATTGAGACATCAAAAGTGCCAACACTCGCAATATCAAATAAATGTGGAGATTCGATGTTTTTAAATGTATAACCCATTTCTTCAGCAATACCAAATTGAGCATTTGTTAGTGGGTAATCATAATCATGATTGATTGTAAGATCAATATAACTAGGGGTTCCAAGAGTATAGAGATTAAAATTTCTAACGATATTTTGATTTGCTGTCAGTGTCACATTTTCTGAGCTGGTATAGTAACCTGTCAACGCAACATTAAGCGTATATGTTCCCGCAGGGAGATAAAGTGTATATTGGCCGTTTTCATTAGGAGAACATGAATAATTACCAGCACTTATTGAGACTGAAGATAAACTTCCTAAACCATTTTCGATGCTGATCATTCCAGACACAGATGCTGCATTTGAGATTGGTGATAAAGTTAAATTCACATTATTTACAGGTTGACCCGTCACTACAGTGATTTGAGCAGAAGAAGCAGGATTGTAACCATTAAGACTTGCAGTAACAATATGATTACCTGGAGCAACGTTAAGAGTATAATTTCCATTAACATCTGGATGAGTGCTTACAACGCCATTTGAGACTAAAACCTGAGACAATTGACCATTGCCACCATTTAGGGTAATTTGTCCGTTAATTTGGCCAGGAGTAGCGAGTTTAATAATAAAGCCTGCTGCAGAAGTTGGTGTATAACAAAATCCGATAAAAGTTCTGTTATCATTTGATACCCAACTAACCCCAACGATGGTCACACCCTCTGGAATTTCAACACCTTGAGATTGAAAGTATGTATGGGCATTAACCATTCCAGTAGCAGGAGTGTAAACAAATCCATCTTGTGAGAAAGTAGCAAAATTTCTTGTTAAACCAACAGCCATACCGTTGTTGTTTACATAATTTGCAAGCACCATGGTCATTGGTTCATCAGAAGCAATTGAATATAACTGATTTTGAGTTTTTACGAATCCTCCACCAGAATAATATCCACAAATATATTGGCCATTAGGGCTTACACCCATCACTTCACCATTTTCTTCAGCATTAATTACATAGTTAACATTATTATTAACATCCCAATAAACAGGAATTCTATTACCAAATTCATGTGTAATCCATCCACCAGCGATTGACCCATCCTGATTTAAACTATTCACTCTACTGGTTGTAGCAGGATAAATCCCTGTTATGCCTGTAGCATTAGTCCATTTAAAGGCTTCTGTTGTCCAATTTGCTTTCCAACCCATTCCAGCAATCATTTGTCCATTACCGGAAATTGCATAAGCAGTACTACCAAAGCCATCAACAACCGCACCATCAGGCAAAGAGCCGATGCTTGTAAACTCACCTGCCATGTTAAAATATCCAGCCTGAAGATAGATCTGTCCGTTGTTTTCAATTCTTTTTTCACCAGCAATAATTAAGTTATCTGAGATATCATAGGCATTACCTTCGCCAAAATTTTGAACACCTAAGGCTTCAGTCCATACTAAAGCGCCAGCATCCTGTCCTGCCTGACCAACAACAACAGCTCCATCTTGAGTTGCTTTCATTGGATAAGGCATTGGAATTGTGTAAAGAGAATTTTCAGGTATTGCATTAAGGCTTAAGGCAATAATGAAAAGACTCAGTATTAAAAGTAACTTTTTGGAAAACATTTTTCCTCCTTGTTTATATTATTTAAAAATAGATTTAATTCTGAAACATTAATTGGTTTTGGCAGAAAGAGATTGATTATACTTTGATTATCATTCAAAGTGTGTTCATCAATCATATATCCACTAATTAAAATGCAGATCATATTCGGATATTTAATCTTAAGGTTTTTGATCACAGAAATGCCATCAATGTAATTTAAACGATAATCCACAATGCAACAAAATGTTGCAGAGAAATCTCGTTTAAAGAAGTTTTTATCAGCTTTTTCAAAAGCGAATGTCTGATATTTCCACTCGATCAGAACATTTTCGAGACTTCTTAAACTCATCAGGTCATCATCGATTAATATAATTTCATTTTTCATACTATTCAATATGAGCATTCATCATGCCGTTGGATTTAATTATTTCTATCACACTATATTTCTAATAGTTAGATGGTCTTCATTCAAAAGTATGCGAAAGGCATAATTACATTGAGCCAATGCATTGTTCTATCATTTTGACATAGTTAATACAATTTGCAAGAAGCAGAAAATAATTAACTCTTTTAAAAAACAAAAGTCATTAAAAGTTGTTGTTATTACATTTATTTAAGATTTTTTCATTATAAATGAGCAAAAATCATAAACTAAACAAGTCATGCTTGAAAAATATTTTTTAATACTAAATCATTGTTTTAAATGAAGTTACAAAAGCAGCTTTTGTAATTTTAAAAAAAACATTTGACATATAGTCTCTTTTAAAGTATATTAATAAATGAATAGAGAATTTATTGAAGGAGTAAAAAATGAAAAAGAACATTGGAAAAGAATTCTTCGATATTTCAAACGAAATATCCGATTTACTGTACAAAACAGAAGCGATTTACAAATCAATTTTAAAGCTTGGCAAAGTTGAAAGTGCATACTTAAACTTTTTAAAAGAAGAAAACAAGCCAACCAACATGAAAAGATTAAGTGAAGAGCTTAATGTTTCTCACAGCAGAATCACTCACTTAACTGACAGCTTAATCAAGAAAGGTTATGTTGACAGAGTATCATCAACAGAAGACAGAAGAGTTTATCTTGCATTCTTAACCGACAAAGCGACAGATTTGTTGAACAAAGAAAACAATGACAAAATCAGCATTTACAACAAATTGATTGAAGAACTTCCAGAAGAAAAATCATTAGTGATTTTAGATGCATTATGTACCTGGAAAAACTTCTTAGAAAAACTTGTTAACGAAAAGAAATAATTCTCAAAATCAATAAAGAGACGCTTAATGCGTCTCTTTTTTTATCTCAAACAGATAATATCACAAACTAAGTTATAGAAAATGGAGGAAATTTGGCAGACCAAGATATAATCTATATTTCTGGTCATAAGAATCCTGACACAGATTCTATATGTTCAGCAATTGCATACGCAGAATACAAGAAGAAAAATGGGATAAATGCTCAGGCAGTCAGATTAGGAGAGTTATCACGAGAAACTGAGTTTATACTCAACTATTTTAAAATTTCCGTTCCGCCAGTGTTAAAAACCGTACGCACGCAGATATCGGATTTGGATATTGATCCAGCAGTACCTGTCACAGCAGATTCAACGATACAAAAAGCATGGTTGAGAATGAAGCAGAACAATATCAAGACTTTACCCATTGTTGATGAAGAGAATCATTTATTTGGATTGATTACATTGTCAGATATAGCGAATAAATATCTGGATACCATTGAGACAAACGTAATTGGTAAGCGTCAAAGTACACTAAGAAATATAATTGAGACCATCAATGCGACTTTAGTTACTGGCAAAGCAGAATATTTACCAGAAACGGGGAAAGTCATGATTGCTGCGATGCAGGCAAAGGACATGGATCCATTTATAGAAGAGAATGACATTATCATTGTAGGGAACCGATCAGACATTCAACTCAAAGCCTTAGAATGTCATGCCTCCTGTATCATAATTACAGGAAATGCTGAAATCAGTGATGAAGTGATCCAAAAAGCAGAAGAGAAAAAAGCAATCATCATGATTTCTCCTCATGATACATTTACCACAGCACGATTGATCACACAAAGTATCATGGTGAGTTGTGTATCAAGCTCAGATAATCTAATTCGATTTAATATCGATGATTTTGTGGATGATATACGGACCAAAATGCTCCAAACCAGATACAGAAGTTATCCTGTTGTTGATGACAATAACGTAATTAAAGGATTTATTTCCCGTTATCATTTGATCTCATCAAGAAAGAAGAAGATTATCTTAGTCGATCATAATGAGAAATCACAAACTGTTGATGGGATTGATGAAGCAGAGATACTAGAGATTATCGATCATCATCGTTATGGAGACATACAAACATCATATCCGATTCATTGTAAGCTTGAACCTTTGGGAAGTACTGCAACAATTATATCAAATATTTTTTTTGAGAATGCAATCCGTCCATCTCGAGCAATAGCTGGAATCTTGTGTGCGGCTATCATATCAGACACCATGAATTTTAAATCACCCACAACAACATTCAAAGATAAGCTTACAGCGGAAAAACTTGCTGAGATCAATGGGATGAATATGGAAGAATTTGCAGTCAAAATGATCCAGGAAAGTTCATCAATATCTGGAAAAACAGCCAAAGAAATAGTACAGGAAGATTTCAAAGAGTTTAAATTAGGCAAACATAAGTTTGCTATCAGTCAGATCAAAACAATGGATATCCATTGTATCGATGAAATTGAGAAAGACATTTTGGATTATATGAGACAGTTATCGAAAGAGCATCATTACGATATGGTTGTACTTGTCATAACCGATATAATTCAGGAAGGATCATTAGCCCTTATCATTGGCGATCGATCAGATTTGATTGAGAAAGCATTTAATGTAGCCATCATCAATCACAGGGTATTTTTGCCCAATATTGTATCACGTAAAAAACAAATTATTCCCTTAATTTCAGGTATCATTTAAGAAAAGCATCCTTTGATCATCCTAAAAGGAGGATTATGAAAAGGTGTTTTATTGTATACGGATTAATTGTCTTACAGATATTATTTTATCAGAGTATGGAAGGGATAGAGCTAAATTATCCCAACCATGCTACTCATTTAGCGAGCTCAAACATCACTCTTTTATCAGAGAGCGCTTCTTCCAGTTTTCATAATCCCTCTCATTTTAATCGAGGTTTTTCATTTTCTTACAGCAATCCATTCTCAATGTCAGAAATTATTATATCTTCAGTGACTTACTCAGATCATCTAAGGAAGGTTAACTATTCAATAGGAAATCAAAACTTCAATGAAGAGAATTATAATGAAAATCATGTATTTTTAAATATCAATTATCCGTTAAAGTATGTTACAAGCGGGATAAATTTTCGTTATTTAAACCAGAAAACAAGTAATTACAGGCGTGTTTCAGCCTTTCTTTTTGATGCTGGTCTCTCTTATAAAAAATATCCTCTTAACACAACATTGTTTTGTACCAATGTAAGTGGTTCTGAGTATAAACAAGTTAAACTCCCCCTTTATTATCATGCAGAAATTGCATATTATTTACATAAGAAGTCGGTAATTGGTTTTTGCATTGAGGATAATGATATGGAAGAGCTGGAATACAAGATTGGTAACAAGAGTGAATTAGCCAAGAATCTTCAGTTTATCGCATCCTATCAGATCAATCGAAGCCAATTCTCTTTTGGAACAGAGATCAAATTAAATATGATAAAAATAGCATATGGGATTCAAATCCATGAGTATTTAAACCCCAGTCATTCAATCAGTATTGACTACCTTTTTGAATGAAGAGTCATTTAGCAATCTAGCAATAAAAACTTGAAAAGGGGATTTTCTCTTTGACAAAATATTAAGAGGAGTAATAATGTCTCAGAGAGTGTGGCCTG
This sequence comes from uncultured Candidatus Cloacimonadota bacterium, assembly GCA_964573665.1. Taxonomy (GTDB): domain Bacteria; phylum Cloacimonadota; class Cloacimonadia; order Cloacimonadales; family WRIO01; genus JAGOCT01. The sequence goes on along the minus strand of CAZNKI010000004.1, from coordinate 51,059 downwards.
AAAGGGATATATAACTCTATAAAAATCAATCAACTACTACTGCATCCTTTTCTTAACAGTAAAATATTAATCATTAATTTATCCGAGGTATTATGAAAATAGCATTTATAGGACCAGCCTATCCATTGCGTGGTGGCATTGCCGAGTTTCTAATGAAGACGGCAGAAAAATCAATCGAAAATGGTCATCAGGTAAAGATTTTCTCATTTCAGAAGCAATACCCAAAATTAATATTTCCTGGAAAAGATCAATTTGATAAGAGCGCAAAGGATTACCCTTTAGAAATCGAAAGAACACTTATACCCTATAATCCTCTCAGTTGGAATAAAGGGATACAACAAATCATCGATTATCAACCTGATTTAGTCATTTTGAAATATTGGATACCTTTTTTTTCACCCATGTATACCTACATCATCAACCAGTTAAGGAAATTTACTCAAGCGAAAATAATGTATATCATCCATAATATTGAGTTTCATGAGAAATGGCTATTTGCCGATCAGTTAAGCAGAATGGCACTTAGAAGAAGTGATTATCTTGTATCATTATCAAATAGTGTATATGAATCAATTCAAGCATTGATGCCAGAATTTCCAAAGCAAAATATCATTAAAGCTTTTCATCCCAATTATGAAGTCAGCGTGCTAAATGAAGAGGAAAAACATAATGCCTATTTTGATTTGAGTGTCAATCCAAAGAAGACAATACTGTTCTTTGGTTATATAAAACATTATAAGGGTTTGGATATACTTATTAAAGCATTTAGAAAAGTGATTGATCATCGAACAGATATTCAGCTTTTAATAGCTGGTGAAGTATATGGTCAGGACAAAAAGTATTTCAATCTTATTTCTAACGAAAACCTTCAGGAGCATATCGTATTCCACAATCATTTTATTAAGAGTGAAGACATTCCTAAATATTTTGCGATATGTGATGTTGTTGTTCAGCCATACAGAACAGCAACTCAAAGTGGTGTTTCCTTACTTGCATTATCATACAACAAACCAGTTATATCCACACAAACAGGTGCATTAGATGAGATCATCATAGCGAATAAGAATGGGATTTTAGTTGCACCAGAAGATCCAAATTCATTAGCACAGGCAATTATTGATTTTTATGAGAAATACGATCGTGAAAGTATGATACAATTTATAAAAGAAGAGATTAGCACTTACTCATGGAATAATTTTATAAAAAAAGTACTTGAGCCATTCACAATATAATATCACAATTATTTCAGGGAAGGCAATCATGAGTACGGATTATTATACTAAGATATCAAAACAACTTCTTGAATCGAATGCAATACAAGAATTCAATAGTATTATTCAACAAGCAGATACAACAGGATTATTTACTCAATTAAATTTTTCATTAAAGAGTTTGCTTCTTGCTGAAGCATATAAAAAAACAAATCGATGTATTTTATTCATCACACAAGATGATCGAATCGCAGAGGATTACAGTGATGATTTAAATCTTATCCTTGGTAAAGAGCATGTATCATTTTTCCCTGATTTTGAAGTGTTAGCTTATGAGGAGCGTTCCCCCCATTATGTTATCCGATCTGAGAGAATCAATGTTTTATCAGATATTTTACAAAACAACCATAAAGTAGTATGTTTATCCATTCGCAATTTGATGCAAAGCATCGTTCCACAGGAAGTCTTAAATGGTCACATTGTTCATATCAAGCAAAATCAAGAATATGAAATGAGTGCACTCATTGAGATTTTAATCGATAGTGGCTATGAAAATGAATATAAGGTGGTCAAGCCAGGGCAGATATCTAAGCGTGGAGGGATCATTGATGTATTTAGTCCAAATTATCAACAACCCTTACGTTTGGAATTTTTTGGAGATGATATATGTTCAATCAGATTTTTTAATGTAGAGCATCAAAGATCTGAAATACATGACCTCAAAGAAGTCACAATAATACCTGCCAGAGAGATTATATTATCCCAAATAGATCAAGACTCTCCACTTCGAGAAAAGGCAATTCTTAAAGGTTTTTATGAAGGGATAGAGCAAGATGTTACGCTGCTATATCAGAAACAAGAATGTCTTTTTCATTATTTAGATCCTCAAAAGACAATAATCTTTTGGGACAATATCTTATCATTAAGTCAAATAGCAGAAGGGATCATTAAAGAGACAGAAGACTTATGGATTAAGATAAAAAAAGATACTAAAAAGAGACTCCTAAGTGATCCAGAACAATTGTTTCAAACTCCAAAAGAGATAAAAAGACTAAGTGAAAACTATTCGAATCACATATTTACAACTGCTTTTATAGATCCTGAAGAGAAATTGTTTAAACATAAGACGCTTAAGCAAATCGATTTTCCAACAGAGCCTTCACCTGTGATAGAGAGTAATTTAATATTACTTGAAGATTTTTTAAACAATTATTTAGAACAGTCATATACTATCTATATTCAAAGCGAGAATCAAGCACAAAAGTTAAGAATGCAACAATTATTACCAGATTTTTGTCATCGAATCCAATTCAGTATCGGTGTATTCCATAAAGGTTTTATTTTAAAGGATGCCCGATTAGTATTTTTAACTGACCACGAAATCTTTCAACGTTTGAAGCGAAAAAAGCTTGATTCGGCATTTAGTAAAGCAGAAGCTCTTGTAGATTATGATTCGATAAAACCAGGGGATTACATTGTTCATATTGATTATGGGATTGGTATCTACGAAGGGTTAAAGACGCTTGATCTAGATGGCAAGAAGATTGAGTGTTTGTCATTACAATATGCGCAGGGAGATCGGATATATGTCCCAACCTGGCAGTTAGGTTCAGTTGCCAAGTATATTTCTGAAGAGGGATCTGTTCCAGTTATCCATAAATTAGGGACAAGGCAATGGGAAATAGCAAAAGAGAAAGCCAGAAAACAAATTGAGTTGGTTGTAGATGAAATTGTAAATCTTTATGCAGAGCGTTCAATCCGATCAGGCATACGATTTGATCAGGATAATGAATGGCAGAATGAGATGGAAGAATCGTTTATTTATGAAGAGACTCCTGATCAGAGAAAGGCGACCGATGAGATTAAGCTGGATATGGAATCTAATCATCCAATGGAGCGATTATTATGTGGCGATGTAGGGTTTGGAAAAACTGAAGTTGCCATCAGAGCAGCATTTAAAGCCGTAATGAGCGGGTATCAAGTGGCAGTACTTGTTCCCACGACATTGCTTGCAGAGCAACATTTTTCAGTATTCAAAGAACGTCTGGCACAATTTCCCATTCGGATTGGCATGTTAAGTAGATTTAGAACTAATGCCCAAAAGGAAAGGGACATCATTAAACTAATTCAAGGCGATATCGATATCATGATCGGTACTCATCGACTATTATCATCTGATATCAGATTTAAGAAAATAGGTTTGCTCATTATAGATGAAGAGCATCGTTTTGGTGTTAAGCATAAAGATAAGATCAGACAATTAAAATCAAGTATTGATACACTATACATGTCAGCGACTCCAATACCCAGAACACTGAATATGGTGCTTTGCAATTTAAAGAATATTTCATTAATTCAGACGTCTCCAAAAGCAAGGTTACCCATTCGGACAGTGATTGTACCCTATGATAAAGAAGTGGTAAAAGATGCCATTCAAAGAGAGATTGACAGAGGAGGGCAAATTTTTTTCCTTCACAATCGAGTAGAGACTATTGATTCCATTGCTGATGATTTAAAAAATATATTACCCAATGTCAGGTTCAGAATTGGTCATGGGCAATTGCCAGAAAAAGATCTTGAGACAGTCCTAATGGATTTTTCAGACCATCGATTTGATGTTCTCATTGCTACGACGATTATAGAATCTGGAATTGATATCCCCAATGCCAACACGATCATTATCAATCGAGCAGACTCATTTGGTCTTGCCCAGCTTTACCAAATCAGAGGGCGTGTGGGAAGAAGCAATCGTAGAGCGTATGCGTATCTCATGATTCCAAAGAATATTTCTCCTGAAGCGAGAAAACGACTTGAAACACTGACCGAATATGAATCTCTTGGATCAGGTTATCAGATTGCCATGAGAGATCTTGAAATCAGAGGTGCAGGAAGTTTGTTAGGGACAAAGCAAAGCGGTACGATTAATAGTATTGGGTTCAATTTTTATAACAGATTGTTAGAGCAAGCGATCAAAAATATACAATCAAAAAATCCAAATGGGATCTGGGATGAAGAAGAGCGTAGTGATGTTAAGAAGATAGAAATTGAATCTGATTTTTATTTTCCTGTACAATATATCACAGATGAGAAAGAAAAAATCAGTATCTATAAACGTATGATCAGTTTTAATCAAGACCATGAATTTGAAGATTTAAAAACTGAGTTGAAAGACAGATTTGGGGCAATTCCTCCATTAGCATGCCGAGTCATTGATTATTACCGATTAAGAATGTATACGATTCAGATTGGGTTAAATTCATTTCAGGTCAAGGGCAATTTTATTATCTTTGAATTCAATAAGAATAAACTCCCGAGCAAAGAGAAATTATCAAAGTTGATACAGAGTATCACATACCCCATCCGTTTTGAAAGCATCGAATCGTTAAAAGTCATCATTGATCTCAGCGAGGGCAATTTGGACAAAGAGAAAAAGCTCATCTATTCGGAGAAGCTCATACATCAGTTGCAAAATATTATGAATGAATAAAAAAAGGGCAGTACACACTGCCCTTTTTTAATATATAAGGTGTTTATTTTATCAACATCATTTTCTTAGTGAAAGAGAAATCATCACCGTCTAATCTGTAGAAATAAACGCCACTTGAAACAGATTTGTTTTGATTATCTTTACCATTCCAGGTTACAGAATGTTGTCCTTGAGCAAATCTTTGATTAACAAGAGATTTAACAAGTTGACCTTTAACATTATAGATATTCAATTTAACAAAAGAGTTATTTTTGAGATTGAATGAGATAGAGGTTGTTGGGTTAAATGGATTAGGATAATTTTGTTGTAATTCATTATCTTTTACAGGAACAATTTGATCTTCATTTGATAAAGCGATATCAAAAGCAGAACCCGTTCTTAAAGGATTACCTCTAAACATCGCCCATTTAGCATCTCCCCCCTGTGATTTATAGTCAATATAAACCATTTGATTTGTATTAGGGAAGAGAAGATCAATGTCATTATCAGCGTCAAAGTAGCCAATTGCAGGGCTTGTTTTAAGCGCTGAGCCACAATAAACAGGGAAACCTGCAATTTCATTTCCTGAAGTATTAATTGCATGAAGATAACCATTATTATCACCAAAGATAAAGTTCATCTCATTTTGTGTATTTAAAGAATAAACAACAGGAGAACTTTCAACAGCGCCATTAATTGTGACAGGGAAGTTTACAACAGGGCTTAAAGAAGCATCACGAACAAACAATCTACCAGAATAATCAGTATAGCAAATTTCATGAATATTATCATTATTTAAATCAATTACAGCAATCTCAGATTTAACAGAGTTTGGAGTGACAATATTAGAGAGAACAGTTCCGGTTGAGCTATAAACAGTTACAGGAGCATTTGAGCTTGCAGAACCTGCAATGACAATTTCTTTAGTATTTAACTGATTATCAAAATTACCCACAGTCGGTCCACTAACTGAGGCACTACTAAGAGTGACAGGCCATCCAGTAATATTTTGTCCATTAGAACCATTGAGGACGTGAAGCTTTTGACCTGTGGCAACGATAATATCATCTTTACCATCGTTGTTGATATCTTCAGCAGCTAAATTATTGATAATTGCAGCTTCAAGTTCAACAGGATATCCAGATACAATTGAGAGATCATTTGAATTTAAAACATAGACGAATTTTGACTGAGTACCAATAATCACTTCGAGTTGACTATCTCCAGTGACATCAGCGACAACAGGGCAGTTTCTAATATTTCCGGTTAAGTTTTGAGTTGCAAGGACCTGACCGTTATGATCAATAATTTTTACGATACTATTCATTGCCGCAGCAACGATTTCATATTTATTATCACCTGTTAAATCAACAACAGCGATACCGTTAGGGATTGAAGATCCAACATTAACAGGGAAACCTGTTAATTGAGTTCCATCAGCTTTTAATGCATTCACATTACCTGACTGGTCACCAAAGACTAAGATTTGTTGATTGTTTCTTTTTAAGTCGATCATAATCGGAGCGGAGGTTGAAGCAGAAGGCAAGCTAATTGGCCAACCACTTTGGAAAAGGCTAAGAGAGACGTTGAAAGGAATATCTTTAATATATTCAACATCAGCAGAAGGATTATGATTTGCAGTCAAATGAAGTGTAAAAGGAATATCATAAACATTAAAGTTTGCAGGAGTGCTAAATTTGAAGAAGTTTGAAGAAGTGCCTTGGAATCCGTTGTATATTTCAGCAAAGTTTAAAACTGAATCAATAATAGTTACACCATTAAGGTTAGTTCTGATCACAGCGTAAATATTATTTGCATCATACCAGTTCACTTCGTTTTCAAGAGTCAATTTAACTCTGATCACTTCACCAGGATTAGGCATTTGATCACCATCGCCCTGATCTTCTTCAATGACTTTATTAACAATCGATAAGTTAGGAATAATATCAGAAAGAATTGCACTAAAAGCGTTCACACGGCCAGAGCCTAATTTTCCTTCATATACTGTACCAAACATTTGTTCAATAACATCAGCAGTCGCTAATAAGCGTGCACGAACTTCCTGAACGGTATAGTTTGGATGAGTTGATTTGATCATAGCAGCAACGCCAGCAGCAACAGGAGTTGCCATAGAGGTTCCATCAAAGTTTGCATAAGTACTTGCACCGGTTTGATTATAAATTGTAGAACGAATAGAAACACCAGGAGAAATCAAATCAATAGGAGTCCCATAATCAGAGAAGTCAGCTTTTTCGTCGCTTTGATTGGAAGCCGCAACAGAGACAGCATTGATTGCATCAGAAGGATAACCAGGGGTGGTAGTATGATCAACATTATCATTACCTGCAGCAGCGAGGACTAAAGCTCCTTGGTTCATTGCATAGTTAATAATGTTATTATAAGAAGAAGCACTACCGCCATAACCGCCCCAGCTACAATTGATGATATGTGCGCCAGTATCAGCACAATAAGTAATACCATTCAAACCATTAGAAACTGAAGTACTTGATTGAGTATTTGACTGATGTTTTGTGATCATTAATTTCACTTTCTGAGCAGCACTTGCTACACCAAGTCCGTTATTTGTGACTGCACCAACACAACCAGCAACGTGTGATCCATGATCATTTCCATAGAAAGACTGGTAAGGATTGTTATCATTACTGAAGAAATCCCAACCGATGACATCATCTACTTTACCATTACCGTCATTATCAACACCATTACCACCAGAAACGGTGCCATTTGCCCAGTTGATTGTCATACCAGCTTCAAGCTCAGCCTGATTGATCCAGATATTCGCTCTAAGGTCTTCGTGATTCCATTTAGTACCAGAGTCAACAATACCAACCACAATAGTAGAATCTCCATAGAAGAAGTCCCAAAGAGGGTAGGCAGAAATAGTTTCTAAGTGCCATTGCATCGATAACTGAGGGTCATTAGGGATATACTTTTGTTTCATAATTGCATCAAATTCAGCAAAAAGAATGTTTGTATCTTTTTCTAAAGCATTGCGAGCATCTTCGATTTTTTGATTATCTTTTATCGTTACTCTAAAAATATTCATTGGAGCAACGCCATCTTCATCGACCCATTTTTGATCTTTTACCCAAACCACCTGTTCCAAATCAGTGAACTGGTAAGTTTTGGACAGTAAGTCAAATGATCTTAGTCCGATCTGAACTAATCCATCTTCATGAGTAATATTGATTTCGCCTTTTGTACTGTTAATGGCATCGACTTTAAAACAAACTAAAATTGTGTTTGGCACACAATTTTTACTGTCAAACTTCACGTTTGCCATCAATGCAAAAACAAGACTCATCAATATGAGACATATTGTAATTTGTTTTTTCATATTATCTCCCATTCTTTTATGTATTTTAAAAACTCATCATTAGTCAATTGTATTGCAAAAATTGAACCTAAAATTCAAATTTTTAAAATACATAAAAAAAAAAGCCGAAGCATTTCTGCTTCGGCTGATTTTAATTATTTTACCAAAACCATTTTGTTCATTACAGATTGACCTGCAGTTTCTACTTTATAGAAGTAGATACCAGAACTGGTTTGATTATTATTATTGTCAGTACCATTCCAAACAATCGATTTCTGACCTTTTTCAAGGTTAGAGTTTAATAAAGTTTTTACTAACTGACCTTTAGCATTGTAAACTTTCACGCTAACAAAGCCATTTTCAGGCATATTGAAAGAGATAACAGTTTCTGGGTTGAAAGGATTAGGATAGTTTTTAGCAGTTAATTTTTGAGAAACAAGAGGAGTAGGATCAGTAGGTGAAGAACCTTCAACAAAAGCTCTAATCATGAAGTTTCCGTTATCATTAAGTGCCCATGTGCCTGTTGTAGTTCTTTTATAAGAACGGCCAGTGGTATTTTGATCTAAACCAACTTTTGAGCTACCCGCAGATTCCTGGAAGCCGATATAGAAATCAGCGTTTCCAACAACAGGTTGAACAGCAGCAGGAATGATAATAAAGTTCCAACCAACATTTACCATAGCAGGGGTGATCGTTTGAGAATAAATTTCAGTATTAGGAAGACCACCTTCACCATTTGCTTGCCAAACTTTTAAAGTCATATTTGAAGAAGTTTTTGTATGAATATAGAACTTAATGCAATTAATTTTTGCAGTAGTAGGGTTATCAGTAGCTGGAGACAATTTAGTAGAGATAAATCCAGTTTGAGCATAACCTGCTTCAGCAACGCCATCATCATAAATAAATTCAGCAGTACCAGAAGCATTCATAAATTCCATCGCTTCATTTGAATAAGCAGATTCAATTCCATCCCAAAGGGTAGAAACAGTGTAATAATGAACTGTATTAACAGCTGGAGCTGTATGAGTGTATGAAGAAGCGTTATCAGCAGTAGTAGCTAATAATTCATATTCAGCTGTTGCAGCAGTTTTGTGATAAACTTTGAAGCCTTCAACTTCGCGATTATCAAGAACAACTTCTCTTCCGCCGGCTTCAACTAAACCTTGAATTAACCAGTTTCCATCAATAGCCCCTGAACTTGCAGTAAAGATACTTTGCCAACCTGACCCTAAATTAGCCATATCTCCATTTGCAACATGTTCAATATCATCCATTGCAGCAGGATAAGTACTTACAACTTGTTGTGTTACAGTATAACCGATCCAGTAATCTAAACCAAGTTGAACATCAACAGGAGTGGTAAGAACAACTTCATTCCATTGTTCAGGAACAACAGTAGCAACATCCTGACTACCTGCAAGAGTAGCACCTGAGCCACCAGTCCAAACTTTAACTGTAAATGGCACATTTAACAATGGGAAGAATTTAATTTTAGTAATTTGACCACCCGCATAAGCAACCATAGTTTCAGCAGGGACTTTAAACGCACAATCAAATGTTGCAGGGAAAGTACCACTACTTAAACCAACGCCGTTAGAAGCTGTGAAATCAAGATTACATAAAGAAATCCAACCAGTTTGTCCACCTGAACCAGGAACAGACCAGTTAAGGTTGATATTTTGTCCTGCTTTAACAGCAGTTAAATTTGTAGGAACTGGAGCAAACATATTGTAATAAATTGCGAAGTCATCGATCATGATACCTTCACCGTTAGGCGCATCAGCATCACTTCTGAAGAACCATCTGAATTTTACCTGTTGACCAGCAAAGTTTGAGATATAACCATCAGTTGAATAAGCTTCAACGAAAGAAACGAATTCTTCAGGAGCATCTGAGTAAACATAATTACTGCCATTAGGATCAGCATAAGGATTGCTCATTGCTCTCCAAGTAGATCCACCATCAATAGAAATCTGCCAACCGAAATAATCTACTTCAGGGAAAGCGTTAGGATCTGTAAAAGATCCGCGAATCATAAAGTCAGCGCGTACTTCAGAGCTACTAGGTAAAGTGATTAAACCAGTTTCAATATAGTTTAACATATTTGTGTTGTATGTATTTTGATCATTTTGACAAACTAAGACATGACTAGGAGAAGTAGCACCTGCATATTCTTCAATATGCCATAAATCGCCACCTTGAGGAACCATAGAAGAGTAAACCATACCATGTTCATTATTATCATTAAAATTATAAGTAAAATCACCTAAAGAGATTTCATCCACTAAAAGACCAAATAAAGAAGCATCTTCAGCAGTGCCATAACCGCCATCAGAAGCGAAAGCAAAGCGGATTCTTACTGATTGACCGATGTACTGATTTAAGTTAAAAGTTGCATTTTGCCAGCCGTTAGAATTACCCACCCAGCCTTTAACGCCAAGACCTTCGCCATGGATTTGGCCGAAAGAATAAAGAGCATTACCGTTATAAGCAGGTAAGCCTTCAATTACAGTCCAAGGTCCATTATTAACAGAAATACGAACATTTGAACCATCCCAGCCATTGTAACCGCCAGTTTCTCCACCAGGAGCTTCAACTTTCCAGTTCACTTTAAAAGATAAACTTGAGTTTGCTTGAGTTACAGTGATTGCAGGAGTGTCTAAGACTAAATATTGGTTATCCATGTAACCGCCATTAGTTCCTAAGTCCATTTTTCCCATATACCAACTATATCCGGTACCACCATAAACTAATGGGTTGTTATTTTGTAAATGCCACATGTGTGCAGGGATAGCACCATCATAATGAGTCCATGTAAGGTCATTTTCAAATGTTTCCATCATGTAAGTACCTTCAGTACGATTCACTTTAGTTTTAGGGCTAGTTAACATTTTTGAAATTTCAAATGATTCAGCAAAAACAAAGCTAACGAGCAATAAACTAAGTGATAAAAGAAGTATAAGTTTCTTCATGATCTTCTCCTTTTTAATTTTTGGATATTCAATGATTAAACTCAATATTTGAGTAAGATTTGTCAATCATATTTTTTAGATTTTTTTGTATAAGCTATATATTTAAGTTCAATTTGTTATATTTTCTGTCAAATCAATAAAGAATTGCGCTAAATCCTTTTCTATACGGTATGGCTTGCCATTTTTTGCATGTACTACTTTTACAAGCACCTGATTGCATAAATCCCCAGAAGAATCAAGCATTTTTTGTACCCAGGTCGAGCCAATTCTTGTTGCTTGAGTCATGTAAGATATGATTTTAACTGTATCTTCGAGAAAAACGCCTTTTTTGTAATCGATCTCGATTCTTGCGATGTAAAGGTGTATCCCTAATTCGTTAAATTTTTTAATCGGAAAATCAACATCTGTTAATGCATCTGAGCGAGCAGATTCATAAAATTGAAGATAGTTTGAGTTATTAAGGTGACCATAAATATCACATTCATACCCATAAATTTTTCTTTTTTTTTCAAAAATCATATCAACTCCTTTAATAAGCGCTTTGAATTTGAAGAAATCCAGCGATTTCAAATTTATGAATTCTCAATTAATCGGTATTTTCGGCTCGAGCAGAGTCATCTCCACGACTAATTCAAAGCTCATTTTATTGAATAGAAATTTATTGTATCTATGATGTCAAGGTTATTTTCAAAATCTTGACATCTTTAAATTAGATGAAACTGTTAATTTTAGATTGTTGAGTCCTTTCTTTTTCGACATTTTCAGATCGAGCCGAGTCGGCTCAATGACTAAATCAAAGTACGATCAAAAAAACACGAAAGAATATCTTTATATCAATAAATTATATATTACTTCATTTTGTCAGTTATTTATAGTATTTTTTCTTTTTTCGTTCTGGTTTACCTCTCTCTTGGCTCTGCCTTGCTCTCGGTTCAAACTCTTAATCAATATAAATCATATTGTTTGTCATCATCGCCTAAAAATATTATGACAAAAAGTATCAAATATTAATGAAAAACAGAGGCGAAAATCGCCTCTGTTGATTATCTGTTTTGAGAGATTATTTCATCATCATCATTTTTTTAATTTCGCGGTAAGATTCTTTGTCATTCTTTACAGAAATTACATAGAAATAGATACCTGAAGATACTTTGCTTCCATATTGGTCATCGCCATTCCAGACGACTTTGTGATAACCATAATTTTTATCTGCATCCAGAAGTTGTTTTACCTTTTGACCTTTGATATTGTAGATTGATAATTCAACCTTACTTGCTTCTTTAAGCGCATATCTGATTTCGGTTGTTGGGTTGAAAGGATTAGGGAAGTTTTGATATAACTCATACTTAGTCGGTTTAAGCATAGAATATGTGCCATCAGGACCAAGTGTAAATGTGAACTGGTTGTTTTGAGCATTAACAAGGATCGTATCGACTTTGGTTTGATAACCTTGTTTTGATAAAGTAAGCAGGTATTCAGTCATAAAGACATTTGGCAAGGAGATAATACCCGTATTGCTGGTCGTGAAATGATATTGTTGATTATAGAGACCATCATTACCGATCATATCGAATTGAACTCCAGTTGGACTTTGACCATCAGCTAAGGTAATATTAATTGTGACAGGGACAAATCTATTAACCTCAATATTCGATGAAGTTACACCATCACTTACAAGCTCCTGAGTATTTCCAGCAACGGTGTAAACAGCTTTTATCATGTATTTATACTGTCCATCGGGGAGTTGTTGCAGATTATCTGAGTAGTACATATTTTGTGTTTGAGCAATCAGCGTATAATCCTGATTTGCATATTTACGATAGATCATGTAACGGTTGATGCTTCTTGATTTTTCCTGTTTCTTTGTGAAGCTCTCCATACTCCAGTTCAACTGCACTTTATAAACAGCATCAAGGAATGCGGTGAAATTCTGAGGTGCAATCACAGATAAGACATTGAAAGGCACTTCATGAGTGATAGAATTTCCTGCTTGATCTGTTAACAGCATTTTGACCTTATACACGCCATCTGCGCTCCCATCAAAAGGAATAGCATTAGGATTTGTAAAGGTATAAGTTAATGTATCCCCCACAGGAGAAGATAAAAGGCCAGGAATGATATTGTTATTTCGATCATACACAGAAATATAAGACATGTTATCGGTATAGTTTAATCCAGAAGTGAGATCTGAATATCTGACTTGAACCTGAGAAAAGTTTTGAGTGAAAATTGAATTTGCAGACAAGCTGGATGTTATACCATCTCGTAAGATCGCAAGATTTGAATAAGTGGGTAGTATAGTATCATAGATAAAGCCAAAGTCTGGATGATCCAGATAAAATACTCCTCCACTGATATTTTCAGCACGAACAATTATTCGATAGAGCCCATCATTTTCGCCATTAGTACTGAGCGGTCCAAGAAGTTGGAAAACAATTTTAAAGTCATCATCATTAACTTCGTAATCCAATGCGCCATTAATATGATCTACAATAGTTCCTGTTGGGAAAAGTAAATGAATATAGGTCTTTGAAACATCCTGAATAATCGGAATTGAGTTATCGAAAGTCATCGTAATTTGAGGAGGATTAAATTCATGAGTATAGTGGTTAATGACATTTTCTGGTGTATATTCCGTCAACACTGGAGGGATATTGCTCATTAAAACAAATTGATAATTTTGGTTAAAAATATTTCCTGCAAAGTCAGTTGCTTTCATGAGGATCGTATAAACACCATCTTTAGTGCCATTTGCAGGAATTGTATTATTGAGTATCCATTTAACCGTATTTCCCTGAACCTGACGAACGCCTGGAATCAATTGACCCGTAGGGCTAAATAAAGAGATCACTGTTTGATTTGAGACAAAATTTACATTAGATGTATAATCACCAAAATCCACTTGAATATTATTTATGGCTTCATCAATTATAGATCGTTCATTTTTCAGAGTGTTTGACAGGTCTGGATTTTCTCTTGTATTTTCCGATAACATCAAATTGTTTACTTTTAAATTTCTGTAATACGGGGTTAAGCGGTCATAGGTAAAGATAAAAGTTGGAGATTCAGTAAAGTTGTTCGTTACAATATCAGAGTATATTTTAAATAATCCATCATCTTGACCTAATTCTGAAAGAGGTTGATTGAGATTTAAAGTCATTTCATAACGATTATTATTTGAGGTAATTTGAAGAGAAGCACCATTTCCATTATCGATATAGGAAGAGTCAGGATGTTGAAGTCTCAGAGTAGAAATATCATAATTAAACAATGCCTCTTGAGGTAAATCAAAAGTAAACTTGATTTGATTTAGATTTGTGTTTACAAAAGAATTATTTGTAGGTTCAACAGAAACAATCGTTGTTTGAATCGCATCTATGTTAAAAGATTTCTGAGCTGAATAAATATTTGAAGCCTGATCTTTTATTGAAATCTGAAGAGCTATAATAATTGAAGCACCTGCAACACTATTGTTAAAAGTATATTTTACATAATTTTCAGAAGGCACTTTTTCAAGATTACCAGGAATCAGTTGATTATTAATATAGGGAATAATATATGTATCAGACGACTGATAATCTACCCCTGAATGTTGATCGGCATAAAACGCTTTAACATAAGCCACTGAATTGTAGATTTGATCAACAATATTATTATTCACGTTAAGCGTATATTCAGTACCATTGGTTAAACCAATTTTTATAAATTGATAAAAAGGAGCCTGATTATCAAAAGAGAATTGGCTATTCATTACTGTTGATTCTTGATTATTGGAGACTTTCACTTGAATATTGTAATCTCCTAATTGTGTGAGCGCCTGATTTAGCGTCAAAGTAATCTTATAATTATTATTACCTAAACTTGTAATTGCCTGAGTAGCACCTGAATTATGCTGAATTGTTGAATTATCCGGCAAAGTTAATCTGATATAGTTATTTGTAAAATCAGAGATATTGATTGGTCGCGTATCGGTAAAGTTAACTTCAATTCGATTATTCGTTATAAGATTCGTGATGATACCATTTTGCGGATATATTGAAGTAATATTTGGTGCTAAAGGATTAACCACCTGAAAATCGATTCTGCCATTTTTAATATTACCTGCCAAATCACTCACAGAATACAATACATAATAAAACCCAACCATGGTAGAATCAGTTAGAATTGGAGAATTAAGCTGATATTTAAGCGAATATGGATTAGGAATAATCTGTGTACCTGTAAGTAGCGTATTTTGGGCATTATAAAGACCAATAAAGGTATTTTGTGTACTATAATTTATAGGATTTACATCTGTAAAAGCCAGCTGAATAAATGTAACTTCAGAGCTATATGAAGCATTTTGTGTTAAGGTATTTTGCCATTCAAGCCCACCAATTGTCTGAGAACTGACTAAAGGAGATTGAGTGTCATATATAAAGTTTAATGAATCAGAAACAGACATTGATAAGGTATCCACAATCGTCGTGATCACACGATACGCACCATCAGCAGTACCATCAGTAGGAAGAGAATTATTTAAAGTCAGGTTAAACTGATATAGGTTATTTTGAATATTCGTAAAAGATTTCACAGCTCCATCATTATGCGCATAATTTACAAGCGGTCCTTTTAAGACAATACTTGAATTGGTACGATCAAATCCAAAACCATTGGTATCAATAACTCTTTTGTAAACCTGATTCGCAGTTAATTGTTTTATATGTTGATTGTCAGATGGATAATGTGCCTGATTTTGAGCAAACTGTGGATTTGAAGGATTTAGCTTAGTAAAAGGTATTTCAATTTCTTTTTGATTTCCAGCGCGATCCGTCATCAATAATTTAATTTTGTAGTTTGCAACAATATCACTTGTCACAGGAGTTGTTAAATTCCAGAAGATTCTTTTATTTATTGTATCTGGAATTGGAGAATAGCCAGGGATAATCACATCATCAGAAGAATAAAGCCCAATACGGGTAAGGTTTGAGGCAAAATTAATTCCGCTAAGATTATCAGATAGAGTCGCACTTACCTGAGCAAAGCTGTTGATAATATAATTTGTGTTGTTTATCACAGTGAGTATATTTTCATCCAGAAGAATCTGAGACAATGTTGGGGTATTTGGTTTTGTCGTATCATAGATGAATGGTATAGAGCCTGTAATAATTTGATTGATGCTATTCTTCACAGAATAGACTAAATTATACTGAGCATCAGCAGAGCCGTCGTTCATCAATGCCTGATTTAAGGTTAAGGTCATGGTTGTTAAATTATTCTGAGTTGAATATGAAAGAACAGCGCCATAGTTGTTATAGATAGATTGCCCAGATTGAGTATGAGTCAGTCTCAGAGAAGATTCCTGAGTATTTATCGGGAATTGAGAATTTACAACAATTCTTACCTGATTACCAACAATTTGATTGAGATTTTGGCCATTTGCCGGATAAGTTTGCTGAACGATCATTGGGATAGTATCAGGATTATAAATATTGAAGTTTATCGTTCCCAGTGATGTGTTCCCTGCATTATCCTGAGCGCTGAATCTTACATAGTATGCACCATTGTCAGACGTATTTTGCGGATAAGGCTGAGTTAAAACCCAGCTTAAGGTAGAATCTGCTGGATTATTAATAATAGATCCTGGTACTAACTGATTATCGGATTTGTATAATTTGATAAAAGTCTGTGTTGAAGAGAAATTAACATTTGAAATGATATCGGTAGCTTTAATTTTCACTCTATTCACACTATTTAAGATAGTGATGTCTGAGCTTAAATCTAAATTCCATTGTCCTGACTGGGTATTTCCAGATATTTTTGCATTTGAAAAAGCAGGAGCTTGAGTATCAAAGACAAATGAAGACTGGTTGTTTACAGATTGATTAAGCAGATCTTTTATGACTGTATTGACCATGAATGTTCCGTCATTACTTGCATCATTCGCTAAAGGATTATTGAGGGTCAGTTTTAAATCATAGGTTCCATCCTGATTTTGGGTGATCGTTTGAACTGCATTCTGACCATGAGTATATGTTGTATTTCCCTGAACCAAGGAAAGTCTAGTTTCATTTGTATTTAAACCGAATCCATTTGTATCCGTGATATTTTTAACAATCATATTATTACTTAACTGATTGATCACTGCGTTATTCACAGGAAGATGGCTATTGACAGCAGGTGTTTTTGGTCTCAAGAGGGTAAATGTGCGATTTTCTGAGCGAAGATTTCCTGCGTTATCTGTAACGATTGCTGATAAGACAAAATTCATTGGCAAAGTATTATCATTAACAACAATAGAATCGCTTAAAACCCATGTAGTATTGTCTGAATTAGGATAACCAAAGACAATATTACCCTGTTGATCTTTTAGTGTGATCTTAGTTAGATTTGGCGCATACAAGATACCAGACAGATTATCAGTTAACTGCATTGATACGGAACGAATAGTATTTGTATAGTAATATCTTGAACCTGCCACATTTAGCGGATCGTTATTAATCAGATAAGCGCTGATCACTGGTTGAAGCGTATCATATTTAAATGGTACAGAGCCCGTTTGAATCTGACCGATAGAAGTTCTGACACTCCAATCAACGCGATAGTCTGCATCGTCTGAGCCATCAGTGTAAAGAGCTCTGTTCAGCGTCAAAATTAATGTAGTTTCATTATTTTGGATCTGACTGCTTAAAACAGCACCTAAACCATTTTGAATGATATTTCCACTTGGAATATGAACCAATTTTACAAAAGTTTGAGAATGGCTTAAATTGATTGGGTAAGTACTTTCAAACTTCACTTTAATTTGGTTTTGGACGATGTTATTTATGTTCTGGTTAAAATCTGGGTAAGCACTAATTAATATTGGAAGAGGTTCAAAACTGGTATCCTGAAGGTTGAAATCTATTCTCAACGTAGATTGGTTTCCAGCAAAATCCATTGCATTTGCGGTAAGGTAATACGCACCATTTTGTAAAAGGTTTTGAGGCATTGCTTCATTTAATGTCCAGGTTAAAACACCAGAGACCAAAGTCAGCTGACCAGGCATAAGAGTTCCCTGAGCATTAAACATTTTAAGGTTTGTATATTCAGCTAAAGTATTTAATCCAGCGGTTTCATCCGTCACCTGAACTTTGATGTAATTCATCATTTGGTTAAGCGTTTTATTATTGTATAAGTTTTCTTCCCAAGTATTATTGGCAAGATTAGAACCAATTTTAGCATTTGTAAATGTTGGTGCTTTTGTATCATAGATAAATGAGATCTGTGATTGTCTTTGTTGATTGAGATTATCCACTATGGTAACATTGACATTATAAGTGCCATCAGCGCTGTTGTCAGCAGATAATGGTTCCAGCAGTCTTAACACCAGATTATAAGTACCGTCCGTATTTTGAGTCAGTGTTTTAACAGCATTTACGCCTGGGATATAAGAATAAGATTGATTTGAAAGTGTAATATTCGTGAGTTGCTGATTCAAACCAAATCCGTTATCATCGGATATATTGACGATTACTTCGTTATTACTAAGAAGATTAATTTTTGAATTCTGAACAGGGAGATAGGAAATAATCTCAGGATTTACTGGGTTAAGAAGGGTGAAGGTACGATTTTCTGTATAAACATTACCCGCCAAGTCTGTGACAGAAACTGTAATCTGGTAATTTTTTGGAGTTGTACCAACGATCGCTGGGCTGTTAAGATTCCAGACAATTTTATTTTGGTTAGGCAGAAGTTGGAGTTGGCCAGTAATCACATTGCCTGTTTCATCTTTTAAACTAATCTTTGTAAGGTTTGGAGAATAATCAATACCTGCTGATGGGGCATTATCGTTTAAATCAACGGAAACGGCATTAAAATTACTTGTATAATAATATCTGATATTACTTTGTGAGAGTAGGCTATTATCAATATTGAAACTCAAAATGTTTGGTTTCACTGTATCATAGATAAAGTTTACAGAACCTGTTTGAACTTGATCAATAGAGGATTTTACTACCCAATCAATACGATAGTGACCATCATCAGCACCATCAGTGTATAAAGCTCTCAATAAGTTAAGCGTTAACGTGGTTTTATCTCCATTCACAAGAAATGAGAGGTTTGCCCCATTTGCATGCTGGATCACATTTCCTGATTCAATATGAGTGAGCGTAATATAAGAGTTCAAAATGTTTGTTTGAATAGGGTAAGCACTTTGGACAGTGACACTGACCTGGTTTGAGTTGATTAAATTTAGATTTTGATTGTTCAAAGGATAACTGGAATAAATCACAGGAACAGGTTCATGCGTATTATCCATCAAACTGAAATCAATTCTACCTTCGATTAAATTTCCTGCATAGTCAACGGCTTTATAAATGACATAATAATTACCATTTTCGTCCGCATTTTGAGGGCGAGGGTTATTCAAAGTCCATTGCAATATTTTATTCACAGAATCATAAGTAAGTGCACCAGGAATTAGCTGATTATTTGAATTATAGAGTTTGATAAAGGTATTCGTTGCACTGACATTCACATTAGAAGTCAGATCATCAACTTTGATCTGAACATAATTCATGGTCTGATTATAGACAGAATTGTTTACCAAAGATTGATTCCATGAGTTTGTACCATTTTTACCAATCATTGGATTATCAAAAACGGGCGTTTGAGAGTCATAAGTGAAGGTCATCTGTTGATTGTTTACTGCCTGATTGAGGAGGTCTCTTACATTGGTCGTTACTGTATAGACACCATCAGCGCTACCATCAGCAGGTAATGGTTCAGAAAGGCTTAATGATAATTCATAAGAACCATCAGAATTCTGAACAATGGATTGAACAGCATTATGATTATGATAGAAAGAGCTGCTTCCTTTTGAAAGAATGATTGAGCTGTTAATCGGATCTAATCCAAATCCATTCACATCAATTATGGTTTTTGATATTTTATTATTTTGCAAGTTATTTAATATCTGGTTATTTACAGGATAAATTGGCGTTGTAATTACTGGAGTTTGAGGAGTTAATAAAGTGAATACTTTTTCTTCAGTTTTAGAGTTACCCGCTTGATCTGTTACTAAAGCAGATATGACATAATTTGCAGGGCTTGTAAGCGTCAGTGGTTGATTTAAAACCCAGTTCACTTGATGTGCTGAATATGATCTTTCACCTGCAATCACATTTCCCTGTTCATCTTTTAAAATGATATTCGTCATATTCATTGCTAAGTCGATATCGGAAAGATTATCAGACAACATCATTGATATCGTATTAATGGTAGAAGTGTAATAAGAACGATTACCCGCAGTAGGAATCGTAGAATTATTAATTTTAAATTGTGTGATTTCAGGGACAAGTGTATCGTAATCAAAATAGATATTTCCAGTGATCACTTGATTCACTTGATTTTTTACCTGATAATAGAGACGATATTGAGCATCAACAGCACCATTTTCATATAGAGGATTTGTTAGATTTAAACTAATGGTATATGTATTTGATTGAGCTGAATATGTAAGATTTGCACCAAAACCATGAGATAATGTATCTCCGTTGACCAAACTGTAAAGTTTTAAATAGGTAGATGCAGGGTTTAACTGTAATGGATTTTCACTCAGTACCTGAATATTTAGCTGATTATTATTTAAGATATTTATTGCAGAATTATTTGTAGGGTAAGAGCTTGTTAAAACAGGAGGGATCGTTGCAGATGGTCTAAAATAAGTATAGCTCATTGGATTACTGGTTGTAGTGGAGTTATTAAGTCTGTCAATTGCAGTAACAGTCATAGCGATAGAAACCTGAGAAATATTGTCTCCAATTACAGTATTGTCTAAAGAGCAAGTGTAAGTATCAGTTGTTCCAACGCGAACACCATTTTTCCATATAAGGTTTTCATTATTATTCAAAGAAAAACCAAAGCGAACCTGATTAACTCCAACACCATTATCGGTCACTTGAGCGGAGAAAGTTATCGGTAAAGTTGTAAAAACACTATTAGATTCAGGGGTTAAGTTTGATATCACAGGAGCTTGAGAATCTAAATAATAATACAAGCTATTTGATTGAGGTCCAACATTGTACACAGAGTCTCTTAATTTTATAGAGATATTATTGACACCTTCTTCCAAACTCACTGGGAATTGGAAGTAGCCAGGATAGGCAGGAGTCGTGCCAACCACACCTTTTTCTACGCCATTTTGGAAGAGAATAATTTCAGAATTAATTTCATCTGTTAATCCTGATACAATAATCGAAGGCGCATTTAATGAATCAGGCTGTGATTGATATAATGTAGCAGTTATTGGTGATTTATTATCCACCAAAATATCTAAATTGAGTGATGCTACTTCATCATTTATGTATCTGTCAGTTGCTGTGATCTCTATCCGATAAACAGATTCATTGTTTAGTGAGACCACATTTCCATTGCTGTCCTTACCATCCCATAAGACATAATTACCAATGCCTTTTCTATTTAATTGATTTTGGATGATTGTTTTCACAATCTGGTTACTTGAGTTCCAGATTTTTACTGTGACAAAAGCGTCTTCAGTAGGCGTATATTGAATCACCGTTTGATCAAAAACACCATCAACTTTTTGAGGAGATATTTTATTAGGGTTGACTGCTCCGGCAATATTAATCGGGTCATTATTGACGATAAATTCACCTGATGAATAAACACCAGTTTCTACTTCATTGGAAACAATAATACGGTAGATATATCGATCATCTTCGAGTTCAGTTCCAGGGATTTGTCCTTCATTTTTTCCGAGATTTACGACATATCCTGCTCCAATAGATGAATCAATGACCTTTCTATTTGAAGGGTTATCAACAAATGATCCAAAATAGTATGGGTATAAATCATTAAGATTTAAAGGAGAACCGTCATTATAAAATGAGTTAAAAGACATATTTCCAGAAATTGCATATACGACAATAAAATCAGTTCTCGCTCCATAATATTCAGCAGGTTCTACACCAACGCTTGCCCCAATATTACCATAAGAGCGAATATAATTTTCACCCAGTTTATATAAAGAATACCCACTTGTGACTGTTGTTTGGAATCCGCCAACAGTCATTCTGTAACTCATATTTGAAGGGATTGTAATTTGTGAATACAACTGAGATGGTCTGCTTAAGAATAAATAAACACCATCTGAATGAGGAATTGGATTAGGAGTTGTCATAGTTTCAAGATCATCTGCCACGTAGTAAGCTGTAGAGTCTTCAAAGTTGACACGAATTGTACCTAGATAATATACATCTGCATTTTTTACATTATATCTGATCGTTTGTACATCCTGATATCCGTCATCATTTGGAGAGAATGGATTTGGGGATGCGGAAATCATTTCAATTTCCGGATAAGTAGTTTTAACAATAATTCCATTGTCAAAAATGAATATTGTTTCTGGATTAACAAATCTGATTTTTAATCCATAATTTCCATCAGGAACGACCACACCAGAGTTGTTCCGACCATCCCATACATATTGATTTAATCCATTAATCGGAGTGACTGTTGCAGTTTTGACAACATCATTCTGATTGTTATTTCTGTAGATAGTCAGTTGAACAGAAGGATTCGTAATTGTTGTCGGATAATACAAATAATAATTAATATAAGCTTCATCTCTTTGACCGTCAGCATTTGGAGAAAATGGGTTTGGATTAATGGATACATTAGTTATCGTTACATTGGTTTGAGAGTAAAGCAAAAGGCTTGAAGTAAAGATAATCAATAATAATGTTAATAAAATCTTTTTCATTTTAACTCCTATGGACGAATCTGGATTATTTTTAATTGACTTTGACTAAGGATAAAAGCATATTTATTTAATACTTTTACGGAGATTATATAATCATCACTTGAGTATTGATAAAGCGAATATAAATTGTAAGGATTAATGATGCTAACCATCATAAATCCATTATCTCTGTCAGCAATATATAAATTACGCGCATCAATATCAATCGAATTAGAATAGCCTTGAGTGTCATATTCGGAAATAATATCTAAATTATTTCTGTTTAAAACGGCAATACCTAAATCTCCACGAGCAGAATAGACCATATAGTCATTCATTGCAATATCAACAATGGTGCCAATACTTGTTTTGTGCTGTATCAACACAGGACTATCAGGATTGCTTAGATCATACTTGCGAATCCCATTAATCCCTTCTGCAGTATAAAAACACACCTGATCGGTCAATATTTTAAAGACATTACCGCTTGCGCTGGTATTTATGGCTTTTTTTACAAAAGGTAAGCTTTGTTCATCAAAAGAGATGATTTTTATTCCCGAATTACCAGAGGCAATTACAGCGTATCTCATATTATTTATTGTCATAATTTTGATATCATTACCTTGCCCATAAAATTGAATATCGTTGTATAATTTCACAGGATTTCCAATATCACTGATATCATAAACATGCATAATACCCAGGTCATTTGCCATATACAATCTTTGTTCGTGTACATACACGCTTAATGTTCTGCCCGGCATATTTATATTTTTTACAAGAACTGGTGAAGTTGGATTTGAAATATTATAAATCAGAACACCATTATAATCGTTTGCGATAAATACATTTTGATCTACAGCAAAAACTTGATTTCCCTGATTAACTAAATATGCAAATGAAAGCAGATTTATGTTCATATTTATATTAACGGCTTCTGAATAAGCTGAGTATAGTGTATCTTTTTTTGATCGGACTCGATAAGATAAGGACGCAGATTCCAAAGATAAATTGTCTACATAATTGTTTATATTGCCATTGACTGAATCTAAATTAGTCCAATCATTTGAACCAATTCTTCTTTGAATCCAAAATGAATTGATCTGTTCTGAATTATTTTGCCATGACAAACGGATCTGATTTTGTGACAACTGAACTGCTTTTAAACTATCAGGAATCTGAATAGTTGGAGTAAAAGATATCTCATTTTTTGGACTGTTGGAACTTCCTACAAAAGCATACACCCGGTAACTAACATTTTGATACAGTTGTCCAATTTCATCAGTATAAGATTGTGAGTTTTCTGCCAAAGTTGCATAAGTAAGAGTCCAGCTTCCATTATCAATTTTTTTATCAATCATGTAGCCCGCTTCGCCTTGTACATTATCTTTCCAGGATAACACAATTTGAGATTCACCCACTTGGTTGATTGCGAGTTCTGTCGGTTGAGTTACTTCAGAGAAGTACGATGCAGGTTCAGAGAAGAATGATTCATTAGAAGTTTCCACTTCTCTTGCTTTCACTTTATAACTATAAACAGTATAAGAAATCGTTGGAATATCATCAATATACTCTTTAGAGTCACTGCTTGTTTCATAATAAGATTCAAGCCATGGGCCTGTGCCGATCTTACGGGCAATGACATAAACAACGTCAGAAGATTGAGAAGCATAAGTCCAGGTTAATTTCACTTTACCATTTGATATCTTCTCAACTTTTAAGTTTCGAGGAGCGTCATAATTAATTGTGGTATCATCACTTGAGCATGAAAAAATCAATAATGAAAGAATACTCAAAATAATTAGTTTGATTAAAGAATAAATCCCAATCTGTTTGGATTGGGAATGATTTATTATTTGTAATTTCAACATATTTTCTCCTCTCACTGCAAAGAAAGATAGATTATCTTTTCTTTTCTTCTTTTATCTCAAAATCCTGATCATTAAAGACATCATTATTTATACTTTTTCGAGCTTTTTCCACTTTAGATTTTAAGCTTTCACTTTTTTCTAAACGTTGCTCAATTGAATCATATACTTCAGCTTTAAGAATGACAATCATTTCCCTATTTGTTTGTTCAAAGCTATTAAATCCTGTTAAATATTTAATGCCTAAAACCCACCATGGTAGATCTTTTAAGATAGGAACACCTGTTCTCTGGCGGGTGTATTCAACGTCGTATAATCCACCGATAACTGTTTCTTCTCCATTATATAAATAGACTTCAGTGCTTGCCTGGTTTTTATTGATAATGGTACTGATTTGACCTGGAGTTGCAGAACTTTTTTCAACAGAGGCAACCAAATGAACCACATCTTTTCCTTCATAGTCTAATACTGTCGGCTTAACATTAAGGATAATACCTGTTGAAAAGAATTTATCAGAAATATTTCCTGCTTCATCAGCAGTTTTGACGGAAAAATCTTGTCCCACCTGAATTTTTCCTTCTTTACCTGACAAAACAGAGATATTTGGGTGTGCAATAACAGATCCCTTCTGATTAGATTCAATAACTTTTAGTAATGTATTGATATCAATAACGTAATCTCCTTGATTGATCGTATATGCACCAGAAGCTTTAATTAAATCATCGGTAACTTTACTTGCTGCCTTAAAATCAAGGTTTGCAACAACTTTCCCGTTAATCAATGTTGACCAGTTAATACCCATTGAGTTCAACAATGTTTTATCTGCCCTAAAGAATATAGCGGTGATTTTTACTTGTTTATCATTAGGACGCAAATCTTTAGGCACAGGCTTATCACTGCTTGGTGGATCTAATATTTCATATACTCCACCCTTTTCTTCAAGATTTAAATTATTTGTCTGGCATAACAACATCAACGCTTCTTTCCAGTGCAACTGGCTGATTGGAATCGTTATTGGTCCATTGAAAGAACTTAAATTAACAATTCGTTTTGATTCGTACTGATAAGATAAAGTTTCAATGACTTTAATGGCTGTATTAAACTCAGTACCTCTCTGTATTGTTAAATATGCATTAAAATCGGGTTTACTTTGTGAAAATAATGACAAACACAGTACTAACAGAGTTAATATTAGGATGATCTTTTTCATAATTTATTCCTTATTGAGTTTAATCGTGAAATCTTTATATAAGCCAGTTTTGTTAATTTTAAAGGTAATTGACTGATCTCTCCAGTTGATTGAGCTTAAATAACCATAAGCAACAGGAGACCCAATTTTTAATATATAAACATGATTATCTTTTGCTTTTACAAAAGCGCTGTTAGGAGTTATACTTAACAAGATTAAACCTTCTATAGATATTTTATCCTCTTCATATGGATTTGTTTGAGGAGGATAGATTTTTGGTAAGAATACATTAATGGATGAATAAGGTTTAATCAAACGAAATCCCACTTCATTAAAATCTTTACCATTAGCATTTATTGATGACTGAATATTGATTAAAAATGAGACTAATGTTTTTCTTTGACCATCTTCCATTTGCTCTGTCGCTTCAGTTAAAGATATATCAGTGATCAGATAAAGCATACTCTGATTTTCAAAATGATTGATAAATGTATGCAATGAAGATAAATCAGCAGTACCAGCAAGCTTATATTCTTTATAAGTCGTATTTTCTTCTTTTTCATTAAAAGACTCAAAATTAATATCAAGGCCAGGACTGTAATTATTAACAATTGAAGTAATATAAGCCCAGGTTAATTTTGAGTTATCTTCTTTAATATAATATTTACCGTATTGAGATTGCCATGAATCAACCATAGCAATTTTCTTTTTAATCATATATACTTGCATCGTATCAATAATAACATATTCCAATGATTTTAATTCGCTTTTGTTTTTATTTAATCTTTCTTCTTCAAATTTCATTTTCTTAGAATGATTAAATGTTAGCGACACTTTGATAATGATTATTACAAGTAACAAACAGGTTAAAACAATCGTATTTCTAATATCATTCCTCATTTTATTCACCCTTTAACTGTAATAATTTATCTTGTGCTTGTTTGAGTAATACCGTATTGGGATAACGACGTATTAATTCTTCATAATATTTAATTGCTTTATCGTTTTGATTTAAGGCAGAATATGAATTTCCAATATTAAATAAAGATTCTTGCATTTTTACTTTTTTGAGATTCAATACTTTTTGATAATTCATTATCGCCTGATCATAATCCTGTTGATTGAAAAATGATTCTCCAATTAAAAAGTAAGCCATTGGCACTAACCGGTGATTTGGATTCTCTTTAAGAAATTCTCTAAAGACAACAATAGCGGAATCATAATTTGCTTTTTGAACCATGATTCTGGCTTGTATATACTTGTAAGAATCCTGATTTTTTATCTCATCTTTTTTATTGTCTTTCTTATTTTTAACTTTACTTTCATCTTTTTTTACAGCTGTTTCTTTTGCTTTTTCTTCTTTGACAGGCGTTGCAACTTTCTTCTCTTTTTCTGTTTTAACCGGTGTCACTGGCTTAGCAGTTACTTCTTTTTTTACTGCTGTTTCTTTTGCTTTTTCTTCTTTGACAG
>CAZNKI010000004.1:0-23721 GCA_964573665.1 uncultured Candidatus Cloacimonadota bacterium | reverse complement strand
CTTTGACAGGTGTTGCAACTTTCTTCTCTTTTTCTGTTTTAACCGGTGTCACTGGCTTAGCAGTTACTTCTTTTTTTACTGCTGTTTCTTTTGCCTTTTCTTCTTTGACAGGTGTTGCAACTTTCTTCTCTTTTTCTGTTTTAACCGGTGTCACTGGTTTAGCTGATACTTCTTTTTTTACAGCTGTTTCTTTTGCCTTTTCTTCTTTGACAGGCGTTGCAACTTTCTTCTCTTTTTCTGTTTTAACTGGTGTCACTGGTTTAGCTGTTACTTCTTTTTTTACAGTTGTTTCTTTTGTCTTTTCTTCTTTGACAGGTGTTGCAACTTTCTTCTCTTTTTCTGTTTTAACCGGTGTCACTGGTTTAGCAGTTACTTCTTTTTTTACTGCTGTTTCTTTTGCTTTTTCTTCTTTGACAGGTGTTGCAACTTTCTTTTCTTTTTCTGCCTTTACTGGTGTCACTGGCTTAGCAGTTACTTCTTTTTTTACTGATGTTTCTTTTGCCTTTTCTGTAACCTCTTTTTTGTTAACGTCAAGAGAGTCAACTACTGCGGGTGATGTTATTAAAGTATCCAGTTCGACCTTAATCTCACTAAATAAAGGATTGTAAATAGTAGGGTCAGGATAAGCAAACAATATTTCAAAATCCCAGACTGTTTCATCCTCAATCTTTGTTAATAATATTTTCTTTATACTTCCTAATGGGAGCACATTTGAAAATGAGGAAATATTGTTTCTATTATATGCATAACCTTGAATGCGAATTTCAGAATCACTGCCTCTGATTTCTTTAATCCAGAAATAAGCATGCTGAGAGGTGAAATTTGAGATCTTCTCAATGATGTAAGCCCATTGATTTTTTTTCTGGATGAGATCAACAATTGATTTTCTGTTACTTTCAAAAGCGTCAAGCTGTGTAGTAAATTGTTGCAATATATTTTGAAAAGCTTTCTTTTGGTTAATTTCAAATTCAAGCTTTTGGTTTTCAGACTGAATATTTCTTAGTTCGATCTTTCCCTGTAAAGTGCTGAAAGTCGTCCACATTGTGGAAACAAATATTAATCCAATCACTGCAAAACCATGCCATCTGAGTTTAAAAAATTTTTGTTTATCTAATAACAATTGAGGGAGTAAATTGATATGGTGAAGTTTCTTATTCTTTGCTGACATTGATCGCAAACATAGCGATATTGATGGAATAAAACGAGGGATCATACTTTCAGGGATATTAATATCAAACTCAATATTTGCTGATCCTTTAGGATTAGAGCCATTAGAGAATTTGAAGATGCTGATAAAATTTGATTTAAAATTATCATTAAAGAAATTCACATCTTCTCGAGTAGTATAATCACCGCATATAATCACATTCTGTGTGATATTAACAGCAGAGATATCCTGTTCAAGCATTATTTTTGAGATAATTGCTTCTCTGATAATATCAGGGTCGCTTGCCTGAATAATCAGAGGGAAGGATTTTATAAAATTATTGTTTTGGGTAATTATAGCAATTTTATAGTCTTTGCTTAAATACAAAATCAAAGTATATTGATCCTCTGGGAAATCATATTCAGATAAAACTGCATTGATCAATGTAATTTCAAGAGGTTCAGCATGATTATAAAAAACGCTCTTAATACCTAACAATGGTTGAACGTTTTCGATAAGAGAAATCACATCGTGAGTTCCTTCATAAACCAAAGAATATGCACTTTTATTGCTATTCATCAAGATATCAAACTGAACATTTGATTTTTTCTTCTGTTCTTTGGTCAATGATTGTTTTTTAATCTTCTCTTTCTTGATTTTTTTGCTTGAAAATGGGATATAATTCCAGAAAAGTTTCTCTTCGGTGGTTACAAAAGAAATTGAAGATTTATTCAGAGGGAAATTACTGAGAAATCGTGATACTTCAAAATATTTAGAGGAATTTAGATCATATTGAGGTAATACTTCTTCAGTTTTTTCTTCTACTTTATAATCTTGTTCAGGTTCTGTTGAAGTTTTGTGTGTAAATTCTTCATCATCATTAATTCCCATAAAATCATCAATATCATCTAAGCCCTGTAAAGATTCATCGCTGTCTTTTGGCTCAGAAAAGGAGATATTTGATGCTTCTGATGAAATTGAAGAAAAATCAGATAGATTCAAATTGTTATGATCTTCGATTTCACCCAGTGCTTCTTTCAAACGAAATTCCTTTAGCTGTTGGACAACAATTGTTCCTTTTCTCAGATGACATTCAGCGACCTTTAAGTTCAATCCATCCAAAAACAAGCCTAAAGCAATTTTTTCTTTTTTTTCTGTTTTCTTTTTCATAATACTCAATACTGTAACAATTGAAGCATTCGCTTCTTGTTATTTGAATAATTTAGTGCAGTATCTTTGGAAATACGACCAGACTTAAACAAATTATACAAGTCTTGTTCAATTGTAAACATACCGTATTTTTTCCCTTCTGATATCATTTGATATATTTCTGCAACATTGTTATTTCGAATAGCAGCAACTACCGAAGATGTCACAGACAATATTTCTTTGGCAAGAACTACTCGTCCATTGACATCCGGAACTAATTTTTGAGAAATGATCACCGATAATGTATCTGCAAGACGTAAACGAATACGATCCTGCTCTTCAGCTGGAAACTCTCCAACGATTCTATGTATACTTTCTACAGCAGAGCTGGTGTGTAGTGTTGAAAATACTTTATGACCACTATCTGTAATTTCTAAAACAATAGCCATTGTTTGCGCATCACGCATCTCGCCGACGACCAATATATCTGGATCCTGACGAAGTGCTTCACGTGCACCGTCACCAAACGAGAGCACATCATCACCTAATTCTCGATGTCTTAAAATACATTTATCTGATTCATGAATATATTCAATTGGAGCACCAATGATAATGATATGTCCCTCATTATGATGGTTATTAAAATCGATGATTGTATCAAGTGTTGAACTTTTACCAGAGCCGGTAATCCCTGTGACAAGGATTAATCCATTCTGTTCATATTCAAGATTTACTCTTTTTAATATCGGGTCTGGGAGCTCTAATCCTTCTAAAGGGAACAATTTTTGATTAATTCGTCTAAAACTGCCTGCTAAAGTCCCTGATTCATAATAAACATCACAACGAAAACGACTGGATTTTTCACCTGCTTCTAAAGCTAAACCTAATGAAAAGTCCACATTTTTATCTTTAAATAATTCTACTTTCTGTTCGTCGGACAATACACTTAGCATGATACAGGTAATATCATCATTAGTGAAACTACCCATCTCAGGATATGGCTTTTTGATACCAAAAACACGAAACCAAACTAAATTTCTTGCGCCTGGACCACCAACTTCCATGTCAGAGGCATTGATTTCACGCATTTTGCTTAATAATTCTTTTAACTTAATCCAAGATTCTTTTTTCCAGTGTGCATTAACAGCTAAAAGTTTATTAATCGCTTGAAATCGGCCTGTTCCATTGATATAATCAGGAACAGAAATACTTACTTCAGAAGAAAAACTCAAACCCATCGAGATTACTTCCTTATTATTATATTAATCGTTATTAGTCACCAACTTTAGCATAACGATTCTTTGGATTGCTTTACGCCATTTTACAAAAACACCTGATGAGATATTGATGATGAAACGTTTCAATAACTTCTCACCCTTATAGCTAAAATAGTCTAATATCTTTTTTCTTTCAAAAAAACGAATGACTACGGTGCCTTCGGCTCTTAAATTTACAGGTATTGATCCTGTTAATATGATACTTTCCTCACCCCACGTATCGTACTTTTTTAAATAATCAATAGTCGTATTGCTCATCCATACCGATGCTTCACCGGACTCGATGACAGCAATAGCCCCTTCTTTTGAATCTCCGACAGGGATTGATTCACCTGCCTGGAACTGTTTTACTCGTCCTAATGCCATGAAATCAGCTTTATCTTCAACAGAAAAACCATGAAGCATTACTGGTTCTGCAGGATCTATCCCTGAGGTACCAGGATCAAAGGCTTTTTGCAATGGACCATACAAATCTTCTGAATAATCTAAGCCTTTATCCACAATTTCGAATAATTCTTTGGCTTTGACTGGTTTGGATAAATATTGATAAGCCCCCGCATGAATTGCATTTACAGCACCTTCTATACTTGAAAATCCTGTAAGTACAATTACCACCGCTAATGGCTGTATTTTTTTTATCTCTTTGAGCAATGTCATACCATCCATTCTCGGCATTGACATATCGATCAGGAACAAATCGAAGGATTCATGCTTCATTTTGTCTAAAGCATCTTCTCCATCGGCTGCGGTTACAACTCGATAACTTTTAGTTTCCAGAAGTTCTGTGATCAGTTCTCTGATCTCTTGTTCATCATCGACACAAAGAATATTCTTCTTCATAATCACCTACGCTTTATTATCTTCTTTTTCAATTTTTTTACTAAATTTCATTATAATAATGATATATATTTAATTTTCAATAATCTGTCAATTATTTTTTTTTTGGAGCTTCATCATGTTGAACCACCACCTGCAATTGAATTTAAATAAATTGTCTTAAATGATTTAAGAACTCTCACAAAATATTTAATAGGAGGAGAGTTCTTCCAACCTTCGTGAACGAAAATTAAATCCATTTGAAGATTGCGAATATTTGCAATCACAGTTGTGGTATCTACTGATTCATTTAAATAAGTAAAAACTTCATTATTATCGACTAAATAAGTACCTGCTCCAGGCTTTTCTGCTCCTGTAGCAATATCATAAATTCGAACATTTAATGGATACCCGATTCCCTGTTTCTGAGAATCGACCTGTACTCGAATTGAATCTGTGACATTTCCCTCGACACGCCCCTTGTAAACAAATAAACTCGGTTGAGCAACATCTATCGATTGAACATTTGCAAAATAGTATTGATCAAAGACACGATAAACTTCTTCACCAATATCAATCATATTTGACATCACTAATATATTATAGTTCATCTCCTGAAAATTAATGATCGATGTAAAAATCGTAATCATAACAAGAGACCCAGCGACCACTGAACCCATCACATCAAATAAGGTACCCATTAGTTCACCCCCGTTCCAAATACATCACCGAATATTTTGAATATTGGGTTTGAAACAGTGCCTACTATAACAGAATCAGTTGCTGTACGGTAAGCAACTATTCTCATATTGAGGCGAATATAATTTGCAATTCCGGAACTTAGTATCGTTCCATCTTCTGTACATTTATGAGCTTTGATATACATCACATAATCAATAGAATTTACGTTCATTGTATCTACAGGGGTGTTAAAATCAGGGAAGCGTGCATACATATCACTTAAACTACTTTGACTGATTAATTGAGATTCAAAAAGCTGAATATTAAAATCTAATATTTTTAAAGCTTGTTGTTGAATCTGATTCTCTTCTACCCATTCGATCTGACTGCTTAACGTATTGTAATAAGCAATTATTAAAGTTGAGAACAATACTAAGCCCATCAAAACCAATAGCATTTGCCCCATACTCATAATCTACTCCTCTGAGGTAGCATATACGATTTCTTCTACACTTGTCAATTTATTTCTTATTCGGTCTAATCCTGAAGATCTTAAGGACAACATTCCTTGAGATTCAGCAATGTCTCTGATCTTATATTCATCAATATCACTACCTGATTGTAGCACTGCTTTACGAACTTCTGGGGTAAAGTACAAAGCTTCACATATATTCACACGACCTTTATATCCTTTATTGCATTTTTTGCAACCGGGACCAGGATCTAATACACGACCTTCCTGAATATCTTCCATCGTCAAGCCTATTTCTAATGCTTGATTATATTTTTCTTTTGGTAATGGCACGCAACACTCAGGGCAAATTTTACGAACTAATCGTTGAGCAACAATAATATTAATCACGTTGGCTAAAAGGAATGGTTCCACACCCATTTTAAATAATCGAGATACTGCCGAAACAGCATCATTCGTATGTAATGTCGATAATGTTAAGTGACCCGTGTTTGATAATTTCACAGCGATATCTGCGGTTATCTTATCACGAATCTCTCCCACTAATACAATATCAGGGTCATGACGAAGTATTGCTCGAATCGCCTGATCAAAGGATAATTTATGACCAATCTTTATCTGTCTTGCACCTGGAATCACATATTCTACAGGATCCTCGCAAGTCAGTACATTCTTTGATGGATCCATGGTATGAAACAACGCTGCCATTAATGTGGTACTTTTACCACTACCTGTCGGTCCGGTGACAAGCACCATACCTTGAGAAACAGAAATTGCTTTAAGGAAATCATGTTCTGCTTTTTCCTGGAAGCCCAATTTTTTGAGATCAGCGATCACATTTCGATCATCGATCACACGAATAACAATACTTTCAAATCTTCGTTCAAATTCTGCTGAAACGACTGGGATAATTGAAATTCTGAATCGTATTAAATGACCATCGACAACGCGTTGAGCAAAGCCATCCTGGGCGGTATCTCGTTCAAAACGATCCGCTCCGTTTGTTCTATCTTTAACCACAGCAGACATTGCCTCTGGAGAGGTATTCTCCTGTCGATGCCATAACTGAAGTTTACCATCGACACGAAAATAAATATCTACACTGGCTTTTTGATAAGGGATTATATGAACGTCAGAAACACCTCTTCTTACCCCTTCTAAAAGACAGCCTTCAAACAAATTGACCAATAAACTTTTATTGATCTCTTCATCTATGGCATTCTCATTGATTTCTTCTTCCTGAATATCTGAATCATTGATTGTTGAGTCTTCTACTTCCTGAAGAATATCTAAAAATTCATTCTTTTGTGGAGCAAATATTTGTATTAATTCATCTAATGTTTTTAATGGACAGTAAACCACCTCATACTTCTTGAATTCAGTTAAAAGGGGGATCTTTTCTACAGCCTTTTCTGTGACATCCGCTGATAATACGATCAAAGTATTTTTTGGACCAACATTCGCCTGAAATGGTAAAATCTTTTTATAGACTAATTCTTTCTTAAAATCTTCTTTAAAACGGGTAAGTAAATCTTTTGTATGTTTGATTTGATTTTGATCAATTCGTGTAACATCAATATTTACAGATCTAAATGCATATATTTCAGCTAATGTAGAAAAGACCATGTGATGATCTACTTGAAAATCATCAACAAGCACCTTTCCTAGTTTTCGACCATGAGTCCCTTCAAGCTTCTGTTGGGCTAAAGCCTCTTCCAGAACCTGTTCAGAGATAATTTTCTTTTTAACTAAAATATGACCTAATCTCGATTTTTCAATCAAAAGAAACCTCTATTCCCTATAAATATCATAGAAACTGACTAATATAATTCGGCAAATTACTTTCTAACTTTACAATATAAATTTTTTTGTAAAATCTTGTCAATGTTTTTTTTCTTTGCCAAAAGATTATATACCCTTTATTGATCAAGATCTTACTCATTTTTCAGCCCATAATCTGCAAATTTCTATCATCGTCATCACAGCTTTTTCGAGAGCAATCACTGGTACCCATTCACGCTTGGAGTGAAATAAAAGCCCTCCAGCAAAGATATTCGGGGTAGGAATACCCATAAATGAAAGGCGAGCGCCATCGGTACCACCACGTATCGCACGCTTAATCAAATTGATATCGCACTTACTAATTGCTTGTTCGGCAATTGAAACCACTTCAGGATAATTAACTAAAACTTCATGCATATTTCGATAGCTTTCTTTAGTAATCAGTTCTATTTCCAAGCCAGGATATTTTTGCAAAAACATCATTTGCATTGTTTTCAGCAAATCGATACGCTTCAGATTGTTTGCTTCTTCAAAATCTCTTAAAATCATTGAAACGGTACAAATAGATTCATCACCATTTATCTCGTTCACATGAAAAAAACCTTCTCTGTGAGAAGTGTGTTCAGGTGTTTCCCATTCAGGCAATGCACTAACAAATCTTGATGCAATCGCAGCAGCATTTACCATCTTATTCTTCGCTTCTCCAGGATGAACGATTACGCCTTTAAAAGTCAGTTTTGCAGACCAGGCATTAAAACATTCATCTTCCAATTCTCCCATCATTCCACCATCAAAGGTATAAGCAAGCTTGCCCAGCTTTGTAAGATTAATTGATTGAGTACCTCTGCCAGTTTCTTCATCAGGCGTAAATACCACCCGAATTTCTGGATGTTTTAGATCAGGATTCAGAATTAACATTTCCAAACCCGTCATAATTTCTGCAATTCCTGCTTTATCATCAGCACCTAAAAGAGTTTTTCCTGATGCTGTGACAATCTCTTCTCCTAAAAAATGAGCCAATTCAGGGCACGCTATCTCATCAAGAAAAAGCGTATCATCATCAGGATAGTTCATAGCTACACCTTCATATCTTTTTATGATTGGTTTCACCTGATCACCAGAAGCATCTGGAGATGTGTCAAAATGAGCGCAAAAACTGATAGCAGGAAGATTTAATCCTACACTTGCAGGCAAAACAGCATACAAATAGCCATTTGAGTCTAATTCTATCTGACTTAATCCCAGACTTTCCATCTCTTCTTTGACAAATCTAGCTAATTCCCACTGTCCTTTTGATGAAGGAACCTCAGGATTTTTTTCATCAGATTGTGTATTTATTTTTACATATTCTAAAAACCTGTTTAAAACTTTATTTCTTATTTCTTCTTTCCAATTTTTCATTTTTTACTCCTTTTTACCAAAATTGCTTGATTTTATCGTCATAATAATGTATTTTCTTGAAAATGTCAATGGAATTATCAGTAGGTGATTTTTATTTTACACTTTACTATTTTTTTGTTGGATTTGATGATTAACAATATAGTCAAAAATGGAGCAGTCCCCATTAAAAGCCATTTTTCCTAACTTATTGATTTACAATATATAATTTCTAATTTTGTACACCGCGTTTACAGAAAAAAATAGTTGTAAACTTATTAAAATTTTTCTTGACATTCTTTCTTTTATGACTAAATTGTCATCATAGTTATTAATGTAACTTCTCATATTATTACCAATACTTACGAGTTTGGTAAAAACCTCCTACCCTAAACCCTAAAAAATCCCTCGAAAGAGGGGTTTTTTTATTATACTTATTTTATAATCGTTCATATTTAATTAAAACCTACAACTTTAGTACTGCAAATTAAGAGGCCTCTAACAAAAACAATAAACAATAATATCAAATTATTCTTCAAAATGATATATCATTCCTCCCCTTTATTCTAATAATTTTTCAGTTAGATTTCTGATTAATTATCACTTTTCTACAGGATAGGAGAAAGAGATAAGCGAGAGATTAAGCAGAAAGAAGCCTTATTCATGCTAGTTTTAGCCCATTTTGCACTATTTTCTGTTTTTACTCCTATTCTTAACTAATTTTGAATCATTCATACGTCAGTAAAAATTGTAATTGACAATTATTGATAAAAAAGTATTGTACTCTTCATGTGGGTAAATTTGGATTGTTTAGGGAGGAGTCATGTATCATCGTACGAAGATTATTGTTACTCTGGGTAAAAACTCTTTGAATGAGAAATGCATAAAAGATTTAATATACAAAGGTGCTGTTATCTTTCGCTATAATTTCTCGCATGGCACACATGAAGAAGCAAAAGAGCTCATCAGGATCAGAAAAAAACTTGAGAAACAGACAGCTTTAGCGATAAGCCTTATCGCAGATATTGCAGGACCTGAGTTACGCATACATAATTATTCTGATCAGTTAGTTTTGAAGAAAAATCAGGAAATCAAGATATTCTCTCAGCATTTATTGAAACAGTCAAAAAAAGAATCTATTCATTTAAATATCAATCTTGAAAAGATGAAGATCTCAGAATCCCAAAAAGTAAGATTTATGGATGGGCAAATAGAAGGCGAAGTCACTCATTACTGCAGTGACTTTATTACTGTTAAAATTTTGAATAATGGAGTATTGAGAGCTAATGCCCATTGCGCCTTTCCAGGTCTTGATTATCCATTACCTTTCCTTTCAGAAAAAGATATTGATGATATTCAATTCAGTGTACTTAATCATTTCGATGCGCTTGCATTATCTTTCATCAAAGATAAAAATGACATTCTTAGCGCAAAAGCATTAATTAAAAAGATAAATGCGAAATCAAAAATTGCCATCATTGCCAAGTTTGAACTTCCTCAGTCATTGCAAAACATTGATGCAATCCTAAAAACAGCAGATGCCTGCTTTGTTGCCAGAGGTGATTTAGCGCTTGAAAACTCATTTCCGAGAATTCCGATTATTCAAAAACAGATATGTAAAAAAGCCATTGAATATGCAAAGCCTGTATTTATTGCTACCCAGATGCTTGAATCGATGACTCATCAAATCAATCCCAACCGCGCTGAGATCAGCGACATTGCCAACGCTGTTTTTGACAAAGCGGATGCCTTGACATTATCAGGAGAAACAGCTATTGGTGAATATCCGGTTGAATCTGTAGAAATGATGTGCAGTATTATCTATGAAACTGAGAACTTTATTTATCAAAAGAATAACGAGCTGGCAGAAATATTCAAAGAAAAACCCAATTGCAAATTCGTTTTTAATGAAAAAGAAAACTCCCTTTTGCTTTATAATGCTACGATCGATGAAATCCGCAAAATTGTTGCCATGCGAATGAACTTGCTGACTTATGCGATCAGTAATGATCAGCATCTTTACAGACAGTATAACTTTTATTGGGGTCTCATCCCAATTTATAATCAATAAATCAATGAAAGAAGTATTTTATGCAGGATCTGACCTGTAGAATCATAGAAATCATAAAATCCATCCCCTATGGCAAAGTATGCACTTATGGTGCGATTGCAAAAATGGCAGGATCCCCCCAAGCCAGCAGGCAAGTGGCACGTATCTTGCACTCTTGTACAGAAAAATATCAACTTCCATGGCATCGAGTGATTAACAGTAAAGGTGAAATTTCTCTTCCAGAAATGGGAGGAAAAGAGATCCAGATCGAACTATTAAGAAGCGAAGGTATTTATGTCTTAAACAAGGGAAAAATTGATTTGAAAGAGTATTTATGGCTTTCAGATTAATATCGGAGGGGAAATGGATAACAAGATTCGCTGTCCCTGGGGACAATCAGATCCAATCTATCAAAGCTACCATGATCATGAATGGGGACGCCCATTACACGATGATCGGCAGCTTTTTGAAATGCTCTGCTTAGAAGGAGCTCAAGCTGGTTTAAGCTGGATCACAGTTTTAAAAAAAAGAGAAAATTACCGTCTCGCATTTGATCACTTTAATCCTGCAATAATGGCAAAGTATGATGAACAGAAAAAAAAAGAACTTCTACAAAACCCAGGAATTATACGTAATAGATTAAAAATCAATGCCTTCATCTGCAACGCTCAATCTTATCTGAACCTACTGCAACAATTTGACACCTTTGATTCATATATCTGGCAATTTGTTGGCGGTCAGTCAAAAATTAATCACTGGAGTTCTCTCAATCAAGTCCCAGTATCTACTGCTGAAAGTGATGCGATGAGCAAGGATCTGAAAAAAAGAGGGTTCAAGTTTGTAGGATCAACTATTTGCTATGCCTATATGCAAGCTGTGGGCATGGTGAATGATCACCTTACAGACTGTTTTTGTCACTCAGAATGCCAGAATAAATAATGAGGGATCATGGAAAAATTTATTAAAGATCTATTTACAAAAGAAATACTAGAAGAAGCACTTTCGAAATATGAACTTGAAAAAGACAGCATCAAACAACTTGGAGGATTTGAAAGCTTTATTTATAGTTTCATCTCACATGGCAAAGAATACATTCTCAGAATCACACATAAAAGCCGTCGAAGCCCAGAAATGATCGAATCTGAAATGCATTGGATCAACTACCTTCATCAAAATGGAATTAACTGCGCACTTCCCTATCTTACCAGGGATCATAAACTCCAGGACATCGTTGGAAAAGATGAAAGCTCTTTTATTGTTTGCGCTTTTGATAAAGTGCCTGGAACGCATTTACGAAAAGAAACAGACACTGAAGATTTGAGATATCAGTACGGCAAACAAATCGGTAAAATGCATGCGAAAACAAAAAACTATCACCCTCATCAACATAAAAGAATAGAATGGTACGAGGATGAACTGATAAAAAACTTTGAGACCATTGTTCCAACTGAACAGAAGAAACTACGAGAAGTGTTTCATCATCATCTCAATGAAATTCACAATCTCTCCAAACATCAGGATAATTATGGCTTAGTTCATTATGATGCTCATCCTGGTAATTTCTTTGTGGAAGACAATCAAATCTATCTCTTTGATTTTGACGATTGCCAGTATGCTCATTTTATTTCTGATATTGCAATTGTACTTTTTTATTTTGCACCCAATTTTCTCAATGATAAAGAAAAAGACCTGTTGATCTCTGAATTTTTCCTCTCTTTCATGAAAGGGTATTTAAGTGAAAACATACTTTCTGCAGAGGAAATAAAGCATATCCCTCTTTTTCTAAAACATCGGGAATTTATCCTTTACGCAGCGATTCTCAGTGCGTATGGTGATGAGAACAATTTTGACCCATGGGCAAAAAGATATATGGACGGAAGACTTGAAAAACTTGAAAATAACACGCCATTCTTCAACGCTGATTTCTGCTCTCTATATTCAATGCTTAATCAAGAAAACAGGAGTAATTCATGAAATCTAAATTAATCTTAGTCGATGGACTCACTGGCGCAGGAAAATCAACGATATCTCATTTTATTGCCCGACAATATCAACTCAATCAGCATCAGGTTCGCTGGTATCAGGAAGAAGAAAAAGATCATCCGCTGGTTTTAAAAAATCTCTTTGATCGAAGTATTAGTCCTGATGCGAGAAAAGAAGAATTTTTAAGTACTTATCATCAATGTTGGAATAAGCTTTACCAAAAAATCAAAGATTCTTCTGGTGTTACGATTATCGAAAGCTACCTGTTTCAATATCCCTTAGCCTTTCTGATGTCTGCTGAACTTGAAGAATCAGAGATTGCCAAAATATGGAAACATTTATTGGATCAAGTAAAAGAATTAAATCCTGTCATGATCTATCTTTATCATCAAAATGTTGAAGATGCTTTAAGACTGAACTGGAAAAGAAGAGGTGAAGAATGGGCAAACTGGCATATTAGCCGAATGAAAGATTCCCGTTATGCAAAATCTAGAAATATGGATGCTGAAACAGCGATTATCGATTATTATTCGAACATTCAACGAGTCTCGCTTGATCTCTTTTACCAATATCCAGCAGAAAAATTAATTGTAGATACTACAGCACAATTATGGGATAATCACCGACGTGAAATCATTGAATTTCTTCAAATTCCATTAAAAGAAGAAATTTTATTAAGACCACAGGATCAAGAAATCACTGGTCATTATCAGATCAAACTTGATGATGGCAATGAGATGATCTATAAGATTTACATACAAGATCAGCGAATTAATATCGATGCCTTTTGGCCCCAATTAAAACTGGTGCCTGTTCAAGGTGACGAATATTTTATGGAAGGTTACCCCTTTAAGTTTAGTTTTAACCGTGATGAACAAGGAAAAATCAGCGAACTGCAAATTTCAAATGACTTCTTTGATCAGGAAGAGGATTGGATCTTTAAAAAGATTGATTAATGAGAGCTTTGAATTAGAAGAAATAAGTTGATTTTTTTATTATTGAGTCCTTTATTATTCAGCATTTACGGCTCGAGCCGAGCCGGCTCCATAACTAACTCAAAACTCTCTTAATACAATAAAAAAAGGGCGCATCAGCGCCCTTAATCTTATATAAAGTTCTACTTGTGTATTTTACGAATAAATTCTTCAACTTCTGGTATTCCACCCTGAAGGATCAGATAACCATTATACGGTTCACCTGCAGTTATATCACGTGCGATTGGTGTCAGCATCATTTTTCTGACTTCTTCAGGATCCTGAGTTTGACCCAAGACCCAGCCTAATTTAATGTAAGCAGATTCGGGAAGCATATTTTCTCCAGGAATAATGCCAAAGCTCATCAGATCACGACCTGTATCATAAACAAACATGTGTACATAACCCCATAAGGTTTGAACAGTCATATAAATATGAACCCCTTTTTCAACAGCGCGTTTAATCGCTGGATAGACAGGTTTATTGATATGACCCAATCCTGTACCGACGATCACGATGCCTTTATAACCATTATCGACAAGGGCATCAATGATATCTGGCGCCATATTAGGATAATAATACACCATCGTTACTTTTTCCTCAAAATAAGGAAGTACGGTAATGTTCTTATCTTTTCTACGAGGATTATAATCTTCTTTGATTGGCGTGATTTTGTCTCTGGTAACCATTGCAAGTGGCGTATCACCGATGGTTCTAAAGGTTGAACGATAGGAAGAGTGCATCTTTCTTACACGGGTTCCTTGATGCAGAAGACCGTAGTCATCAGATGTAGGTCCAAACATACACACCATCACTTCAGCCATATCAGAATAACCAGCAGTATATGCCGCATGCATCAGATTTAATGCTGCATCAGATGAGGGACGATCGGAAGATCGCTGAGAACCAACCATCACCACTGGGATCGGTAAGTCTTTTAACATATATGACAAAGCAGCAGAGGTATAATGCATTGTATCTGTTCCGTGACCGATAATGATTCCTTCGATCCCTTTCTTTACTTCTTCGCCAATGGAGATCGCTAATTTTTTATATTGTTCAGGTCCCATATTTTCAGAAAAGACAGCGAATAATTTCTCAGTTTCCAGATTACAGATGTCTGCCAGCTCTGGAACTGCTCCATACAGTTCGCCTGGTGAAAAGGCAGGAATAACAGCACCAGTTCGATAATCTAGACGAGAGGCAATCGTACCGCCAGTACCCAGTAATTTTACTTTTGGCAAGCCAGGTGTAAATGGAAATTCTTTCTCAGGAATCTTATAATGCGCTTCTTTATAACCAGTTTCTTTCATTGAGGTAATCGTCGCAATATCAATCCCAACATTATAGCCTGTGATCAACTTAATCACGATATGTTTATCATCATCATTTTCTGAGCGGGGTAATATAATGCCCTGAAACTGACCGCGGGTCGTATCAACAATGCAATCCCCCCACACTCTCATTTTGAAGCGTTTCAATACTTCCAGCGCTTGTCCTTTGTATCCTTTAAATAAATCAAGCATTGTTCGCCTCCTGAATGATGTAATCAAGTACTTTGTCATAAACAAGCTTCATCGGAACATTTCCTAAAGCCATTTGTCTGATTCGTCCCATGATCCAGTTGACTTCGGAGTATGGCGCATTATTTGATTTAAATGAGAACTGCTGATATATTTCATGCAAAATAGGGATTTGCTCCAATACCTTGTCTGCCTCGTGTTTTTCATAATTGAGTACAGATAAAATTGATGAAAAGAGCATATTTGGGTTTTTATACAAGACATTTAGCATTTCGTAGAAGATATCCATAGTCAAGGATCTGCTGTGAATAAATTTAAAAAGATCTGATATTTTGTCATGCGTAAACGGTATTGGACTTGCTCCCTGAAGCGCTTTAATACGATGCGCATAGATCAGAGCAATCGTTTTTGGGCTCATTTGATGTTCTGCTGAAATCTTTTCTATGACAGGCATCAGGTTATTTCTTAATATATAGACATTTGCATCGACAGGTACACCCCATGCTTTGAGTTGATCAAGACGGTCATGCAAATCCACAGGCAGTTTTTTACGACATTCCTCAATCATTTCATTAGGAA
Organism: uncultured Candidatus Cloacimonadota bacterium; assembly: GCA_964573665.1. Lineage (GTDB taxonomy): Bacteria > Cloacimonadota > Cloacimonadia > Cloacimonadales > WRIO01 > JAGOCT01. Next base: position 7,911 of record CAZNKI010000004.1, on the reverse strand, counting down.
TAGAAATCGGCTTGGAGTCGGTATCTGGATACATACGATCAGCACCAGGCAATACACGTTCAAAGATAGTTGTTCCATCTTCAAATGCTTTTCTTGTCTCATTTGGCACACCGATAAAAGCCATCTTACAGCGTTCTTCAATTGTTTCCAGCGCTGTTTTTAAATCTTCATCTGGCGTCCAGAAGAGGATTTGCGCATCATGATCATCTGCTGAAAGAGCTTTGGCGATCTTTTTCCAGTCTTCTGATTTTAAGACAGGATTAAGTTCTTCAGAATAATACATATTGGGTTTTTCAAGACAAGGAATCACTTTTAAACGATCGGCAATTTCATCTGCAAAGGTGCGATGTGGCTGAGTAAAGAAGGACAGGATATTTTTAAACTGAGGTAAATTAACTGCTACTAATTTCCAGTTCTGTGCCGCCATTTCTTTGAGTAATGGTATTTTTTTCCAGTCTTCAGAAGGCAGGATTTTATGAGAAATCTTCCATTCATTATGATTGATATTTTTTGCCAGAAGGTCTTTTTTTATTTCAAGAAGCGCCCATTGTCTGAATGCTTCATTATGAGTCAATTTTGGAATCCATGTGATATGAGAGACACCCTTGATTTCGATACGTGTACCGCCAGTAACGCTCACATTCACATCCTGTCGTGCTGCGCCAATTCCTGTACGCGCCTTTCCTGAACTACGAGCTAAAAAGCGTATATACTGACCTGCTTCTTCCGCTTCCCAGGGAGTCAACATTTCCGGATATGTTACCGTTTCAATTAATGGCATACCTAATCGATCGGCGTAATAAACGCGAGTATGACGATAATCTGAAACTTCGCGACAACTATCTTCTTCGATACTAAACTGGATTAATTTAATTTTTTTATTTGAAATCGGGATCTCTCCTTCAATACCAAGAATCGTTGTTCTTTGAAAGCCAGTCGGAATACTTCCGTCAAGATATTGTTTACGAGTGATATGTAATTCCCCAACGATATTCATTTTCAAAAGCAGAGCGATTTCCATCGCATGAGAAAGAGCTTCTGGATTGAGTACAAATGGCGGAGTATCATCTACTTCATAGGTACAAGCCGTATCGTTTTTGATGCGATAGACAATTTTCTTTTTTGTTTTAAACTCCATCAGAGCTGTTCCATCATATTCACCTAACTCACTGAGTGTAGGTCTCATGTGTCTCACAATTTCGGCATCATAATCATTAAAATCATGAAAAATGCCAGCAGGGCATCTGCAAAATAGTTTCTTTTTTGTGGCTAATTGCTGATGGACTTCCAATCCGCACTTGAATCCGATACGCTGATATGTTTCAGTACTGGCTTTTTTAAGTTCAACCCAGCCCACCCTATCACGGGTCTTTGACCAATTTTTCTCCCACTGATTCGCCATCTTGTGTATCCTTTCTCATTGTAATTATATTTTTATGCCAATAAAATATAAGACCCATGACTAAGTCAAACATTTTATTACTGATGATTAAAGTTTTCATGACTCAGAGAAAATATTACTTGACGCATGCCTTTAGATCTGCCATTTTATCCTTAATTGTTTTAGGAGGAAATATGAGACATAAAAGCATTTTTTTATTCATCAGCCTGATTCTATTGCTTCCTGTGAGTAGTCAGGCATTGAGATTTGCTCGATGGTCAACAAGCATGGGACAATTCACAGCAGTTTTACGGACAGATCTGGCACCTATCACTGCAACGAACTTTATCGATCTGACTTCAGCCAATTTTTATGATGGATTAGTCTTTCATCGTGTGGTCGAAGGCTTTGTAATTCAAGATGGTGATCCTTTGGGAAATGGTACAGGCGGACCTGGTTATACAATCCCTGATGAGTTTTCACCCTATCTCTTTCATGATTCACCAGGTGTGCTTGCAATGGCAAAAACTGCCCAACCTAATTCCGCAGGATCGCAATATTATATTACCTTAGCTCCATTACCTTCATTAGATGGGCGGTATGCTATTTTTGGCAAAGTCATTGAAGGGATGGATGTCGTTTTTGCTATTTCACAGGTACCCACAAATGCCAATGATCATCCGATAACTGATGTTGTGATTGATTCGCTGAGATTACTGGGCTTGGAAATCAATGAATATGCGCCTGCAGATACGATACTTGGCTGCCAAACAGGGGAAAGTATTGACTTTTCTGCAGATGCGATTGATGTATATCTATTTATTGAACCTGAATATCAGTGGTTAGTGGATGGTGTGGTTCAAAACAATGAAACAAATAGCTTTTCCTATCAGTTTTTGCAAAATGGTCTTCATGTGATCTCCTGTATCACCTCAAATGCTGAAATTTCCTACCGCCATGACTGGAAAGTAACCGCAAACGGCACAGGCACTGAGCCTATCAGTCCTGATATTCAAAGCCTCCATATTGAAAGCGTATATCCGAATCCTTTCAAGGAATCTGTTTCAGTCAAATATCGTTCTTCAAATCCACAACCGATACAAATGAGTGTTTTTGATATTAAAGGCAGAAAGATCCGACATGATGAAATCCCAGCATCAAATCTTCAAAATATCAGTTGGGATGGTAAAGATCAAGAGGGGCGCAGAAGCGCTAATGGGATTTATCTCATACAAATCAGTAATAGTTTTCACAAAGATCTCAGAAAAGTGATTATGATTAAATAGATTAAATCTTATTATTACCCGGGTCATGCGAAGGATCCGGGTATTTTTTTTGGATAAATTTCAAATCATCTTTTAGCGTGAGAAACAAATCAAAGAGTTCAGGATCAAAATGATGCGCAGACATGCGATGCATTTCTTCCCACACATTTTGATCATCCCATGCCTCTTTGTAGGAACGCTTTGAGGATAAGGCATCATAAACATCACAAATGCTAACAATACGCGCTGTCAAAGGGATTGCATTACCGCTCATTGGCGCAGAATCCTGATCAGGATAACCCATTCCATCCCATCGTTGATGGTGATTTAAGGCAATTTCCATAGACATTTGATCAAGTCTTGAGTAATGATCTGAAAATAGTTTTGCGCCAATCAGAGGGTGTTTTTTAATCTGTTCATATTCGTCATCTGTGAGTTTACCATTCTTTTTCAAGATATCATCCGAAATACCCACTTTCCCGACATCATGAAGCATTGCTGCCATTCGAATCAGATCTTTGTTTTCTTTTAAATCCTTTTCAGCAATTGAGTGGGAAAGCGCCCATTTTTCATAAAGCAGGGCAGCACTTGTCGCCACGCGATCGACATGGGGACCTGTTTCTGTAGGATCTCTCAATTCTGCCATTTTCACCATTCTCATAATCAGAGAACGGGTCATTTCAGCACGTTCAAGAGAAATGGCAGCGATATTGGCAAAATGATTCAGAAAGGGTTCATCTTCTTTGGCAAATGAAACAATCTCATTCTGCTCATTTTTGGCATTGATTAGTTGAAGAATACCAATCACTTTTTCATTGGGGGTCTTTAATGGGATCGTTAACATGGACTGTGTATGATATCCTGTTTTTTGATCAATCTCCGGGTAAAAAGAATAGGGCACATGATCAGGGATTTCATAGACATTGTCAATATTCAGCACTTCAGCACTCAGCGCAACATATCCAGAAATGCTTGTATCTTTGACAGGGATTGAAAAGGTCTGCAATTGTTCTGAACGCTGAACATCCATTGAATCGTTTTGGGCACAGATAAAATGCAAGCATTGATCTTTGCAAATATAAAAAGAACCAGCATCGGCACAGACCAATTTTCTTGCTTCACTGAGAATCGTATCCATCAGAATTTCAATATTCTTGATCTGCGTCATTTGCTGACCGATCTTGATAATCTCTTCCAGAATCAGCGTTTGATCTTTCATCATCACCTCTTCTTTTGTATATTTATTTACAATATCAATTCTGGCAAGTATTTTTTTATCTGTAACTTTGCCTTTGTTGCTTTCAGTTTTATTCGTAGGAGCTGACCTGTGTGTCTGACCAATTTAAACGGGCAAACACGCAGATTCGCATAAAAAGAAAAGGTCAGGCACAGAGGTCTGCCCCTACGAAAGGACAAAAATACTTGATATCAACTATCTCCTCATGCTCTTTTTCATGAGAAAATGGTGTGATTTTGATGATTAGCCTCTGGTTTACGCTCCGTTCCGCCTCGGTTCACCCTCGGTTCAGCTATTTGATTTATAAGTAAAAGATAGTTTTTGTCATTTCTTCTATGAAAAAGTATCAACTATTGATGGATTTTAGGTGTATTGTAGGGCAAACTACCAGATTGCTAAAATCGTTGCTAAAGCATTATCGTTTGTAGATTAATTTGATCAGGTGTCGCACCGATGGCGCTAATTTTCTGATGATTTCGTTCACAGGCCTGACAGCCTGTGTTATGGATATGTCGTTCCTATGGAACTCATCATTAAGAAGCTCCATTGGAGCGATATATGTGTAACTATGGGTGTCAGCCCATAGAAAAGAAAAAAAAATAAATGAGCGCTGTAGGTGCGACACTAATACATTTTTGCACTATAGAAGAAAACTTTTTTCATGACCACCCCGTTAGCAAAGCTGCCACCCAGAGCGGAAGGATATTGAGTCGCGATAAATCGACGCCTCTACTAGATGATCAGCTGCTCGTATAAATTGATGTGCCGGAAGGATTTGAGATTTGTTTGCATTGCTACTAAGATGACAGGACTAGCGTCCCTTGAATCTGAATTTTTGACATTGCTACCAAGATGTCAGAGCTAGCGCTCCTTGAATCTGACTTTTGACATTGCTACCAAGATATCAACTCAATTTTAGCTATATATAACTTCTATAAGAATATACAAAACATAAAAGATATATCGTAAGAAATATTTAAATGAACAATTGGTCAGAAATTATTTTAATTATTTTTCGCTATAGTTCACAAACACTTACAACATTTTTTAGAAAAAGACCTGATAGTTGATAGCAAAATGGGAACCCTATATATATAGAGGGTTTAATTGTGAATTATGAATTATAAATTATGAATTGGATTTTCTGCAAGCAAGGATGCATGCAGAACGATATTCCTCTCTTTGATCTTTGACAGACGCATAGACGTGAAAAAAAATGTGAGGGCAGGTTTTACGCCTACCTAATCCCGTAAAGCAAGCTTCCAACTTGTTTAACCAATCAAAAGCTCCATAGGAGCGATATATGTGTAACTATGGGTGTCAGCCCATAGAAGAGAATAGATATAAATGAGCTCTGTAGGTGCGATACCATTCCCTTTTCGCAATCTGGTAGAATACGTTTCAGAATTTGATGCAAGAAGACCTATAGGAGATTCAACACTTCGTTCTGAATGACAGCTACTCGTTTAATTCAATGTGCCGGATTGATAGTAGATGGTCGTTGCTATTGAATTTTTGAAAACGGGGATATTTGCAAAAAGACCTTTTAAAAATACTTGATATCAACTAAGACAGCAGGTAGAGGGCAGGTAAGGGGTACGTAGAGCGTAAAGTGTAAAATATTAATAAAATATTGGAGAAGAGAAATGCATGGATTAAATAAAATACAAAAAAAATAAAAATAAAATTTGTTTTTATTTGGAAGTCGATTAAATTATTTTCATAGAGTATAAAATGAGATTATTGTGTTCAAATTTTAAGAATTGATCATTCAGATCAAAAAAGAAAATTTGCTTTCGTAAAAAGTATTTTAAAAAAGTGTTCGATGCTTGTGTGTTCTTGTTAATCGTCTCGTAAATAAAGTCTGCGATTTTATCATTTAATTTTTAGCGAGGTATTTCATGAGTTTTATCATGAACACAAGTCAATTTCTTTACTTCGTAATCATCAATTTTCAAGGATAAGCACTTCATTATCTGATATTTTTTTTAAATTCGTTGCCTGGGTATTTTATTGTCAAAATTTCAAAAGAGGAGAAGTGATGATGTACAATTATTTATCACAATTATCGCTATGTTCAGCAATGATCATTATGAGACCTACTGAAATCAAAAGAATGAGCACTCACAAAAAATCCTTGAATCAAGGAAAGGAGTATTTATGGAGAAAAGTACTAAGAAGTGTGAAGAACAAAAATTATGTGAGGAAAACCAGGTAAAAGAAATGCCTTTGGCTGATTGTTCAGATCTGTTTTCGACGACACCCACTGAACAAATCCCAAAGGCAGTAAGTTTAAACGAATCTATTCCACTGAGTGAAACGACTCATACACGTCTTATTACTCGAAGAAAATTACTTTGTCAAGAAAAAATTTTAAAATTCCGCATTCAATTGATTGAAAACCATATCAAAGAAGAGATGAAAGACTCTGAAACAGGCACATCTGGTGCATTTTATGTGAGCTGGAAATTTATTTATCAGCATCGATTTGATGTCAGACGTTTCAAAGAGGACTTTCCAGAAATGTATTATAAATACTTAAATCTGATTCATTATAGAAAATTTAAAATCAAAAGCTCCTGATCTACTGTTTTGTAGGGGTAGGTTTTACGCCTACCCTCATAGTAAGGCAATCTACCAACTTGTCATCGTTGTTCAAGCATCCTTGCTTGCATCATCTGTAAGGCAATCTACCAACTTGTCATCGTTGTTCAAGCATCCTTGCTTGAACATTTACTGCAAACAGGGATGTTTGCAGAACGATGTTAAAATCGCAATCAGGTTGATCGCGCTACAAAAAAGCGTAGGGGCAGACCTATGTGTCTGGCCATTTAGAGTAACCAAACCAAAAAAGACAGGAGATCAAAGATGTTTTTAAATTTATATGATGAAATAAAACTGCCAAAAGACCAATCAAAAGTCCATTTACTCAAAAACCTTATTCAATTCAAAAAGATCAATGTATTTGATTATCTATTCTGGATTGATTTTGAGGAAATTGCTAATGAAAGTTGTGATCAGCAATGTATTCAAGAATGCAAAAAAGAATATCGCCGTTTAATCTCAAAAGATCCACACTCTCAACAGGCAAAACAAATCTTAAAATATCTAAAGGAAAATACTTATCAAGGTAAAGTTCGAGAAGATTTTCAACAATTAAAACGTTTAAAAAAACAAATCAAGAAGATATTGAACCGAGAATTGAACGTTCTGGATCCATTATTGGCAAAAAGAATTAGAAAATCATTGTTTTTCACACAAGTATAAGGGGATTTTATGAAAATATTATACGTATCGATAAATAAGATAGGAAATCCGATCGATGTGATCAAATATTTTTCAGAGATGATCAATTACTTAAAATCAAAAAATTGTGCTGTTTTTTTAATGTCCGATGGCAGTAAACGCATCAAAAAACCATACTGGATTGCCAGATCAATAGATGATTCAGAAGATATCCAATCAAGAGAAATCTATGATCTGGAACGCCTGGTCAAGCAAAATCAACATTACATTAAAGCGCTGTAAGGGATTGTTCGTAGGGGTAGGGCAATCTACCAGATTGCCAAATGTATTAAAATATTGATGCAAGGTGTTTTATAGGAGACTCCACGCTTCGCTCTGAGTGACAAATGGTAATGGAAATTGATGTGCTGGATGGATTGCAGATGGTTGTTTTGTTTGTTTTTTCAGGACCACCCCGTCCGCAAAGCGTCCACCCCTCCGTAGAGGGGAATTAAGATGGTCGTGTAAAAAGTTGTGCCGGAGTGATTTGAGATTAACGGATACATAAGACTACAAGCAAGGATGTTTGCAGAACGAGGGTGAATATAAAATGGAAAACTCGCAGATTCGCTACCTAAAAAAGGGCAGACACACAGGTCAGCCCCTACTGAAATTTTATGATGTGCCGTATTGTTTTGGGTACATCCCAATTAACTTAAATCCTAAGAAAAGGAGATATTATGAATCTTAATCAAAACGCCAATGATTTAGATCGATTACTCAAACAACAATATCAGATTGCA
>CAZNKI010000003.1:0-130592 GCA_964573665.1 uncultured Candidatus Cloacimonadota bacterium | reverse complement strand
GTTTAAATATTTATGTTAATAGAAGTATCATTTGCACAGGCTCTAAAGGAGCGGAATTATCTTGCAAATAAAAATCTTGCAGAACAAAAGAAAAGAAATGAGAGCTTTCTGATTTGATTGGGCAGGCGTAAAACCTGCCCCTACGATCGCACATTCAGAATGATTTCGAATCATCGCAAACTGGTAGTTTGCGTTACGAAGACTGCAAGCAAGGATGCATGCAGAACGATGATGAATATCGCAAGCAAGTTGATCGAGTAACAAAAACTCATGCAAATCTCTTACAGTATCATATCTGAAAGAAAAAAAGATATTGAATACACTGGGAATAGGAGTTTTTTAGCTTCTTAATATTTCCAAAGTCCATAAAATTTACATAAAATAATGCTTGACACAGATTTGCCTCTCAATAAGTTGTGGTCTTAAGTGAGTAATGTCTTGCAAAAAAAGAAATAAGGGTTGTGCCCTATTGCATTACAAGGGATTTTCACAGGGTATAAAATTAAAAAATGGGTAGTTTTATGAGTTTATTATTGAGTATTGCCATTTCATTATGCATTTTACTGCTATTGTGCCACTATTATTACAGAAGTATCCGTGATGCAAAAAGAGGTCAGTTTAACATTTCCTGCCGAATCGTATTAATTGCTATACCCTTGATCTCAGCTTATGCAATTTATTTCTCTGGAACGATCAATCTGCTATTTCTGATTATCCCATTGATACTCCTGTTATTCTTTATCAGCACCTATATCATTTATAAAAAATCTGATCCATCACAAAAAGAAATCATACCCGAATCTATCACTCCTGATTTTCCTGAAGAAAGCAAAGAATCAATCGCTTTTCAAACGCAATTTGATGATCTATCCAGCACAGCAGAAAATTTTGAATCTTTTACCGAAGAGATACAGAAAATCGATTATGGACAGATGATTATTGTCGAAGAAGGTGAATTTCTCATGGGTTTTCATGAGGGAGGATTCAATGAACGCCCTGTTCATTTAGTGAAGCTATCTTCTTTTTATATAGGCAAATACCCCATTACTCAAAAGGAATGGAAAATATTAAATAAATTTAATCCTTCCTATTTTAACCGTGAACTTTGCCCTGTTGAACGTGTAAGTTGGTATCAGGCAGTTGAATTCTGTAATAAAAAAAGTATTGAGGAAGGGTATGCACCATGTTATATCATCAAAGGAAACTCTGTTACCTGTGATTTTAATAAAGGGGGCTATCGTCTTCCAACTGAAGCTGAATGGGAGTTTGCCTGCAGAGGCGGCAATCTGGCAGATGATGAATACACCTTTGATATTGACTTAATCAACGATTATGCATGGTATAAAGAAAATTCCTATGGTCAAACTCATTCTGTGGGTGTAAAACTCGCCAATCCCCTTGGCATCCACGATATGAGCGGTAATGTCTATGAATGGTGTTGGGACAGATATTCAATCTATCCCGATCACGAAGAACAAAATCCTAAAGGTGACAATAAAATCCACCATAGAATCATCCGTGGCGGATATTATGAAGGAGAACGCAGTTGTCGTCCTAGTTTTAGAGGTTTCTTCGCCCCAGAATACAGTTTTAAAGGTTTAGGATTCAGAGTCGTTCGCAATTATAGATAAAAAGTATATTAATTCTCCAGATACTTGGATATTTTATACGCTACCAAAGCACCATCTCCAACTGCAGTGGCTACTTGTCTCAACTCTTTCACAATAACATCCCCGGCAGCAAAAACACCTGGGATATTAGTTTGTAAAGAGCAATCGGTTTGAATATAGCCATTAGTTAGTGTTATCTGATCTTTAAACAATCCTGTATTTGGGTTCATTCCAACAAATACAAAAACCCCATCAATCTCATACCATTTCTTCTCATCAGTTTTTAAATCTACAATTTCAATTTTTTTATGTTCGGAATCAGAAAAATCAAAAGCTTGCACACTTGAATTGACCATTACCTTTATCTTATCTTCTTTTTGCAACTTTTCTACAACAATCGGATCGGCACTCAAATGATCCAAATTCTGGATAATTGTAATTTCTTTGGCATACTTAGCTAAGAACAGAGATTCTTCACAAGCGGAATTTCCTCCACCAATGACGAAAATCTTCTTATCCGGATACATTGGACCATCACAGGTTGCACAATAACTAATCCCTCTGCCTTTAAACTGATCTTCTTCTTTAAAACCCAGTTTTCTTGGAGAAGCTCCAGTGGTAATCAAAACAGTTTTTGACTGATACCAATCCTCCCCAATTCTGATCTTTTTAACTGATCCATTTAGATCCACTTCATCAACTTGAGCATTCATCATTTGCAAACCAAATGATTTTGCCTGTGCTTCCATATCCTGAGCCAGTTTTTGACCAAGTACAGGCTCGGGAAATCCAGGATAATTTTCCACCCATTCTGTACCAGCCATCTGACCACCAGATACAAAGGATTTTTCTATCATTAAGACATCCAGCTTGTATCGTGCAGCATAGAGTCCAGCAGTTAAGCCTGCTGGACCTCCGCCGATAATAATCAGATCGTATATTTTATTTTTATCGATTACTGATGATATATTCAAACTAAAATCCAACATTTATCCTCCTAAGTACTGTGTTTCAGTTATCAGATAATATCCTGCCATAAGACATTCACTCTATTTTACAAGGATTCCTTAATCTTTTCAATTAAGTATTCTTCTGGCGCTGCTCCTTCAAGAAAAACGCTTTCATTCACAACTGTTCGTGGGACACCCTGAACCTGATACTTAATTGCTAAAGGAGTAAACTCTGACGCTTCAACCATATCAGCAGTAATATATTCACTAAAATAGGCCATCTGATGTGCTAATATCACAGCAGGAGGGCAATATGGACATGTGGGTGACACAAAAACCTGAAGATGAACAGGTTTCTTTACATAATTCAGAAAATCCTGTGTCGATTTTTTTAGCTGATGATTGCCAGTAGATACCAACATGATCGATGAAATCAAGGAGGAAAATTCATATCCTGAGGGAATACCGAAAAATCTTATTCCTCTGTCTTTTTCATCCATAACCACTAAGGCTGGAATTTTATCAATCTTGTATTCTTCTACTTCTTTTTGATTCTTTTGGAAATCATAAATATCCAAGTGAATCTTTGGATTGACTGAACTGATCTCTTCTAACAATCCATGAGTTTCTTTGCAATACTGACATTCCATTTCCTGAGTGAAAAACTTTAAGTGTACATCGTGATTTAATCCTTTAAAAAGGTCTTTTAACTGATCGATAATTTTTTCATTGAGCATTGACATGGCTCCTCCTAATTCTTTTTATTGATAATATAAACAATATGAGCAAAAAAAGCAAAAAGAATTTTATACTATCAGTTTGTTTCGTTTTTACAAAAAACTCCTCCGCCCTTTACAGGCGGAGGTTTTAACGATTAATCCATTTAATTATTTCAGATATTTTTTAATTTCCTGAAGCAAATCACTGGCATTTGTGTTGCCCAATGGCCCAGAGAAATATTCTTTATCCCCCAGGAATATCATTGCCCCTTTCGACTTTTCATTCATCGCATACTCCCCACTAAGTGGGATAAGCAATTTCTTGATTTTATAATGACGGGGTCTTTGGGTTTTTATTAAGTGATATTGTTTATACTCAATTTCCAGACATGTATCTTCCTGTTTGATATTGCGAATCATTTCTGGGGTGACGATGAGCAGGAAATCTTCATCTGCGTTTTCTACCAGTTGATTAATCTTTTCGATGAGTTCTTTCTTATGAGTCTTGATTTGAGTCTTTTTCCCATTTTGATAGTAATTCATCGTTAGTCCTTTTTCTGTCAGCATCAATGATGCGCCTAAGAGGAATAAGATAAAGAGTGTGATCACAAAAATTCGACGAATCATGATTATTCTACCTTGATATCATCCAGTAAGGCTGCAGAATCATAAGCACTATCCCCCACATCACCCACTGAAATAACCAGACGAAGAATTTGACCACGGTAAGGGGTCAAATCAAAAGTAGAAGTCTGCCAACCTGTCATATAAACACCCTCCTGATCAAATACAATATCAGGTGAAACAGAGCTTAATGAATAGTTTGCAGCAAAAGAATCGACTGTTTCTGAAACAATATAGTGAGTGACATCTAATGAATCAACCACTTTAATAATGTAAGTATCCTGATAAATGGATCCGACATATTCCATAAACTCTTCTGAAAGGAAATTCCATCGGATACTTAGCGTAGATTCATTCGGTCCAACCCTGAATGATTGGGCAATACTGCCACTGGCTTCTGTATATCCTAAGCCTGTGGAAATTATCCCCATATACGAGCCCTGATCGGCATCTAAAAAGCCTAACTGAGTAATCACTCTACCGTCACCATATCGCGTCCAGCCTGTCATATTCCCCATTTCAAAATCACCATTGATCAAATCCATTGGAAAATACATATCATCAGAACCCAGCATTTCAAAAACCGCATGTTCAAAGTTAGGATCACTTTGACCAGAAGTAAAGGATTCTCCAGTTGTCTTGTTTTGTCCCATCAGCTTTTGGAAGAATTGAGTACACATATTTCTGGCAAAATCAGATCCGACAATTTTACTAAAACCAAGATAAGTTTTTGCTCCTTTACCTGTAAAGGCATTATAGAGTTTCATGGTCTTTGTCCCTTCACAGGAAGCATTAAAAATGACACTTTGCGGGAAAGTTCCAGGGATGTTGTTAATGAATTTTGAAGTAACCGTATAAAATGTACCTTGGGAAACGAAGCCATTATAATCAGTATAACTAATATTATCAAAATAACTCACTTCGCCATTGATCATTTTTAAGAGATGCTCATAGATATTTGTATCATCCATCATTTCACCGGTCATAATATATTCGCCACCAAGTCCATGAGTATTAATTGCTACAACCCCATAATCTGCAAGATTGTTTAGAGATGCCACTGTACACTGTGAATCGATCAGTAAAGTCGCATCCAATCCAATATCGCTGTTGCTAATGACATTCTGCAGTCCTGCTCTGATGCTGTACTCACCCAAATATGTATCGATGGGAGACCAGATCAATACATCCTTATCAAGAATTTTATCCTCATCATTTTCTGATCGTGATTTAACATAATACTTATTTGTTCCCAGTTTATTGATCCCTCTGATTTGCTTGGAAAGAGGTCTTTTTGCAGTTTCTCTTTCCAAAGTATTCTGAACGCCTCCCAGAGATGGTTCTCCTAAGCTGTTAACTTGAGTAAAATTGATAAAACCTTTAATTCCTGAGTTAAATGTAACCTGGATTGCATTATCTATTGTTTGAACATTTACCACACCAGGCTGATTTTCAGCCCAAGTTTTCAAAGCAACTTTTGCCTGAGCAATTGAAGTGATATTTGTGTTATTGAGATGAGTAACTGCACCTTGATTGACTTGAACGACTTCCTGAAGCTGAGCATAAGTCACCTGTGGAAATGCATTGAGTGAAAAAATAGGTGAGTAGTTTGCCTGTTGATTATTGTTCGAATAAGCCACTATTCGATAATAATGAACACCTTCTGCTGTTTCATAGATGTTCGCTTTTACAGAATATAATGCGTCATTACTGATCTCATCACCTTCATAAAGATCACCATTATCTACCAGATAATCAAGCTCAGTATTCACTGTAAAATCAGCATTTAAACGTACGAGCCGGATGTTGGCAGGATTAACATTATTGTTATTCACAAGAAGCTGACGAATGATTACATCTGTCGCAGTACTGACAAAAATACTATTATGGCTGACCTGAGTAGGATTAATAAAATCGATATCAGGATTGAGTGTGACAAACAAAGTGTCCTTTGCTATATTCCCCTTTTTATCAGTTGCCTGACAAACAATCTGATTTTCTCCATTATTAAGTGTAATGCCAGATTTCTGCCAATTAGCTAAACCAGTTGCTAATTGCGCAGGGCCATTATTCACGAAGATTTTAACATCATTCAAATCATCATCTGTTGCCACACCAGAAATGCTTATTGTGTTTTGTGTTGTCGAATATGACCAATAGTTTGTTGGTCCGGTAATGTTAATCGTAGGCATTGCATTTACCCCTGATGGTGATGAAGATTTATCTTCGCAGGCTGTGAATAAAAATAAGCCCATGATTAACAAAAGACCCATTAAAATGTGTAAAAATGATCTTTTCATTTTTTCCTCCCCCAAATTTCCAAATAAAACTTATTTACTTCAATATTATATTACAATTCTTATATTTACACCTTTTCTTATTGCATGTCAAGAAGATAATCAATTACAAGCGAATTATTTTTCAATTTTCTCATTGACGAATTATGACCCAGCTGTTAAATTAACAGAAAGAGATAAAGTGAATAAGAGGTAGTAATGAAGAGAACCATCATCTTCTGTTTGATCATTTGGGCATTATCACTCCTGCATGCCATCAGTATCTACGAGATCCAATATACAAATAATCCTGGGAACGGCACATATCCATCTGATTATGCTGGGCAATATGTCAACACAAGTGGCATCTGTACAGGGATCAATTTCAACAATAACGGATATTTTTTATCGATGCCTGAGGGTGGTGCATGGAAAGGGATCTTCATATATGATTCACAACATCAACCACAAGTAGGTGATGAAATCAGTCTCTATGGTCAGGTTTGGGAATATAACGGTTGGACAGAGATGAAAAACATCAGTAATTATTCGATATTAAGTCAAAATAACCCACTCCCTCAAACAACAATTATCACCTCAAATCAAGTCAATCAAGAAGCGTATGAAAATGTTTTGTGCCAGTTGAATCAAGCAATTTGTACAGAAACACTTGATCAGTATGATGAATGGCAGGTCAGCGACGGAAGTGGGAATGCACTCATTTCAGGAGGATTCTTTGATCAGGCTTTGCTTTCAAATCATATTCAAGATGGCCAATTGTTCACATCGATCAAAGGGATTGTTTCCTATTCATATTCTACATATAAATTGAATCCTCTGAGTATCAATCATGTAGTGCCTGCGCTTCAATCCAATACGGTATTTATTCCAAATATTGAAGGGCAAATCAACCAAAATCTCAACATCGAATTAATGGTCAGTGCCTTAGAATTAAGTCAGGGCTTTAATCATTATTCGCTGGATTTTTACTATCCTTCTTCATTAATTACCTATCAGTCTTACCAACAGGAAAATACTCTGTCAGTCAATGGAACTATGACGGTGAATAACAGCAGTCCTGGATTATTGCATCTGGAGTTCTTTAAGAATGGATTTATCACAGGGGATGGCGCTTTAATCAATCTTCAGTTTATAGCGACTTCCAGTGGTAGCGGACTTTTAAATGCTTCGAATGTTTATTTTAATGAAACAGCCTTTAATGTTATTTCTGGTGATTGCCATATCATTGGCAATGGGATCGAACAGGCAGATACGATAACCGTCATTCAAAGACCGCTTCCCAATATTCCAAGTATCTGTATTCCTGGCGAAGAAATAAGCATAGAATGTACTGCGCCTCAAAATACGCAAAATTGGAGCGCTTTTATCGGCAGGAGAAACAACTATATCCCTATGTCACTAAATAGCGCAGTATATGCAAATAATCCGCCTAGATGGATCATTAAAGCAATCGTTCCCAATGTACCTGTGTATGAGCAATATGATTTAAAGATTATTGCTTCCAACAATATTGAGGATGTGAGTAAAAAATCACTTAAAATTATTCCATCGAGAAAGACAAATTTCTATTTTGCTCATGTGACAGATGTTCACATGCCCACGCACATATTTTGGCCTGATACCGGATATGACACAGACTCAACAGAAACCGTTGACTTTCGCGAAGTAATCAAAGACATCAACATTATAAGACCAGAATTTGTATTGCTTACAGGCGATCTGCTCAATCAGGGCGAGAATGAGGATCTTGACAATCTTCAATGGTACAGTAAAGGTCAAAGACTTTTACTTGAGTTTGAAGTTCCGGTTTATCTTGTGGCAGGCAATCATGATATCGGTGGATGGGACAGTCAACCGCCTTCTGATGGAACAGCAAGACGTGACTGGTGGAAGTTTTTTGGTTGGTCATGGTTAAACAATCCAGACAGCAATTATCCATACCATACTCAGGATTACAGTTTTGATTATGGCAATATTCATTTTACGGGACTTGAAGCTTATGACAACTATGATAACTGGTGGAATTTGATCTATGGTACTCAGAGTTTTACAGAACATCAGATGAACTGGCTACAAAATGATCTTAACAATAGTCAGGCTGATTTGAAGGTTTTGTTCTATCATTATGATTTTTCTGATCAGCTTGATTTAAACCAATTAGGTGTAGATATGGCTTTATGGGGGCATATTCATTCAGAGTCAGGTTCTTTATCAGAGCAACCCTTTAACATCTCTACGGCAGCTACTTGTGATGGCAGAAGAGCCTTTCGCTTGATTCAGGTCAACAATAGAGTACTGATACCACACCCGATGTTATCTGCAGGAGCAACAGGGTCTAAACTGCAAATCACCTATTTCCCATCCAATCAGGCAATCACAGACAGCGTCAATGCAACTCTGAGCAATCAGCATGGACTCGATTTTGACAATGCACTCATCAAATTTTACATGCCTGCTGGCAATGCTCAGTATTCAGTGATGAATGGCATTATTGAGCAAATCGAACGCACACCAGAAATGAATATCTGCTATGTCAGAGGAAATGTATCATCATTTGAAACAATCACTGTAAAATTATGGGAAAATGGACTCAGTACAATTCCAGATGTGACAGAAACACCTGAGATTTATATCAGAGCTCTGTATCCTAATCCGTTCAGTACCACATGTTTCTTAAGAATAGAAGGCAAATCATCTGAAAAAGTAAACATACAAATTTTTAACATCAAAGGTGAGAAAATTCGTAATGAACAGGTTCAACTTGATCCACAAGGCAAAGTTCATTTTCAATGGGATGGCAGAGATTCAAATCAAAGGGATACATCAAACGGGATATATTTTATGAAAGTGTCCAGTCCCTATTCAAGTAAAACTAGTAAGATATTAAAATTGAAATAGGTAGGTTTTATGAAAAAATTGATGTTCTTTTGTTGTTTCTATATTTTCTATCTTTTAAATATCTACGCATGCGATATGGTATTAATGGTGAGCAGAAACAATAAACCTTTAGATTCTGCTGAAGTAAGAAGAATATTAATTTCTCTAAGAGCCAGAGGAAACTTTTATAATCCTCATGGATGGGGAATTGTAGCATTTGATAAGCAAGGCGTACCAATTCCTGGTTATGAATATATTTTCAGAAACAATCGATGGACAAAACGAATTGATCCAGTAAGATATTCAAGTAATATCAGAGCGATGAATGATGATAATTATTTGGATGCAATAGAGCAAATTATTAGTAAAGAACCTTACCTTGTGATGGGTCATGTCCGTCAAGCGACAACGGGATCAAATAATATTGCCGACCCACATCCTTATGTTTATCAAAATGAGCAGGGGCGTTATTATGCATTTGCACACAATGGAACTTTTCCTTACACATTATATCAAAAAGCAAATGACTATGTCCTACAATCAACATCTGATCCCAATTTTGCATTTAGTATGACTGGCTGGCGACATGGCATTGATTCTGGTTATTGGTTTCGATTTATACTATCTCAATTGCATGAAAAAGAATGGAAAATGGCTTATGTGATGCAGGATTTACTGATAGATAAATATGATTTTTTTGAAGTTGATGGAAATAACAATCCTTTAGACTGGTGTGCAAATTTCTTTATCAGCGATGGGATTCAAGGCTATGCATTTCGGAGAATAAAGAGCAATGATTATGTCCAAAATGTTCACAAAATATTAAGTAATGTTAGCGATTTAAATGAAGACTTTCATCTTTCAAGTACTTTCAATATTCAAGAAAACCAGCAAATGATGCTCAGTGGAACAGACGGTGCAACTAACTGTTATTTACCCTCAATGCAGTATTATGCAGCTGGCTCATATTTTCAACATCTCTATGTCGCTTCAGAATCAAAGGAGCAAACAAAGTTAAGATTTCTCAGGAAGTCCTTTTATCCAATAAATGCCCGAATTTTCTGGTCTTGGTTATCTTACCCCTTTAGCCGAAATTTTACTGATCTGCCTGGTACTCCAAATAAGATTTTAACTTCAGCGAATAATACTTATGCAGTAAAAAGAGCAGATAATCAATGGCGTTTTTACGGAAGTCTTAATAATGTTGTTCAAAAGCTCAATGGGATCAAAGCAAGAATACTCAACAGTAATATCAATGAGAATATAAGTAACATAGAAAACATCAGTTTTTCTTTACCCATGAATGAAACGATTCGTCTATATCAGTACAGAAATAATTGGATTGCCTATTGGTTAATGAATCAACAGAGTGTTCAGCAAGCTTTGGGACCATATCTCCATCAAATTGATAAAGTTTATTCTGACACTTGGGTCTATGATTCAAGGAGCATGATCAATGGGGATCAAAGTATGGAATTTGGCAAAATGTATATCATCACTTTAAAGCCTGGCAACGGAGATATTATTAACTTTACTTGGAACAATCATCAAAGTACAGGAGATCGAGCATCTGTTTTTGAATCTCCAGAATGCTTCACACCCATTTATCGGGAAGAATATAAAGTCATTACAATTGAATCAATACATGGTTATGAGGATATTGATGAGATCGCCATTTTTGATAAAGATAAATGCATTGGTGCATCAAAATTAAAGACATTCCCAATACAAATCCTTGTATATGATCAGGAAAGCCGATCAGCTGATCTTTGTTTTAAACTGGTCGACAAGGATAAGCGTTTATATGAAAATCCATTAGTCTATGAAATTGATCTCCTCAGCAGAGAGATGAAAAGAACAGTGCTCAATAGAGATAAGATCAATTTTAACCAGATTATTCTAAAAAGAGGAGATTATGAGGATCAAAACAATTCCCAGATTGAGATCTCAAAGGTAAAAGTATTCCCCAATCCAAGCAAAGACATTGTCAATATTCAATTTGATCTGAAGTCATCAGGAATCGTTCATATCGAAATATACAATATCAAAGGCCAGAAAGTGGGGAGTCTCAATCAAAAAAGCTTAAATAAAGGCGAACACCACTTCTATTGGAACAGCAAATCAACAGATTATGCTCACTTAGCTTCAGGACAATACTTTTTAAGAATATCCAGTGGATCAAATATAATCAATAAAAAGGTACAAATCATCAAATAAAAGCAGGAGGAAGAATGAGAATCCTACTCATCATATTAGTATTCATGTTCTGTGTGACCTTGATCGCACAGGAAACGCAGAGTATTGAGCAAAAAATCAATGAATTTTATGTCTCAAAGAATTACAAAGCAGGAGCAGAATTTTTACTGGAACAGATAAAAAAGGATGGAGAGAATATTGATTTAACCATTAATATCGCATACTTTTTTGCACTGGATCAGCAAAGTAAGAATGCGCTTAAGTATCTCCAAAAATCAGTTGATTTAGGATTTAACGAAGCTAAATGGCTCAATGAAGATCTGGTATTTTCATTTTTGAAGAACAATAAAACCTGGACAAAGATTGTCAATCAAGCTCAGGCAAATTATGACAAGGAGATTAAATCCTTACCTGAACAGCATCAGTTTTTATCTGAAATTGCTCTGCCGGCTGTAAGTGTTAAAGGCACAATGTCTATTGAGGAATGTCTTCAAAATAGAAGATCAGTGAGAGCATATTCAGATGAAGCATTGAGTCTTGAAGAAGTATCACAAATGCTATGGTCAGCTTATGGTATCACAAAAGTGATCGCTCCAGAGCATCTCAGAGGGGGATTAAAAACAGCACCATCTGCAGGAGCGTTGTATCCTTTGGAACTCTATCTCAGCGTAAAAAATGTGACGGGGCTCGAAGCTGGTGTTTATTACTATGAACCCAGTGGTCATTTACTAAAATTGATCAAAAAAGGTGATATCAGCAAAGAGCTGATGCAAGCTTGCTATTATCAGGAATTCGTTGAAAGTGCAGGAGCAAATATCATCTATTCCGCAATTTATTCACGAATGACGGTAAAATATGGCAATCGTGGCAGAGAACGCTATGTCTGCATGGACTTAGGCCATTCGGCTGAAAATGTCTATTTACAGGCAGAAGCATTGGGACTGGGTACTTGTGCAATAGGGGCTTTTAATGACCTGAATCTGCAAAAGCTCATACAGATGACACAAACGGAAGAACCTTTATATGTCATGCCAATTGGGAAGAAAATTCAGGAATAAATCACATCGGATTATGAATTATCATAGAGGATGATCTTTAATAAATGTGCCCTCATCTAATTCTTTAAATGCCAAATGGAGTTCTTCTCTTGTATTCATTACAATAGGACCACCCCAGGCAATGGGTTCTTTGAGGGCTTTAGCAGAAAATAAAGCAAAACGAAGATTTTCATCACCTGCTTGAATCACAAGTTTTTCTCCAAGTTCAAAAAGCACTGCTTGACGAGCAAGAAGTTCTTTATTATCTTTTGGAAGGATCGCCTTTCCGTAAAATATGTAAATAAACAATGTGTTTTCTGGATTTGAACTAAACTCCCATTGAGTGTTTGCGTTTAGTTCTACATCAATAATATTTGCTTTTACATAATCGCCCTGAGATGGGGCTTTTTGTCCTTTGTAAGCACCAGATATCAGATGAATCAATGCATTCTCTTCCTGAATCTTTGGGATCTTTGATTGATCAATATCATGATAGGTGGGTTGACACATCTTATTTACTTTCGGTAAATTTAACCATAATTGGAAACCCAGCATGTGAGGAGATTCGAGTGGCATTTCCTGATGCATGATACCACTACCTGCAGTCATCCACTGACAATAATTATCAGTGATTTCTCCTTTGTTTCCAAGTGAGTCCATGTGTTCAATCTTTCCTTTGATTAAGTAAGTAATCGTTTCAATTCCACGATGCGGATGCCATGGAAATCCTCTGACATAATCATCAGGATTTTTAGAATCAAATGCATCCAACATTAAAAAAGGATCAAAATCAAGGACATCGTGATTGGCAATCACTCTCTGCAAACGTACACCTGCCCCATCACTTGTTCTTTGTCCTGCCACAAAGGTTTTTATTAAACGATATTCATTCATAAGTTCCTCCTTAAACAGAATTTATCATCGAAAATGGTCAACAGTCAAGTTTTGTTTACGTATTTTTTTGTAATGAGCTTTAAAATAGCGTCATTACGGCTTCCATCCCACTTGATTACCCTTGAACTCTAACTTCTATCCTGTAGAAAACGATTTCAAGAAAAAAATTATTTCTTAGTAATTTTGTATTTATTGATGTACTTATGAATGCTTCTAATTTTTTCTTCATCAAGATTCAAAGCTAGCAATGGATGATCAACTAGTAATTTTTCGTAAAATAGATAATCCAGTTCTGTGCCTTTTTTTAAACATTTTTCATATACTTTGTTTTCAATCTCACTCATTTCACCATCATTCGCATAATCTCCAGCAATATGATTATAATAAGCGTCAAGTTCCATTGCAATTTCCTTATTATAAGGAATACTTATGTCTATAGCTTTGCTTTGAACAAATAAAGAATCGCTCAGCCATAAGGCTTTACAATTATTATAAAAGAAGTATTTTCTAAAACTCAGAGAATCATCTACAACATCAACAGTTATATGAACTTCAGAACTATCTACAAGAATATAGTTTTTGATATAACCTGTCCAGTCCACTTGTTTCTTATTGAGTTTATCCAAAGTTTCATTAAGAATATCATTTAATTCTTTGAAATTTCGATTAAGAATATGCGCATAGATAAGTGCATCCTTTGCTTTTTTATACTGTTTCAAATCATTATATGCTAAACCTTTAATCAAATGCAGCTGATAATAATGAAAGTATTTTTTTTCATAAGCATCCAGTAATTCAATTGCTTTTTTAGGTTCATTGTTAAATCGATGACATTGAGCGATATAGGTAAGCAACTCATAATTTTCTGGATCATTCTGATAGGCAAGCTCAAAACTATTTAATGCACTCTTATAATCCCCCATCATGAAGTAAGCTTCAGCCATATCGTAGTTGATCTTTGCAGGATAAAGTTGATGCAGCATATCGTCATTGACTTCTTGATATCTGGAAATGGAAATATTAGATTGATAAACTGGTTTTTCATTGATAATTCCCAAACTATCAATACTTTCACCATATTTATACATTATTAACGATTGTTCAATACGCTCAAAATTTTCTTCTGGTGAAGAGAAAAAACTACCAGCAAAAACAGCCAATGGTAAAAGTAATAGTAAAGCAAATACAGAATATTTCATATTTATCTCCTTGAACAATCATTTATTCTATTATTATAACAACTGAAATCATCAAACCTTTCAATTTCAAGAAAAATAAGTATAAAATTTTTGTAAACAAAAAAAACAATTCCGAATTAATCAATTGACAGTTCAAACTTTATGTGATATCTAAAAGAAAGTGGGAGGACTTATGTATTATAATAAAAAAATCTCTTATATGCTCTGGTTTGATCATGAAGCAAAGGAAGCTGTAGAATTTTACACGTCATTTTTTCCTAACTCAAGAATTATCTCAACTTCATATTATGGCAAAGAAGGTTATGAATATCATCAGCAACCTGAATATTCGATCATGTCGATTGAGTTTATCCTTGATGGACAACGATTTACTGCCATTAATGGAGGGCCACACTTCACGATCAATCCTTCTATCTCTTTCTATGTGTCTTATGATAATGAATTCTTAATGGATGAAATCTGGCATGAACTCTCTGATCATGGAACAGTACTCATCCCTTTTACAGATAAAGAATGGAGTTCAAGATACGGCAAAGTCATTGATCGTTTTGATGTCACCTGGCATGTATGTTTGGCAGAGCGGAAAAACATAGTTGAGCAAAAGATATCACCTTTTCTATCCTTTATCAACCAGCAACAGGGGAAAGCAAAAGAAGCAATCGAGTTTTATACCTCGATTTTCAAAGACTCAGCAATTAACTCATTACTTTATTATGACGAAAATGATCCTCCTGAAACACCTGGTATGGTCAAGGATTTACATTTTACTCTTGAAAATCAGCATTTCTTAGCACAAGATAGTTCTATCTTTCATTTATATGATTTTTCTGAAGCAGTTTCTTTTGTGATCCATTGCGAAAACGAGAGTGAACTTGATTATTATTGGGATAAATTGTTAGAAGGTGGTGAAGCCCAAATGTGTGGATGGTTGAAGGACAAATACGGTTTATCATGGCAAGTCATTCCTGATCTGTATTTAGAATTATTTCATCATAAAAATGAAGACCTGCACCATGAATTGATGCAGGCATGTTTTAAAATGATTAAGTACGATTATACACAACTCGCTTTATTGAAAGCGAAGTATATTAAGACTACTTGACCATCAGCATTTTCTTTATTAACTGATGATCTTCTGAGATGAATTTATAAAAGTAGATGCCAGAAGAGCATGCATTACCGTTTTGATCTGTTCCATTCCAAACAAGTGAATGCTGACCTGATGATTGAACATCATCAATCAGAGTCTTTACTTTTTGCCCTTTAATATTGAAAATATCAATACAGACACGAGATTCACGCTCAAGTGTATAATTGATGGATGTTGATGGATTAAATGGATTAGGATAGTTATTTATTGCAAACTTCAACTCAGGCTGAATAGCAGGATCTTCGGTACCTAAAAAATGACTCATATCAATCAGATCGGTAACAAGAGATACATTATAAGTATCACGAGATTCCAGGCGGTTAATGTAAGCTTGATTGCTCTCATCTGAAATGATTTCTACATTGCTGGAATAAGGATATAATGCATGAAGTAAATAAGGATACTCCAGCTGGTCAGGACCACCAGTTAAGCTAAGCGTTTTAAGAAATATCCTTTTCTCGTTGTAATTTTTTAATACAAAAGCGCAAAGTAATCTTTGATTAGCTAATTTCATATCAAAATCATAAATGGTATAAGGGGTAAGAATCTGATTCC
The DNA here is from genome assembly GCA_964573665.1 of uncultured Candidatus Cloacimonadota bacterium. Taxonomy (GTDB): domain Bacteria; phylum Cloacimonadota; class Cloacimonadia; order Cloacimonadales; family WRIO01; genus JAGOCT01. The sequence goes on along the minus strand of CAZNKI010000003.1, from coordinate 114,484 downwards.
ATTCTTCATTGATCTCATTTTCATTAAAAGAAAAACATTGTATCTTTAAATAATGATTAATTGTTTCTGAATAAGCGAGATACAGATAATTATTTTTAATAACCTTTTTTACATTCAGCTGAGTATTATAGGCAATGCTCTGTGAATCGACCACCTGTCTGGTGTTTATATTAAAACAAATCATATTCAAAATCTTCTGAGAATTTGTATTTTCAATATATGAAATCAAAAGAAGATCATTCTCTTGATTAATCGTAAAATCTTCAAATTGATAATCGTAATCTAATTGTGTTAGTGAGATCCCTCCCTGACCCCAAAGAGGATCAATCTCATACTGATCTGTGAAATGAGTGAGTTTTATCTGATTGCCATAATTAAAGAGGAGATAATTGTCTTTAAATGCATGCAACTTAAAATACTGATAAGAGTTGGATGAAAGAGTATTTAAAAGAGTAAATTCTGATGACAGGCTATAAATATTTAGGAGTTCATCATATTGTCGTAACAAAATGTTTTGTTCATAATTCTTACCAAACAATGGGATAGTGGTAAAATTATTAATATCTGGGAATTCAGTCACAGTCTGCAAGTCTGAATCTAGAATATTTGCATAAGAATAAAAAGAATTACTTCCAGGATAACTATAGTACATAGAAATTACAGATAATAGATAATTATTATCAATAGGTGCTAGGTACGAATTTTGAAATTGAAATGATTTTGAATTATAATCTATTGAAGAAGAGGATAATTGATCATCTAAAGAGAAAATCTTTGACACGTTATTTCCATGAATCAGATAAATCAGCTGATTATCTAGTTTGACTGACTTATACTCTTGCAAATGATTTATATTCAAATCGATATTTAACTGTGAATGGGTTGTTTGTTGCATGGTATTTAAATTAACTGAGTAATATGCCAATTCTAATCCTGAACTCGTGCTATTTGATAAATAATAGGTCAATTGTTGTTCAACAAAAGTAGTGTATGGGCCATATTGATTAGTGGAATAATCAAAAGAAGTAAAATACAAGCAATCATAGTCAAAATCATGGGTGTTGATATTGTATTTAAATAAATATAAGTATGGCATAGCATAATCATCAAGATGATCAAGAATCATCTTTGTAAAATACAAATTATCGCCTGATCGGTATGAGGAGTCATCTTTTAAAGATACAATATACGTTGAAAAGTCATTTTGATACGATGTAATATATATTCCAGAAGCATTATAATGTTTTGAAGAAGAAAAACCATTAAAGAGAGTATCAAATAAAACAAACTCGTTATCAGAAACCTTTTCTAAAGCTAAGAAATTATTTTCTGATGTTTCAAGCACACTAATCTCGAAATTTTGCAGATTCAGTTTGATTAAACTTGATTGAGTAAGGAGATAGGCAAAATCATTAAAAACAATAAAATCTTTAAAAATATTATTATATGTGCCTAGATTTATAAAGTAAGATTGAAAGTTTTGATAGGGAGACACAAAAATGCCATTTGCCACAATCAGATACAAGCGATGATTAAACACATTATATTGTAACGATTCCATAAAAGAAAACTCACCAAGATTAAATGGTGTATAACTTACTATTGAAGCATCAGAAAACACTTGATTAAAGAAATATTCATTATCACTGTTTGACCATACAATAAAAGCACCGCCATCTTGGTCTGGAATAGCTTTTATCATTCGGTCCAAAGTAATTTGTGGCAATTGTCCGCAAATTGGAGCTTCAGACCAAAGAGCTTCTCCATTATTATTAGTTTTCATCGCTCTCATTGTATAATACTCACCAAATTCTTTTTGGCACCATACAATGATAAAATCGTTATTCGTAGTCTTACAAATCTGAATTCCAGAAATATGTGTCTGAGAATCAATAAAAGTCAAAGGAAATTCATTAAGAAGATTGCCATTAAGATCACTCGTACGACATATTATCTGATTTTCCAGTTGACTATCTAAACGAATAAATACTGTCATCAGACCATTATCTGTGGCACATGAATTCCCCATGATAAAGAGAGAGTCCTGCAACACCACTTTTGGTTGAGTCCAGACAGTTTGTGCATTTAGTGTCATTAATACGAATAATAAAGTAAAAAAAATAATTAGCTTTTTCATACGATACTCCTTTTATTAATTATATAGATAATTTAAAATGCATTGTCAATCATTTTTTGAATATAGAGTAAATATCACCCGTTAATTCTGCACCTATAGAATAATTATGTATCGGCACATCACTTGAAGAAAATCCCATTGAATATTGAATACATAACTTGTAATGTTTTAAGCCAAATTTATAGTTATATCCTATTTCTACAAGCCTATTCTTTTTTTTTAGAAATTTTAAGTTAGAAGGAGTGGTGTCCTTTATGATTTGAATATTTGTAAATTTTAACTCACTATATTTCACAAATGCCTGTACTTGAATATATGTATTCAATGGGAGACTCTTTGGCGACACAAGTTCATCATAATAAAGCGAACCAATGACTGCATCTTTCTTATAATCAGCAATAAAATGAAAAGGGATTCTTCCTTCATTTGTTATACTATGTTGATTTTCAATATCACCATCTGCATACAGATAAGTCAATGCCCCATAAAATTTGTGATATTTATAGTAAAAACCTAAACCCATTTCAATTTCTTTTTGTTTGACTTTATCATAATAAATGTTATCAAAACCAGACCACATATCATACTTTTTCATTAATTCTTCATTACAAATGACACCAACATTATTAATCGGAGAGTAAGCAATACTTCTGTTTTGCCCATATCTTGAAACATTTTGACTGACAACAATATCTCCAGGCTTTGTTAATACAGGACTACTCACATTTGGTCTGAGAAACATCGTCGTACAACCAGTTAATAAAATTAAAGAAATCATTAAAAATATTAGCTTATTCATTTTTGCCTGTTTTATTGAGTGGATTAAATAGAAGCTCTAAACCCAATGAAAAATTGTGAAAATTAGACACCAAATCAGAATGTGTGAGTTTAAAACCGAAATCATAATGAAACACTACTTTAAAGTTTTTTGAACCGACTTTATAAGATATTCCATTATCAAGGCTAACTTGAGGTGATTTCAAAAATTTTGCAGAATAAAGATCATCGCTTGTAAGAAGTTGTGTATGGTAATAGTCATCAATATTTACTTTCGATCCCAAAAAAACTTCTGTATTAAAGGAAGAAAATCCTTTTATTTTTACTTCAAATAAAGTACTCATATATAGATGAAATGAAACTCGATGAAAATTTGTTGAATAGTCAAGTTTCCCAACAGGATGTGTATCAATTTCTTCAATTTTTGTATTTACTTTTCCATTTGTATATGAAATTAAATAGGTCAATTGTTCTTTTTTATCTAGAGAATAAGTATAATATCCTAATCCAAATTCACCTGAATTAATATTGCAGTAATTTTTTACATATTCGCTATCGAAACCCTGTATCCTGTTTCTATCTCGTTTTAAACCTTCAAGATTGAACATCATTGCATAATTATTAATTGGCGAATAAGCTATGCTGGAATTATAGCCCATGCTTGATGAATTTAAAGTAAGAGATACATCGCCAGCTTGATGTAATGAAGGCATCATCATATTTGAGCGAAGTGTATTCGCTGTACATGCTGAACAAAAAATTGAAACAACGACGATAATAAACACAAAAAACTTTTGAACAATTAATCTCATAGACACACCTCAATTGCAAATTACTTAAGTGAAATTTAAAATGTCAAGAGAAAAATTTATATATTTTTATTTTTTAACCTGAATAAGAGGCAAATAGATGATAAATGTTGTTCCTTCATTTTCATTACTATGCACTTGTATTTTCCCGTGATGCAAGAAGACAATATGTTTCACGATGGATAAACCAAGTCCTGTCCCTCCCATTTTCTTTGATCGGGATTTATCAATCACATAAAAACGCTCAAACAATCGAGGCAGATGTTCCTTTGAGATACCATCACCTTCATCATTAATACTTATTTTCATCATTTGTTCATGTTGAGACAAACTAATTAATATGTTTCCTTTGCCTGCATATTTAATCGCATTATCAATTAAATTAACAAAGATCTGCTCAATTTTAAAAGAATCTCCAATGATAAGGACCTGATCTGTTTCAACTGATAAAGACAATGTCATTGATTTTTCTTGTAATTTATCCTTAAATAGAGGGAATAAATTTTCGATCAAATCAGGGATATTGATTTGGTCATGTTCAATTTCCTGAATCTGTTCGAGATTTGATAATAACAATAAATCTTTGACGATATTGATCAATCGGTCAGTATTTCTTTCAATAATTTTCAAATATGAAAGTTGTTCTTCAGATGCTTCTTCGGAAAGTGTCTCAACAAAACCTTTGATTGCAGTCAATGGCGTTCTGAGCTCATGTGAAACATTCGATACAAAGTCTCTTTTAAGCTTTTCCATCTCTTTGATCTGACTGATATCAAGTAGAGAAAAAATCACTTGTCTGGATTGAGGCATCAATGTTGTACTGCACAAAAAAATAGCATTCTCATACTCAATTTCCAGCGTGATATTCTTTGACTCATCAAGTGCCTGTTTCAAAATATTATTAAGATTTGGATGCCTGAATATCTCCCAAATATATTTTCCTTCAGGACTTTGATGGTTCACAATTCTTTTAAAAGTAGCATTAGCAAGTAATATAATCCCATGTGAATTAACAATCCATAATGCCTGCTGAATCGTATTGAGCATCGTATCCAAGGTCTCTCGCTGTTTAGAAATTAGCACAAAGGACTCTTTCAGTTTTACACTCATCTCCTGCATATGTTGTGCTAAGGTTCCTATCTCATTATTAGACTCAGGTATCCCTGAAATATCAAGATCACCTTTTGCAATTCGCTTTGTTACAACTATGAGATTTTTTATCGGCATCACAATATTTTGCGTAAGTATTAGAAATATGACAAATGCAATCACAAATAATACTGCTGTTATTTGAATAATTTGAAAAATAAAATTGTACCAAGGATCATAGATCCTACTTAATGGCATATCTGCAAGTACATACCCTAAAAAGCGATCATCAAGTCGGACTGGAAAAACTGAAACTTGTTCTCCCTGAAATGGATTATGTGTGATTGAATCTGAAAGAGAAATATGAATCAACTCCTCAGATTTCATATATAAAAGCGAATCATTCTTCATTTCATCCTCAACATATTTTGGAATATATTGATATATAAGCTCTTTTTTATAATTGAGTACAGTCACTCTGCATTTCAGATGATCGCCAAGATTTTGAGAAGATTGTTTAATATAATTGGTATTAAATGGATAGTCTAAAGCGAGTTGAAAATCATGTTCCATTGAACTCCATAGAGTTTTAACCGTTTGATGTGTTGAATGTAACTGATAATTGTAAAAATAATGAATGAAATAAATGAGAATAAAGAAAACAAGAACAAATGACAAGGAAACATATGAAATAAGTATTTGTCTGAGAATTGATCCTTTTTTCATTTTCTTATGCTTCGAATTTATACCCGATACCACGAATATTTTTGATCATCTCACCTGCTTTACCAAGTTTCTCTCTGAGATTTTTGATATGAACATCAATCGTACGATCAACGACAATCTTATCATTACCCCATAGATAATCAAGTATCTGATCACGCGTAAACACCCAACCTTGTCTTTCGGTAAGCAATTTCAAAATTCTTAATTCAGTAGGCGTTAAATCCAACTTTTTCCCTTCAAGAAGAACTTCAAATTTATTAAGATCGATTTCAATAATGTTTTCAATACGAATCACTTCATTTGCTGTTTCTTTTGAAGCTCCTCGACGTAGTATCGCTTTGATTCTTGCATTAAGCTCACGAGGAGAAAATGGTTTGGTCATATAATCATCAGCACCAAGTTCCAATCCAATTATTTTATCAGTTTCTTCACCTTTTGCTGTGAGCATTATAATTGGGATCTCTGCTAATTTTTCCTTTGATCGAATGAGTTTACACACATCAAAACCATCGGCATTATGAAGCATCAAATCGAGTACAATCAATGCTGGTATTTCTTTCTCTAATGCATTCCAAAACTCGTCAACATATTCAAAACATTGAGGTTCATAACCTGATTTCTTTAGATTTACAGCGATAAGTTCAAGAATATCTGTTTCATCGTCAAGGACAAAGATTCGTTTTGACTGATTCATTTGGACTCCTGTTTTCTATTGATCTGAGCAATTGAGCTTCTGATATAAAATGGTTCTAAAGTAGATACATTCAACATATCCCATTCAACGATTGTATTTCTTATCTGATGAAGCGTAAATAAATTTGTCGATAAAAAAAGATTTGATGCTGAATTAAGTATAGAATACCTGATATCCTTGTTGATTAACTCATCTAAAAGACCTTCAACATAATCTCCGCATACGATTACATCATCAATATTCTGTTCTTTTAACTCAGTAATAAGAGTTTCAATGGATGCATTCTTTGGTGTTACTATTTCCTGTAAATCATCTGAATACAAAGCAAAGTATATTTCGTTCATTCGGGCATCAATAATTGAAAGGATTATTTTGCTCCGATTCATAGCATTGACTGCATTCATTTCTAATGTATTATAGGGAATTAATGGTATTTGATGAGCTACGCAAATTCCTTTTGCAGTTGCAAGTCCAATTCGGATGCCTGTAAATGAACCTGGTCCATTAGATAATAAAACAGCATCAATCATCTCCGGTAAAATCTGGTGTTCTTTACAAGCTTGCTCCACCTGGGGCATTAATCGTTCTGAATGTGTCACTTGTATATCTGTATAATGCAGAAAAATTACTTTCTCATCTTTCATCAATGAGATGCTTCCTGCATTTGAACTACTATCAATAGCTAATAAAATCATATCACCTCTTTCATATTCCTTATGCTTAATATAATCTAAATCGTCAAGAAGTTTTCAATTAATTTATGGTTTAGCTTTTTTAAAGATTTCTTAACAAAAAAAAGAGACGTAATTGCTTACGTCTCTCATTAGATATGTAATTTTAATCAATTTCTACTTTTAATACACCTTTATCACGGCTAACCAAATAAAGAGTATTATCATTCCCTGATTTTGAGAAATGTACGTTTGTTAAATATCCTACTTTTGATAATGGAAGCCTATCAACAAGTTGAGTATTTTCAGGATTACTAATATCAAACAAGTAAACACCACCTGAAGTCGATGAAACCGCTAAATAATTGTTTTTGTAATCTACATTTTCAGCATATCCGTCTGTATCAACTGTTTTGATTAGAGTTGCATTCATACTTGAGTCAAATCGATATACTTGTAAACCAGCATATTTGTCAGCAACATAAGCATAATTATCTTTTACTTTTATGTCCAAAGCAGTTCCTGGAGTATCAAATTCACTTAAAATATTAAAGTTATCTTTATTATATACAACTACACCCATTTGCCCAAAAGTGCCATACACATTATTATCATCTACATAAAATTGTTGAGGAACAAAATTCGAAGAAGCACGATCTATTTCATTCATCGGTGGAGTCTGATTGAGTTTTACATATGATGAAACAATTATTTTATTTTTTCGAACAGCACGATACAAGAAAAAGTCTGCAGAATCAGGATCTGCTGAGTTAATTAATTGAAGATTTGGAATATCAAAAGTATCTCCAGAAGCCATATCAATATATACAGGGTGAGTAGGATCTGTATAATTATAAAACTCAACTTGCCAGTTTGCATTATCAAGAAGTTTATTCACTAACACCAATGTTTTGCTTGCCTCATGATATGCGATATATTTCACTTGTAAAGGCGAAGGCACACCAGCATATAAATATTCATTAGCAGAATAAATTAACTGGTTAGTGTTTCGATCATAGACATGATATCCTGCTAATTCATCAGCAACAAACAACATACTTGATGATGCAAACACTTGTAATGGATACCCACTCGTAGGATAAATATGAGTAATATTCATCTTATGATTTTCTTGTAATGGGTCATTGGCTTTAGCGCAGCCTATTAATACTAACATGATTATGAAAAGTAAAAAACTTATCTTCTTCATTGATCCTCCAAAACTTTTGTTTAATTAGAAAAAAGCAATATTTATTCCAAAAAGAACAAATATTGCTTAATCATATATATTATTTCTTGATTTCTTTCTTTATTCGTTGAATTATACTGTCTTTATCCAGTTTACAATAAGCATAAACATCTTCTGCTGTTCCAGAACATGCATAGTCTTCAACACCAAATTTTACGATACGTGTAAACAATGAACGCTTCATCATCTCGTCAGCAAGTATTGCACCTAAGCCTGTATGAACATTATGATCTTCATAAGTGAAGATAATTGCTTTATTATGAATTGATTTCAGCATCACTTCATCAAGCTGTGTCGGACATGAAACATTCCATAACTCAATATCGATACCTTCCATTTTTAATGTATCAACAATATTAACAGCATTGGTACTTAGAGTACCCATTACAAGCATTGCCGCATCTTTTCCTTCACGTAAAAGATCTGCCTTACCATATACAAACTGATAATGTTCATCAAAATAAACAGACTGATCAGCCTTTTTGATGATATCAAGTTTTGAACGTCCCATTGACATGACTAAATTGCCATAATACTGAGCAGCATATCGCACAGCTCTATCTGTCTGATTTGGATCTGCTGGAACAATCACTTGAAAATGATAAAGATTTCTCATCAAACCAACATAATCAATACATTGATGCGTTTTCCCATCTTCTCCAACATCCAAACCTACATGGGTATTAATCACTTTTAAATTAGTTTCGTTGATATCACTGAGTCGATGCTGATTATAAGTTTCATCAATCCCAAATACGCCAAAATCTGCAAAGAAAGTCTGAATATTCAATTTTGACATTGCTGCAGCACATACTGCGGTATGGTGTTCCATAATTCCAGCCTGAATAAATGTTTCTGGCATCTCTTTGGCAAAACCATTCGTTTTCACACTACCCATCAAATCACAATCAAATACAGCAAGCTTTGTCTGACTGTTATGATTGACTTTTGCGATATCTTCCAAAGCATTCCCCCAAGCTGAGCGATTGTCTGTTGATTGCTGATATACTCGGCATGGAGATTCATTGAATTGAATTGATTTTGAATGATGAATTGGGTATTGTGCTCTTTGACCATTCTCTATAGTTTTTTTTCTTAAATTTTCATAATGAGAAAAATCCATTTCGGAGCCGATTTCTTGAAGAGCTTTTAGACACTCATCTTTTGACAAAGTTGATCCATGATACTTTTCTTTATTCTCCATAAATGAAACACCTTTGCCCATTATAGTATGCGCTAAAATCATTACAGGAGCATTAATTTTTTGGGCTTGCTCTATTGAACTTAGTATTTCTATAGTATTGTGACCATCAATCTCTAAAACTTCCCACCCATCACTAACAAAATTTTGTATGATATTTTGGGGCATTACCTGACGAATGTCACCGTTTATTTGTAACTGGTTAAAATCAATAAAACACGTAATGTTATTTAACTGATATTTTTTTGCAAAACGTCTCGCTTCTGAAATTTGACCTTTTTGTTGTTCGCCATCACCCATTAAAACATAGACCTGATTATTGATCCCCTTAATCTTGTTGGCAAGAGCAAATCCACATGCTGCAGACAATCCCTGACCTAAGTTTCCGCTTGCCCATTCGACTCCGGGAACATGAGGTTCTATATGACCCTCAAAAATACTTCTGGCTAATCTAAATTCTGCGATAGCATCTTCTAATTTAAAAAAACCTTTCATCCCAAGAGCAGTATATACTGCTGGTGATATGTGACCATTACTGACAACTAAATAATCTCGATCTTCCTTTAATGGATTCTTTGGATCGATATTCATAACCTGATTCAATGATAACAAGATATCAATACATGACATTGAACCGCCAGGATGACCAGACTGAGAGAGTGTTGTCATTGTCAATATAGCTGCTCGGGCATCTGTTTTCAGTTGATCAATCTGAACTGATAATTCATTCATTTTCATTATATTCCCCAATATTCTGTTTTTTTTACAATTTATATAAGAATGAATTATTGTCAATAACAAGCCTAACAAATTTTTCCTGAATATCCAAAATATTCTTCAATCTATTAGAGACTTATTTAAGTAATTTTCAATATATTATAAACACTATTTTGAGTTGAAAATATGAATCAACAATGTTTTTCAGAATTTAAACATAAAAAATCTAAACATATAACTATCGCTCTGCATAAGCGTTTCAAAAAAAAGTTAAAAAAAAATAAAAAAAAAACTTGCCATAATTTTTCTATCAATAAGATTGGTATTTAAAGATCATAAAAGTGAAAGAAAAAAGAGAAATTTCTCTTAGAAAAATAAAAAACAAGGAATTCTATAACATTAAGAGTTGTTATAGAGGGAGGATTAAAAATGAAAGCTTTCAAAAAACTCATGATTGTAGCATTAGTAGTTGTAGCATTTGCAACTGTAGCTTGTGCAAAAAAAGAAGAAGCTCCTGCTGAACCAGTTGTTGAAGAAACTGTAGTTGACACTACTGCTGTTGTTGACACTACTGTTGCTCCAGCTCAACAATAAGCTTTAGAGTTTAATTTATTTTAAAAAACTGCTGATTCCAGCAGTTTTTTTTTATTGTTTGTTTTTTAACTTAAGATAATCATCATTAAAGAGCGTTAAATTAACAAGAGATCCAACCCGACTTGAGTTGTAAATGCCGATTAATAATGAACTCAATCAACGTAAAATTCAATTATTTCAAACTCAAATATCTCCACTTGATATTGTTTTGAAATCTCTTTTTGGAAATTATTATGTCAAGTTAACACATAATAAAGCAGAAATTGCTGAATGTTCCGAATGTTGATTTATTCTAAGAAAAAGAATAAGGATAAATTAGTTTACTTCAACTAAATCTTCTAATGCTTCTTCTGGCTCTTGTTTTAATAACAAATCTGCCCTTTTCAGAAGTTTTGGAGGTCCTTTGACTGCAAGACGCCAATCATCAGATGGCATCGAATACATCCAGACAAAGACAATAATCTTTGCAATAATCTGACTGATGATTAAAGTAAGAAATGCCCTCAGAAAAGATGGGATTAGGGAAAATTGAGACAAAAAATAGGCAGTAAAAAATGTCAGGAAAAACATCAATATTGATACGATGTTGATCCAGGCATTGATATACTGTTTTCTTTTTATCATTCCATCCCTTCTTTGAGTATTGATATAGCAATATTATGAATACTGGCGGAAGCAATAGATCGAGGGCGTTTGATGATCAAAGGCACCTGCTCTTTCACTGCTTCAGGAATACTCTTATCTAATGGGATTGATCCCACATGTACTACAGATTTGTTTAAAAAATGTTGTACGATTAAATTAATCTTATTATAAATAGTCTTACCCTCATCTTCTGTTTGTGCTAAATTTATAACCAAACCGATATCCGGCGATTTTGCCCGATAATATAGCACTTTAATCATTGCATAAGCATCAGTAATTGCTGTCGGTTCTGGAGTGGTCACAACAATAATTTTATCTGCACTTAACACAAAATCTACGGTTAGATCGCTAATTCCTGCTCCGGTATCGATTAATATATAATCAAAATCCTTTCTCAAATCCATATAGGCGTTGATTAAGGCTTGCTGATATACTTTTGTATTTTTCATGACCATCAAATCTCCGGAAGATGCAGGAAGAATTTTGATTCCTCTCGGACCTTCAACTAATAACTGATCTACGGTAATGACATCATCCATCAGATTTGATAAAGTATACTGAGGGTAGATGCCCAACAACACGTCTATATTTGATAGATTCATATCTGCATCTATCAAAAGAACTTTCTTACCTCTTATCGACATTGCAATGGCTAAGTTTAGAATAAAGTTAGATTTTCCCACACCACCTTTGCCTGATGTAATGGCAATGAGCTTTGCTAATTTATCTTTTTTCTGAGTCTTATCATTTTTTATATATTGTTGAAGTTTCTGTGTCTGATTATTAGTTTCCATATTTACCTCTTAAAATAATTTGGGCAAGTTCATTGCGATTTGCCAGACTAATATCCTCTGGTATATTTTGTCCAAAACTGATATATGAATAAGGTTTTTCGATTTCGACAGACAAATTGAGGATATCCCCAAAACTACTGCTTTCATCCATTTTTGTTAAAATGATGCCATTATAAGGAATCATTGTAAAATTCTTGATGCAATCTTTCATATCATTGAGACGCGTAGTCATATTTATTATTAAATGAATCTCATCTGCACGAGATACTCTAATTGTCTCTTTCAATGCGACCATCTGCTTCATATTTCGCGGATTAATACCTGCTGAATCAATTAGAATTACATCATATTTATGCAACTTATTGATTTTATCAATTAAATCCTGATTGCTATATGCAGATTCAAAATTGATCTTTGCTATGTCAGAAAACGCTTTCAGTTGCTCCATTGCAGCAATTCGATAACTATCCACAGATACCAAAGCGACTTTCTTGCCATAAGTATATTTATACAACGCTGCAAGCTTTGCCACAGTTGTTGTCTTTCCTACACCTGTTGAACCGGCTATTAAAACAATCGTGGGGGCTCCCTGATTAAACTTGATTGGACCCGTCACCTGTATTAAATTCTTGATTTTTGCTAAAACCTTTTGTTCAACCAAATCATCCTCAAGTAAATCTTCACCTCGGAGGGATGTGAAAATCTCTTCAATCACCGTGTTGGAGGTGGATGCTGATACACCATTCTGTATCAATACTTTACTCATATTTTGAAGATTGACTGGTATATGTGGAAGATTCTCATATTTGATGTGGTTTAAAATAAGTTCCATTCGGTCATTAATCAGCTTGATTTCTTTTTGTAATGATGAAAACTGAGCATTGGAGAGCGAACTTGGTTCCGGTTTTTCCTGCACAGATTTCTGAATCACCTGATTAAAAGTCTCTTTTTTTATTTCATCTTTTTTATCAATAGCAGCAGTTACTTCTATTGCATTTTTCCATTCTGGATGCTCTTTTAACTCGACACTTTTATTACTAAGAATAATAGCATCGTCCCCAAACTCTTTTTTGATCATCTTCAGTGCTTCCTGCATCGAAGGTGCGACGAATTTCTTAATTTTCATAGAGCTTTTTAATCCCCTTTATTAGACTAAACTTAGCCACCATTTTAATCAATAAAATAATAAGTGTATATTGTCAATAAAAAAGTACTTAAATGATTAAATAAATCTAAAAAACTGATGAGAAAATATTTGAACTAATTATCACTCAATTTCTAATTCTTACACTATTTAAAAAAGAGCAATTTTTCTTTAAAAGTCTATTCATTTCAAAAGTATTATGATCGCAAATTGAAACAGCAATTTCTTGCTTCAAGTTATACTTTTCTACAGGATAGAAGAAGAGAGCAAAGAAGAGTCAAGCGGTCATGATCCCTTTCTGAAAGGGGTTTAAGGCGATTTCCTCCCAGTCTTTGCTTTTTCTTCTAAAAATCGCTACTCAAGAATAAAAACACTTAAAATATTTCCTCAAAAAAGTCAGGTAAAAATTCTCAATAAGACATCACTTGACAAAGTTGTTAAAATTATCAGATGATTCTTAGGTAATCCAAAAGAGGTGAATAAATGAAAAATCCTATTCCACGAGTAGCAGCCATCCATGATTTATCGGGACTTGGAAGAGTGTCTTTAATGGTAGTGATTCCCATTCTATCAACAATGGGGATTCAAGTCACTCCTCTGCCCACAGCTGTATTATCTGCCCATACAGGATATAAAGACTTTCAAATGCTTGACCTGACTAAGCAGATGGAGCGATTTGTTGATCACTGGAAAAAAGAAAACATACATTTAGACGCCATTTACAGTGGTTTTCTTGGTTCTCATCAGCAGATAAAAATCGTCAAAGATTTAATCGAACACTACAAAAAAGAAGATCTATTAGTGATCGTTGATCCAGTTTTAGGAGATGATGGAAAAGCATACAGCCCGATGACGTCAGAACTTGTAGATCAAATGAAAGATCTGATTACAATGGCAGATATGATAACACCAAACCTAACAGAGGCTTGTATGCTCTTAGATGAAGAATATAAAGAGTTTCCATCCTTATCTGAAGTTAAAGAATGGGCTTTGAAATTATCAGAAAAGGGTCCTTCACGCATTGTCATTACTAGTGTTAGAGATCAATTCAATCCAAATCTAACCAGCGTTATCGCCTACACAAAGAAAAATAATTGTTTTTGGAAAGTATCTTGTAGCTACCTCCCCACTTCATACCCAGGCACAGGTGACATTTTTACCAGTGTGCTTAGTGGAGCATTATTACAGGGAGACTCTTTTCCCATTGCCATTGACAGAGCCGTTCAGTTCACTTCTCAAGCAGTCCGAACTACCTATGGCAGAGATTATAACATTAATGAAGGTGTTTTAATTGAACGCATATTGGATAGTTTAAAATCACCTTTGATGGCGAGTCATTATGAATTGATTTAAATCACAAATTAAGAATATGTTAAAATCCTTTAAATTAATGATTGACATAATCAATGAATATTAAAAGATGGAAATATGAGTATAAAAGAGTGTATTTTAAATAATAAGATTAAACGAATTTATCTCGATCATAGCGATCGAGACAACGGGTTTCAAGCATTTATCTTTCAGGTAAATGCTTTTTTTATTTTATAAACAGGAGATAATCGATGAGAATCGAAGAACTGATTACCCTTGCATACGAAGAAGATCTTGGAACGGGTGATATTAGCACCCAATTTCTGGATCTGGCAAAAAAAGATTCTACGGCATTTATCGTTGCAAAACAAGAAGGTATTGTATGTGGTTTGGAAATTGCCCATCAAGCCTTTCTTCATATAGATTCAAGCATCAGATGGGTCGCCTATAAAAAAGATGGAGATATCGTTCAAAAAGGTGATACGATGGTCAAAATTGAAGGTTATTCTTCTTCAATTCTTCAGGCTGAAAGAGTGGCGCTTAACTTCCTCCAAAGATTAAGCGGTATCGCTACTCTTACGTGGAAGCATGTCCAAATTATTGCACCTTACAAGGCAAAACTCCTCGATACAAGGAAAACGACTCCATTACTCAGAAATCTTGAAAAATATGCTGTTCGTACAGGCGGTGGATTTAATCATCGCTTTGGTCTCTATGACATGGTAATGATAAAAGAAAATCATATCCGCGCTGTAGGCTCTATTACAAAAGCAGTGGCTTTAATCAAAGAAAAAAATACAAGTTATAAAATCGAAGTTGAAGTGACCAATCTCAAAGAGTTAGAAGAAGCAGTTAACACAAAAGTTGATCGTGTCATGCTTGACAATATGACCATCGATCAAGTCAAAGAAGCTGTTGTAAAATTTGGTCAATATATTGAAATGGAAGTATCAGGAAATGTTAAGTTAGACACCATCGAAGCCATTGCTGCGACAGGAGTCCATTACATTTCCAGCGGTTCTCTCACTCATTCTTATCAATCATTGGATATTAGTTTACTGTTTAAGGAGTAAAAATGCAAAACCAATTAGAAATTCTGATACAAATGCAACAAATCGATGATATCATCGGTCAAAAAGATGTCGTTAAAAACACTTTACCCAACCAATTGAATGAGCTAAAACACCAGGTTGAACTGACTGAAAAAGAATTAGCAAAAATCAATAAAGAACTTGAAGATAATTTAAAAAAACAAAAAGACAAAGAATTAGAAATTAAAACGAATAAAGACAATATCAGAAAATATGAAATGCAATTGGATGGCATCAAAAACAATAAAGAATACAAAGCTTTAAACAGTCAGATTTCCAATTTGAAAGATAAAACTGGCACATTTGAATCTGAACTTATTGTGATCATGGACGATGAAAGTGGCATCAAAGAAAAGAAGAATACTGCAGAAAGCAACAAAGCTCAAGCATTAAAAGCCCTCAGCGAAAATGAAAATAGACTCAAAGAAGAAATCATTATAGTCGATAATGAAATTGTCGAATTAAAAGCCCAAAGAAATAAAATTGCAGAACAAATACCTATGAGTATGATCAAAAAATATGCTCAATTAATTAAAAATAAAAACCGTAAAGCAGTTGTGTTCTGTAATGGTACTTCATGTGGCGGATGCGGATTCCATATTCGTCCACAGCTTCTGATCGACATCCGTCAGACTGACAAGATCAATTACTGTGAAAATTGCGGTAGAATATTAGCAATCAATAATAATTAAATCAAAGAGAAGACTAAATGTCTGCTCACATAATGTGAGAGGAAAGTCCGGACACCATAGGACAGGATACTTCCTAACGGGAAGGCTCAGCGATGAGTAATAGCTCCACAGAAACAAACCGCCGGTCTGTCGCGGACAGGTAAGGGTGAAATGGTAGTGTAAGAGACTACCAGTCATATTGGCGACAATATGAGCTCGGAAAGCTTTATCCGGTGCAATACCAAATAGGGATGTTCTTGTGCTCGCACAAACAAAACGGTCCGTTTTGTACAACATCCGGGTAGGTAGCTGAAGTCGTCTCGAAAGAGCCTTTAGGATAGCAATATACGACTGAGAGGAATAGACATTACTTTGTTTTATAGACAAAGAACAGAATCCGGCTTATGGTCTTCTCTTTCCATTTTTCCGATACAAAATACCTTGACGAGATTTAATCTTTAAATCTTATTGAGTTATTGCCCCCGTAGCTCAGCAGGATAGAGCAGTTTCCTCCTAAGAAAAAGGTCAGCCGTTCGAATCGGCTCGGGGGCGCCAAAAAAAGCAATTAATCCAATCTAAAAGTACTAATCAATAGATTGTTGGTAATTTTTAAAAAATTTATTTGACAATCTGTGTAGAGATTAGAAAATATAATTATCAATTAGAGAGAATTATCTAATAATGGAGTAAATCATGATCTATCACTCTATTTTAAAAGATTTTTTAAAAAATGAGAGCAATGCTGTAAAGAAAATGTATTTGAATGAACTTATTTTAAACTGGAAAAAGGTTCAAACACTCATGGATGACGAAGTAAACGAAGAAAACTTCGAACAATTAGTAAAAACCTTTAATACTTACCTAACCTTACTAAACAACCCAAAATTCAGAGTCAGCAACAAAGACACACAAAATACTTTTGAACCGAATCACCCAATTTTTGGACCAAGTTTCATCGAAGATTTAATTACCTATATCCTTAAACCAACGGGTATCCTTAATAATCAAAGCCTTCAACTGGCTTTTCAGCCCTTTCACTTTAAAGCTCAGCTACGATCATACTCCTTTATGGATGCTCTTCTAAAACATGAATTCAGTTTCTCTAACAGTGAATCAATCTTCTCTCTTTCGATGAAAATGGATCTCCAATATCGCCCATTCAATAAAAAAGTCTTTGCCAAACAAGCAGTAAACATACCATTAATGCTGTTCTATATTTGCAAAGACCTTAGTCGTTTCGACTTGTTACGAGTCGATATTTACAGAGAACAACTTAAAGTGAGCAATCCAAATGCACTGTTAACAGTGATCTGCGAAAGCGTTGAGAAAGAATGCATTCCTTTGATTGATGACTACAAACGTAATCTCTTTATTTTGAAGAAATGCGTTAAAAATAATGATTTCACAGAAATTGCACCTGATGTTGTATTTGCATTATCAAATCTTATCAATGATTATATTAAGGAAAAATACATTAATAATACTGACTTTATCAAAAGAGGGTGTTCGAATCCTGTTTTAAGCAAAGCAGTTGAACCTGAAAAGAAAATTATTAATAAAAATAGATATCGGAGGAAGAATGAAAAACCAGCTAATCGATGATGCCATGACAATCAAGTTAACAGCCGATCTTCCTGCAGATCCAGTTTTTGAAGCAGGAATCCGTCGTGCCCCAAGTCGAGGTTTTTTCTTAAATGAAAGGGAAACGATCATTGCATTAAAAAATGCATTACGTTATGTCCCTGAATGTTTACATCAAAAGTTAGCCCCTGAATTTTTAAATGAACTAAAAACTATGGGACGTATCTATGGTTACAGATATCGACCTGCAGGCAGAATTTATGGTAAGCCTGTCAGTGAATACAAAGGAATCCCTTCTGCACGAGCTTTACAAGTAATGATCGATAACAATCTCGACTTTGATATTGCTCTTTACCCCTATGAATTAGTGACTTACGGTGAGACAGGGCAAGTGTGTCAAAACTGGATGCAGTATCAGCTAATCAAACAATATCTGGAAGTGATGACAGAAGATCAAACTCTGGTTGTAAATTCAGGACATCCATTAGGATTGTTTCCTTCTAGACCTGAAGCGCCTCGCGTTATTTCCACAAATGGCTTAGTGATTGGGAAATGGGACAACCCTGACGATTTCAAACGATTAACAGCACTCGGAGTAGCAAATTATGGTCAAATGACAGCTGGAGGATGGATGTATATCGGACCTCAAGGCATTGTTCACGGCACATACATTACTCTATTGAATGCAGGAAGAAAGTATCTCAACATTCCTGCAGATAAAGATCTCAAAGGAGTTTATTTCATTTCTTCAGGTCTTGGCGGGATGTCTGGTGCTCAAAGTAAAGCATGTGAAATCGCTGGTGGAATCGGCGTCATTGCTGAAGTCGATAAAAGCAGAATTGATACAAGACATTCTCAAGGTTGGGTTAGCTTAGTCTCTGATGATCTTTCCCAAATCGTTAAATGGATGAAAGAATATAAAGAAAAAGGTGAGAGTATCTCTATTGCTTACCACGGTAATGTGGTCGATTTACTCGAATATTTTGATAAAGAGAATATTGAAGTGCCTTTAATCTCTGATCAAACCTCTTGTCATGCGGTTTATGATGGAGGATATACACCTGCAGGGATCAGCTTCGAAGAAGGCAGAAGATTAATCAAAGAAGATCAAAAAACCTTCAATCGTTTAGTTGATGAATCATTGATCAGACACTATCAAGTTATAAAAAAACTTACCCAAAAAGGTGCTTACTTCTGGGATTACGGCAACAGCTTCATGGCTTCAATTTTTGATGCAGGCGAGAAAAGTATCGCTAAGAATGGCAAAGACACGAATGAAGGCTTTATTTGGCCATCATACGTTGAAGATATCATGGGACCAATCTGTTTTGATAATGGATACGGACCCTTCCGTTGGGTATGCTTGAGTCGTAATGAAGAAGATTTAAGAAAAACAGATAAAGCAGCTATGGATTGTATTGACCCAAATAGAAATGCTGTCGATCGTGATAATTACCACTGGATCGCAACCGCTGAGCAAAACAAATTAGTCGTAGGCACAAAAGCCCGTATTCTTTACGCAGATGAAGAAGGTAGAGTCAAAATCGCCCTAAAATTCAATGAAATGATTCGTAAAGGAGAAATCGGACCTGTAATGTTAGGAAGAGATCACCATGATGTTTCTGGAACAGATTCACCTTTTAGAGAAACTTCTAATATCTATGACGGCAGCAATGTAATGGCAGAAATGGCAACACAGTGTTTTGCTGGAAATGTCGCTCGAGGAATGACCTTAGTTGTTCTTTCAAATGGTGGAGGAGTTGGTATTGGTCGCTCAATCAATGGCGGAAATGGTATCGTTCTCGATGGCAGTAAAAGATTGGATGATGTCATCTCTTCTGGGCTATCATGGGATGTCATGGGTGGTGTTGCCCGCAGAAACTGGGCACGCAATGAAAATGCAATCAGCACAGTAATTGATTGGAATAAAAAGCATCAGGGACAAGGTCAGATTACCATTCCATACCTTTGCGATGATGATTACTTAAAATCATTGATTTAAATCGCTAAAAAACCCATATAAACGAAAGGCAGTAAACACTGCCTTTTTTTATTCATTTACGTTGACTATTCGGTTCTCTTTTTTTATTTTGGAAGTATTCAAGTTAAATTCTACAATAGAAAAAGCACCAGGCCTAACATCTTTTTTAATAATTACAAACAAAGAATTGAACAAGCTATAAAACAAAAGTGAATGTATGCGTGCAGAATGAGAAATAACAAGTACTGAATTTGAACCTGAATGAACAAATAAATTGAACAATTCTCTTGCCTGTCTGAGGATCTTAAAAAACTCACCAGAAAATAAAGACTTTATCGTACAGATGATAATCCATTGATTGATAGACAACTTCCAAGTCTTTAAAACAGTAGGAGGATGAATAATAATCTCTTTTAAATCATCTTCAAAATAAATCTGTCGATTAAATATATTTACGATATTTGACGTCTCAACGGTTCTTTTTAGTGGGCTTGAAAAGACAATATCAAAATGACCTGATAGTGATTCTGCAATCTTCTTTAAATTAGACTTGCCTTTTTCTGTCAGACTTACATTTTCCCAGCGATGAAGGATTTTGATAAAGTCAATGTAGCTTACTTTTTTATTCCAGTTTTCCAGTAAGTGTTCTGCCTGAGCATGCCTTAAAAGATATATCTTCATTTTACGATGACTTTTGCTGTCTCTGTCTTTTTAAATGTTCTGCATAACTTGTTGTAAATATATGTCTTCTTTCAGGTGTAGCAAAGAAAAAAAGATAGTTTGTTTGCAGAGGATTAATACTTGCTTGAATTGAACTGATCGATGGAGAACAAATTGGTGTTGGAGGTAGTCCTGGATTGGTATAGGTATTGTGGGGAGTGTCTCTTCTCACATCTTTATAATATAATTTTTTCTTGTGAATACCCTCTTTTTCAAGATGATAGGTCGAAGTGGGGTCTGCCTGAAGTAGCATATTTGTTTTCAAACGATTACTATATACACTGGCGATTAAAGGCTTCTCGTCAGAAAAAACAGCTTCTTTTTCAACAATTGAAGCTAACTTGAGTATTCTGTAAAAATTCTCTTTATCCGTATAGTTGATGTTATTCTCATTCAAACGCATAAAAAGATTCTTTACCATCGTTTCAAGAACAAAACGCTCATCGTTTTTATATGAAAAAGTATAAGTATCAGGATATAAAAAACCTTCCAATGTATCAATTTTAAAGCCTGTAATTTTTTGGATAAATTCAGGATCTTCTGAAAGTGTGAGTAAACTATCATAATTTCCAATCTTATGTTCAGCTAAAATCCTGATTGTTTTATAGATTGATAAACCTTCTGGGATAGTGACTCTCTGAACAAGAATTTCTCCTGTGATGATCTTCTTCATAGCAGTAATCATATTCATCGTTCCATCAAAAAGATATGCCCCTTGTTTGAGCTTTTTATCATTTGATGTGGTCCTGACTAAAATATAAAATGCAGTTGGTGATTTGATCACTCCCGCTTTAAATAGGTTTTGTGCAATCGTTCGCGCTGATTGCCCATATTGAATATCTACAACAACATCATTACATATCATTGGAGAAAATAAATAATAATTTGAAATTGAAAACAAACTCGCCAATATAATAACTGAAATAATCAATATGGTTTTATGCATCTTTATTCACCTCTAAATAATTTTTTAATAATAAGGCAGCAGCAGTCTGATCAATAATCTTACGGCTTTCTTTTATACTCATGCCTTTATTTTCTAATAACTCTTTTGCATCCATAGTAGTATATCTTTCATCCCAAAGTATAATATCCACAATTATTGTTTCTTTCATTAAGTTATAAAACTCACGGACTTCTTTTGTTTTCTGTGTGTCTAAACCAGCAACACTTATGGGTAAACCTAATACCACTTTTTCTACATTTTGTGATTTTATTATTGTCTTTAATTCTTGAATCAAGTAATCTTGATTCTTGTTTTGCAATGTCATATATGGTTTAGCAAACATCCTCATTGGATCAGTTAATGCCAAACCCACATTTTTTTGTCCATAATCGATTGCTAATATTCGATACATAATGTCCTTTATGAAACTGATTCATCAACCCAAATGGCAATGACCCAACGACCATCTTCCATTTTCATATAAAAGCGAGCATAACCAAACGCAGATCTTCCAAGAAAATTTGTATACTGAAGTGACAGATAGAATGGACACGCAATAATAATCCAGTTCTCATGACCGACCTGATTATCATTCACCCATGCACTTTGAGGCGGGATTTCAAGATTTAAGGTAATGTTATCGGGTGATGACAAACCTGTGCTTGAGCCTCGCGAGAAGAGATTTTTATGATATTCAACTTCTTGTTCAAAACCCCACCAATCTACGCCAATAGTATTTACGTCTGTGCTTAGTATCTGGAATCGAAATGATGAGGACAGACATGCCTTATACATCTCAATATCTTTTTGATTATATGCAGCGCTCAGATTTCTTAACACATTATCGGGACTATTAGGAGGATATACATAAATGTTTGAGGAGGAATCATTATCTTTGATCCCTGGATTAAAAGGGTTTTGACATGACACGATAACAAATAGCATGAGCAAAAAGAAATACTTAGAATATTTATAGAGAAAATTCATTCTTCAATCTCCCCCATGTCCATTGATTACTAATGCGATAATCATACCAATCTTTTATTTTCCAAAACCCATTACTGTCTTTTTCCATGTATATCTGCATTTTTCCGTAAAATTCTCTGGGAATTGAGTTTACTGTATATGTCAAAGTGATCGAATAATGTCTAAAAAACCAGGCACGATCTACCTGAATATTATCTGGTTGAGATGAAATTGCCTCAAAACTCAATAACATCGAATTTTGCTGGCCAATACTTTGGTAAAGATTCATCAGCATATCAATTTCCTTGCTCTTGTTCCAAAGCACAGGTACATTGAAATCAACGACATCTTGTGCATCAAAATGAAAAACGAACTGATCAGAAAATATATTTGTATAATTATAAACATTCTCTCTAAAATTATAAGCATAAATCAGATTTTCAAGTGTCTTCTGAGGTGTCACTTGAAAGGTATTCCAATCTGCAGGCTTGTTCGGCTCTTCAGATTCTCTCGGATCGAAGAACCTGCATGATGAACTCATTATTAAAATGAGAATAATTATACTATATTGTAATATTTTCATAAGCCGATTATACAGTTAACAAATTGCATGTCAAGAGAATTTCAATCAAATATGTTAAGCATTATCAAAAAGATATCGCTTTATATCCTAATCAAATATTCCAATTTCATGATCATTATGCTATTTATCTGATAATTATGACTTTAAATATATTCTAATAATTGGAACTTAAAATGCAATATTGTTATACAAAGTATTCATTAACTGAGGAGGCTAAATGTTTAAAAAATATCTGATCATTTTCGGGATCATCGCCATTCTACTGATTTCATTAAGTTTGTTGGCAAAACCAAGCGAAGTAAAGAGTACTCAAAAAAAGTCAGAAGAGATTAAATTATCAGAATTTAAAGGGCTCAATCATGTTGAAGAAATTGATTTAACAGGTAACTACAACATAAAAATTGAACAAAGCAATACCCCTGACTTAAAAATTTCAGGAAAAGGGAAAAACAATTTAAATGTCTATGTCGAGAATAAACGTTTGTATATAAAAACAAAAGAAGAAAAAAACAAACTGTCTTTTGGAAAAAGTACTGATATTGAATTAAGAATCAGCCTTCCAAAAATCAGTTTTATCAGAGTCAATGGCGCAGTTGACATGGAGAGCTATAATGGCATTAAAGGTGAAAATCTGAATATCATGCTCAATGGTGTTGGTTCATTAGTATTAAGTAAATTAGATTTTGACTTGGTCAAAGCAAGTGTTAACGGTGCAGGCTCAATCGAGCTTAGTGGAAAGACGAACAATTTAAGTCTATATCTCAATGGCGTTGGTAGCATTGATACACAAAATTTAAAAGCATACACTTGTCGTGCAGATAATTCAGGCTTAGGAGTCATATCTCTATATGCAGAAAATGAGTTAGATGCAAAAATTGGTGGTTTAGGTTCAATTGAGTATTTAGGGAATCCAAGAGTAAAAAAGAATATCGATGGATTAGGTAGCATCTCTCGAATTGAATAAACCAATATAATCTTCCAATAAAAAGAAGCCCGATAATCGGGCTTTTTTTAATTACGTATATTGTAAACGATACAAATCGTAATACAATCCTTCTTTTTTTAATAACTCCTGATGAGATCCTTCTTCTACTATTTCTCCTTTATGCATTACAATGATGCGATCTACGTGCTGAATGGTTGAAAGTCTGTGGGCAATAATAATCGATGTTCTGTTTTCCATTAGTTTCTTCAACGCATCTTGAATAAGCAACTCTGTTTCTGTGTCAATATTGGCAGTAGCTTCATCAAGAATAAAAATCGATGGATTATAAGCTAAAACTCGCGCAAATGAGATGAGTTGTCTTTGTCCGACAGAAAATGTTGCCCCGCGTTCCATGACGGGTTCATCAAATTTTCCAGGGAGACTGTTTATAAAAGGCATCACATTCACATATTTACATATCTTTTCGATTTCTGAATCACTCAAGTTCTGATTGTTCAAACATATATTATCTCTGATTGTGCCTGAAAATAAAAAGACATCCTGTTGAACCATACCGACTTTTGAACGAAGTTCTTCTAATTTATACTGATTAATCGCTTGATCATCAATCAGAATTTCACCTTTCTGATAAGGATACATACCAAGGATTAAATTAACGATTGAAGTCTTTCCAGAGCCTGTA
Source organism: uncultured Candidatus Cloacimonadota bacterium (assembly GCA_964573665.1). Lineage (GTDB taxonomy): Bacteria > Cloacimonadota > Cloacimonadia > Cloacimonadales > WRIO01 > JAGOCT01. The sequence goes on along the minus strand of CAZNKI010000003.1, from coordinate 89,759 downwards.
TGACCTACAAGAGCGATTTTTTCACCTGCCTTAATTTTAAAAGAAATATTCTTTAATACATAATCTGATTCTACCAGATCTTCAATATTCTTTTCTTCCATCTCATCTGAATGATGATCTTGATTGTTTTTTACCATGTATGAAAGAGATACATTTTTAAATTCAATATCTCCCTTGATTTCATCAACAGAAAGTGCATTCTCCTGATAATCTGCTTCAGGATGATCCATCAAATCAAAGACTCTCTCTGCACCAGCCATTGCACCCTGAAGTATGTTAAACTTTTCAGAAAACTCACTGATGGGTTCATAAAGTCGTTCCATATACGACATAAATGCCATAAAAACGCCTATAGTCACCATGTTATCAATGATCTGACCACCTGCATACCACAACATCACTGCGACTGCAACCTGACGACTCACGCTGATTAATGGTCTGAAAATCGCAAACAAACGTAATTGCTTCATGGATTCATGATAATAATGAAAATTGATCTGTTCAAATTCTTTTCTTTTCTTGAACGATTGATTGAATAATTGAATAATTTTCATCCCTGAGATATGCTCTGCAAGCATAGCATTCACCGCAGCAAGCTTTTTTCTCACTTCACGATAAGTGGCTCTGGTTTTATCTTTATATACTTTGATTACCCAAAAAACAAAAGGGAGTACAGTAAAACTGACCAATGCCAAACGCCAGTTGAGAAACAACATTAAAATCATAATTGCAATAATCATTGCAGCATCTTGAATGATCGTAATTACACCACTGCTCAACATTTCATCCAAAGAGCGAACATCATTTGTCACACGCGTGACAAGCCTGCCCACAGGATTTTTATCGAAGAATGATACGGGCATTCTCTGTAAATGACGAAACAAATCAGATCTCAGATCATTCATTGCCTTTTGAGAGACGATCGTAGTTGTAAGTAACTGCCCGTACTGGACTATAGTCTTCATCATAATAATCATAAATAAGAAAATACCATATAAGATCACCTTATTCATGGATTCTTTTCTCACCACAGATTTCTCATTTAAGCTTAGCTTCTTTAGTGTTGAAGCTGGGATAGCAATTTCACTCTCGGTAATCGTTACAATTTCATTTTTGTGAGGGTCGAGAATTCGAATAATTTCATCATTGCTTTTCACAAAAGTGTACTTCTCTTGTGTTAGATTTTTTTTAGCTTCATAGACTTTTAAATCTTTTTTAGGAATATAACGATAGTTTTTTGAAGTGATGATCAGATAGTACATATCTGACACCTGATATATTTTGTACTTATCAATTTCGTTCACTGCACCAAAATGCGCAAATTCTTCTTGATTAAGTTTGAGTATTCGTTTATCAGATACAATATGATTATCAACTGCACTTTTTGTAAGTAATGGACTTACCAATTCTAAAGCAGCAGTACAAATCAAAAGAATAAAAGCAAAAATCACCCCTTTTAAATAGGGTTTTAAATAAACAAGAAGGCGTTTATAAAGACGTTTGTCATATATTTTTCCTAAAATTTCATCGTTTTGCATTTCAAAGTGCTGACTCATCTTATGCCTCTAATCTTTCTTCTATTTTCTGTTTTTCATACAAATCATTATAATGACCTTTTAATTCAAGCAATTCATCATGTGAACCCGATTCCACAATCGATCGGTTGTGCAAAACAATGATTTTATCTGCTTGATGCAATGCGGAAATTCTATGTGCGATGATAATCGTAGTTTTTCCTGAGCGCACATTAATTAAATGATCTAAAATCTTGTTTTCTGTTTTTGTATCTACCGCTGACAGTGCATCATCAAGTATAAGAATATTCGGATTCATCACCAGAGAACGAGCGATGGCAACTCGTTGTTTTTGTCCCCCAGAAAGCGTCACTCCTCTTTCACCGACTACTGTATCAAAACCATTTTCAAAATCGAGAATCTCATCATAAATGGCAGCAAATTTCGCTGCTTCATATATTTCTTCCTTACTGACATTTGGTTTCCCTAATGCAATGTTGTTTGCAATTGTATCTGAAAACAAGAAAATGTCTTGTGGAACCATGACAAGATTACTTCTCAATGTTTCAAGAGAAAGACTAAACAATTCATGTTCATCGATAAATATACTATGTTTGGGCGGATTATATACTCTTACCAAGAGATCAACAATACTGCTTTTACCACTACCTGTACGACCGCATATCGCTAATGTTTTACCCTGTTCAATCTTAAAATTTACATTTTCTAAGATCATAGGACTTTCAGTATTATATTGAAAATTAAGATTTTTAACTTCAATATCTCCTTTTAAATCCTTAATGTCAAAATCAACAGATTCTTCATCAATAATCTCAGGCTTGGTATCCCATATTTCATTCAACCGCTTCAAAGAGGCTGAACCTCTCTGATACATATCAACAATAAAGCCTATTGCAATCATGGGCCATACAAGCATCCCAAGATAGGAGAAAAATGCGATAAATTCTCCGATTGTAATGACACCTTTGATCGTTGACTGACCCCCAAATATTAATACAATGATCATACTGAGACTGATAATTAACCCTAATAATGGATGAAAAAATCCCGATATCTTTGCCATTTTGATATTCTCTTGTACATACTTGTTGGAAAATGATTCCATCTTTTCTATCTCTGATTTTTCCTGAGCAAATGCTTTGATGACTCTGATTCCTGAAATACTCTCTTGAATCATTCCGCTTAATTTTCCAAATGTATCTTGAACATGATGAAAACGTTTGTGGATCTTTGGTCCTAAAACTGTAATACACACCGTAATTAATGGCATGGGAATCACAGCAAGCAAAGTTAATTTCAAGTTGATACTTGCCATAAAAAAGAATGATGCTGTTGCCATCAAAAATATATCTGCTCCGGCAATAAAACCTATACCAAAGAGCATTCTAACAGCATTCAGATCATTGGTCGCCAAAGCCATCAAATCACCAATTTTCGAATGATTAAAGAAATTTCTTGATAACACAGACAGATGATTATAATATTTTTGTCTCAGTTCTTTCTCAATCACCCATGAATTACCAACAATCAGCATCCGCCATAAAAAACGCATCACTACTATACCTGCAGCAAGCAGTAAAATTATCAAGGAAGATATTAATATATCATTTTGTGTAAAACCCTCCGTGCCTAACTGATCTATTGTTCTTTGAATAATCTTTGGAACTATCAATTGAATAGCATCGACAATTACTAAGACAAATAGCCCTAATGCAATTTTTTTCCAACTCTTCTTTAAGTAGGGTATGACTGAATCAAAAGTGCGCATGATTCTCCTTTTTTCTAATAGCTTTTTAAATTAGAATATGCAATGATTATGCCACAAACAATATCTTCTATCTTTACTAATTTGCTTTTACAATTCTAAATCCAATATAATCTTCTGCATCAAAGGCAAGTTTTGATGGTCTTCGATACACTGTTGCAGCAGTATAAGACGATCTCCACGCACCACCACGACAAATTTTGTTCGTCCCTACAGATGGACCTTGAGGATTATTTTGTGAAGACGCAGAATAGTTGCCATACCAATCCCATACCCACTCATAAACGTTTCCACTCATATCATAAAGACCAACTTCATTGGGATTTTTTGTTCTGACTGAATGTAAATTCCCATTAGCATTTTGATATACCCAGGCGACTAAATCCCAATTGTTTGAGCCAGAATAAAGTGTATTATTTGACTGATTAGCTCCTCTTGAGGCATATTCCCATTCAGCTTCCGTTGCCAATCGGTATCCAGTGGCTGACCAATTGCAAATCACATTATTCCACTGGTTGTTATTACTGGTTGGAGGAGTACCCCAATCAGCAGGATTACTTGATCCATTAATTGAATAGCATGGAATTAAGCCTTCCTGAATACTCTTATAATTACAATATACAAGTGTAGAATACCAAGTGACATTCATAACAGGAAAGGATGGATAATTTAATGAGTTTTGTGGCGGTAATGAATTCATTACTTGATACCAATCATTAGCAGTGACTTCTTTGTTTGAAATGTAATATGGATTCAATGTCACCTGATGAGCCGGAGTCTCATCTGCTAATCCTTCGTTATCACCCATTAAAAATGTCCCGCCAGGAATATATTTCATCGTAATGATATAATCTGAAATCACCAAAGGACTTGGATAATAATGTTCTTTAAAAGCTCGAACAGAAATCGATGTATTATTTTCTATCATAATTGGTGAAGTATATATAGGCGAATTTTCATTAGGATCGCCTCCATTCAATGTATATCTGATCACAGCTCCAGGAGTTGCACATGACATGGATACTTGCTGATTAAAACTATATTCACCACCATTTAGAGATAATTCAGGAGTTTCAACTATTGGTAAATCTAATTGATAATTAGCGACAATAGTATTGCTGTGATACATTCCACTTTTTACAGCGATTGCCTTGATTTGAGTACTTTGTCTGATATTGATTTCTTGAGTATAATGGTTTGAGTTGACACTTGGAGCTGAGCCGTCTAAAGTGTAATATATACTTGCACCAGGAGTAGGGCAAGAGATTCCCACATTGATATAATCATCATAAGTGCCTTCAGGAATTGAAAACTGAGGATTCTGTACTGCAATAGTATAATCTGAGTTCACTTGCTGACTATTTTGATAATTAGTTTTGAATGCAATTACTTTTATGTTATTTATTGCTTGATTAAGATTTATGATTCCCGTATATAAAGTAGAACCTGAATTTGGTGTACTGCCATCCAATGTATAACGAATATCTGCATTCTCTGTATCTGTTTGAATACTCAAAGTCTGAAAATCATAATATACTCCAGCAGGGAGACTTAAAACAGGTGTTGCAACTTTCATATTATAAGAACCTGTGGCGATCTGACTGCTTGCAAAGCCGGTTTTATATGCTTTTGCCTTAATGACAGTATCCTTATTTACTCGCATAACGCCTGTATAAAGCATTGAAGAAACTGTGGGATCTGCACCATTATCTGTATAGCGGATTTCTGCATTAGGAGTGCCACACTGTATTGAAAGATCAAAATCATTATAATACATACCATTTTCAACGGAAAACTCAGGAGTGGCTACAGAATAAGTATAGACAGCCTGTGCCAGCTGACTTGCTTGAAGTCCTTGTTTAAATGCTTTCACATTAAGGACACAAGAGCTATCAATCGTAATTGTTTGTGTATATAATGCGGATTGATTGGTAGGAATTGTTGAATCTAAAGTATAGCGGATCTGGGCATCAGGAGTTGAGCAAGTCAAATTAATCTGTTTGGGTGTCGAATAAGTTCCTGATGGTAAACTGATTTGAGGAGTGGCGACCATAGTCACATTCATCATATAGTTCGCATTGACAGTTGCACTTGGAGTATAATTATATTTAAAGGCTTTTGCTTTTAAAAGCAAAGAAGTACTTATTTCAAAAGGTCCTGAATACAGAGTTGAGATTGTATCAGGTTCATTACCATTTACCGTATAATAAATATTCACATCTGGAGTTTCACAGGTAATTTGGATCATTTGCGCCACATTATAACTTCCAGCAGGGGGAGTAATCACAAGACTGCTGATAGCGGGCAGAGATATACTGTAACTGACACTCATCGTTTCGCTATCTCTAAATCCATCTTTAAAGGCTTTTGCTTTTAAAACGCAAGAGTTGCTGATTTCAATAGCACCAGTAAAAAGATTTGATGTTAGCGTAGGTTCTGCGCCATTCAAGGTATATCTGATTTGAGCATTCTCAGTAGCACAAGTAATTGTGACGTTTTGAATACTTGAATATACACCACTTTGAACGTTAACTGTTGGTTTGGCAACCCTTTCCTGGGAAGAGTCAGTTGACTTACTGCATGACAATAAGAACAGAACAAAGATAATAAAACAAACATTTAATATTTTTTTCATATTCACCTCAAAGAAATACCAATTTAATTATGATATTTTGTCAAGGGATTTCGTCAGATTGAGTTTCTTCGCCATCAACGAGCATCGATCATCCATCCGGCACATTGATCATTACATGAATCTTGTCATCCAGAGCGTAGGGTGGGATCTCCCTGATGATCTTCTTGCATCAGAGTTTAACCCAAAGATCAGAATAGAAGTCTTACATTGATGGATTGTCTTTTATAATCAACTCAATTTTTCTTTTTCTACTAAAAGTCTTTAGTCTCTTTTCATAGGATAATGCTTCGGATACATCATTTGTTGAATCGATGTAAACAAATTTTTCAAATTATACTGTTTAGAAAAACCATTTAATAATCTGTTTTTATGCTCATACATTCTTCGATGAATATTGTTAGTTACCCCGATATAAAAAACAGTATTGTAGTCATTTGTCAGAATATACACCCAATAAGTGTTCATTGATTCTCCTTAACTTTCCTATAAAATAAATTTATCAAATAATCAATCTTTTTTTGGATGCAAGGAGTTCATCAAGGAGACCCCACGCTCCACGATGTTCCGCTCTGGGTGACAGGTGATCGTATTTGTCATTTTATCGGAATAATCAGCCTTACGAGTATGGCATGTCATAAAAAGTATTACACGAGCATTGATCATTACATGAATCTTGAATCATTTAGAAAAGCCGATTTATTATGTCTAAATTTATATTGCAGTCAAAGAGCCTGCAAACTTGAATTGGTATCGCACCTTAGGACTCATTTTTATTTATTTTTACTCAGACTCTTACACAAACGTTTAGTTTTATAGCGTACTAATGGTGCTTTCAAAAAGATCAAAAACACTAAAGCTTTGCATTATCTCGATTAATGGGCATATATGGCTCGAATCGAATCAGCGCCAAGACTTATTCAAAACTATCTCGATGCAACTTTACAAATCGATTCTCATCCTTATCATATCTCTACATTCTATCCCGTTTTCAAATATTGGCTCAGGATGTGTTCTTCTAAAAAAATCAAAATCAATATCTACAATTCGAAAACCACATTTTTGATACAACAACATTTGAACAACCCCAGGATTTCCTGTTCCGATTTCAATTGTTTTAGTATCACCTTTTTTTATTTCATCAACAACATACATTAGAAGTTTCTTTCCAATGCCTTTGTTCTGGTATTCTTCTTTAACTGCAAGATTCATAACTTCTATAGTGCGGTCTTTTGTTTCCATTATAAGAATGACTGCAACAACTTCTTCATTCATTTGAGCAGTATAACATACGCCTTTTTGAAGATAGCTTCGGACTAACTCTTCAGAGGGATCGGCTAAAAGTAACAAATCCATTGGAGCATCTTTATTGAATTCTAATTTAATAATCTTAATATCCATTCTCTCTCCTATCAATCACTGCTGTAATATTACGGCATTAAAGTCAACAAATTCTTTAAATCCTCTTTCTATTTCAACACCAGCATCTTTTTTGTTTGGATGACTCTGCCATTAACTTTCGCACAATAGAAATAGACACCTGAGGGAACTGTATTTTTGCGCTCATCTTTAAGATCCCAAGTAGCAGAGTAATTTCGTGTCGTGATTTGACTGAGAACATCTTTACTTAATCCTGCACTGATTGCAAGATCTTTAAAACTCATCCCTGTATTTAGTGTACGCACTTTTTGACCTTTGACATTGAAGATGATGATTTCAGGATCCTGACTGGCTTTTTCTGGATAGTTAAAGCTAATCATAGTCGCTGAGTGTTTATTGAGATTGATCGGATTGGGGTAATTGCTGAGCTGATATTCTGGATTTGGAATTACAACAGGGTCATCATTGTTGACAGGAGGTGCGCCATACTCTAAAGCACCCATATCGATACGATCATTCCATACTCTTTGATTGCCTGCCAGATCATAATAAGGGATAAATGTCCCTGTGGTATCAGCGATCCCGCTGTCAATGCAGGGAGAATTGGGAGAAAGACGATAATAATCCATCATATCAACACTTAAAGAATCTGAATTTTCGCCTAAAAATTGAGGATTACTAAAAATAACATTGTTTAATTGCAGGTTACTCTCCTCTCCGTACACAAGAATCTTCGACATGCCCCCATAGATCAAGGAATTATTGATCGTTGCATTGCTGATAGGAGTGTATTGTGAGCCAAGAACAACTTCATAAGTTAATTCAGGATTATATAAAATGCAATTATTTAATACAGGTGGAATACCTCCGATATGAATTGCTTTATTATTCCCAAAATTATTGGCAATTGTCCAGTTATTCATCACTATATGGCTGTATCTGTCCCACATTTCTACAAGTGCAGTATCAAAAAAACCAGGTGTCGTCTGATTATTATAAATAAGCACATTATTGAGATATATTTCGCCAGGGATGAAATCTTCAGGCTGTTGCTCACAAGATACCTGAAACAGCATAGGTTCTGAAGAATAACCGTTAGATATACTTACATTATTTAAAAGGATATTGTTGTTTGCCCAGAAATAAATCCCAATTGTCCCACCTGTATTAGCTGTTGAAGTGGAAAGATCTTCGATAACATTCTCTACATTAACATTTTTATTATTGCCAAAATAACAAGATAAAGCTCTGCCTTCAGATAAGGTATTTTTTATAGTGACATTTTTTACATAGGCATTTGTTGCTTGTTGTACAGATACTCCACTGAATCCACTTAATCTACTGTTTTCAAAATGTAGATTTTCTATATGAATTTGATCAGCAGCAATACCAAATCCTTGAGTGGTATTCTCATTATATCCTTGATTGATCATGGACATATCTGATACTTCAATACTTCCACATCTCGGAGCAGATCCTAAAACCCTTGTATGATGTTCATCATCAAGGATCGTTTCGTACATTCCTGCCCCTTTGATATTCGTATTGGGTTTTAGGGATGCAGGGAAATTCTGCTGATTCATAGAACGGGAATAGGTGCCTTCAGCAAGATACACTGTCTTAGGTTGTTCTGCATCAGATGCGATGATTTTGGTCGCATAGTCGATGCTTTTTAAAGGGGAGGAAGGAGATAAACCATCATTTTGATCATTACCCCAAGGGGCAACATAAATATCATGATTAATCGTAGGCACAGTTCCTCTTTGAATATCCACTGTAATATTCACATCGATCACTTCAATTGGAAAATATACAAGAATAAAATACTGATCTCGCTCTTCCATGTCCTGACTGCATTGATCTAAGACGATATGAACAGGTTGTAAGGGTGCTGCCATACTGATATCTTTCCCATATACGGCTGAATTATTAAAAATACTATTTTTGCGGATTTGAGAAAATTCGACATTAATATTTCCATCTATTACAAGACCTCCTCCATTTTCATATGCTTTATTATTAAATATTTGATTGTTCTCTAAAAGGACACTACTTGGATTTATTAAACTCCCTTTTAAGCATAATCCTCCACCACCACTTCCTACTAAGCAATCTTTAATAATATTATTCTTAATCACAGAGATACTTTTATCAAGATAAATCCCTCCTCCTGCAATGCTAAAGTAAAACTCCTGATGATTTTCGTTATTGGAAATAGTGAAGCCATCAATAGTCACATTTGATAATTGAATTTTTATGGCAGAATCACTATACTGCCCAATTATCTGTGTCTGATGAATATAATTGGTATCAGCTTCAACCGCATATAGACTTTGCAAGGTCAGACTCTTTTCATTAAAATTAATATTTTCCCGATAAGTCCCTGGATAGACCTGAATAATATCCCCATTAACTGAGGCATCAATCGCACTCTGTATAATGGTATAGGGTTTTGTGCCATCAATTGCTACTTCGAGGGTGGCACTCATTAATAGATTTATTGTAAACATTAATAAACTAAAAATCGTGATTTGTTTCATCTTTATGTTTCCTTTTATTTTGTTATACAATTTCATCCAGAGCGGAATGAAATGGAGCGTGGGATCTCCTTGATTGTGAAATCCCTCTTCGTTCTGCATGCATCCTTGCTTGCAGAGCGGGTTTCTGTGTTTTCTGTGCTTTCCGTGGTTGTATATCTTCTTTTGTTGCATATCATTTTAGAGATAAAAAAAGCTGTAGGGATTTGCGAAATGGAGCTTGCGGAATGCCGTAAATCCGCATGTATATTTGCTTTTAACACTCTTTGATGAGTTGCATCCATCATTCATTTCCTTTTTTTCTTCTGTGTTATCTGTGACTTTTCACAGAACAATTCCATGGTAGTATCAAACCTTCGGATGTACGGCAATCGTTTCGCTAATCCCTTTTATTGATCGTGGCACTCTGTTAGATCGCCTTACAAATCTGCAAGCAGGGATGCTGCAGAACGGGTTTCCGTGCTTTCTGTGCTTTCCGTGGTTGTATATCTTCTTTTGTTGCATATCATTTTAGAGATAAAAAAAGCTGTAGGGATTTGCGAAATGGAGCTTGCGGAATGCCGTAAATCCGCATGTATATTTGCTTTTAACACTCTTTGATGAGTTGCATCCATCATTCATTTCCTTTTTTTCTTCTGTGTTATCTGTGACTTTTCACAGAACAATTCCATGGTAGTATCAAACCTTCGGATGTACGGCAATCGTTTCGCGCATCCCAATAAATTGGTTGTGGCAATCTGGTAGATTACCTTACGAATCTGCAAGCAGGGATGCTTGCAGAACGGGTTTCCGTGCTTTCTGTGATTTCCGTGGTTATATTTCTTCTTTGCTTGCATTTCATATAAATGACCACCCAGTCCGCCAAGGCGTCCACCCCTTCACAGAGGGGAATTGAGTTGATCGTGTAGTAAATCTAATTTTAACTGTATCTCATTTTTAATATTTGCAATCATCGTTTCAGTTGTCAAGAGTTATTTTGTGATTAATTAAACATATACTGCAAATAGTTGATATTTTATAAACTTAGCTATTGAACATTTTTTGTTATCTTTTTCTTTCAGGTAGTTTTTAATTGATTTTGATATTTTTATGTTGTGTATTGTCATCTGCCTACAGCAAAACACAGTAGAGACGCCGATTTATCGCTTCTCAAACTGTAAGGTAAGCAACTTGGTTATCTGTAGAGGCTGACCTATGTGTCTGCCCAAACAAAATGGGCGAACACACAGATTAGCATCTACGATTGATTGGGTAGGCGTAAAACCTACCCCTACGATTATTTCTCGGTCAGCAAACATCTCTTTTTGCAGAAATGCTTCAAGCAATGATTCTTGAACAACGATGAGGTGTTGTTCGAAACGAATATGGTGCATCCCAAAACGAAATACACGAGCAATGATAACTCACCCGGCATAATGATCATTTAAGTGAAATGGTCTTACAAATCGAGTATGATTTTCGTTAATAGTTTATATTTTACGCTCTACGTGCCCCTTACTTGCCCTCTACTTGCCGTCTTAGTTGATATCAAGTAATTCTGAGAGTAAACAAACAGAGCCATATACTCATCAAAAACTCAAAAAGATTCAGCAATAAGTCAATAATTCATCAGGGCTTAAAAAATACTAATTGACAGCAAAAATCAAATCATAATAATACACAAACTCAGATATAGAGTTATAGAAGTGACAATCTAAAGAAATTCATTAAATAGTGAATAAATTACAGTAATATAATTCTCTTATCAAAGTTATGCTTAATGAAGTAACAAAACGAGGTTCTTATGGCAATTTTAGTAACAGGTGGTGCGGGATATATTGGGACGCATACAAGTCTTGATTTATTGAATGAAGGACATGATATTGTAATTATTGATAATTTAAGCAATAGCAAATACGAAGCCGTCAAACGAGTAGAAAAACTCAGTAATAAAAGAATCAAATTTTATCAAAGTGACTTGTTGGATAAAGGAGCAATTGATTACATATTCAAAGAAAACAAGATCGAAGCAGTGATTCATTTTGCAGGCTTAAAATCTGTAGGAGAGTCTGTGCAAAAACCGCTTGCCTATTATCAGAACAATCTCGTCAGCACAATGAATCTTTGCGAGATAATGAGTAAACATAACAAAAAAAAGCTCATTTTCAGCTCTTCAGCAACGGTATATGGAATACCTGAACGAGTCCCCATCACAGAAGATTTTCCTCGTTCATGCACAAATCCTTACGGCCAAAGCAAACTATTTATTGAACACATTTTAGAAGATTTAGTGAAGAGTGATCCTGACTGGAAAATCATACTGCTTAGATATTTTAATCCCATAGGTGCTCATTACAGCGGATTAATTGGCGAAGACCCTAATGGAATACCTAACAATTTAATGCCATTTATCACTCAGGTAGCTATAGGAAAAAGAGAAAAATTAAATGTATTCGGTAATGACTATCCCACAAAAGATGGGACAGGGATCAGAGATTACATCCATGTAAGTGATTTGTCCAAAGGTCACTTAAAAGCATTAAACTATATTGATAAAATAAAAGGTATCGACGCTTTTAATCTGGGAACAGGCAAAGGCTACAGTGTGTTGGAACTTATCAATGTTTTTAAAAAAATAAGCGGAATCAATATTCCTTATGAAATCACTAACAGAAGACCTGGTGATGTGGCAATCTGTTATGCTGATCCTGCTAAAGCGAAGAGAATTCTTAATTGGAATGCACAAAAAAGTATTGAAGACATGCTCACCGATTCATGGAACTGGCAAATGAATAATCCCAACGGGTATTAATATAATCTGATATAATAAATTAACGGCTGGAAAATCCAGCCGTTAATTGTTTTAAGTTTATAAATTAGGTTTCAATTACTTCCACATTTGCACGTGGGAGAATTAATTTTTTGCCATTTTCTAACTGTGCTTCAAGAATACGAACTTTTGTTTCAGATTCTACCGTATGAAGTTCTTCCGGTAATCCTGTAACAGTACCAATTTCACCAAAATATGGTTGGCGAATGATACGAATGATTGTCCCTGGTTCCAATGTAGGCATTGCAGCTTCAGAAACAACTAACTCATCTTCTTTGAATTCGATTGGGATGATCACTTCAGGTCTGATCACACCAGCACGGATCTGAGTTTTTCCATGCATCGCTGTTTTTTGACCTTCAAAACGTTTTAAAAGAGCAAATGTTTTATCAGCCATTTTGATTTTGCCAAAGCCTTCAGTAATAAGGATTGAAACACCCATTTTCTCATGACCTGTGATCGCCACGCCAATATCATATCCTAAAAGTGATTTGATATCCTGATCATCAATACCACCGCAAATGATGCCATTAACACCAATTTCTATCGCTTTTTTAATAGCTTTTAAAGATACCATCGAACCGCCAACGATACATTTTCCCTTGCAGGAAGCATCTATCATAGTGTCTAAAAGTTCTTCATTTCCATCTTTTACAAGGACTTTTAAATCTCCAGTAGTCTCGCCACCGATGCCAAAAATTCCTTGAATATAGGCAGATTTATTTTCAATTACGACACCTTCTTCAGGGATCACATCTACAATCACGCCTTCAATAAAAGCTTTGATCTGAACAGGAATACGAGGTTCGCGAAGAAGTATCTGACCTGTATGATGAGAAATACTTTCTACTTCACCGTCGATTGGAGAAGTGACTTTTGTTTTAAACAAACCTGTTCCAAAAAATCCATTATTCTCTGCCAAAGTATCGCCTTTTTTAAGAATCTGACCAGGTTGCACTTTAAGATATTCCATCACAAGATTTGCGGACACGCCTAATTTATTGGCTAAATTCATAGGTAATACATTACCAGGCAAATGAGTTTCAGCCACGAAGTCTTCAGCTTTCACTTTATCGCCTTTTTTTACTAATACAGTTCCTTTAAGCGGAAGAATTCTTTGTTTTCTTAAAACAATACTATCTGTAACGGTTAAACCGGGTGAATATGCTTGAGCCATTTTTTCCTCCTATGATAAAATATGTTCTGGGTAAGCGTTAAGTTCTTTCATCCATTTTTTGAGTAATGGGATACGAGAGCTATCGGTTGGAAGAACAAATGGATTTCTACCACGGGTATCAAGAACAATACCGACTACACCACCAGGAAGTTCTACTTCACGCGTTTCATTTTTTCCTGCGCCAAGATCAAGACCTCTACCAGGTTTTAATATTGCCTTAGCTTTTTGATTTAGTCCAAGAGGAATAAGTCTTAACTCACCAAATGGGATATCTTCTTTGAATACTTTACCATCAGGAAGAGTAATCTCTGCACTTAATGCAATTGAACCTGGTTTTGCTTTACCTACAGGCGCAACACAAGAGCCCATCATGATCATACAGTCTTTATTGAACACTTCAGTAGCTGCTGTTGGATTGATCTCAGCTAACACACCTAAATGTGGCATCATAAAGATACTATCCACAGCAAGGCGAGTAATGCCTTCAGGCAAGAATGCATCAATCAGCATCATCACTGTTTGCTGTCTTCTTGGCGCATGAGATAATACACCACCACTACCTACAAGCAAGTCAAGTGTCATCATATTTACAATAGTTCCACCTGATGTTGTTTGTTCAAAGGCTTGTGAAATATCGCGTGTCTGTTGCATCCCTTTTAAGGAAACTGCAAATTCTTTATGCTGAATAAATGCTAAACGAAGTGCTTCTTTTGCAATCGCTTGTTCAAGAACAAGTTCTTCAAGTAATGCAGGGATCGTTGTCGGACGAATCATTTTATTTTTGATCATATTTCTAAGATCAGATTCATTGATATCAAATGGTACCCAACGAAGGATATTTGGCAAAGTTGCTGAAGCAAGGACATTTGAGATACTATAACTCATACCAAGGTTCGCTGATACAGTTCTGTTAAATATATATTCTTCTGTAAAAACTGAGAACACGTCAGTGGTAGCCCCACCAATATCCACACCCAGCACTTCAATCTGTTCTTCTTTGGCAATTGTTTTCATGATATTACCCACTGCAGCAGGAGTTGGCATAATTGGGATATTCTGAATTTTTCCGCCAACAGGACCACGAGTCCATGCCATAAGTTTATGATATCCTGGAGCTTGTTGCATTACGTGTTCCATAAAAATATCATGGATCTTATCTCTTGCAGGTCCTAAGTTTTCATTTTCAAGAGTTGGTCTGATATTTTCTGTCAAAATCAATTCAACTTTTGTATCTAAAGTTTCTTTAACTGCATCGGTAGCAGAATTGTTACCAGCAAAGATAATTGGGAGCTTATATGCTGAACCTAAACGAGGTTTTGGATCTGCAGCAGAAACTAATTCTGCCATTTCCACAACGTGCTTAATGGTTCCGCCATCGACACCGCCCGCCATCAAAATCATATCTGGTCTCAACTCACGAATTCGTTCAATCTTCTCGTGATTGAGTCGCTTATCATTGGATGCAATGACATCCATAACGATCGCTCCAGCACCCAAAGCAGCTCTCTCAGCACTTTCACCTGTCATATTGGCAACAACACCTGTCACCATCATTTGAAGTCCACCACCAGCTGAACTGGTAGAAACATAAGCATCGACGCCAGTATCTCCATTACGTGGAATGATAATCTCTTTTTCTCCACTGCTTCCATCAGTCAAAAATGTAATATTATTGTTCTTGTATTTTAAACGGGCAAGTTCTTCAAGTTCTTGCACTGCGTTTACAACACCACGGGTCACATCATTAAGAGGTGCCTCCACTGTGGTAGGAGCTTCGCCACGGATAGTTTGTCTATAACCTTCGCCTTCAATATATTCTATTAAAATGGCTTTAGTTGTAGTACTTCCGCAGTCGGTTGCAATAATCCGATTAAGGCGTTCACTGCTCATACTTTTCCTCCATTTTTCTTTTTAAATATTTTTATTATACTTGTTTTTATCTGATTCCATTGTTTTTGTCTTTTTAGTTTGGCTTGTAATCGTTCCTGAGAAAAATACTCAATATCCAATTCATCAATTCTTTTGAGAAGTAAATGAATGTATTCATCTTTCTCAATCATCGCTGCAAATTCTTCATACTCCTTTGGATTAAAAATAATCTGTACAAATGGAGCGAGAAAATATAGAACCTGAGATCCTAAAAAATTCAAGGGTCTCAATGATTCGATAGCAAGAATAGCTGGTGAAGCCATTCTTCTCGATGCAATCGCTTTTGCTGATTTTTCTATCAGTTCCAAAGCTCTTTCACGACTAATCTCTACAATCATACTTCTTTCTTTCACTGTTTTTAAAACAGTCATCATATATGTGGTACATTTGCAAATGCAAATGTAATAATATCTACGTGCTTGACACCGTTATCTTTCAATAATTTTGCCATGCTATTTACAGTTGAACCTGTTGTGATTACGTCATCAACAATCGCAATTCTTAAACCTTTCAAATCAACATTCTTATTCAGTTTAAATGCATGCTTCACATTATTTTGTCGTTGTTCATGAGTCTTTAAGGTTTGAGTCTCTGTATATCTGCTACGAGTCATAATATCTTTCCGACAAGGTATTTTTAAATAAGAAGAAATCGACTGACAAAGCAAAAAAGCTTGATTGTAGCCTCGTTCTCTTTCTTTTACTCTGTGTAAAGGTACTGGAATTATAAAATCATAATTTTTTGCAATTTTTAGTCCGGCTTCTTCAAACATTAATTGTACCATGAAGTCAGATACATGTAAGTATTCCTCATATTTCAAATAATGGATGCATTCTCTAATCACTGAATCATAAAAAAATGCAGAATATACACGATCAAAACAGCGTTCACTGATTTCCCATTCATCACTAATATGTTTCTTTAACAAGATCGCTTTATGAAAACATTCTTCGCACAAAATGCTTTCTTTAGTTCCCAATCTGATCTGGCAAGCCACACAAGATCGGGGAAGCATTAGATCACAAATGTTCCTTGATCCAATTTTCAATACTTGAAAAAAGTCTTTGACCATCTTGACTGCTGACAACATCTTCTGAAGCTCTTTCTGGATGTGGCATCATTCCAAGAACATTTCTATTTTTATTTAGAATCCCTGCGATATGATCAATTGCTCCATTTGGATTAAATTCTTCACTGATTTCTCCATTCTCGCTACAATATCTGAAAACAATTTGATCGTTATCCTGAAGTGCTTTTAATCCATCCTGGTCAATAAAGTAATTACCCTCTTTATGAGCAATCGGGATATCCAAAACATCATTTAACTGATACTGGTTGGTAAATGGACTATTAGTGGTCTGCACGGATATATGTTGATGTTTACAGATAAAATGCAAATGCTTATTCATCATTAAAGCTCCCGGCAATAACGAGCATTCGGTTAAGATCTGAAAACCATTACATATACCAATAACCAATCCGCCATTATTCGCAAATTTAACGACTTCGTTCATAATCGGAGAAAACTTCGCAATAGCACCGCATCTCAAATAATCTCCATAAGAGAAGCCGCCAGGAACAATCACAACATCAGGATTCTTCAATTGACTGTCTTTATGCCAGACAAAATCAACTTCG
Organism: uncultured Candidatus Cloacimonadota bacterium; assembly: GCA_964573665.1. Lineage (GTDB taxonomy): Bacteria > Cloacimonadota > Cloacimonadia > Cloacimonadales > WRIO01 > JAGOCT01. The sequence continues at coordinate 72,357 of CAZNKI010000003.1, read as the reverse complement.
TTATCTCTAATCTTTGGAATCCAATAGCTATCATGATCACAATTGGATCCTGGAAAGCTGAGGACATTAAATCTTACTTTTCTCATTTGACAACTTCCAACTGATAAGTCCATGCTTCGGTGTTTGGATTTGCTAAAACCTTATCGCATATAGATGCAACATCTTGTTCAGCTTTTTCAATATCCTGGCCATCAATAAGTATTTCAAAATACTTACTTACGCGTGTTTCAACAACTTCCTTATACCCTAAAGTATGTAAGGCATTACTGATCACTTGACCCTGTGGATCAAGTACACTTTGTTTAAGTGAAACGAATATCTTAGCTTTAAACATTTTATTTGTACCTTTCAATTTCATTTCTTTTATTGTGATGAAGATGATATAATTGATATATTAATCGATAAAAACCTGTTGCAATATACACCCAAATGCTTGCAATATATACATAAGTAAAATACTTAATTGATAATAACACTGCAGTGAGTACTACTGCAATCATGAGATTACGAGATTTATAATTTTTTGGACCTTTATTCACTGCCACATAGGGCACATGGCTCACCATTAAAAATGATGTAAATATTGTCATGAAAAGAAATAAAACATCTCCTGTAAACGCACCATTGATTTTCTGCGTAAATAATATATACGATGCGATGACTGCCGCACCAGCGGGAATTGGCAATCCCTGAAAATCAGATTTTACATTAGGATTCTTATTCCCTAAGTTAAAACGAACAAGACGAAATCCTCCGCAACAAACATAGAAGGCAAAAACACTCATGCCTAATAAACCAAAATTTTGCAAAGAGATCTGCCAGGCAAGAAATCCTGGAACGACGCCAAATGCAACAAAATCTGCAAAAGAATCTGCTTCTGCGCCAAACTTTGAAGTAGCGCTCAATAAACGCGCTGTTTTTCCATCTAAGCCATCTAAAACAATAGATAAGGTAACAAACCAGGCAGCTCGAACAAAATCGCTCAAGGCTGTAAAATGTAATGCAGCAAGTGCTGCAAACAAACTTGAAACCGTAAATAAATTTGGAATAAGGTATCTAACTGTTTTATTCATCGTCTCTTCCTTCATTGGAAACGGAGGATGACTTTTTTGATGTAGCGAGTATAGAGACCCCTGATTCTAAATGATCATTCTCATTGATACTTAACTCATAATGGTAGGGAATATGAACAACGGCGATACATTTTGCAGGAGCGGCACCAATTAATTGTCCCTGTAAATGAGGTATTTTTTTTGAAAAAATTTTTGCCCAAACTCCTTTAACAATAAACGATGAATGATCTGTTTCTTCACTTGGATCAATTTCATCAAGATTGCTCATCGTTCTCATCTCACATGATTCATACCATGATTTTACGATTAGTATCTGATATCCTTTATCTTTTCTAATAATTTCTTTCACTTTACCATTAATTGGCGATAACAAATTTGATTCATTCATTTCAATTGCCGGATGAGAAATTCGGTATAAATATAAGACAAATAAATACATCAGCATAGCAAAAGCAGAGATGTATTTTATGAATTGAATATTATAGAAAAAATTCAAAGCAAAATTAATCACAATGATGACCATCGGAATCGCCAACATCTTATACTTCTCTTTTTGAATCTTATTAATATATTCTACTGGATTGTGTTGATACTTCATATAACCCCTTAAATCCCTATCCTCTGATAAATATAATCTACATTCTTTAAATAACGATCATAAGAAAAAACCTCTTGAATATCATCAGCAGAGATATATTTTATTACCTCTTCATCGTCTGATACCAATTGTTCAAAACTAATCTTTTCTTTCCAACACCTCATTGCATTTCTTTGAATAATGGCGTAAGAATCTTCTCGACTACATCCTTTTTCTGCTAATTTGAGCAATAAAACCTGTGAAAAAATCAAACCATTTGTTAGATTGAGATTTCGTTCAATGTTTTCAGGATAAACAACAATATAATCCATCAAAGCAATCATTTTGTAAAGCATATAATGAAGCAAAATAGTTGAATCAGGTAGGATGATACGCTCAACAGATGAATGAGAAATATCTCTTTCATGCCATAAAGCATTATTTTCCAATGCACTCATTGCATTAGATCTCAATACTCTCGCTAAACCACACATTTGTTCACTGGTAATGGGGTTCTTTTTATGTGGCATCGCAGATGAGCCCTTCTGCCCCTTGGAAAAACTCTCTTCCATTTCCAAAACTTCTGTGCGTTGTAAATGTCTGATCTCTGTCGCAATTTTTTCTATACTGCTGCCAATAATAGCAATAATGGATAAATATTCTGCATGACGATCTCGTTGTATCACTTGAGTAGATATATTTACTGGCTTTAATGATAAATACTGACAAGCAATTCTTTCAATTTCAGGAGATATATGAGCATAATTACCAACAGCTCCTGAAAACTGACCAACAGAAACAATCTCTATCGCCTGTTCTAACCTTTTGATATTGCGTTGCATTTCATCATACCACAATGCAAATTTCAATCCAAAAGAAGTAGGTTCGGCATGAATTCCATGAGAACGTCCAATCGTTAAAGTATATTTATACTCATTAGCTCTGCGGGCTAATACTACTGAAAAATCTTTTAATTGCTGAAGTATCATTTGAGCTGCTTGTTTCATTTGTATAGCAAGTGCTGTATCCAATACATCAGAAGAAGTCATCCCATAATGAATCCAACGGGAAGGTTCTCCAACATATTCAGCAACATTGGTTAAAAATGCTATCACATCATGTTTAGTCGTAAGCTCTATTTCATCGACTCGATCAGCGTTAAAATTTGCTTTGTTTAATATAATTTTTAAATCTTCATCAGGAATGATCCCAAGTTCATTGAGCGCTTTACACGCAGCTAATTCAACGTCTAACCAACACTGGTATTTATTCTGCTGAGACCAGATATTATTCATCTCAGGACGGCTGTATCTTTCTATCATGCGATCCTCTTTACCTATGATCAACTAAAAACAATTATATCATTTTAGTTTTGATACACTTATATTGTCATAAGTAATTTTGTCAATTCTTAAATTACAGATTTTAAGATTGGATAAATAGATAGAAATTTCTTTGATTTCATTGGAAAAAGTATAACTAATATCAACTCTTAGCCCTAAATCTTCTGAAGAAATTTGGATTAATCGCATCTGATTATTGAAAACAAATTTAACCTTATCTTTAGTAAACTCATTCTTGGAGTCAATATCTTTTAATAAGGGTTCGATATCAGAGAGTTCAATCGAATTTAAATATTTGAATAGCTGATTAATCGATTGCGGATTTTCCATAGAAAGCTCTTGGTTCATGACAATCGCATCAAGCAACCCTGTGCTATCAGCATAAATACTTAAAGTACCGCCACTAAGACCGAATAATCCACCATCAAGCACATCGAATCGTAAGGCTTCCCTATTTTTTGAAAATACAAAACTCTTCCTGATTGAAAATTCCTTATATTGCAATTCTGCAATACCTTCCATTTGAAACTCTTGCCAGCGTTTAAACTCCCGATAGAGTAGTTTTGCTTTGTTTGGATTTGAGAATGCAGAGCTTATCGCACATGAAGATAAAAAAAGCCCGACAATTATGAAAACCAAAAGTTTAATGAGTTTCATTTTTCTTCCTTAAAATGAAAAATGACATAATTATACAAGTTATAATCATTATTAAACTGAGCAATTGCCCCATAGTTAGAAATCCAAAGATCAGACCCTCTCGATACAAATCGATGTTATCTGGTTCTCTGAAATATTCAATGATAAAACGAAACAACCCATACAACCCAATAAATGACCAAAACACAAGCCCTTTTGTCTTTAGTGTGCGATACATAAACTGAAGAACTAATGCTAAGACTATTCCTTCTAACAATCCTTCATAGAGCTGAGATGGATGCCTGACCAATGCTAATGGATCTGTATTGGGAAAAATCATCCCCCAGGGCATAGTAGTTTCACGCCCATAGAGTTCTCCATTAATAAAATTACCTAAACGCCCTAAACCTAATCCAATTGCAACGATTGGCATTACTGGATCTGCGAGCTGATAAAAAGAAAGTTGATGCTTTCGGCAAAACAAATAACCCGCAACAATCACTCCGAGGGCACCTCCATGAAAAGACATTCCGCCTTCCCATACATAAAATACAGCCAATGGATTTGAGAAATAGTAAGCCAAATTGTAAAACAGAATATAACCGACACGACCACCAAGAATTACACCTAACATCATATTAAATAAAAAAGTATCATAATCATCTGTAGAGATCTTTATATCTCGATGAGAAAAATTCTTCTTGATCAGCCAGTAAGCAAGTAAAAAACTTAGGACATAAAAAAAGCCATACCATCGGATCTCTAATGATCCGATGGTAAAAATGGTTGGATTTATATTGTGAACATAATAATTCATTCTAATGCTTTAATTCCTTTAATCGACGATACAAGATTTCTGCTGCTTCTTCAGGACTTGTTTCATACATTTCTCCAGATTTTTGCATATCAGGAGAGAATATTTTTACGACCTGAGTAGGAGATCCATTTAAACCAATTAACTTTTCATCAAGTGCTAAATCAGAAGCATTCCATACAGTAAGTTCTACAGATCGTGCATTCTTCTTACCTCTCAACGAAGGAAGCCTTGGAGTATTGATCTCTTTTACGACAGATAATACTGCTGGTAATTTCACTTGAAGACGATCATACCCGTCTTCCATCAGTCTTTGAACTATCATCTGCTGATCATTGATGCTTTCAATCTTTCGAACAAAGCAGACTTGATTTAAATCCAAATGAGCGGCAACGCCAGGTCCTACTTGAGCAGTATCGCCGTCAATCGCTTGCTGACCAAATAAAATCAAATCATATTGACCAATTTTCTTTATCGCACCTGCAAGTGTTAAACTGGTTGCCCAGGTATCTGCACCTGCAAATTTTCTGTCAGATAATAGTATAATCTGATCAACGCCCAATGCCACAGCATCTCTTAATGCGGTTTCTGCCTGAGGAGGTCCCATCGTGATTGCAGTAATCGTACCACCATACTGTTCTTTCAATCTTACAGCTTCTTCTATGGCATATAAATCAAATGGATTGATAATACTTTCAACCCCTTCTCGAACTAATGTGTTGGTGACAGGATCTATTTTGATCTCAGTTGTATCGGGTACCTGTTTGATACAAACCAGGATATTCATGTTCTCTCCTTATTTTGAATAAAAGTTTTTTATTGTTTGAGCAACAAACTCTATCTGCTCTCTGGTTAATTCAGAATAAATTGGGATAGATAATACTTTTTTTGCTAATTCTTCTGCAATCGGGCAATCACCTTCTTTTTGACCAACTTCTGCAAAACATTCCTGAACATGTAATGGAAGCGGATAATAAATCGCACATCCAATTTCATTCTTTTGTAATTCAGCCATTAATCCATCTCTGTTTTCTGCGATTATTGTAAATTGATTATAAATTGTATCAGCATTTTTATGGATTACTGGCAATTTGATTTCTTTTACTTCTGACAATAATTCATGATAAATCTCAGCATTCTTTCTTCTGGCATCTGACCAGCCTTGTAAATATCTCAGCTTAACTTTCAGTACAGCAGCCTGTAAAGAGTCTAATCGACTATTGAGACCCACCCATTTGTGATAATACTTTGGATTTTCGCCATGGACTCTTAACTGTCTGAGTTTTGCAGCAAGATCATCATTTTGAGTTAAGCACATTCCGCCATCACCCATACATCCAAGGTTCTTACTTGGGAAAAATGATAATGTGCCAATATCAGCAATCGTACCAGCGTACTGACCATTGTATTTACATCCAATGCCTTGAGCATTATCTTCGATCACATATAAGTTGTGTTTTTTAGCAATTTCAATGATACGATCCACTTCTGCTGATTGACCAAATAAATGAACAGGAATAATTGCTTTAGTATTTTTTGTAATTGCTTTTTCAATTAGGTCTGGATCTATATTGAAAGTATCTGCTTTCACATCGACAAACACTGGTTTAGCACCTACGCGATGAATACATGATGCTGTTGCAAAAAATGTAAATGGTGTCGTAATCACTTCGTCACCATGACCAATTTCTAATGCTTTGAGCGCTAAAACTAATGCATCAGTACCATTCGCACAACCAATGGCATGTTTGACCTGAAGATAATCCTGCATTTGTTCTTCAAACTCTTTGACTGCAGGTCCTAAAATATATTGGTGATTCTTGATCACTTTATCCATTTCAACTCTAATTTCTTCCATTATTGGCTCGTATTGAGCATTTAAATCAAGAAGTTGTACTTTCATTTTTACCTCTTTATATTTTCTAATTTCGACTTAATAATATAATCGTAGAAATAACTGATATCACAGTACTTACAGGCACCAAATATGCCGCAACAATAGCTCGGTATGATTCTGGTACATATATGGTGTCCCCTGGATGTATCGCCTGACCTTTATATTTCTTTTTTGTTCCATCTTTTTTTATAATATAAGAAGATGATGAACCACTGATCAAAGGACCTCCTGCCATTCCAATATACTGGATTGGATTCCGGTTCCCATTATATGGATATCTTCCTGGATTCTCGACACTGCCGATGACATAGACAAACACATCTTCCTGTGCAATGATTAATTTATCGTTATTCTTTACCTTCTCTTCTTTGCTGACCATTGTCGTCTTGCCTTCACGAATTAAGGTAAATTGATTCATGTCTGATAATGCGTTTTTATATTTTAATTGTCTGATGACTTCTTCAACTGAAGTTTCCTGACTGAGTTCAATAGCTTCAACCACATTAACAGTATCATTATTCGCATATACCTTTAACGCTTCTTTGGCAAAAGGAACTTCGATGATATCACCACTGTAGATGATCGGATTTTGTGAGTTGTCTGCTTCTGATAAATATTTGCTTAAATTACACTCTATCTCTTTGCCAGATCGTTTGATAATTACCCGGTTTGACGCGGCATTAGTTATCCCACCTGCTTTTCTGATCGCTAATGAAAGAGTCAATAATTCTTCAGATATAAACTCGCCAGGGATATTGACTGCTCCACTCATATGAAAACGAATCGGAGCATTCTTATAAAGAATCACTGAAATAGGGATCTTTTTTACAGCAGATTTGATCTTCTGATTGATCTTTTGATATGCTTCACTTAAGGTTAATCCTGCAACAAAAACAGTATCAGTTACTGGATATAAATTCAAATGCCCAGTTAATGACACTGGGACAAAAACAGTTACAGTATCTGGAACCGTCATCTGCATAACAAAAACATCGTTAACATTTACTCGATAATCATCAGGATTAACAAAATTATTGTCTGCATTTAATATGATTATGGAAAAACAAAAGATGATTGAAAATAATATTGCTTTAAGTCGCATAATAGTTGATCACTCTTTCAATTATTTTTTCTAAATTATATTGCGGTTGATAATTGATGCATTCCATGATTTTGGTTAAATCTGGAATTCTGCGTCTCATATCTTCAAAACCTTCTTCATAAGCTTCATCATAAGGTATATATTCAATTTTTGATTTAGAATTTGTCATCTGTTTAATCTTAACTGCCAAATCCTCTATGGTAATCTCTTCTGTATTGCCAATATTGAAGATCTCCCCTTCTGCTTTTGGTTCGTCAATGAGTTGAACCATGCCCTGAATAACATCGGCAACATCACCAAAACAACGAGATTGTTTGCCATCTCCGAAAATGGTAATCGGATGATTTAACAACGCTGCTTTAACAAACTTTGGTAATACCATGCCATACTGTCCTGACTGGCGAGGTCCAACTGTATTGAAACAACGAACAATCACCACAGGCAACTTCTTTTCACGATAATAAGCCAAGGCAAAAAACTCATCAATTGCTTTAGAACAAGAATAACCCCATCTGGAAATACTCGTTGAGCCTAATAAACGATCGTCTTCTTCTTTGAATGGTATCTTTTCACTCTTACCGTATATCTCAGAAGTTGATGTGATTAAAACTTTTTTCTTATATTTGTTTGCATGTTCCAGAATAATTTCTGTACCAACAATATTGGTTTGCAATGACTGAAGTGGATTATCAATAATATATTTTACGCCTACTGCTGCAGCTAAATGAAAAATCTGATCACAATCTGCGATCAAAGTTTCCATCAATCTACGATCTAAAATCGTACCAATAACATATTGAAAATTTTGATGGGTTTGTAAATGAGTTATATTTGAAAAACGCCCAGTGGACAAATTGTCTATAATCGTTACCTTGTGCCCTTGATTTAATAATGCCTCAGATAAATGAGATCCAATAAATCCAGCGCCTCCAGTGATTAGATACTTCATGAATGCCTCAATTCCATAGTTCTTTTATTTCATTATTTGTATGCGATACAAAACAATGATTAATAATCAATGACGGATTCTTTGTCTCTTTTTTTCTGTTTTGCTTCACACTATAATCCTATCTTTAATGATTATTTTGATCTTATACAAAAATTTCAAAGATTAAATTTGTCAACAGTTTTTTAAAATGCTAAATATTGCTAAACTGTATGGGATATCTTCTGCTCATAATCTTTAATAAATGATCCATTTCTCACTCTCTCTAAACTATAACACAACAATCTTCATATATTACGAAAATCATCTCATTATTCTATTTACTTTTAATCCAAAGTATCTGCCAAATCTTCTTATCAAAATTTGGAAGTATGGGTTTTAATACCAGTAACCCGCTTTTACCAATCACCTTTTTTAATTCCTCCAGTTCACGGATTTTCTCTAACTGTTCTGTATCTATTTCAATCTCCAAATCCATTTCTTGCATCAGTAGTAAACCTTTTGCATAAAAGCTGAGTTCAATTGATAACTGAATATAACAAAACATATCCACCCGAACTAATGGGGGGAAATTCGCTGACAAAGAAGCCAAATATTTCCCTAAATCTGTTTGAGAAAACTGATCTGATCGTATCATCCGTAAAATAGAATGGTCCACATCGAAATCCTTTTCCATCCAATGATACAGTTTCTTCTCACTTAATAAATAAATAAAATAGAGTAATGAAGGGATTAATACTAATTGTAAGACCACTTTGGGGATTATCGGAAATAAAGATAAATTGAAGAAAAAATGGAGCAGTATTGATGGGATAATTGAGTATAAATAGACAATTTTGCTTTTCTCTTTTTCTGAAAAATAATAAAACAGTAGGCAAAATAATGATGTACTACCCGCATGTAGCAATGCCGATCCGCAACCTCTAATAATCCATAAAAGCGGATTATCTAACGCAAAAGTATGTAAATACCACACATTTTCAAAACTGGCAAATCCCAATCCCACGATAAATCCTGCTAAAGCACTGTCCGTTAAAAATCCAAATCGTTTCTTCTGAAAAAAATAAACCAAAATCAATGATTTAAGCGTCTCTTCGACTATTGGAGCAAAATATAATGAGATCAACTCAAACTTCTGAATATATAAATTGAATCCATCATTGATGTATAAGCTCAAAAATGCAGAGATTAAACCGCTTAAAAACAACAACCCGATGATCTTCTTTGATATAAGTTTAAATGAATCAAGATAATAGAAACAAATAATGAATAATAGTGATGGGAGTAAGCTGAAAATATAGTTCTGCATTAATTAAACAAACTCACACTTAACATTAACTCATCTGATGAATGAGATTCGTGAAATGCCCGCGCATATCCTAAAGATAAAGATCCACTTAACTGCGACAAATACTGCAACTTGAGTGTCCACTGGATACCAATGTTTGAATAAATGTTCTTTGACTCTATCGCTTCAACATCAGTGAGTAATATGCTCGTAAATAAAGATGTTTTCAAATACTTGGGCATCATTTGTAAACTCTTGAACTGAATGCCATAAAAGGGAGGAAAATTCAGTTCAAGCATTGATTTAACAAATTGATTGGCAGGGATTTCATTGATATCTACCCCTGGAAATGAGGGTAATTCCTGATATCTGCTGGGTGATCGATAATCAACATAGTTATTTCTAAAACCGCCAAAGTAATAGTAAGAGTTTGAAGAATTTTGATCTCCCCAAATCTTCCCTGAATAGTTTCTAAGCCAAATATTCATATTTTTAACGGGAGTAATAAATCCTACATCAGCCTTAATCGTGCTTTTAATGAAATAATCATCTTTTATTTTATCTGCATTATTATATAAGTTAAAAACATAACCATACTCGCTATCAATGGCACCTAAAGTTTTCCTTGTATTGCTCAGAGTAAACGAATGATCAAAACTGTATATCTCTCTTTCCTGGATAGCGACATCTTGGTATAAACTCAAAGCATCACTATTAAACGTAGCATACATACCCAATATCGACAATGCTTCTATCGTCTCATCATTAAACAGGTTAATAGACTTTGTCAATTCAATACGATCACCTTTTCGTGATTGCTTTTCAGGACCAAAGAGATCATAAAAATTTGCATAATTGTGCTTCAATTTCAAAGTCCAGGACATATATCGCATTGATGCATAAAAATGAAACATCTCTTCTGATTCGAGTTTTTCTGAAGGACTATAACTCAGATGAGTATCCGTCGATAACAAATTAGTTTTGTCCCCAAAAGTGAAACGAGCGCCATAAGAAACATAATCCTTATAACCAAGCACTATCGGATGCCAATATAACAGTTGTGTATTTTTTAAAACTGAATATTCATGAGTGAATGACTTGTAATTTAAAAAACTGCTGCTATCTGTCTCTGGAATATACCATTCTTTGACCTGAGGATACTTCTCCACAATTTCATTGCCCATAAAATGAATTGCTTTAGCTTGGACGCTATCTGATAAAGTAAAAATAATTGGCGTAAATCCATATTGGGAAGTAAACTTCAAAGCAATTAGAGAATCTCCACCGATATAACATGGCCTAAAAAACCCGACATCGGTATGACTCACGATGCGACTTTCATTCTCTTGAATATTATGCTGAAAAATATTTGAAACTCCCGTATAATAAGAACTGCCAAACAATTGCTTACTGTCAGGACTAAAGATAAAATGATTAGGAGCAGAATCCTCAAAATCTATCGGTTCCGTATAAGAAAATTCTTTGCGATTGATGTTACCAAACTCAAATAATGCCAACTTATGATTACCTTGAAGATCTGAAATAATTGCCACTAACTGCTCCCCATTGGGGCTAATGTCAAGATCAAAGATATCATGACCATAATTAAAAACATGTATGGCTTTCCAATCTGTATATGGTGCTTCCAGTTTAATGAGCGTACATAAACCATTATTATGCCTGATCCCCCATAAACTTTCATCTTGAGCTCTAAATGCAAAATGACCTGCTCTTAAATCTTTGATTAAAAGTGTATTTTTTTGTTTAAGGAGATCATATACCCATAAATCTCTAAATTGCCAGTTATCAGTAGTATAAAAAAGTCGTTTATTCATTTGATCAAATACCAGAGAACTGACGATATTATTTGCCGCATTTGAGATAGATACTAATTTTCGATACCTTCCCTCTTTATCGATTGATATGAGTTGAGGTTTCCCATTATAGGGTTTATATGCAGTATAAATCATCTGCGTATCATTGTCGTAAAACATTCTTGAAAACGAACCATTTAATTCACTATTAATAATCTTGTACTCAGTAAATGGACTTTTATTCAAACGTTCAAGATTCTCTTCCTGCCACTTTTGCTCAAATTGTATCCACTGCTCCCATGCAAACTCAAGATCACAAGCAAAAGTCTGTTTAAACGCATGAGAAAAATCAAAAGATTTCGATTGATTGATATTATACCACTCTACTACTTTCTCAGGAGTATAGCGAATCGCTAGGTATGACACAAATCTTGTCCCATAAATATAGGATAAACTCCCCATGGTAAAATCGATCCCAGTACCCTCAGATTCAAGATTATAAGGAGTGAAAATCTTTCTTTGATCTTTTATGATTGATCGGAATATCATCTCATCATAAGCACTTAAAGTTCTCCCAACTCCTGAATTTTGCCAGGTTTCCATAAACACGGCGATCCCTTCATGATACCACCTTGGAGCAAAATACCTTGGAACAGTTAAATAGGTACTCAACACTGTCTCAGGATGAGAAGAAGATACACTGGTCTTGCCAGCAAAAAACTTTCTGAATCTTCTGACCTGTGGAGAAGATTGATCCATTGCGATAATGTGCATTAACTCATGAGTTTGTAACATTTGAACGCGCTCTGATTGAGGGAGTATATCATAAGCATTGATCGGAGGAGCTAAACTCAGCATGACAAAGTTAAATGGAAGTCCAATCGCCCCTCCATTCCCAAAATCAGAGAAATCATTGATAAAATATACTGGTTTCTCTGATGGATTATAACCCCAAAACTCCTGATCATGCAACCATATTTCAAGATTCCTACTCACAATATGCGGAATGATATAATCATGAAAAGCAGAATAATAGATGACCTGAGATTGTGCGGTATTGATTTCTTGAAGTGAAATAGAATAAACATTAAAACATATTAACAGAAAGAATATTAGTATTATTTTATATTTCATATTTCCCTTAATAAAAACAGAAGCGAAGAGTCAATACTTCGCTTCTGGGTATTAACTAAATCTATTGTCTTTCTTGTGAAAAGACAAAATTCATTGCTTGATTATTGATGAGCTGGGTAAAAACAATTTTTGAGAAAATGTTGGATGCCATAACTGCCTGGAAATCTTTATTTAAAATCAGTCCCATTGCCTGAGCATTCACCAGTTTCTGCATTTCTGGATTATTGAAGAAAAACTTTAACATTTCAACATTTGTAAAACCAGCTTTTAACAAATCAGTATTTGTAAATACAGCTTCATATACCTGTTGATTGAGCGTATTCTTAAACTCATCACTCAGTTGATTATTCACAAGCCCCACCAAATTAAGCATATCACTGGCAAACATTTTCATCGAAGCTTCATTGGAGTTATTTAAAAAAGTATTCCATGTCAGAACAGCCCATAAATCAAATTTTTGATTTGCAACTAAATAGTTGAGTAAAAAATAATGATTCACTTTGATATCGTCTGAATTCATAAATGCTTTTAATAAAAAGTATTTCATATCTTCAATATCTTTAAACGCTTGTTTATTGTTAGCCTCTTTTACAATGTTACAGATTTCAATACCCTGGCTCAAAACCACAAGTGAAGAGACCTGATCCATCACTTCTTCATTTTGTAAGAGTTTCAATGTTTCAGGATCTTTTGACAGATTCTGCCATTCTGCTGATTGGAAAAATTGATTGATCTGACTTTCATCCAATTGGATCTTTGATTCTTTTACATTACGATACTTTGAGGCTCTTTCTGCACCGCCAATACTTGCGACACTAAGCTGTTGACTGGGGATTGGATAATAAAATGAGAAAAATGCCACTGTCCCAACTAAAATGACGATCATTGAGATCAACAAAACTAATTTACCTTTTACTAATCCGTTTTGATTCATTTTTCCTCCTAAATCAAAATTACAAACTGAAAATTTTCATGTCAAGCATTACTTATTAATTTCTTTTTTTAACATTTTCATGATAAAGGCATATTTAAATGCCCAATCCTCATGATAAGCATTTGAAGAGCTTGCCCCTTGATGCCCTGCATTAATTCTTGTTTTGATCAAAACTGGATTTTGATCTGTTTTTAGCATCCTAAGTTTTGCTGTCATTTTTAATGGTTGCCAATAAGACACTCTAATATCTTCCCATGCCGCACTTAAAAGTATTGGAGGATAACTTTGAGCACGCACATTCTGATAGGGATCAATTCTTAAATATGTTTCAAAATCCTCTTTATTCATAGGATCTCCAAACTCTTTCTGATTAAAATAATCCGTTTTACGATCCAACATCCAGTTCAATCCATCACAGGCAGGTACTTCATAAATCGCAGCTCCAAATAACTCAGGCTTCTGATTGACAGCACCTGCAATCAAACGCCCTCCGGCGCTTCTGCCAAATGCGGCAATCTGCCCCTTACTTGTATATTTTTGATTGATTAAAAGTTCTGCACATGATATATAATCCTTAATAGAATGGTCTTTACCTGCGCCAATCGATTGAGTATGCCACTGCTTCCCCATCTCAGAACCGCCTCTTACATGTGCAACAGCATAAACAAATCCTAAATCTGCTAAACTGATTAAATGCGACTCAAACCAGGGATACTGACTATACCCGTACGCCCCATAAGCTCTTAAAAACAATGGATTTGATCCATCTTTTTTGAATTTGTCTTTTCTGTAAAAGAGAGTCAGTGGTATTCTCTGCTGATCATGAGAAACAACATAAATTTTCTCTGTCTGATAGAGCTCTTCCTGATAACCCTTAAGCTGTGTTTCTGAAAGAAGCTTTAATTGTTGAGTTTTCAGATCATAACGATAATATCTAAGTGTCTTGTTCAATGATGTATAGCTAAAATCAAAATAATCCTTTTGATGATGAGAACGACTTACATTACTGATACTATATGAGTCATCAGGCATTTTTACTTCAGTAATTTTACCTGTCTTGTAGTTTAAACAATAAATCCTCTGAGAACCCTCACTTTCCTCAAACAAAATGAGTGTTTCTTTACATAATTCAGCATGAAATAAAGAGGTATGTTCATCATATCTTCTTAATACTCGCTGATGATTGACTTTATTTATGGGTGAAATGCTTAAGGATTGATCATCAATCAAGAATATGTATTGCTCATTAAAAAGATACGATATATTTGCAGGACGCTTGCTTAATAATTGTTTAAAACCCTTTTTTATTTTATGCTTATATTGATAAAATGCTTGCATAGAATCGTTCTCTGATACGAAAAAATGTATAAACTGATCATCAGCAAATAGATCAATGCTACCATTGTTTTCGATCACTTCATAAATCTTCTGATCTTCAGAAAATAAGCGATCCACCTCATGAGCATACAATTTTTTAAAATTAAATGGATATTCCCTTGTGACATATAATAAAGTCTTTGAATCATTCCAAAAAAACATATGTGATACATTTTCTAATGAATCACCGATTAACTTTTGATCCACTATAGAAAAAATATATAAAGTGCCAATCTCATTCCCTTTAAAGTCCATTGTAAATGCGACATACTTTTGATCAGGACTTATCTGCCAGTGAACTAACCTTGAAAAACCCCGTCCTTGACTCATTGATCTCACATCAATCACAAGTTCTTCTTTTTCTGTACCATTTTTCTTTCGATAGATATTCTTAAAACCTTCATTATCAACTTTGGAGAGATAAGTGTAATTGCCAATAATTATTGGATATTCTGCTTTATTGATCTCCTGATATTTTGAAAAATCATCCATCAACAGCTTCTGCATCAGCACGGTATCAACCATAAATGAATCGGAATACGCATTTTCCTGTAATATGTATTTCATCACTCTTGGATCATTGCGATCCTGCAACCAATGATAATCATCATAAATCTGAGTACCATGTAATTCAATTGAATATGCTTCTTTAGGATATTGTATCGGCTTTGCAATTAAACTTGATATGATAACAAGCAAAATTCCCATAATCAAAAATCGTTTCATCTCTCCCCCACTCATTCATTGATAATTTTAACTAATTATCACTCTGTTTTTCCGTCAAGAAAATATCAGTTTCTCCCATATTTTTTATATATTATTTCTTGATTCTTCACTAATCAATTTGATGTTTTCTACAGGATAGAAAAGGGGACGTGAATAGAGGACAAGCGGAGAGCATGCGAGCTTAATCGCTTATTAACAGCATCTTAGCATCAGAATGTTCTAAAAAAATAGAATTTCCAAAATGAATGGCTTATTCCACTTGTAGGGCTTTGCGAAACGAAGTGCCGTAAAGCCGAAAAAGAAAATTACGACAATCTGTAAACATCAATTTATTAAGTATATTAAGTAGAATATCATTGATGAATATCTTGTACCTGAATTCGCAATACACTCTACCAGATTACATATAGTAAAAAACTCTATCTTGTTTTCATTATTAAAAAGGGCTAATCCACTTGTAGGGCTTTGCGAAACGAAGTGCCGTAAAGCCGAAAAACGGCGGAGTTTCCTCCGCCAATCATTTATTTAATCATCATGATCTTCTTCATAACCCGTTGATCATTATTCTCTGCCCGAACAAAGTATATCCCTGAAGCAATCCCCTCTCCCTGATCGTCTTTACCATCAAAGACAATAGAATGAGAGCCAGGCTCATACTCCTGATCAAGCAGTCTCCGTACTTTCTGCCCCTTGATGTTGTAAATACTGATACAAACCTTACTCTTCTTCGCCAAATTAAAGCTGATCTTCGTTTCAGGATTAAATGGATTGGGGTATGTACTGATCGTCATTCCCGCACTTTGATCTAATTCAGGAATATCATTTGCAGTAATACCATTCAATGCTCCTTTGGCAAAATGAAGAGAACTCAATTCACCATAAGCATTCACAGTTTGCGTACGAGCTACAATGTATAATGAGTCATTATTATCCGTTGCAAAAGCAAGCCCTTTCAAATTTGGATAGATGAAACTATCAAGTAAGTGAACCTGATTACTGTCATTAATGCGGTAAATGAAATGCCCATCGTTTCTTGATACAAACAGGAGTAATTGATTCTGGTTAGTTCTCTGCATTTTTATTTTTAAGTTTGGATCTAAATTGTTGAGTTCAAGGTTCAGTTGTTGGATCGTATAAGCATGAACGGCAAAGTTATAAGTCAGCATATACAATTGTTCTTGCTCATTGATCATTAAAACCTTTAAAACGGAGTTTATGATTTCTGCATCGAGAAGATTCTGATAAATACTCATGCCATCAAAGGATAAAGATGAAAAACTTGCCCCTTGATCCTCAGAAACTTTGATCACTAATTGATTACTGTTATTTCTGTTAAAAGCCAACACAAGATACTGATCATTGGCTGTACTTAAATATTGCTTTACTTGTTGAGTATCCTCAACGACTAAGCTGTCAAGCGACATGGTATTCACATTCATCATCATCTGAGTGCAGTTATTCTTATTTATAAATCCAACTGGAAAGTCCGAAAGTACATTATTTCTCAATCGTTCATCATACCTGAAATCCTTCTGATACCCAGTAGGTCGATGAGGAGGACCAAAAATCCCATTACCGATATCCCAATGACCGACATCCGGATCATCAACAGAACCCGTTCGATACAGCAGACCACGTTTCCCTTGGAATAGCGAACCAATGAGATGCACTGTCCCTCGTTCCCAGGTGATATCCGTTTCAAGATTTAATGGCACCGGTCCAGCATCTTTCTCGGGCCAAACAGGATTATACCAGGGATAGTCAGATGTTTTATAGAGAATACTCCCCTCATTTTGTGTATAGTCATACTCGTTGATATTGTTATTCGGATATCCGTTAGATTCCACTTCAGGGCTTTCATTTGGCCATCTCTTCCAAAGTGGTTCTTCTGTTAGGCTTGGATTAATAGGAGGAAAACGATGTCTGTGAAATTCAATGAATTTATACAAAGTATCCTGACCTGTTTTATGACTGATCCCACGATAAGGCATTACAGCGCCATGCGGATGCTGATATTCAAAAGAAAATTCACCATCACTCCACAAACCTGCCGCATAAGCACCATACAACCATACATGTCCATTGGGACCTGTGGCATTATCTGGTTGTGTTTGATACAAACCATTAGATAATTTTTTCCTGTACTTATATTTCAGATAAATATTCTTCAATGAAATCAACGAAAAATAATCGACTTGATTGCTCGAGTATTCATTATTCGGCATTTGACCCACAGGAGTATTCATATAGGTGATATTACCTGTAATATACACATCACCTGCAGCCATAACTGTCATCTTCCCAGACACCTGACCTTTGATCCACACAGTACCTGGCAGATAAATACTCAATTGATCCATTGATATATTGAATGGTGAGCCCCAAATCGTGTCTCTGATCGTCACGACATTTGTCCAAAGTGAGTCACGCATATAGGTATCAGGCTGTCCAAAGATCGTGGGATGTAGTGCATCAGGATATTTTTGGTAAACCACAAAAGTATCTGTTCTCGTTTGAGTAAAATCAATAACTTGAATTTTTAGAGTTGACCCCATGATTTCGCAATTAAATATTTTATTTGTATAATTTTCCATGGACGTCCCATAAGGCTTTAATGCAGTTGATAATATTTGATCTGTTTCAGGTTGTATTAGCTCTGCTTCCTCTTGATAATCCCCTTGGAATATTTGTGATACGGGGGCTGAGCTCTCTTCAATAAGCTCATTCTGCTCATAGTTTCTGATTTTCCCAGAACTGATCACCCGATCACCAAATAAGGGCCAGCCGGGAGCATCAGGGTTTACTGATCCTTCACTATTACCTTTGATCCATAGATCTGACTGACTATATACTGGTCCCAAATATTTATCTTTACCCGTAAAACTCTCTCTACTGAGTAAATTGTTATTATCATACAGAGTATTGCGTTCACTCTTACTAAAATGCATGAAGTAACTGAGTTGCCTAAATAAATAATCCTTTTTAAACAGAAAAACATGATCCTGATAGACATGATGCAAGGGAGTATCTTTAAATTCATTGCTCATCAGCTTCTTTGTAATTGTCTTTGAATTAGTATATTTCAGATAATGTAGCTGATTGCCATAAATATTTGGAATGAACTGATATAAGTTATGTAGATGATAATCACTACGCTTTATATAGTAGATATGGCAAGTCCCATCCTCACTCACATCGAGTTCTGGTGCAATATTCTTATGTAGATTAAAATTATAATACATAAGATAAAGTGAATCTAAATGTGTAGTATTAAAACTTCTCCCAAAATCTTCTGATACTGAAAGAGAAAGATAGTATTGTGTAGAATTGTTGTATCGTTCATAGTAAACCAGATAAATTTTGTTGTTAACAATTTTCATCCCACCATTGTCTGAAAACAGTACACTCTTTCCTTCAAACAGTGTTTCAAAAGGACTAATCGCTAATAATCCTCCCAAAAATAAACAAAAAATAACAAACATCAACAATTGTTTCATTACTCCTCCTTATGAGTTTTGTGCGTTTTATTTCTGGCATTTTCTTATGCCTTTTCCAATAAATCATAAATTTCATGAGTGTCTTGTGCCTTTTGAATTTGTTCAAGTAAATGATGATTTTTTAATTTCAACATCAGTTGAGACAGCAATCTTAGATAGTCCTTGTCTTGCTTATCAGAAGCGACAATCATAAAAAAGAGATTAACGGGCTGATCATCAATTGAATCACAAGGCACACCCTTTTTTACTCGTGCAACAGCAAGAACAAAATCTTTCACACTGGCATGTCTTGCATGCGGAATCGCAATCCCATATCCGATACCCGTACTCATAAGTTGCTCTCTTGCGTAGATGGCATTGCGTATCAGATTTTTCTCAGTCACCAAATCTGACTTTAAGATCACATTGAGTAATGCTTCTAAAACTTGTTCCTTGCTTTCAGCATCTATATCAATAATCTGATCTTCTTTTAAATACTGCGTCATACTCGGAAAAATCTGCACCTTCCCTCCTCTATTAAACTAAATGATATTATTAAACCAATAATTATTTATGTCAAGTTATTTCTCTAACAAAAAAAATTAATTGCTTAAATTGAGGCTTTGAATATTTTTGTAATCTAATGGAATAAAGTCATTTTTTTCCATCATTAAATGTGTTGAGGTGAACTATGGAAGAAATCAAAAATGAAAGCAAAGAAAAAGAAAGTACTGTTGAAGTGTCGAACTTTATCCGTAACATCATTGATACGGACTTAGCCAATGGTAAACACCAGCAGATTGTAACAAGATTTCCTCCAGAGCCTAACGGTTATCTGCATATTGGACATGCCAAATCGATTTGCATCAATTTCGGTATTGCCCGCGACTACAAAGGGGTGTGTCATTTAAGATTTGATGATACAAACCCTGTAAAAGAAGATGTCGAATATGTTGAATCAATTATGGAAGATGTACGCTGGCTGGGCTTTGATTGGAATGAAAAACTATTTTATGCTTCCGATTATTACCAGCAATTATACGATTATGCTGAATATTTGATCAAAGAAGGTAAAGCTTATGTCTGCGATTTAAATCAGGAAGAAATGAGACAAACTCGTGGTACTCTAACTGTTCCTGGTACTGATAGCCCACATCGTAATCGTTCTGTTGATGAAAATTTAGATTTATTCCGCAGAATGAAAGCAGGAGAATTTGATGAAGGCACAAAATCTCTTCGTGCCAAAATAGATATGAATTCACCCAATATGAATATGAGAGACCCTGTGATCTATCGTATTAAAAAAGCGCATCATCATCGTACTGGTGATCAATGGTGCATTTATCCAATGTACGATTACACTCATTGTATTTCAGATTCTATAGAAGGAATAACTCATTCGATCTGTACTCTTGAATTTGAAGATCATCGCCCGCTTTATGATTGGGTACTTGATCAGCTTCCTGTAAAATGTCACCCACAGCAAATCGAATTTGCTCGTTTGAATCTCAGCTATACCGTGATGAGTAAAAGATTATTATTATCTCTGGTTAAAGAAAACTTAGTTAATGGCTGGGATGATCCAAGAATGCCAACGATTGCAGGAATGCGACGAAGAGGTTATACTCCAGAATCTATCCGTAACTTTGCTGACAGAATCGGTGTAGCAAAGGCAAACAGTATCGTTGACTTTGACCTCTTACAATTCTGTGTCCGTGAAGATTTAAATCTTAAAGCTGAACGTAGAATGGTTGTACTTGATCCATTAGAATTAGTCATTGAAAACTATCCTGAGGGACAAGTAGAATATCTTGAAGCGGAAAACAATCCTGAAGATCCAAACTCAGGAAAGAGAATGATTCCATTCAGTAAACATATATACATTGAAAGAGATGATTTCAGAGAAGATGCGCCTAAAAAATGGTTCCGTTTCTACCCTGGCGGAGAAGTCCGCCTAAAACATGCCTATTATGTCACCTGCAATGAAGTGGTAAAAGATGAAAACGGCAATGTCATTCGCTTAATTTGCTCTTATGATCCTGCATCAAAAGGCGGTTGGACCAATGATGGCAGAAAAGTCAAAGGTACATCACACTGGGTATCTAAAGAACATTCGGTAAATGTCGAAGTCAGACTCTATGATCAACTTTTCAAAGTCGCAGATCCAATGAATGTCCCTGAAGGTCAAGATTATAAAGTCAATCTCAATCCTGATTCACTTCAGATCCTCTCATGTCCTGCAGAACCATCCTTAAAAGAAGCACTCTCAGGTGAAAAATTCCAATTCCTCAGACAAGGATATTTCTCTGTGGATTATGACAGTACGCCTGAACATCCGATCTTCAATCGTGTGGTAGGCTTAAAAGATTCCTGGGCAAAAGAAGAAAAGAAAAACTAAATATCTAATAGAGTAAGCGTCTCGCTTACATTAATACAATCTTGCGTGGACGGAGACGTCCACGTTTTCTCATTTCTGGGTGGATAGGCGTCCTCGCCTACGCAATTCTTTGAGAGTAAACGTCCTCGTTAACATACATTTATACTTACATGGACGGCGAATTCCAAACTCCTCTGAAAGCAAGATGGTAGCTTGCTTTATATGAGTAGCGCGATCAACCTGATTGCGATTTACCAAGTTACCCGCTTGCCAAATTTCTTATTCTCTTATTTATAATCAAACAAATGCTTAAGATCATCAAGACTCAAATGTTTAAGAATCTGATCTCCACCTTCTATCAAAGAGTCAAACAACTCTCTCTTACTCTGTTGAAGGGCTAATATCTTCTCTTCTACAGTACCCTTAGTAATCAAACGATAAACAATCACTTTTTTCGTCTGCCCAATACGGTACGCTCTATCAATCGCTTGATTCTCAAGCATAGGATTCCACCAAGGATCAACAATTATAACCGTATCAGCAGCAGTAAGATTTATTCCGTACCCACCTGTTTTAAGGCTGATTAAAAAGGCTCTGACATTCTCATTTTCATTAAAATGCTCAATAACCTTCTGTCTGTCTTGAGTTGAGCCATCCATATATTCATAAACAATTTTATGTTTAATCAATAACTCTCTCATGATTTCCAGCATGGAAATATACTGACTGAATATTAAAAACTTCTTACCGCTTTCATGTGTTTCGACTATCAACTCTTCAAGAAGTTCTGCTTTTCCAGAGAGTTCAAAATGCTTCTTCACTTCTCGATCTACAAGGTAAGGATGATCACAAATCTGACGCAAACGAGTCAAAGCAGCCAGTAAATGAATGTAATTGATATTTTTTTGTTCTACAGATTGAATCTCTTTTTTTACAGAGTTTAATACTTCTACATAATATTTTTCTTGTACTTCGCTCATTTTACAGTAAAGTACCTGTTCCTGTTTATCGGGTAATTCGATTAATACTTCCTGTTTTTTTCGTCGGAGAATAAAAGGGCTGATATACCTCTGAATTACATTTTCCTGTTGATTGCTTTGTATTTGAGAAATCAAACTCTTAAACTTTGTCAGAGTCGGCAGATATCCTGGCATAAGAAAGTCAAAGATCGACCATAATTCGATCACATTGTTTTCCAGAGGTGTACCCGTAAGTGCGAGTTTATGCACGCCATTGAGCTTTTTAATCGACTTTGCACGCATGGTATTGGGGTTTTTGATGTGTTGCGCTTCGTCAAGGATGACATAATCAAACTTGATTTTCTGCAATTCTTCCAGATCATTTTGAACGATCGCATAAGAACACATAATCACTTGAACAGCATTATTCTTTAACAGCTCTGCCCGTTCTTCCTTACTCCCTTCATAAATCATGTAGGAGATATGAGGAGCAAATTTGTCAAACTCACTTGCCCAGTTGAATAAAAGCGTTTTCGGACAGATAATCAAATATCTTTTTGATTGATGATTTCCTGCAATAATTGAAATCGCCTGTATCGTTTTTCCTAAGCCCATATCATCTGCAAGAATTCCGTTGAGATGATACTTCTCAAGCATTTTCAACCATGCAAAACCAGACTTCTGATAACTGCGCATTACAGCCCGTAAACTGACAATAATATCGCTTTGCTGTTCCAGCTTGCGATTGAGAATATTCTCATACATTTGATCAAGATACTGATCCCCATATATTTGAATTGCAGGATTTATAGAACTGAGTTGATAGATCCAAGGTAATTTATAAAGAGATGTTTTATATTTCTTGTCGCTGTCTTTGGTACTCTTCTTGACTAATGATTCAATTTCATCAAACACTTCCCTGTTGCTGATATAAACAAGCTTCCCTTCTTTGGTTCTCAAAAAAGTCTCATTGCTCTTAAAGTGATTTCTCAGCTCATCCTGAGTCAATTGAATCTCATTGGATTCATAACTTAACTCATAACTAAACCAGTCAATTGATTCTCCAGCACTCATTTTAAAGACAGGTTTTAACGTAATTCGATAAATAAACTCATTCTTTAATTCTTCAGATATCTGTATCTCCCATGATGAGCGCTCAAATTCAAACAAACTCTTTTTCAGATGCTCAATTTCATACTTCCCTTTAAAAATATACTGAGAATGTTCTATAAACTCATCAGTAGATATCTTAATAATTTTCTCTGTAAACTCACTGATCTCATATTTTAGGTTTGGTGAAATGTAAAACCAGTATTTATGATGATTTACTTTGTATTCTAATAATTCTGATTTTAGGTTCAGCAATGAAAGTGGTAATAGTACATTCTCTGAATACTTAAGAAAAGCATTCATCACGATATTCTTTTTATCTTTTTCCAGACGTAGCAGTATCTTGGGTGGCTGATCATAAAAATCGGGCATATCAATATGTGTTGGAATATCAATATAACAGGAATTGAGAACAAGCTGACGATTGAGAACCACAGCAATATATACCAGTTCGTTACGCTTAAAGAAAAATGAGTTGTTAAAAATTTTACTCAGTTCTTCTGCTTCCAAAGGAAGCTCTAAAGGGCTGATCCCCTGCTCTCTGTATATGTATGATCGTTTACCTGGGAAAAAAGTGCGAATACTTTCTTTGTCTCGAACCGCTAATCTAAAATTGTAAGGATCAATCTCTTCAACATAAAAATTAATTTTATTCTGTTCGTCATGTATTTGCAGGCGCTCTCCACTCTCAGAAAGATAGAATTTAGTGATAATCGGTTTGATAAAGGGTATTAGTTTGGAAAAGTCTTTTTTATACAATGAGAAACTATTGTTTTTCCTTGATACAGAGCACTTCAATTCAATTAAACGTTCAATAAAACTCAACTCTTCTTCTGAAAAAATCTTTATTGCTGATTTAAGTTGATTCATATCTTCTTCACTGATATCATCTGATAATCGGTCTAAATGATATTGCGCCATTAAAAAAATATCAATCGGCTCATAGTTTTTAAAAATAATCTTTATCTTATCTACATTCAAAGTATCAATATCCTGAATGATAATCTTTGAATTGAGTTTAATCATTTGCCAGTATTCATTATATGCGGAGAATCCTGATTGATAGGTCACCACCCACTTCTTCTCCAGCACCTGTGTCGTCAAATGATGATAAGCAAACTCCAGGATTGACAAATAATGCTTACACAGAGGTTTTGTACATGAAGAGCAGGTATATTGCTCTACTTTATTCTTTAAGGCATTATATGTGATTTTTAGACGTATTTTCTGTTCTTTATCATAGAGGGGGACAATATAAAATTCAAAGATGTAATTCCCTGACTCATCTTTCACAACTTCATAAGTAACTTCTTCTTCTTTATATGCTTCTATCTTCTCTTTAAAATACCAGGTGTTGGAATGTTCGTGATAATCACTGCCAAATATTTTCGCCATCAAAACCTCCATTACTCATCATAAACGATAAATGAGATAATCCCACAAGTATATTCATCAGTTTATTAAATAGAATTCCCTTCTCAATTGTTTGAGAAGGGAATAAATTGCTCTATAATTAAAACTTGTAAGCTAATCCGAAATGATGAGTCATATCCAATACTGAGTGGTAGCTTAAAGCATAATCTAATTGAATACCTTTGTATGGTTTAGCGCCTAAACCAAAAGAATAAAGAGCAGGATTGTTTCTAATGCCTGTACGAAGAGTTAACATCGGATGTAGTTCTGCTTCTACACCAAATCGAAATTCACTGTCTCCAGTATAGCTCTTCTTCACATCAAGTGATGTTACAACACCCTGATAAGGCACATAAGAAATACCAGCAGCTAATCTTTGAGGAAGATCATGATCATTCTCTGATCCGACATTGGGTTTATTAATATTGACCATGGTAAAGCCCAATCTTGTTCTTGAATGTAAAATGGCTAAAACACCAACATTGAATCCATAAGTATTTTCACTGCCTAAGCCATCAAAACTCAACTGATACATATTTGCAGTATAACCTAAATAAACTTCTGAGTTGACATCATTATTCAAGCAAACGGAGTGTGCTAAAGTAATGGTTTTTTCTCCCATTAAATCCACATCTTCAAATTCAACAGAGAAATCTTGAAATGCAAAACCAAAAGTACCATAACCTTTGATTGGATAAGTGCCACCCATAGTTGTTAAAACGCTGAAATCATTTCCATATAATTGAGTATAAGCGCCACCGAACTGTGTGCCCGCTAATGAAATACCTGCAGGATTGTAAAATACACCTTCATAATTATCACTCACGGAAGTATAGGCACCTGCTAAAGCACGCGCACGGACTGAGGGTTCGTAATCATCAAAAATTGCCAACAAAGGAAGGCTGACAACAATCATTAAACTGAATAGGATTATAATTCTTTTCATGGCTGTCTCCTTACTTTAACTTTGTACCAATAACGATGGGCACTTGAGCTGTTTTCTTATCACCACTGGCATATTCTGAAACTTCAAGATAACAGATATACATACCCGGTTCAACTAACTGCTGATTTTTATCTTTACCGTTCCAGGTAATGTATGAGATACCTGTACTTTGGCTAATAGCTTCATTAATTGGTGTAGCGATCAATTTTCCTTCAGCATTATAAATTCTGATAACCGCACGATCACCAGATTTGCCAAAATAGCCAATTTCTACTAAATCACCATTATATACATCATACGCTTTAGGAGTCACTTTTAAAATCGCTTTATGAGTGGTTACAGGATAGGTATAACGAATTGGTCCGCCATCATTATTTTCATCTTCAATAGCGGTAAGTAATGAATCATCCTGTGCCCAGATCTTGATGTTGACGATTGTACCTGCGGAAAAACCAGGAATTGTTGCTTCGTAATAATTAACTGCAACACTGTCCATGACCACTTCTTTATAATTCTGGCTGTAATTTGTCGCATACAATACTTTTGCAGCAACTACTCTTCCGTCAGAATCAATGATTTGCGCCTGTACTGTTAATTCTTCACCAGGATTAGGATTGTTGGGGAAATTAACATTTGATATGATCGGTTTTCTCTTGTTCACTTCAATACTCTGTAATGGAGAGCTTACACTGATACTGTCATTGTCTATACCATAGACATAGAAAACATAATCACCTTCATCAGCACTTAAAGTATTAAATGCAGGAATTGTCGCACTGAATAAATTGTTTGAGCCAGGAGTCATTAATATTTCTCTGAAATCTGTCTCATCTCCCATGCGGTAAAATAATTTTGCATAAGTAATCGTTCCATTATAATCTCTTACTTTAGCGCTCACATTGATTGCCTGATCGACATAAGGAGTTGTAGGAGAAAAAACAATATCTGATACAACAGGCTCTGTCAGCTTGATAACGATATCTTGCTGATAAGCTGGAAGGATCTGACTTTTATTGTTATAAGGACTTACGACACCATAAGCATCAATAGGAATACCCGCAGACAACATAGTATAATTGATGCCTGTTGAATCCCAGACACGAGCTGTAATCGTTTTATTTAATTCATCTTTGATCGTAATATTGGCTCCGCCACCAACCACATAAGGGTTTTCTGTCAATGAACCACTCAGTTTTACATAAGTGCCTTCATAATACTGATAATTACCCGCTTCTGTAATGCTCATCGTAATTACTGGTAAAACAGCACCTTGATCAAGAACTTCAATATTTGTAAAACTGGTCAACTCCGTTACGCCCTGATACTCAGTTACGGTACCAGTTATTTTTACTAAATTTCCCCTTACAATATTCTGAGTGTAAGTAGCAGTAAGAGAATAATCAAAAAGCATAATCCCACGACCAGAATTGTCTTGGATATATGCTTTAAGTTGAGATGTACTTAATTTACCTGCACCAATGGTTACAACACCTTGTACCGTGACAGTTTGTCCCTGATAAAATGATGTGCTGTCCTGAATATTTGCAATCGGTTTTATTGCCTGTGCAAACATAGGGATCATTGTAACAAGAATCGCTATAATCAACAATAGCTTCTTCATTTGACCTCCAAAGCTTTCTTTTCAAAAAATAGAAAATATATCAATAATGTTATAATTGCTAGTACTATTGAACTGTCAGCGATATTGAAAATCGGCCAGCGATGCATGATGAAATCTGGAAAATCAAAATCAAGAAAATCGGTGACACTGCCTAATACAATCCTATCGATTAAATTGCCTATCGCTCCGCCAATAACCATTGAGTAAGCAATATGTTCCA
The DNA here is from genome assembly GCA_964573665.1 of uncultured Candidatus Cloacimonadota bacterium. GTDB lineage: Bacteria > Cloacimonadota > Cloacimonadia > Cloacimonadales > WRIO01 > JAGOCT01. The sequence goes on along the minus strand of CAZNKI010000003.1, from coordinate 44,574 downwards.
CTTTTGACTCTGTCTTATTCATGATAAAATAAATGACGATCAAAAAGATAATACTGATCAGTATAAAAATGATGCGATTCAACACAGCGCCACCAAAACTTAAACTAAATGCAGCACCAAAGTTTTGCACATGAGTCAGTCTAAAAAAGTCGCCAATGATTGAATGGGTCATATCTGGCATAAAGATTCTGACCAATACTTTAGTAATCTGATCAAGAATTACAATAATACCTGAAATCCATAAATACTTTAACCATTTAATCTGAGTCATACTATTTTTTTTTCTTCTTTTCTTCTTTAGCTTTGCATTCTACACAGAATCTTGCATAAGGAATTATTTTAAGACGAGCTTCCTGTATATATTCACCGCAAATCTCACAAATTCCGTATGATTTTTCATAAACTCGTTTTAAGGCATCATTGATTAATTTTAACTTCTTACCCTCTGAATCAAGCATATAAGCCTGTTTTTCAAGTTCAGAGGTATCTGTTCCCTGATCTGCCTGATGGAAAGCATAACTTGATAAATCACCCGCACTGTCTTTCGAACCTTTTTTTTGAAGTTCACCCATTTCAGTGATCATCTTAAGCGTCTCTTCACGTTCTTTTAATAAGACATCTTCATAGAGTTTCAACTTTTCAGTAGATAAGCTATCTGCTGCCATTAATTCGTTCTCCTTCTATTGAGTTCTTTTATTGTTTCTTTTATAATTAAAATCAAATGAGCTGAAGCCTTTTGAGCATTATCACGAATCTCTTCCTGACTATGGGCTTCACTATGGAATATATTGCTTAAATTGGTCACAACAGAGATTGCCAACACTTTCAATCCTGAGTGTAGTCCGACAATGACTTCCGGAACGGTGGACATTCCCACCAGATCAGCACCAAGCGAAGCAAACATTTTGCATTCAGCTTTAGTTTCTAATGATGGTCCTGTGACGGCACAATAGACACCTTGATTGAGTTTTATCTGATGTTGTTCTGCGATACTCAGAGCAATTTGACACGCTTCCTTATTATAGGGTTCATTAACACTTGGGAATCTTTCGCCAAATTCATCTAAGTTTGGCCCGATCAAAGGATTCGTTCCCATAAAATTGATATGATCTTCAAGCATGACAAGGGATCCTGGCGTAAATTGAGGATTTAAACTGCCTGCGGCATTGGTTAAAAATAAGTACTGCGCACCGAGAAGTTTTAAGATACGAATAGGGTAAGTCACTTGATCCATCGTATAGCCTTCATAAAAATGAAAACGTCCCTGAAACATAATTACAGGCACGTCATTGATCTTTCCGGCTATCAGTTTACCCTGATGAGAAGGAGCTGTTGAGCGAACAAAACCAGGTATTTCTTCGTAAGGGATCTCAAGTTCGACATCCACTTCCTGAGCTAAAGCATTTAAACCTGTGCCTAAAATAATCCCGGCAAAAGGTGTGAAACTGATTTTACTTTTTATAAACTGGATGGTCTCATTCATTTTTGTCATCATTTGAAGGCTCCATTCTTATTGCACTGGCAGTTGTAAATTGCTGATCCATTTCTGCTTCTTTTCCTGGATTAAAAAGTGGGTCCTGCTCAATTCGTTGAACAAAGGTGCGGATTTGCGAGTGGGTTTCCATAAGAAACTGTCTTTTTTGTTCTTTGAGATTGATATAATGATGTTGCAGTGCATTGATATACTGTTTGGTATCATCAATGGCTTTTTTCGCTGCCAGTTCGGCACTTCGTATAATATTCTCGGCTTCTTTATTTGCATTTCTTAATAGATCATTCTTAGTATTTTCAGCTTGAATCAAGGTCTTACTGATCAGTTCTTCTTTTTTCTGAAGTTGTTCTAAAACTAACTGAGATTGAGCGCGATCGTCAAATATATTATTACGTGACATCTCTGAACTGTCCGACTTTTGAGCCAACAAATCTTCAATCTGTGTGGATAATAATTCTAAATATTCGCGAACTTCATTTTTATTATAACCGAATAAGGATCCGGAAAACTCTTTATGTCTGATTTCTACTGGGGTTAAATCAAATTTTTGTGTCATAATTTACCTCTTTCTTTTTACATTCCAGCGATAAAAGGCAAGATAAAACCTTTAATTGCATATTCGATAATCAAAATCACCACAATTGGTGAAAGATCCATACCTCCAAGAGGAGGAATAATGCGACGCATCGGCTCAAGAACAGGTTCAGTTAATGAGAGTAATGCCCGAAATAAGGGATTATATGGATCAGGTGAAAACCAGGAAAGAATTGCTCTTAAAATGATCAAATAGACATAAAGGGTGCAAATCATAGATATTACACTCACGATAAAAGCCATTACAAACCTCTTATTTTTTTACTTCATGATGACACACATACCTATAGCGTTCATCATAATCAATTTGTCATTCTGAATTCAACTTATAATATGTCAATCATTTTTATTCTTTTATTTTCCAAATTGAAAGATCGTGCTAAACTTGCATTTTCAATCACTTTGATTCACTCATTTCACATAATTAGTGATCAGCATTCGTATGATTTCTTTTCATAAATAGCACATTCTCAAAAAAGAAAACCAAAAATATTTTCAAAGAACCACACCTGATTGAGCACCCAACAAACTCCTCTAGATAAAATAAACTTGACAGGGATTCAGGATCTTATTTTTTAAACATATCGCTCCCGTAGCTCAGTTGGATAGAGCAGTTCCCTCCGAAGGAAAAGGTCAGCAGTTCGAATCCGCTCGGGAGCGCCAATATTTTAAAGCTAAAACGTCGAATAATAAAGCACTTACAAGATTCAACACTTTAATCAAAACAAACAACAACAAACAATAATTAACAAAAAAATGTCCAATCACGGCGTTATTTTGGCGTTGGAAATAGCTTGACAATTAAAATAAAAATTACGATGATAGACTCAAATATAATAAAACTTACAAAAAGTAATACCTTATTATAATATGGAGTGACTATGGATAAGTATTTGAGCAAGATTAAAGAAAAAGTAAAATCATCCAATCAAAGTAAAAAAGTGAAGATTGTATTAAGATCATACAGCGAAAATCGATATGCTATTAATCTAGAAATGTCAAAAGATGGAAAAAAGCATAGAGAATACATCAAAAAATACATCTGTGGAACAAAAGAAACAGAAACAATAGATAACGAGATACTCAGATATATCTTTGCCTATAGAGATGAAAAAGAAAGAGAATTACTTCTCGAAGATACTGGCTTTCATTTAAAGAAACCTGCTTTGAGAAAAACAAGCTTTTTGGATTATTTTGAAAAACAAATGCATACTCGCCAAGGGACAACCTATAATAAGTGGTTGACTGTTTTTAGACATTTACTAGCATTTACCAACAACAATTGTAGAATTGAAGAGGTTAACGAGAAGTTCTGTCGTGATTTTTATGAGTATTTAAACTCTTTTGGAAATAATTCAACCCCAAAAATTTATTTCAAGGTCTTCTCTACTGTTCTCAATCATCTTTTTCTTCAGGAGATTATTACCATCAACCCAGCAAAAAAAATCTTACTGCATCCAGATATCAAGAATAAATTACAAAATAACAAATACAAAAAAAAGGAATTCCTTTCCATTGAAGAGATAAAACTTTTGTTTGATAATCCAATTGATAATAAGCAGGTGATGAATGCCTTCCTGTTTTCTTGCTTTACAGGGCTACGATTTGAAGATATTAAAGCCCTTAAATTCTCAAATATCAAAGAAGAATACCTGTACATCCGTCAGCTCAAAACAGAAGAAGATTCAAGAATGAAGCTTACTGAAACAGCTCAGAAAATTCTCGATGAACAAAAAGATCTTCAAACAAAACCATTAAACTATGTATTTACCCTCAGTGATAATAAAGTAACCAATAAATATATAAAGAGATGGATCCAAAAAGCTGGAATAGACAAACATATTACTTTCCACTGTGCCAGACATTCATTTGCCACTATCTGTTTAACTCACAACATTGATCTTTATTCTGTGAGTAAACTGCTGGGTCATAAGGATATTAGCACTACTCAAATCTATGCAAAACTTGTAGATAAAAAGAAAGATGAAGCTATTGACAAATTCCCAAATCTTTAATCTTTTTATTCAGACAATACCCATATAACCCATATTTATCGTTCTAATAATCCTTTCTAACAATCAATATATAATATTTAAAAAAAAGCTTGACCAAAATTATTCTATTATATATTTTTGGGTTAATTTTGAGATTGATATGACAAAGATCATTTGATGCAAGATTTTCAGATAAATTATTGATGTGAACTGAAGTAAAAAAGTAAGGGAACATAAGTGCTATGACGAATATGATTAGTGTAGATGAATGCTTTATCAGTGAGATAAACTCATTAATTCTGAATAACCAAAGAACTGGAGCATTTAAGGTTAATACTCCTATTGGCTTAATTCTATGCACAGGGAAAAATCAAGAACATATAGAATTGCTTAAGCTAGACCAGAGTAATATAAGAGTTGCTGACTATTTGACAATTTTACCATCTAAAGAGATTTTACAGAACAAACTACATAAAGCAATAAATAAAGCACAACAAAAAATCAATAAAGATAACGAAAAACATCTTTAAGGAAGGCAAGGCTTGTTAGAAAATATTTTAGAAATTATTAATATTTTTACAGTAGAAAATCCTAGATATAAACTCTGTATATGTCCCTGTTTAAAAAAAGATATGAATAAAATATTTCCCATTTTTGAAGAGGCAGAGGTTAGTTTAATTAATACAGGTTTATTGATAGCCCATTATTTAAATAGCAATAATTCATTGAAACACCTTAATCTAGAAGCAGAAGATTTTTTAAAAAAGCAATTAAATCAAAGCAATAAACCCATTGCGATTTTTAATATAGGAATATTATTTGAACCATTTTTAGGTTTAAACTCAGTCAAATTGATTAAGGATATATCTAGAGTTAAACCAGTCTTTCTTTTTTGGGAAAACAGTATTGAAGGTAACTGTTTATATTGGCAAACACAGCAAGACATGTATAAACTAGATTTTGAAGACATAAATTTAAAGAGGTTAAATTATGAAATATAAGGAATTGATAAAATTTGATCCGATAATATCGGTAATAGAATTAGTAAGCTCTGGAGAGAGAAAATTAGCAGAAAACATTGTTAAATCTTTTGTTTTTTCAGAAAAAATGCAGGAAGATATCAAAGAGATCATTATAAAAAATCTAATCCCTGAGTCTGACTATGAGACAAAAGGTATTCAGATTGTAGGTAGCTATGGTACTGGTAAATCTCATTTAATGTCCTTAGTTGCTTGCATTGCTGAAAATGAAGAACTTCTTAATTATCTCAACAATCCCAAAATAATGAATGATTTTAAGCCCATTGCAGGAAAGTATAAGGTACTCCGTTTTGAAGTGGGTACAGATAAACCTTTAAAAGATGTCTTTTTTTCTCAGGTAGAAAGATATTTTAACAGTATTGGTATTGCCTTTAGTTATGATATAACTTCAAATTTCAGTTGGAAAGAATCATTTCAAGACATGATGGCTGAATTTGAAGAAAAATATCCTACTTTTCATTTTTTAGTGGTTATCGATGAGCTTTTAGAATATTTAAAAGGCAAGAAACCCACTGATTTGAGTTATGATCTCATGCTTCTTCGTCAATTAGGAGAATTTTGTAATAAAACACGGTTTAAATTGATGTTTGGTGTTCAAGAATTACTCTATAGATCTCCTGAATTTCAATTTCAAGCAGAAATGCTAAACAAAATTGAAGACAGATATGCTGACTTAATTATCACAAAAGAGGATGTTTCCTTTGTAGTAAAAGAACGCTTGTTAAAAAAGGACTTACACCAAAAAGAAAAAATCAGAGAGCATCTGCTAAAATTTGCTCATTTATTTGAAGGTATTAATACTAAATTAAATGATTTTGTCGATTTATTCCCAGTTCATCCAAGTTATATTAGCTCTTTTGAAAGAATTAAACATGGGAAAAGTCAGAGAGAAATATTAAAAGTGCTTTCAAGTCGTTTTATTAAGTTATCTGATAGTGATGTTCCCAATAATGAACCAGGCTTGATCACTTATGACAGTTATTGGCTTGAGTTGGAAAATGATTCTGCGATGTTGGCAGTGCCAGATATTAGAACAGTAAAGGATAAAATTGAAATCATTTACGATAGAATCAATAATCAGTTTACAGGAGCCAGAGCAATTAAAAAAGAATTAGCTCTGAAAATTGTTCATGCCTTAGCCATTAAAATATTGTATGATGATTTATATAAGCATATTGGTGATAATACCCATAATTTAAAGGAAGACTTATGTGCAACCATTTCAGGGGTTTATAATCCGGACTTATTACTCGCCAATGTAGAAAGCACCGCTAATCTATTAGTAAAAGCAACCTCTGGCCAATACATTGATCGGAATGAAATAAATGGTGATTTTTACATCAGAACAGAAGGAGGGATTAATATCCCTCAACAGATAAAAGACTATAGTGATGATGTCATTAAAAGAGATAAGGATTTGGCTGATCAATATTATTTTGATATTCTACAATATATTTTAGGAATACAACAAAACACATATCGTACTGGTTTTAAGATTTGGGAGCATTCTCTTGAATGGCTTGATAAGAAGAGCTTTAGACTTGGTTATATCTTTTTTGGCAATCCAAATGAACGAAGCACTACTGAACCGATACAACAGTATTACATCTTCTTTTGTCCATTGTTTAATGCAATTAATAGAAATGATGACGCTGATGAAGTATATTTTGATGTTTCAGGGATGTCGGATGAATTTAAGGAAGTTGTATGTTTATACGGAGCTGCAAAAGCAAAACATGCTTCAGCCTCAAGCAATCATAAACAGCTATTTGCTAGCCAAATCGAAGAACATCTTAAAAGAGCTATAGCCCTTTTTGATAAAGAATATACTGATAAAACAATAGTGATATATAATGGGACAAAAACCGCTTTAAAAAATTATTCTCTTCTGGGTGAAGGTGCGTCAAAAGAAATGATTTTTAAAAAAGTAGCTTCAAAAATATTGAATAAATGTTTCAATGATAAATATCCTGATTATCCAGCCTTTGTTGATCTTCCTATCCCTTTGAGTAAAGATAATTTCGATAATAGAATTAAAGCGGCCTTAAAAAAGATAGCCAATCCTTCTCAAGCAAATAGAGATGGTGAAGCGATTCTAGGTGGCTTAGGCTTATGGAGTGGACAGAACATTATTACACATACCAGCAAATATGCCGACAGCATTCAAAGAAAAATTATAGAAGCCGGATCAAAATCCGTTATAAATAGAGCAGATATTATCTGGCCTCATTATGCTGATGCAAATTTATGGTATTCTATTGATTACAAAATTGATTATCAATTAGAATTTTTGGTGCTTGTTGCTTTAGCATATAAAGGAGATATTGAAATTTTCTGGTCAGGTAATAAATCTCTTTCTGCTACTAATATTGATACAGCCTTAAACTTAAATAATGAAGACTTCTTTACTTTTCAATATATCAAACAACCTCAAGGGATCCCCATTAAACAATTAAAGACCTTATTTTCATGTTTAGGTTTGCCAGATTATACTTCTGACATAGAAAAACCACAAATTATTACCGAAGTTATCACCCAAATCCAAAAAAAAGCTGAGGTTGTAGCTAAGACAAAAAACATTGTTAGCCAAGGGATCAAATGTAAAAATATTAGTCTAGTAAATGAAGAAGAAACTTCGAAAATAAAGCAAGCCTTACAACAATTATTAACGATGTTAGATAGCCTTCAAGCTTATAATACTTATGGAAAGCTTAAAACCTTCAGATTTTCTGAAGAGGAATTAACTACTACCTTTCATGCTTATGCTTATTGTGCTTATATAGAAAAATTATACTTAAAAGCTGAAAGATTTGAAAAATATATTTCTTATTTAGGAATTGCCAAAGCCTATGTTATTGAAGATAATCCGTTGTTTGAAGATATCAATAAAGCAATTCTTCAATTACCTGATTATTTATCTAAGGAAACAACTTCAGAAATCAAACAATACGAAGCTCTTTTAATTTCCTTAAAAGACAGATATGCTGATTATTACCTTCAACAATATACAAAATACAGGTTATCTGCAACAGAAGCGTTAGCTAAAGAGCGATTAATGCTTTCTGATAAGAAAAAGATTTGTGACATTCTAAAAGATTCAGATTTTATTTCTTCATCTGATTATACTAATTGGATATATGTGATTACTTCTCTTAAAGAAGCAGATATTTCTTTAAGTAAAGTGATTTTACTCACTGAACCTTATCATGATTTTAATCCTCGTGATTATTATAATAAACCTGCCTATTCCCTTTCGCAGTTAGAGGATAAGCTTGAGGAAATATTTGAAAAATGGTTAAAAACCTTGCATAGTTTTTTAAAAGACCCAACAATAACTCATAATATGGAACTTTTAAAAAGAGAAGATGTTGCATTAATTGAAAAGTATCTAGAAAATAGTGATAGCCTCAATTTAGATAATGCTCTGAAATTGAGAGCTTTAATTTCTCAATTAGCTCAAGGAATTGACAAAGTTGAGATAAAAATGGAGGATTTTAAACAAAAAATGTCAAAACCCTTATCACCTCAGGAAGCTATTGAAACCTTTACTCAATATATTGATAGTTTATGTCTTGGTAAAGAAAGAAATAAAGTAAGGATCTTGGTGAAATAAATGAAAAAACTTAATAGTCACAATCCCTTAGAAACCTATATAGAAGAAAATTATCCTGAACAGCTTGAAAAAGAAAAAGCTGTAATATGTCTTGGACAAAGCTTTGCATCAGAAGATGCCAGAAGAGAATATTACAGAGAACTACTTCGAGAGAGATTGCCTGAATTAAAGAAAATCGAAGGCTACCCGATCGGCGAAGATGAGGATATTATCGCACTCAGTGACCCACCCTATTATACTGCTTGTCCTAACCCTTGGATTAATGATTTTGTAGAAGAATGGGAAAAGGAAAAGCTAGAGTTAGAAAAACAAGGGCGTCGTAAACCAGATAAGGAATTCAATATAACAGAACCCTATGCTTCAGATATCAGTGAAGGTAAAAATAACCCCGTCTACAATGCCCATAGTTATCATACAAAGGTACCTCATCCTGCAATAATGCGTTATATTCTGCACTATACTCAACCGGGTGATATTGTTTTTGATGGTTTTGCAGGTACTGGCATGACTGGGGTAGCAGCCCAAATATGTGGAAATCCTGATAACGAAACAAAAGATAAAATTGAAAAAGAGTGGAGAGAACAAAACTTAGGAAAACCAAAATGGGGAAGCAGAAAAGCCATTTTAGGAGATCTATCTCCCATTGCTTCCTTCATCGCTTATAATTATAATACACCAGTAGATATTAATAAATTTCAAGCAGAAGTCCAAAAACTTTTAGAGGAAACTGAAAAAGAATGTGGCTGGATGTATCAAACCATTTGTAAAGAAGATGCAGATGTAGCAATTCTCACGCAACAATTACATAAATGTCAAAATCCTGAAGAGATAAAAAACCTTATTTCACAAAACATTAAGAATTTCGGAAAAATAAACTACACTGTTTGGAGTGATGTTTTTATCTGCCCAACATGTGGAAAAGAACTTGTCTTTTGGAAAGCTGCTGTTGATTTAGAAAACGGTAAAGTAAAAGACGAATTTAATTGCTATCATTGCAATATCCTTCTGACAAAAAAAAAATTAGATAAAGCATGGGGTACAATATTTGATAAGGTACTTGATGAAACAATCAAACAAACCAAAACCTGCCCAGTTATGATAAATACAACATACAACAAAATAAGAAATGAAAAAGAGCCTGACAGCTTTGATTTTGAATTGATAAAAAAAATTGATGAGTTCGTTATTCCATATTGGTTCCCAAAGGTTAGAATGCCTGATGGAGATGAATCCAGAAGAAATGATAGAACGGGTATAACTCATGTCCATCATTTTTATACTAAAAGGAATTTGAGTATATTAAGTTTATGTTATTCAAAGATTTCAAATTATCTTACAGAACCTTTTCATTTACTAATAACATCTATGATGCCAAAACTAAACAAACTATGTCGATACACAAAAAAGTTACCTGGACCATTAGCAGGAACATTATACGCTCCATCAATGTCAATGGAATATAATTTTCTTTGGTCTTTTGAAAGAAAATTTATGGACATATTATCATCTTTTGAAAATATAAATAATCACATTAATTATAACATAGTTTCAAATCAATCAATAGTTAATTCGATAAATTTTAAAAAGGATTTTGTTGATTATATTTTCACAGATCCTCCTTTTGGTGCTAACTTAATGTATTCAGAACTAAATTTTCTATGGGAATCATGGTTAAAAGTAAAAACTAACAACAAAACAGAAGCTATAGAAAATAAAACACAGAATAAAGGCTTTTTAGAGTATCAAGAGCTTATGTATCAGAGTTTTATAGAGTACTATCGGATTTTAAAACCAAATAAATGGATGACGGTAGAATTTTCAAATACAAGTGCTATTATATGGAATAGTATTCAAACTTCATTGCAAAGAGCAGGATTTATTATTGCTAATGTTGCTGCTTTAGATAAACAACAAGGGAGTTTTAAAGCAGTTACAACAGCAACAGCAGTAAAGCAAGATTTAATTATTAGTTGTTATAAACCAAGTGAAGCTTTTAATGATAATTTTTCTTTAAATAATGGTGAAATTGGCGTTTGGGATTTTGTAAGAGAACATTTAAAGCATCTTCCTATTAGCATTCTCAATGAAAAAAAAACAACTTCGGTTATTGAAAGAAGTCCTAAAGTCTTATTTGATAGATTAATCAGCTTTTACTTGATGAGAAATGCAAATATTCCGATTGATGCTGGAGATTTTCAAATCGGCTTAAAACAAAGATTTTCTGAAAGAGATGGGCTTTACTTTACAGATGAACAGACTCATATTTATGATGATATTAAGTCACGGGTTCCTGTACAAAATTATATTACAGAGATCATTACCAATGAAGTTGAAGCAATCGAATGGATTAGAACAAAATTAAAAGAGAAGAAACAAAAATATCAGGACATTATGCCTGATTTTCGCATCGCTACGCAATCGCTTCAAAAAGGGAATATCTTGCCTGAGCTACAGAATATTTTGGAAGAAAATTTTATCAAAAACGATGAGGGATACTGGCGAAGCCCTGATATGCATGAGATTAAAGACAGAGAAATTTTAAGAAACAAAGTGCTTTTAAAAGAATTTAACAATTATCTGGTAGAGATCAATAAACCTGGAACTAAAAAACTCAAAGAAGTCCGATTAGAAGCATTAAGAGCAGGCTTTAAGAATTGCTGGGAGAAAAAAGAATTTACGACTATTGTTATTATTAGTGAGAAAATTCCTCAGAATATTTTGCTTGAAGATGAACAACTATTAATGTATTATGATATCGCAAAGGATAAAATTTAACAATGAAATATCAGGGTAAGGAAATTTTACTCTTATCCCAAAAAAATGTTTTTGGGAAAGCTCTTGCTGATATCAAAATAATAGCAACAGGTGAGTTTAAAACAATCCCCTTTTCTGAGCTTATCGAAGATATTACCATGCCTTCAGAAGCTGAAATATCCTTTAAAGCGATCACCGCAAAGATTAAAGCTGAATTATATCAACAGGCAATTTTGGCACCCCTTGAAAGTAATGTAATTCCACTACCTCATCAAATACTTGCCTTAGAAAAAATTATGTCTGGTCAATTTATCCGCTACCTTATCGCAGATGAAGTAGGTATGGGTAAAACCATAGAAACAGGTTTAGCTTTGAAAGAATTAAAATTGAGAGGGCTTTTACAAAAAACGCTTATCATCGTGCCTAAATCAGCTATGTTACAATGGCAGCAAGAAATGAAGAAACACTTTAATGAAATGTTCCATCTCTATGATACAGAATATATCAATACTTTAAGCCGTACTTTTTCTAGAATAGAAACAGACACTAATATCAATATTTTTAAACAGCACAATCAGGTGATTGTTTCAATGGATGCTCTTAAACCTCTGGAAGCACGTCAAGGCTGGAGTAAACAAAAAGTTGAAGAATACAATCGATATAGAATTCAAAGTGTTCTCGAAGCAGATTTTGATTTATTAGTGATAGATGAATGCCATAAAGTTGGAGGAGGTAATGCCCTAGTTGCTCGTTTTCAGATGGCTGATACTTTATGCAGTGCTATCCCAAACATTTTATTGCTTTCAGCAACCCCACACAGAGGTAAAAGCGACCATTTTCGCAGAATATTACAATTATTGAATGCAGATGCCTTTACTGGCGAAGGAACGCCTTCTATCCCTGATTTAGAGCCTTATGTAGTCAGAACAGAGAAGAGACAGGCGATTGATTATAATGGGAAAGCGTTATTCAATAAAAGAAGAACCCAAAAGATAGAAGTCAGATACGATAGTTTGAAACATAATAGACAAAAACAACTTTATGAAGCAATAACAGATTATGTTGTACAGGGCTTTAATTTGGCTCAACAAACAAAAAATTCTTCTTATGGTTTTGTTATGTTATTGTTTCAGCGTATGATGAGTAGTTCTACACAAGCGATTCTTGGCGCTATGGAAAAAAGAGCTGACAGATTGTCTAGTGAAAGAAAAGAAATCACAAAAGATAATTTTATTCAAAATTTAGATGAGTTAGGTTATGAAGGACAATTAGATCTTGATTATGAACAAAAAATTTATTCAATGGTTGAAGAAGCACAAGCCAATTATGATACAGAATTGAATATTCTAAAAGGTTTAATCAGACAAGCAAAAGCCTGTATGGATAATGAAACTGATGCAAAAGTAGAATTTCTAATCGAAAAATTAGTGGAATTAAAAAGAACAGAAAATAATCCTGATTTGAAATTTCTTATTTTTACTGATTTTACAAGCACCCAATTTATGCTCAAAAAAGTACTGGAAGAAAAGGGTGGCTATATCTGTGGAGCTATTAATGGCTCAATGAATTTTGATCAACGAGTAGAAGCCTTAAAAAGCTTTAAAGAACAAACACAAATACTCATCTGTACTGATGCTGCAGGAGAATCCCTAAATATGCAGTTCGCATATATTGTGATCAATTATGATATGCCCTGGAATCCAATGGTAGTTGAACAACGCATTGGCAGAGTTGATCGTATCGGTCAAAACCATGAAGTACTGGCTCTCAATATGATGTTGGATAATTCAGTAGATAAAAGAGTTTATGAAGTCATTGAGATTAAACTTTCTCAAATAATGAATGACCTTGGAATTGATAAAACCTCAGATGTACTCGATAGTACACTTGAACCTGATCAGGTGAATAAGCTTTATTTGACTTCTCTTTTAGATCCATCTCGATTTGAACAAATGAGTAATAATTGGTTAGAAGAGATAAAACTAAAATTACAGGAATATAAAAGTACTGAAGGCATACTACCAACCCTTCAATCAAAAGATATCAAAGCAGAAAAAGTTGAGGCAATAAAGCATAGCCCATTACCTGCTTGGTTAGAAAATCTAACTAAAAAATACCTAAAAAGTAAAAATATAATTTATCAATCAATGCTTGAAGGTGTCAAATTCAAATTCCCTGGACTAATAGAAAATATCTATACCTTTAACATAAAAGAAAGTGTAAATAACCCTATACCTGAACCAATCTCTTTACAACATGAAATTATTCAAACGATAATTATGGAAGCCATTCCTTATACTGAATCTCAAGTAATCCCTATAATAAAACTTAAAAAGACAAATTCTTGTGAGGGTATTTGGTCACTATGGCATCTGGAAGTCAAAAATCAGTTTGAAGCCAGTCACCTTATACAACCTGTTTTTATTTCAAAAGAGGGAGATAATTTTCCAGCCTTTGCACAAGATATCTGGAATAAACTTATACAAGAAGAAGAGACCTTTGAATGTACAGGGGTTTTACCCGAACCTATAGCAAAAGAACAATATAGCAAAATAGCTTTGGAAGTAGAAGCTCTTTTACAAGCCAAATTTGAAGAATGTGAATTAAAAATTAAATTAAATACTGAGAAAATTAACCATAACAAAGAAAAAAGTTTTAATTTTCAAGAAAAGCAAATGAATAGAATTGGAATTGAAAATATTAAAAATTTCAGACTCAAGAAATTATATAAAGAGAGAGAAATATGGCATGAAAACTTTGAAACATCAAAGCAAATTGTACCTGTTCTAAATTGCTTATTATTTTTAAGGTTGACTAATGAATAACTGGGTTGAAAAAATAAAAGATCTTTTAACTTCAAGTAAAAAGACTCATATCATTGTTAAAGACAATGATGCTTTGTTGAAATACCCAGAAATCATTCAGGTTTTTGAAAATGAAGGAATTAGAGTATTTTTTGCAGAAAGCGATATTCAAGTCCGAATAGTTTTTGAAACAGAAGTAAGAGAAAACTCAAATAAATGCTTAATCGTTACTTCCAAAACCTACAAACCTCTACCAGATATTGAAGAAATGGTTCATTTTACCTCTATTGGATTAAATATACTATTCCCAAACCTTGACACACAAGCGCTTAAGGGTTTAAGTTTTAATGCACTCTGCTTATTATCAAATATGAAATTATATGAGAAATTAGGGCATGATCAAACCCTCAAATTCCTTCTTGAAAATTTATATAGTGTTGATTTTGATTCCCTTAGGCATAGTAACTCTAAAGAGCGAATTATTAATGCTCTAATAATGGTTTTCTTAGAAAAAAACGGAGTTAATGCTCCTCTATCAGAATTCCTTGAAAATTTAGCAAAACCATACTTCCCAAATCTTTTAAAAACAGGATTTATAAAGAATAACCTGATTGATTTTTTGCAAGAACAATGGGCGAACTTTGTTAACGAAAAAGAATACTATTTGGATTTTAATGAAACAATTCTAAAAAGAAATTTAGGATATTTATTTGCTTTTGGGTACCTAAAGCCAGTTAAAGTAACAGAGGAAAAATATCGCAGGCTATCAAATCCCTTAAAAATGGGTGTCTTTATAAATGAACAAGGAGATAATGATACTGAGTTAGAAGGTCTAATAGAATATTTGCACTCTCAAATTGAAAGTATAGAAGATTTGTACGACCAATGGTTTAAGATAATTCAAATCATTGCGAGCACTAAATTAAAAGCAATCATCACAACAAATAAAGAGCTTAAAGAGAAATTTGCTTTTATAGAGAATATTTTCAATTTGAGATTTCAAAGATTCATTGATAATACATATAATAGTCTGTTTTCTCTAAGTGGTGTGAGAAGACCTGTCGTTGTTTCGAGAATATTGGATTATATTAAAGCTCAACCAGAAGAAAAGAAAGCTTTGATTGTTATAGACGGCATGAATTACTGGCAATGGTTATTGTTAGGAAAAGAGCTTTCAGATGAAAAGATAAAATACGATTTAAATTCTACTCTTGCATATATACCAACTATAACAGCCTGGTCTCGGCAAGCAATTTTTAAGGGAGATAAACCTGATCTGAAAGAAGACAATTCAAAAGAAGCTAAATTGTTTAATGAATATTGGACAAATCAAGGGATTTCATCTTACAAAATTGAGTATAATAAAACTGGACTAAATCAGAAATTTAGCCCTAATAATCTATCTCCAGACATCTCAATTCTTGGTTTGGTATGTAATGATCTTGACGATATTATGCATGGTTCTCTTCTAGGTGAAGAACAACTCAGAACCTCAACAATCCAATGGATAAAAAAAAGCGGGATTATTGATATTATTTCTTCCCTTATGATAAAAGGCTTTTGCATTTATTTAACTTCAGATCATGGGAGCATTGAGGCAACGGGTGTTAAAAATCTTAGTTTAAAAGAAAGAGTAGGAACATTAAGCAGGAGTAAAAGACATCTTTATTTTGCAAACGATACAATGCAAAAGACCTTCATCGAAGATAATGCTTCTATAGCATATGGAATAAAGAATCAATCTATTTATTTAAAGAATAACGAGGCTTTTACTATAGATAAGCATTCTGTCATTACACATGGTGGATCGCATTTTTGGGAAGTGCTTGTTCCCTTTGTGAGGATTTATGAAAAATAATGATAAATATATTGGGATTAACAATAGAATACCCTTTCATGTACTTGATCTTTCTTTAGGCGAGTACATCCATTCTGAAATAATCAATAAAGAAGTCCTTTTAAATCATATTAAAGAAATTACTCATGGAGAAAACAGAGCAAAAAAGTCTGTGAATAATCTATGTAAACTTTTAATAAAAAATGAAACAATCATAAAAAAATACAGAAAAACCCTTCAATCTCATAGTTATTTTGATATGAGTCTTGATGATAGGAAAATTCTTGTATTATGTCTTTTTTGTTTGACTTATCCCATCGCTTATGAAATGTTAATAATCATGAGTAAGGGCTTTAAAGTTCAGAAATTATTGAATAAACTATACTTAAAAGAAAAAATTGGTGCCATTTATGGAGGCAACAGAGCCGTGCACATTGCAATCGACGAGGTTCTTCCTCTCTTTATTGAAATTGGTATCATAAAAAGACAAAAAATAGGCATTTACGTTAAGAATTTTCAATTAGAGACTATCTCCTCTTTTCTTTCAGAAACTATCGTCTATACCGATATTCTGTTGTCTGGCTCTAAAAGTCTATTTATTGAAGAAATATCCTTTAGACCGTTTTATGATTACTTTAGATTTAATCTCGATTTTAAATATAAGTATTTGATTCAAAAAGCTGAAGGTAGTTTAGGAAGAGGATATGTGAAAATATAGTTGTTTATGGAGGTGTTATGCCATGGGATGATGAATTATATGGAAATTCAAGAATCATTGCAAGTTCTCAAAGTCAAGTTATTAGAGTAATGGCTGGCCCAGGTACAGGAAAAAGCTTTGCTTTACAAAGAAGGGTTCAACGATTGCTTGAATCAGGGACTCAACCAGAAAGGATTCTTGCTGTTACATTTACAAGAAATGCAGCTCAAAACTTAATTAATGATCTAAACTCATTACATGTCGAAGGAGCTAGCAGAATAAAAGCATCAACATTACATTCCTTTGCTTTAAATATTTTGAAGAATAATCAAGTATTTCGCTATACGAATAGAAATCCAAGACCACTAATTGGTATAAATTCAAATGGAGTCATGAAATTTGAGTATTATCCAATGATTCTTGATATTATTAAGACAGATATAGAACATCAGTTTGGTTCCCCAAAAGAAATAACAAAAAAAATCAGAGCTTTTGAAGCAGCTTGGGCGACATTACAAAATGAAGAAGCTGGTTGGCCTCAAAATCCAATAGACAGAGCATTAAACGACAAAATCATTGATTGGTTAATATTTCATAAGGGAATGACCATTGGAGAGCTAATTCCATTATGTTTAACTTATCTTAGAAATAATCCAATAAATCCTATAATTAGTCAATTTGAACATATTCTTGTTGATGAATATCAAGATTTGAATAAAGCAGAACAAACACTAATTAATATTTTATCTAATAACAACAATTTAATTATTGTTGGAGACCGTGACCAATCTATCTATAGTTTTAGACATGCACATCCTGAGGGTATTGTTCAGTTTATAGATGAATTTCCCGAGACAGACGATATTTCTTTATGTGAATGTCGCAGATGCCCTGTTAGCATTGTAGAAATTGCTAATAACTTTATTCAGAATAATTATGGTACTTTCGTAGATCCAATATTGATACCTTTTGAAGGGAATGACAATGGTGAAATAAATATCGTACAATGGAATAATCTAGAAGAGGAAGCACAGAGTATTGCTCAATATTGTTCTTATTTAATAAGAGATAGCTTTGAATTGAAAGATATTCTTATACTTACTCCTCGAAGAGAAATTGCAAATAGAATAAAGGACTATTTAAATATTTTAGAGCTACCTAGTCATAATTATTATCATGATAATATAATTAAGTCAGAAGAAGTTCAACAAAAATTATCGTTTTTATCTCTACTTTGTAACAATAATGACAGAATCTCTCTAAGGTTTTTATTAGGGGTTAACCATTCAAATTGTCATTCGAACAATTACAAAGAGCTTATGATATATTGTATAGAAAATTCAAAAGAGCCATATGAGGCCTTATTAGAAATAGTCGAAAATAATATTGAGGTAAACTCTAAGCTAAGAAAATTGAAACCAATTTTCACTCTAATTAATTCAAAAATTAATGATTTAAATACTATGGAGTTTTCAGAAGTGATAAATGATTTATTTCCAAGTAATAATCCAGATTTGTCAGAAATTAGACAATTATTGGATAAACCAAATATTGATACTCTTAATAAGGCTTATAATGAAATAATCAACTATCTTGCTCATCCTGAAACTCCAGATAGTGGAGATTTTATTAGTATTATGAGCATTCACAAATCTAAAGGATTAACCAAAAAAATTGTTATCTTAAGCACATGTAATCAAGGTTTAACGCCAATGAATTGCTCTGATGATCATTCCTTACAAGAACAAAGAAGGTTATTTTATGTGGCATTGACAAGATGTAGAAAAAAACTTTTAATATCATCTATCGCTAATATAGATTATGCAACAGCAAGACGATTAAATATGCAGGTAAATGGAAATCGAGCTCAAACATCACAGTTTATTGATGAGCTTGGTAGAAATGCACCAAGAGTTCAAATAGGCAATCAATGGTTAAGTCAAATTGTAAGACAAGGTTAATATGAAAATAATTTCTTCTGAATCTTTAGTTGCATTAAAAAATGCTTTAGCAAAAATCTATTGGACAAAAAAAGATCTAAGGATGTATCTCAATTATACAATACACCAGAACAGTATTATATCTAATATTGACTGGGAAAATAAAACAAAAGTAGAAAGTGTAGAAGAATTAATTGATAGAATGGTTAAAAGAACCGATATTTATAATGATGATATACTCAGGCTTATAGAATCTGTGACAAATTTCAATGATTTCTCTCACTTAAAGTTATGGGAAGATGGTGACAGTAAAATAGCTAAAGCAAGAGCTGCAGTAGATTCTTTAAGAAAACTATCAATCAATTATTTTGATTTATTGAAAGAAAAAGAGTCCGCTGAAAGAAGACGAGAAGCCTTTAATATAATACATAGTCAATTACAAATAAATAAAGACAACATAAAACACCTATATGATAAGTTTTGTGAAATTAACTCAGAAGAGAACCCAAACAAACGAGGCTTTTTATTTGAAAAATTTCTAAATGAATTGTTTTGCTTTTTTGATATGAATCCCAAAGAATCATTTAAAATATTCGGTGAGCAAATTGATGGCGCTTTTACTTTTGATAATACAGATTATCTTTTAGAAGCTAAGTGGCAAAAAAATCTTGTTAATACCGGTGAATTACTAAAATTTGAAGGCAAAATAAATGGAAAATTGAAAAATACTCTTGGTCTTTTTATTTCCTTTAATGGATTTTCAGAGCATTATCAAAATGATAAATCAATAAAATCAATTATTTTAATGGATGGAGAAGATTTAATAGCAGTATTAGATGGGAGGATACAATTAGATCATTTATTATTACGAAAAAGAAGACATGCGTCTGAGACAGGTGAAATATATTTGAGATTTAGAGATATGTAAAAATATGTATATATAAATATAGGAGGTATTCAATGACGCTTAAACAAGAAATTATGAAAGTAATAAAAGAGAGTAAAAGTAAGTATGAAAGTTTTATTAGCACAAAAAAGAAATTGTATGATATTAATTTTATTCTGAATTTTGAAAAGTATTTTTATCAGGACATTAATACTTTAGAAAGTTTTACAGGGATAGATAATGAAAAGTATCTTTTTAAAACATGCGATACCAAACATCAAATATATCCAATTTATGAGTTATTAAGTGAGGAATTAATTGCAGAAAATATTAGAAGAAATGATACTACTTATGCCATTTATAATTTTAATTTAAATGATTATCTAAATCAATCTCATAGAATAGAAATCTCAAAATGTTTACAAGAGATTCCACATTCATTAAAAAAGTTAAAAATGAATAATAAAAAAGCAAAATGTATAGTTGATGTAGAGTTTTTTATAAAATATCCTTTGTTAGATGACTCGCAAAACAATGAAATGAAGGATTTTATTAAAGAATATTCAACAGATAGTTCAATTAATAAAGAAGATCTAGAAGAGATTGATAGCTTAAAAGCTTTGGAAGATGTAGATAAAATACATTTAAAATTTCTAATCTTTGATAATAATAATTATATTCCCGTTTACATTGGAATTGGAAGTAATCAGCCATATGGACTTTCAGAAAAACAAAGAGAAAATGGGAAAAAAAGATTTTTCAAATATGATTTAACATGTGAAAAACCATTTAAGGAGACAGTAAAAATAAAAAAATGTAGATGTATAGATATTAATAAGTTAGGCTTGATATATACAGAGAGAAGTCCAACTTATACATTTGGTTTGGATAGAGAATATGGTATTCTTCTAAAAGATGAGAAGGTATGGAAAAAAGCTAAATTAGAGTATATAGTAGAAGATATTAATCTTAATGATCAATTAGAAAATATTAATATAAAATTAAAAGATATCATAGAAGCTATCTACCCCAAATATGATGACTATTCGATGATATTTTTTGAACCATATAATGTTTTAACAAGAGTAAGTCATCAAAAAGCAAAAAACTATCTTAAGAAAAAGGATCTTCTAGGTTTGGGACACCAAGATCCAATTAATGTTGCTTCAGATTTATTTATTTATGGATATGATAGATATGTTGGGTTAAAACCTCTAACAATTTTATTGTATCATATGATTTCTACAGGAAAATTGAGAGAACTTATCATAAATACATCTAGTAAAAAAAAAACAGATCCAATAAATAATGAATAAACTAAATACCATTTTGATATTCTTTTAAGACTTGGGTTTTAATTATTCGAAATTTTAGAAAGTATTTAATAATGTGTTGTAAGTGGTTGATTCTTGAAGATAATTTTCTGAAACAATAAAACACATTTATTGTCTAGAATGTTTAAAAAGAAAGGATTTGGTTTTTATGAGTTATAATGCAAAAGTAATTAGAATATTCATCGCATCTCCAGGAGATGTTCAGAAAGAAAGGGATCTAATAAGAGAAGTTATTAATGAATGGAATATAATTAATTCCTTTAAGTATAACACTGTGTTAATGCCTGTTGGTTGGGAAACTGATTCAGTTGCAAGTTTTGGTGTTCCTCCTCAAGAAGAAATCAATCTAAAACTACTTAATTCATGTGATTTATTAATTGGAGTTTTTTGGAGTAAGTTAGGAATGCCGACAAGCAATTATCAAAGTGGAACAGTTGAAGAGATTGAAGTTCATTCATCACAAGGAAAAGAGATTATGTTGTTTTTTTCAAAAGCAGCAATACCTCAAAAGAATTATAATGAAGAACAATTTAAAAAACTCAAAGTATTTAAAGAATCTATATCTAGTAGGTGCTTATATAAAGAGTATGATGATTCTGATAAATTTAAAGATTTATTTGTTAAACAACTATATGCAAAGTTGAATGAGGATTGGGCAACAGAGATATTAAGAACTCCTTTAGTACCAATAAACGCAAATAATGAAATTGTTAAAATTAACATTTCTTCATGGAATGATAAATTAAATTTAATAAATATGTCAAACTTAATATCTTGGCTTACATCAAGTGTCCCTTCGATGTCCAATCAAAACTATCAACAGCTTGAAGATCTCATTGAATGGATATTAGCAAGGAAATGGACCGATACATATACACATTTTTCAGATTCATTATTTAAGTATAGGCTAATTCTTCGAGATTTACTTAATTTTATTTCAGAGAGCTCTGATGGCATGAATAATGAAAGAATTTTCATAGAAAAAAAGTATAATAAATGTAAATATACTCCTGAACTACATGATAAATTACTAAAAGAGTATTGTTTTAATGTTGCTCTTGTTCAAGATCTTGCTATAGAATTGTGTAGAGCTACAAATTTTATTATTGATTTGTATAGAAATGAGATTGACCAATTATTTCTAATTGATTTAGGATTATACTCTATTTCTATAGGTCCTGATGAAAATCTTATCTATAGAACTCTTGTTGTTCAATATTGCAAAGAGAGTAAATCTATTCCCTATAATGGTATTGAAATATTCAAACAGGATCGCAAGAATCGTGATATTTGTATGGGGAAAGGTAAAGACATTTATGACGAGGATTTCTCAGAATGGTATAATCGATGAAACTACAATATATTCTAAGAAATTGATTATATGCATCCATTACTGAGATATACAAACAACTATATAGTTTTTGACCTAATTGAATCATGGCCAGATGCTTTTTTAAATATTCTTAAGAAAAATCAAGAATTAGTAAAATTATACTTCGATGAAGAATATCGTGTAGATCTTTTAGGAAGAGAAGATATTCAAATAAGATTATTCTCTCCTCCAAATCAATATATAGAACCTTTCATAGAAATTAATGAAATGATCAGTAATATACTATTTGATCAATTTTTTATAGGATTTCATGCTACTAGATTAACTGAAAATGAGATTTTGAATGTTAGTAAAATTGGTTTGCAACCTTTAACCCCTCTTTTAGTAAAAGAAAAACTTGAAATATTACAACAAAATAATTATATCAATTCCAAAGATGCCGAATTGATATTAAATAACAATAGTTCTAGTAAGAGTAACAGAATAAATTTAGTATGGATGTTTCATTGCTTATCAACACTAAAAGAAAATAATGGAACAGATAATTTATTTAAATATTGGGGAGGAGAATCAATTTATAGACATTTTAAAAATGATACTAAGAATGCTTTTGATTTAACAAGTATAGGATCACCTTGTATAATAATCTGTAAAGTATCAGGTAAAGAAATGATTAATTATACAAATATATCTGAAAGAATGATTAAATATTGGTATAATCTTCATAACTCAATAAAAGAAAATTGTGATTTTGATCATCATGTAAACCATAAGGTAAAAGTTATTAAGGTAATATCTGAAGAAGATAGCTTGTTTAAGATTCTTAGAAATTAAAGCCAGTCTTAAATACTAAAGAACCTGAGATCAGGAGATATACTGGTTGTTTGGAAGCGGGATAGGTTTGACAGAAGCTTAAAAGATCTACTTGGAATAGTCTCAGGGTTTCAAGATAAGGGAGTGGAACTTATATCTTTAAAAGAGAGCACCATACCACATCTATAACAGGAACGCTTATATTTTCGATATTTGGAGCATTAGCAGAGTACGAGAAGGACATCATCAGAGAAAGAACTATGGCTCGTTTAAATTCAGCCAGAGCCAGAGGAATTGTCGGAGGCCGAAAAAAACTACTGAGTAATAAGGATGTGGCATTGCTAAGGTCTTTGGCAAATGATAAAACGACTCCTATATCTACGATTTGCGAAAAGTTTGGTATATCAAGAAAGACCTATTATAATTATTTGAAAAAATAAACATTTTAACTTAAAGGAGAAGATAATGGCACAGAAGATTGAAAGTGAGAAACTATTTGTAAGAGATGTGTTTACGAAATGGTATAGGATACCAGAATACCAAAGACCCTTTGTATGGGAAGCAGATCAGGTGAATGAGCTTTTAGATGATGTTTATCAAGCTAGTCAAACCAACTCAAATTCTCAATACTTTTTAGGCTCAATGGTTTTAAAAAAGACAGAAAAAAATGAGGGTGACACTACGTATGATGAATACGATTTGCTCGATGGTCAACAAAGACTTACAACCCTATTTTTAATTACCGCTGTTATAAGAGATATGACAGATCCATGTAATGAAGCACGGGTCAAAGCTTGTAAAGACTCAATTTATCAGATGGCAAATGATGATGATAATATTCCTGAGAGGATTCGGATTGTCTTTGATATTCGTGATCGTGTTAGAGATTTCATAAACATGTATATTAAAGAAGAAGGCGGAACTTTAAAAACTGAAGAGCTGAAAAAACTCTCAGAAGATAAAGACGAAGATATTTCAATACGCAATATGTCGACAAATATCCAAGTTATCAGATCATATTTCACCAATGGCAAGTCAATAGACGGCTTTTTCAAATATCTTAGATCAAATGTGTTGATGATATATGTAGCAACAGAGGAATTAGAAGATGCATTCCACCTGTTCACTGTAATGAACAACCGTGGGATTAAGCTTCGTAATAGTGATATCCTGAAAGCAGAAAATCTTGCTAAAATTACAAATGATAAAACTCGAACTGAGTATGCAAAGCTATGGGAAAGTATAGAAGAGTACTTTGCAGAGGATTTTGATAATTTCCTTTCTCATTTAAGGACGATACTTGTTAAGCAGAAAGCAGGATATAACTTATTAAAGGAATTTGAAGAGAACATATATTCTCCTAAGGAGTTTAATCAATCAACTAAGGGATATGTTCATAAATCAGCTTTGTTGACTAAAGGTAAAAGCACTTTTGAATATGTAAAGACATACTATAATCATTACTTAGCATTGTTTGACAAAGACAACTACGATGCTAAAAATGGATTTGGCATATATAATCAGTTAACACTCATGCAAAAAGGATTTGAAGCGGACTATTGGATAGCTCCTGTTCTTAGATACTTTGATAAGTATAAAACAAAAGATCTGTTAGAATTTCTAAAATTGCTTGAAATAAAGTTCTCAGCTGAGTGGATAATTGGAATATCACCAACTAAGAGAGTTGAAAATGTTAATGCAATTATTAAGAAGATAGAGGCTACAAAGGATACAAAAGAGCTTTTGTCATCAAATGTTTATAATTTCGAAGAGAGTGACTTGATCAGAGTACTAGGGGGAGGAATTTATGGAAAGAAGTATGCTAAGTATATATTGCTTAAAATAGATTTATCTTATCTGGGAAACACAACAAAATTCAACCCTCCAGAAACTATTAGCATAGAGCACATTCTACCTCAAACACCAGAAAGAAGGAGCCAGTGGTGCAAAGATTTCACAGATGAAGATAGAGAAAAATGGACTAATCGGTTGGGGAATTTAATACTTCTCTCTCGTAGAAAAAATAGTGCACAAAGTAATTATGACTATACAACAAAGAGAGAGAAGTACTTTAAAGGTAACATTGAGTTATTTAGTAACTCAGTCAGGATTATGAAAGACTATCAATCGTGGAATCTGAACGATTTGAAGAGTAACCACGAAGAAATGCTATTGAGAACACTCAAATTATACGATATAGCTAAAATGACTAACTGTTTGAATATTTCGATGACATAGAGCCATTGTGTTGAAGAAATAGAACCACTCTCACGGAAAAACTGAACCACATTAACGGATAGAGAACCACCTAGTAGATGGTTCTCTTTACATAGCATATCAGTTCGTGTATTTTTTGTTTTTTTTCTTTATCACATATCTTTCTCTTATTGATCATTACCTTCGATTATGATTTCATAAGAGTTATACTTTATTTTATTTATTATTGCATCTGACAAAGTATCACTTTCTATCGTGCCAATCCAATCCTGCTAGCCTTGAATATCATATTTAGTACAAATGATTATTGGCCCATTTTTTGTTTTTATTTCTATGATTTCAAAGAAATTCATCGCTTGTTCATTTGTAAGAGATTTTAAAAGTCATTCACATTAAATCAATAAATTTAACTTTGACATGACTTTATATACTTTTAATTTCATTCCTATCATAGACTAAAACCAAATCAATTAATAATTATTAAAATTATTCATAATTTAATAACTTATTGATTGTCAGTATCCAAAGATCGCTTAACTAGTCACTTACTAATATAAAGACTAAATTTTATTTTCTAAGATAAACATTGACTCATTGCTTTGTAATTTTTTCTCATTTTTATGAATTAAGGAATAATAAGCTGGGCTATCAGCCCACTCTTTAATATAAGAGGCTCTCAGTACTAACCATGGATGTGATTGATCTAAAGTTAATAAAAATTTAGCGGCATCATCAATTAAATCTTTATTAAAATTTTCTTTAAACTCTTTCGCTTGTTTTAAATATGAATCAATATTGATGTGTCGATAGAATTTAAATGGTATTCCGCTCATTTTTATAAATGAAGTTATTACAGCATTTACATTTTGACAACACAATAATCCAGCTCTATCAGCAGTGAATTCAGCCATTCTTGACCATTTATAAATTAAAACATTTGAAAAATTTCCAAGATATGGTATCACGCTGGAGAGATCTGCATAATAGTTAGCAATAAATTGGTAATAAGTATGATTGCTTTTAATATGGCCTAATTCGTGACCTATTACAAACATTAATTCATCTATGCTTAACAAATTTATACATCCAGAATGAATGGTAATATAATATTTATCTTTGTTTCCACAAGTTTCTGCATTTATCATACCTTGAGTAATAAAAAGTTGTGGGATATTATGAATCTCTAAAATTTTACAACATTTGAGAAAAAGCTGATACAAATCTGGAAAGTTATCTTCATTAACTAGGATACTATCCCCTGTAAGAGTTATTAATTGTGCTTTAAATAAAAAATCAAAATGAGGCTCTGTTACAATATTAACAAGAGTATCTAATTTTTTCAAGCTTTCCAAAGAATCTCTATCTAAACTATGCTCATAATCTGTAGTTTTTAATTTTTTAAAATATATTTTTTGACTTTTTAAAAACAATGTAAAGTTAAAGGAATATTTAACAATAATCTCATCATATTTTTCGGGTAACTTATAAAAGATAAAAACACTATTTGTTTGATCAATATCGCAAACATTAAATGTATTTCTTACATTATTTAAAATATAATTATAAGTATCTTCATTGTACCCAAACCAATAACACAATAACAATATTTTTTTTTCAATTTCTGGATAACATGTAGAAAGACAAAAACTTCTATATAAGATTATGTATTTTTGTTGGTTTGTTAATATTTTATTTAAATTTTCTGTTAAAGATTTAATATGATTTATGATATATTCATTTTTATCTATTTTGTCTAAAAAATCTTGTAGATCATAAAGCATATCTAAATCATAATTGCATATTTTGTTTATTCGTTCTTTAAAATAAACAGTTAATATCTCTAATTTGTTTTTTGGAGAAAGAAAAAAAGCCACTTTATTAACATATTGATTTATCAATTTGCTATTCATATGGTAATGCTCCAGGACCAAAAAAATTATCTAAAGAATCTGGAATGCCATCAGAATCAAAGTCTGAGTGATTTGATGAAGGAAATCTTTGATCCCATGGCACATAATTTTTAGAGGCATTCAAACCTATCCCATTCTGTATATCATTTTCAATAAAGAAAGGATAAAATTCATTATTACTATTTGAATTTGAAGTTATATTGTTTACTACAAATTCTAATTGTTCAAATATATTCATAAGAACCTCCTTATTATCAATTGATCTCAATTAATTCTTGTTTTAGATTACTATGTATTGTTTCTAATTTTGGGGTATGTCTTTTAATAAGTGAATCAAAATTTAAAAGTTCCTTACTTTTTTCGCTCAACAATATTGTTGTTGTTGTATTATATTTTTTTGTCCTTTTAAGCACATAATTATATTTTTTTCTTAATTTATTTAATGTACTAAGCGATGTATTTTCAATTTTGATTAAATATATGTCCGCAGTTATTAGTAATTTTCTATGATATGTATCTAAATTCTGGTTTAATACATTTTCGGCTTCTTTATGATATGTAGTTTTTAAATCTGATAAGCTTGGGCCAAAAAAAGATCCAATCCAATAGCCCAATAAGAAGCCAACTATTGTTCCAATAACTGGCAAGATAAAAGAGCTTAAAGTCGCTAATATTATTCCAATCCAAAGACGAACATTCTGATTTTGTTTTATGGAATCAATAACTATTTTACTTTTAAAATTTTGTTTAATTTTATCAATTTTACAAATATGACTTTCAAAATTAAAACTAAAAGCTTTTTGATATTTGCTTTTTAAAATAACAAAGGAAACAAAGAAGGCAATAATAAAGAAAATTATTATTAAAAATTTGTTTTGAGATAAAGTTAAATAATTTTTTATTGGATTCTTGTTTAACAATAAAGATAATAATAAAGATAGAACAAAGGCAATACAAAAAGACTTTAAATAAGTAATATTTCTGATTTTAGTAGGTATATTTAATTGTTTATAATACGCAAGCAAACTAGCTTTAAATTCTAAAAAAGAATCATTAACATATTTGATTTTCGAATCAAATATCTCTGATACTTTAGTTTGAAAATCTTCTGATATATTATCTGTATAAGATGAAATATACTTTGAAATAGTATTAGGAACTTCTTTTATAAACATTGATGGCTCAGTTACAGATTCGATGTAAACATTTATTTCTCTTTTCAAATGAAGTTTTGCATCTGATAATGATTCATTAACCCTATCTTTTAACCAATTAATCTCTTCGAGTGTATTCTTTTTTATAACTGGCATGATTTTATTATCATAATTATCTATTAAGTCTGAAATCTCGTTTAAATCATTGATAAAAGAATTTGTGTCAATATTTTCTTTTTTTAACAATTCTCTTATTTGAAGTTGAGTCGATTCCAACATTGCAACTAATTTTATTTGAATTAATTTTTCCTTATCTTCAAATGCAATTTTTTCAATATCTTTAATTAAATTAGTAAAGCTCTTTTCTACATCAATGACATTACTTTCCTTTTTATTTAAAAACAGTTGAGCTGAAATACAATGAATATTATTAACTTTTACTCCAACTTCATTTTTTAACTTATTTCGAACTTCATTTCTAGTTAATTCTAATTGCGAATTAATATCACCAACATAATCATCAATATCATCAATAATATCAAAAGTGTCACATTTGTTTATAACAAATATGAATTTATAGAATTTTGATTTATTTTCATTAAGAAAATCAATAAATGATTTTTTCATACCTGATTGAGCACTAATAACAACCACTGTAGCGTTTGATTCATCTATTGCAGACTGCCTGATATTATTGTGTTCTTCAATATCTGCATTTGATCCAGGTGTATCAATAAGTGTTAATCCTTTTTTTAGAAAATTTGCTGAACAATGGATCTCTACATGATCAACATTTTCTACTTTCTTCGATTCTTTTAAATACTGTTCCAAATTATCTAGGCTTACATCTTTTATTGATTTATCGGGATAATGAATTGATGCTTTGCTTTCAATTCCATATCTAATATATGTATTTGTTGCTGTCGTAGGTTCATCTGACACAGACAAAAAATTACCACCTAAAATTCCATTAAGTAAAGAAGACTTTCCTGAGCTGAATTCACCAATAAAGGCTATTTTAAGTTCATTTTTTTTTATATAATCATTTAAATAATATATTGTATTTAAAAGTTTAGCTGTTTCTTCTTCACATAGTATATGACAATCACATATTTGTTTTAAAATATTAATATTTTCTGATATCGATGTATTATAGCTCATATTTAGTCCATAATCCCATTAACAAAACTTTGAAGATTCTGTTTAATAATATATAAATCTTTTAATGTGTCATTAATGTTTTTTTGCTTAACTGAAATATCTTTAATCATTTGATTTTTATCTTCTATTAAAGTTTTTAATGAGTTTTCAATATCATTAAAAGTGTCATTAAAAATATTATCTAAAGTCAATTTTATTGATTCAACTTGCTTATCAATTCTTAAAAATGCCTCATCTTCAATATTTTGAGTAATTTTATATGTTTGATTAATAATCTCTTGTTTAATCTGATCATCCTGTTTCATTTGTTTATTTTGAAAATATCTTTTCATATAACTACCACCTACAATGCCTGCAATTAATGTTAAGGGGAAGGATAGTGTTGTCAAAAAGACGAATGCCCCTAATCCAAGTCCACTATAAACTCCCTTCTCTTTTGCATTTTCAAACTTAAATGTTGATTGACAGACAGTTACATCATAGTTTAAAGAATTTATAGGGTCATCTGATTCTGGTATAGTTAAGCAAGTGAGAGAGTTATTAAGTTTTGCTAATAATTCATCAACATATTCAACAAATAAGCTCTTGTTAAAATGATCAATTTGTGTATATAATTTTGTCTCAACCCATGTTTTTAAACTTAATTCTATACTATTTTTTATATTAGAGACTTCTGTATATTCACAAGATTCAAAAATATCTTCTACATCTTTTGTAATCATACTAGATAAAAAAAGTTTAAAATCTTTTTTCTTTTTATCAATATTTTGTATAACTTCATTTTTATTGCTTGTTAATTCTAATTTAACATTTAAAAAATTCTTATGTTTTTCTTCAATTTCACTTATAGGAGATTTTAAATTTGTTGAGTAGATTTTTAAAGTCGAGATGTCTTTCAATAATGAATAAACAATCAAAGAACTAATTTTTTTTATAATAGTACGACCTTTTTCTATTGTAAGATAATGAGATAAATCATTCTCAAAAGAGTTAAATTCTAATTCAAATTCATTCGAAAGATTATTTAGCTTTGAAACTAATGCTTTCTTACTTGACAATGTATATAATTTAACATTTTTAACAATTCCATTCTCTAAAATTCTGTTTTTTATGTGATTTTTTATATTTAATATTTTATCTTGATTAAGCAAATCGGATTTATTCAAAACAAAAAATATTTTTGTGATATCTTCCTTTAATACTTTATCTTGTATAAAATGACGATCTGATTCACTAAATGGTTGATCAGGATCTAATAAAATTATAGCAGCATCTGCTTTAGGTAAAAAATTATAAGTAATATCACAGTTTTGCTCGTTAATATCATTTACTCCGGGAGTATCAATTATTATACAATTGTTTTTACAATATGACAAAGGCATGTAAACATTTGCTTCAGCAATTTGTGAACTTAATCCTTGATTTTCATTTGATAAACATGTTGTATAATTTATAAGTTCTTCAAGTTTAATAATTTTTTGTGTGCCATCATTAAGAATTAACTCAACTTTTGGTGTTTCGCTATATATTATCTTAGTTAATACGGCTGTAGTTGGCAATATATTCGAAATTAAAATTTTCTTTCCAATTAAGGCATTAATAAAAGTTGATTTTCCACGACTGAATTCGCCTAAAACAACTATATTAAAAATTTCAGAATTTAATTTTTCTTGAATATCATAATATATTGAAGTTGAATGTTCATATTTTGTTATTAATGATATAATTTCAAGAATTTGATTATTAACAAATTCTTTTGACTTATAAAAGTCATTTAGATCATTAAGTTCTGGTATAATTTTCTTATCTAAATTTAAATCTTCTTCAAGTAAAATATCAATAATATCTGATTTTTTGTTTTGTAATATATTTTCCTCTTCTTTTGCAATAATTAAATCGCTTAAATCATTTTTCTTTTTAAATTTATCCAAAATTTTCATAATAATTCTCCTTACAAAAATCTTTTAATTATTTTATTCTTACAAAAAGCATATATTGATTTCCGTAAACAATACTATTCTTGCTATAAACATCGCTCACATCCATTCATTTTCGTCTAAAGAATTCTAAGTAAATTCTATGAGAGCCACTTTATAGTACATGTCTATAATTTGTCAACATTTTTTTTGATTAATGTAAAAATTTATTTTCATTTGTTCTACAATAGCTAAAAAAAACAAACTTAATAACCCTCATAATCAACATGACCAAGCAATGCCTGATATGCTGATTATGAGTGTAAGATTTTATTATCTACCAATCTGATGGAAGAAGCAAGATAATGACAAAACGATCACCATAGTCGTCGATTTTACACCAGATGGTAGGCGTGTTTTGTGGTGCGTTTATAGTTTTTATAATTCGTTCTTCTTCGAGTTCTTGTGTTTCAATATGATAACCTGATATTCTAATATTCATTTTATCTTTTTGTTTTTCTGATGGTTCAAGTACAAACATATCATATTTTTCTTCTTTAAATGTTTGAGTCATTAGTAAACTTAATAATATCGCAAAATCAGGATTTATTTGAGCTTTTAAATTTGATGTTATCATAGTTTGTATGGGTTTCATATATTCCTTCTACATTTAATTTGTTGATTAGGTTAAAATGTAATTATTTGCTTCTTGTGCTAATCGTGAAGCTGTAAAAATCAATTGATGATCATTCTTAAGCGCATTAAGCCATCCCTGGATGTATGCAATGGCATTATCGTTTGTTAGATTTGATATTTGAGCCTTTGAGCATAGCATATAAGCCCCGATTTCTGCAACTAGTTCTTCAAGCGAGTATTCTTCTGAACCAAAATGATGAGATTCCAAAAGACTTTTTCTTTTCAATCTTTTTTGATGACCAGTAGAATGAATCAATTCATGAAACAATGTTGAGTAATATGCTTCTTTGTTTTTGAAGTTTTGGACTTTAGGTATTTTTACTACATCACTGACCCTGTTATAGCAAGGAATAACTTCCTGATGATTGATATCAGGGCAGTCTTTGTATGAATTGATGATCTTTGCACACAAATCGACTTCACTTGAAATCGAATCATTTGTATTGAGATTGAATTTCAAAGTTGTTTGAGAAATATTCCATACCCGGTAATAACGAAGAAAGGCTTTCTTTTTTGTGTTTATTTTGTTATTAGTGCTTTTCAGGTTTTCATCATCATCACAATCTTGTTTCTCTTCATTATGATGCATATAGGTTACAATATGTCCACATTCTCCTTCTTTAACATGAGCATCAAGCATTGACACTTGCCTGAAGGTGAGATAATAAGGATACTCATAGTTTTCATTATCAAGAAGCAACATATTGATTCCTGTATAAGGGCGTTTACTCACAAAGTTCATCGGAGTTTTTAAAATCCAGGTAGGTTTCCATGGAATAATTCCCTTTTCTAATTTATCAATAATTTGTTGCGCAATAATATCACTGACACTCATAAATCCTCCAGATTGTATTTCCTGCGTTCATGATTATCATATTCGACAATTAATTGTTTTTCCTCAAAATGAATGCATTTAATCAAATATGATTCAGGAAGAAAATTAAAATGTTTTATACTTAACACCGAGAATTTCGTCTCATATTCATCCAAAAAATCCTTATATGCAAAATCTCTTTGGGTTTCTATACTATCAAAGCTGTCATCATTACCGATGATCGAGTCATAATCGGTGACAAAGTTATGATAGATATCTTTTGAATTCATACCATATACATGAAAGTTATTATACCCGTCGCACAATAAAGCATTATTGATTGAAAATGAGCTTTCATTATTATTATTCAATCTGATTGTAACAATTAAAGGCTTCTGATTAATTATTGTCCGTGGCTGCTCTTCGACAAAAATATCAGTTACTTCAGTTAATCCGAGCTTTTCAAGGATTGGCGAATATTTAAGCTTTGCATATATCATCTTGAGTGGAAAATCTCCTGCAAAACGGTATGTATTATCTAAATACAATGTCTCAGAGCAGAAATGCTTAACATTCTCATATAAGTCCGATTTCTTTACAATTGTTTCATCTGATAAATCAGAATAATCAAAGGCATTATAACTAATTGGTAAATAGGGTATTTTCTCAGATTCTTCTTTTGTAGAAATATCATAAAAGAGATTTAACAACTGTGAGTTAACAGAATCTCTATTTAAATCTTCCAGTTTGTTTGATAGGAAATATTCCAATATCATTGCACTAGTAAACTGATGAAGAAAGCTTTTAAAGTTCTTTAGTTTATCATTATCAATAAGGCTTATCCGATCAGGATAAATCGGTGTTAATGGAGTTCCTTTTTGCACATCATAACAGATCCTGATTAAACGATCAAGTGAATCATTCAACGGAAGTCTAATAAATTGCCCATACCAATTGATATGCCTGTCATAAGTTCTATTCCAGAAATTTTTCTGAAAGCTAATAAACAGACAATTGCCTTCATACATTGTCAGTCTGTAAGGGTATCCTTTTTGTTTTGTTTCATCAATCAATTCTTCGATATTATGACGTTTGATAACCTGGTTGTTAAAGAAGATACACGCTTTAAATCCAGAATATAATGCTAAATTTGAATGATGAAAATTAATTGTATGCTCTTTCATTTCAGCAAGTATTTCTGTTCCCACAAAAGTCTTTATTCTCTTTCTTTTCTTGATGATAAGTTGATGCCTGTAATCGGAGTTATTAATAAAAGCATCGCAATCGATTTCTATTTCACCAAATACTGATTTCACCCATACAGTTTTTGCATTGGTGATTAACTGCAGAAAGCCCATTCCTGCTGGTTCCTGTGCATCAACAGATGGATCCCAGTCTGAAAAAGCAATGCCTAGCAGTGCCTGACAATAATTAATTCCTGTCCCATTATCCTGAATGTACAATGTTTTATCTTTAGGGATTAAATCAGATTTTTCAACCCCTATCTGGATATGAATCGTATCTGCTTTAGCTCTGACAGCATTTTGAATCAGCTCTCCTAAGAGATTTTCTTTTACTGAAAAGAAACGATCGATAATCTTGTATAGCTTGTTCTCGTTTATAAATTGCATTGACCCTCCATAAAAAAAGGCGAAGCTATTCTGCTCCGCCTTTAAATGATTATATTTTATTACTTTTTCAAAATAGTTGAGAGTACTTTTGATATTGCATCGAGTACCTTCATTATGATTTCAATAATATCATTACCTTTCATATAGCCTCCTTTAAATACATTTGTTTGGCATAATTACAATATTTTGATACTGGGCAATATTCCTGGCACTTTTTGGATATGCCTTTTCTATGCTCTATAATAAAGCTATCCTTTTCTTTTTGTTGGCCAAGATATTCGTTCGCATCATTAAGAGATTGACATAGTTTGCTTGCTCTTGATGCTCCTTTTTTCACAACAGCAAAAACAGGGTCATCTTCCCATCGTTCATCTGAAGAACAAGGCTCAATCATATCATCAGGTAGCTCTAAGGCTTCTTCAATAAGAGAAAAGCGTTCTCGTATATAAACTTCTGTTTCATCCATATCCCAAAGAGGTATTTCAATTTCTTCTACCTGTTTAGGATATCGTTCATTTTCTTTAAGGTTTTTGTATCTTGATTTCTGCCAATCTCTGTATATAGCAATTATCCTTAGTTGCTTTACTTCAAATCCAGCTTTTTTGTAAAGATAAGCATACATGTTTAACTGCCTGGTCCAATCAAGGATCCGTGAGTTATTCAAAAAGCTCCACACAGAGGTAAATTTAAAGTCATAGATAATGCCATTTTCATAAAGATCTACTCCTCCTGTAAGGATCTTGTCATCAATGCTTGTTTGCAGTCTGATTTCAGCAAGATTATCATCTGTTTCACTTTTCTCAAGTACGGAATGTATGGCTGAACCCATAAGACTCCATATTCTATCACTGGCATCTTCTTCCAGATCTTCTTGATGTCTTTGTTCAAGTACAAATTGTTTAATGCCTTTTAAAAGACCAGTAACAGATGAAAATGATGCATGACCCTGACCGCTGTAAGTGTTGTTTAAAATTGCCCTGTATATGGGTAATGGCAAATGATGTTGGTTGGTGATTTGCATTATGCCACCTCCTTGTTTAATTCAATACTGTTTAAAGTTTTATCCAGTTCTTTCAATTCCTGACTTTTTGCTGATAATATCGCTTTATATAATTCAACCTTTTCATTTTCGGTAATCAAAGCTTGCTCTGTTAAAGCATATAAGCGTTGAAACAACGATAACTGATATATCAGATATTGATGTAATCCGTTAGTTGTAGAAGGGTCCTTTGCCTTTTCAATAATGTTTTGTTTTTTCTTGTCAGTAAGAAATTGCTTTTGAAATAAATCTTCAGCTAAAAGACAGATCTCTTTTACAATTGGGAGGAGTTCTTCTGGACTATCATCAGAAATATTGCTGTCTTCTGTTTCAATCAGAGCTGATATTTGAGGTTGTTCTTTAATTTCCTGAGCAGGAGACATTTCGAGATATGTTTTAAAGGTAGTTGTTTCTTCTGAAGTATAAGGAATACCGGAGAGCTCCTTAGAAAAACATAAACGAAAGGCTTGTGAAGCGGCTGTTTTTTTTAGCATAAACTTAGGTGATTGAAGCCATATCCCAGATTCGCCTGAAAATTCATCTATGGTAATACTGTGAACAAAAGGATGTGACCAGTCTTTTCGATAGATAGTTACAGTTGCTTGTAGATTACTTTTTTCTTTATCAATGGTTTTAGTCTGGTAATCTCGGCCATCTTTTGTGGTTCTCAAATCTGTTTTGAATTTGATTTCACCATCTGTTTGCCAGGTCCAACCATCGAGCAACCCAGATTGATTGGCTCTTTGGATATATACCTCATAGCCTGTAACCAGATTCATATCATTACCACCCATTTTATTTTTATAGACAATGGGATAAATCTCACGCTTGAACGGATTAAGTTGATAAGCCGAAGCTAACTCGATAAACTGTTTTTTCTGTGATTCACTCAGTTGCTTAGTCATACCCATAGCATCAAGATATTCAAGTGCTTTTTTTTCATAATCGATAACCTGTTCTTTTTGAATAGCCAGTTCATTCATATTATCCTCCTAAGCGCTTTCTTCATTAATAAGATTATAAAAGCTTACGAGATTTACATAGCTGAGATACACCTCTTGCCACATCATTTTTAGTTCTTTCAGGCACTCACTCAGGTTATCTTCTGCTTCGCTGTTATTTAACACGATATACTTGCTACACAGCAAACCCGATTGATTACTGACATATAGATACATCGAATTATTTTTGAATTCCAGACTGATGTAATAATCAGAAAAGTTCATTAAACGCAAAATCAAGACCGAGATCTCATTGATCAGGGCTTCTTTTAACAAGTGACTTTGTAATGGTGT
Organism: uncultured Candidatus Cloacimonadota bacterium; assembly: GCA_964573665.1. Lineage (GTDB taxonomy): Bacteria > Cloacimonadota > Cloacimonadia > Cloacimonadales > WRIO01 > JAGOCT01. The sequence continues at coordinate 7,610 of CAZNKI010000003.1, read as the reverse complement.
TGTTTTCATACGATACTCCTTTTTTATTGGTTTTTGAATAGTATTATAGTGCGACAAGGTTTTTCTTGGATTTATTTTAAGGTTAAAAAATTAAATTATTGTTTTAGGCTATTACATAAATAAAGATATTTTCTTTTTTATGATTGATATTTCAAACGAATAGAAGGATTATATTACATTAACGTAAAAAATTTTAGACTTCAAAAAGATATAACACCTTTCAATTTTTATTCATAAGGTTTTGCATAGCTATTTCTTACTCTGTCAACTTCATTATTAATTATTTATAAATTACTTTCTTGACCGTACCAATCGAAATCCGATGTGGCAATACTTGTAATCGGAATCGGCAGCTGTACTTTCCGATACAGCACAACCGTAGGTTGGGTTACCACCATTATAACTCCAGCTACCCCCACGAAGAAAACGCCAAGAGCCTCCATAACAATCCCAGCACCATTCCCACACATTACCACTCATGTCGAAATGCCAAGCTCATTTGGTATCTTGGTGCCTATTGCATGGGTTGTACCACCTGAATTTTCACTATACCAGCCAACCTTATCAATATTATCACTTCCGCTATATTTGTGACCTTTAGAAAATCCACCCCCACGAGCAGCATATTCCCATTCTAAAATGGTAGGAAGTCTATAGCCTTCAGCATGCCAGTTAAAACTAACTTCTTTACGGATTATTGTATAAGCTGGAGCTAGTCCTTCTTTTTTGCTTAGTTTATTACAGAATTCCACTGCATCGTACCATGTAATTTGTTCGACAGGAAGATTCTCTCCTTTAAAATTAGAGGGATTGTTACCCATAACTTCCTGCCATTCTTTCTGTGTTACTTCGTATTTACCAATATAAAATGAGGATAATGTGATGCTTGATTTCCCATTGTTAAAAGTGCCACCTTCAACTAAAATGAGTCCATACATTAACTCTTTTTGTTTAGTGGCAATACAAGAAATATGTTCACTACAGCTAGCACATAATCCACAATTTGTACAAAGCAGAACATTTGTCTTATCACATTTTGAACAATTTCCTAAAATAGGATCTTTTAATGGCATATTCACCTCGCATTTATATTATAAAGGCATATAAACTCATTTTTAAATAGAAGTCAAGCATTTTTTTATCTTCAAGAAATACTTGATTAAAGCAAGCATTCGATTACAATATTTCTTTCAAATCAAGCCTAGTTCTTTAAAAGAAATAAAATTATCAACCTCATAACCTACGATTAAGTGATCTAAGACTCTAATTTCAAAGAAAGCTAAGGCTTCTCTGAGTTTCTCGGTAATCGACATATCTGATGGTGATTGAACTAAATTACCTGAAGGGTGATTATGAATCAAAAGAACTTGGTTACAATTGCAGAGTAGTAATTTCTTAGCAATCTCTGCTATATAAATCCTAGACTCATTAACGCCACCTCTAGAATGTTCATCAATAATCATCACTTCATTGCAGTTATTTACTCCGATGAAATAGAAGCTTTCAACATTTGCATTAACTAGTTTTGGAAAGATAAACTCTTTTGCTAACTGATAGACATCCGATGAACCGCTTATTTTGTATTTAGGATAAGTCTCTCGGACTAATTTTAAAGCCCAAACAGGGTTTCCTGGTGTCATAACTCCTCCTTTTATTATTAAAAATTCCTTACTACTTATATATGACAGAAAAAGGAGAAAAACGTAAAAGGCTCTTGCTTTTTTACTTGCAAGAGCCTTGCCCTATACGAATTACGAATTATCACTATATCTTATTGTCTAGCAATAAATTATCAATTCGTAATTGATGTTTCTTTTATTCTTTCGAAATAAATGATTTTACCTTCATTGTATTTTCTGATTAATCCTGCATCTATTAAAGATCGAAGAATACTTTGTAATGCATTCGAATGAATGTTATTGTTAAAGAGTTTATGTAATTCTGTTGTATTAGCCTTAACTTTCTTAGTTAAATACTCCAATAGTTTCTCTTCATTTTTAGCCTTTTCGGTCTTTAAGATTTTATTCATAATGATTGTTGCTTGTTGAAAATAGAAGTTGATAAGGTAGATTACTCGATTAGCTTCATTTATTGTTGCTGTATTCTTGCCAGTAAGAACACATTCTAAAATTGTAAGTTTTAAGAAATAATCTGTTTGAAGTCGGCCAATCAATGATTTTGACCCCTCATCAATAAATGGATCACATAAAACTTTATCAATTTGGTTATAAAATTGCACATAAATGTCTTTAAAAGAATTATCCAATTTTATTTCTTCTTCAGCGAGATTGTTCAATTTTCCCATCACTTTTTCCATTTCATTAATTCTTTCTTGATCAGGTAAAGCTGGAATTGGGAGCGATTTTTCTTTTTTTTCTCTATAGCAGTACAAAAACCTAGCTAAAAAGCCTGACTCTCTATCTCCAGCAGTAATATTCTGTTTTAACCATGTTAAGGTTGTAGCTGTTCCCATTGAAAAGATAGGCATTTTTATTGAAATTTCTTCTTTTTTAAGAGACACCTTATGAGAATAAGGTACATCAAAAAAATCTGTAAACAAGGATTTCATATTGCAATTATAACCTTTAGACATGTTCTCAAGTAAAGTCGCTACTTCAGAATGTTTTATTATTCCATGTTTCTCTTGTTCAAGTATAGGTAATAATGCTGCAAAAGATCCATCATTAGGAAGAATAAAATTTCTGTTTTCATTTTTATTAGCGATTAATTGATTAAAATGTAAAGCTATATTCAAGCTTGTGGATTTCCTTAAATTTGTGGAACCTCCAACAAGCATACTCCAAATGTTAGGATAAATTTTCTTATTTCCCCAACAAATCCACCGTGTTGAAGAAATTGTAGCTCCTAAAGCTGAAAGTAAGGTGGTAAAAATGAATTCTATTGGGGCATCAGTTGTCTCTTCAAATATTGAGAGATAAGACTGATAGAAGTCATTTAGCTCATATTTATTGATTTTAAGATCATCCATTTTATTCTCCTTATTTAATTAGATCCAATAAATTGGAAGGGTTATTATTATTTAGATTGGAATTCTTTTGAACTGTTTTATTGGGAATTGTTTTTTTTTGATTTCTTAATTTGCCTTTTAAGTATGAGATGATATCCATTGAGATATTTATCCCATATACTGCTTGAATTTTTTGTATGATATCTAATGTAAATTCTTTTACATTATAGGCATATTGATCTTTATTTGAATATCCAATTTTTTCTGCGAATTCTTTCTGACTAATTTTTTCATTTATCCTTATCATTTCGATTGGATTTTCAGTAATTCTATTTAATCTCATTTTTCCCTCCAATGTTTTTTATACAATTACTTAATTCTCTTTCATGAAGTTTACCATAAGTTGTTAAAATCAAAGAAATTCCTTCATGACCAACATTTTGACTTATAGCTTTAATATCAAGAGCATCTTTGGCATTTTCCATGGCATATGCTATACAACCATGACGAAATGAATGAGGTGGAAAGTATGGCAGTCCAGCATTTCTGCAACGATTTTTCAATATGTATCTGAAACCTTGAGATGTCATTGCATTTTTTGAAATATTAGTTGAGTTAATAAAGGTAACACCTTCATTTGCTTTTTTGGCTTGAGGAAAAAGCGGATCATTAATCCCAAATCCGTCTGTTTTAAGTTTATTGTACCAGTTTTCAAAATAAGTAATTAATTCTTCATTGAAATGAAAAATTGTTGTAGTTATGTGTTTTGAAAATTTAGTTCTTACACCCTTTTTAGGAGACTGATCTATCATTCTTTTGTTTATAATATAAGATCCAATTTTAAGAGATGCTAACGCATCAATTCTTACACCAGAAATAAAAAGAAAAGCAATAAATGCTCTATCGCGTTCATCAATAATATTAATAATTTCGATCGACCGGCATATAATTAATATTTGCTCTAAAGTTGGATACTCTTGAATATTTTTATTGAATCTATAATACAGTTCTTCATAACTTGAATTAAAATATTCCAAATCACTAGATTTAACTTTACTTTTATATCCAGGTTTTAAGCTTATCCAATTAAAAAAAGCTTTTAATTGAACAAGTATATCATTAATAGTGCCTAAGCAAATGTTACTTATCCCTTTTATTGAGCCTTCACGTAACTTTTCTTTGAAAGTACAAATCATATCTGGATTAATACCTTTTTTAATATCTTTATTTTTTGAAAACATAGACCAGCATTTTAATGCATATTCAGCTTTTCTTATTGTCCCTTCTTTTCGTCTTTTAGCTTGTCTAAGATATTTTGTATATTCGTATTGAATAAGAGTGTTATTGTTTTTCATGATTTCCTCCACTTCTGTTTGTGATTGTTTTGTTCAGAATTTGTTGTCTAACTTCCTGTTCTATTTCGAAATCAGGCTTAACTCTGAAATTCTGAGTAATCCAACAGTACAATTCATGTTTATCAAAAAGAATCCTCTTGCCCAATTTGTAAAAAGGTATTTGATTTTTACATGTTTTTGCATAAAGAGAATTCCTGCTAATCCCAAGATATTTTGATGCTTCTTCAATGTTCATCAAAACTTCGTCTTTAGTTACCGAAGTTATATTATTCTCTCTATTTTTTGTCATTTTTTACTCCTTTTTACATCGTTAAAAAAGTTATAATCCTTGTCAGTGTTTAGGAAGCAGGAACCAATTCCTTTTCCTCCTTTTACCAACTCTTTATTCATACATTGTGAATTTTGTGAATAGGAACTAAATCTATTTACTTCACTACCACAAGTAATACATTTTCCATGAATAATGATCTGCAATTTATCCTTCCCTACTCTCTTATTAGTACATTCATAATGCAATGATTCCCTATCTGATCTTGTACTACAACGACATTTTAAACAGTAAAACTCATCTTCGTTTAATTTCACTTTCCTGCTACTATTACGATTAATTAAAAATTGCTTTAAATCATATCCCATTACCAAATATGGATGTGATGCTTCATTAGTTACAACCAATCCATCCTTATGCCAAGTCTGAACTGTTCTGACATGGATTTTCAGTAACTCAGCTATCATCTTGAAATCGTATATACGATTTGAGATGATTTTCTTGTATAAATGCTTCTTTGGCATTTAATCCTCCTATTATTGAGGAACCGGTCCCATTCTCTTGCAAGAGTGTGTTCAGCTAATATTTCTGATCACTAATGGAATATTAACTTCTTTCTAAAATTCCGAAAGAGTTATTGTTTTAAAATGGTATTTATCTTTATCTTACTGTTTATCATTGCTTTATACATCATATAATAACTCTCTATTCCGGTATATCGTTTTGTATATTTTCAATTTTTTAAACAATTGATTATAAAAATGTATTTTTAATCTGACAAAGATACAATTAACTTGCAAACATTTAATCAAAAAAACAATAATTTGTTTGATAGAGAATTTTTAAGTAAACATCTACATATGACGATAAATCACAAAAATATTTGCATAAGTATTAAGAATATTATTCTGTTAGTATTGATACGGAAAAAGTAATTTTTTTATCAATTATTTAAAACTTGTTTAAACAATTATACTTTTGTTTTCCAATTTCTTACAATAAAGCTTGAATCTTTTTTTTAATAGTTTCTTTACTTTCCCATCGTCCTTGATCAACTTTTTTTTCTTTTATAACTGAAAGGCATTTTATGATTTGTTCATCATTTAACTCTGCTAATATTTTAACAAACTTTAAATTATCCTTATTCTTATTTTTTACTTGTTGCCTAAAAACAATAACATTCTTTTTTACCCATTCAAGTAATCTAGATCTACTAATATCATCATTCAAGTATTTTTTGTGTATATTAGTTAAAGATGAACAAGAATTTTTTTTTGATTTTTCTTTTATTTTTAGTATTAAATCCAAAGTAATTTTTTTTACTTCTTTATTCTTTATATTATTTACAATATAAAATTTTTCTATATAATTTTTTTTGTTTAAATATTCTTTAACCCGTATCCAGAATAAATCAATATTATTATCATTATTATCCTCATAGACCATAAATAAATAGAATATCGGAATCGTATTATAACGTTTTGTTAATTTATTCTTAGAATTAAAATATTTATTTGAATATTTTAATACATCCTGATCAACATTACTATGAAATTGATTGATTAAACTAGGTAATTTTTTAAGAATAAATTCCTTAAATCTATTATTTACTATCATTTGACATTTCAGTATTTTTTCTTCTTTTTTTACATAAGTAAAGTTATTTTTTATGTAATCGGAAAGCGAATTAAGATAATCCAAAAAAATTGTTTTATTAAATCTAATACTTTTACATATATTTACATATTCAAGAGAACAATCTTCCAGTTTATTTTCTGGGAGTGTAAAAGTGGATTCCTTAGAATTTTCATTTTGATATTCTGCGGATAAGTTAATTTCTTGACATTGCAAATAATTTAAAGCATTATCATAATTTTTCAATTTTTCTTTTAATTGTTTAAAGTCAATTTTATAGTGTTTACATAATCTTTCAATTTCTTTTTTTAATTTGGCTCTTTTAAAAAAGAGTTGCTTAGTCTCATTCTTTTTTAAAGTTTTAGCATTTTTGATAAACTCCGCATTTTCAATAAAATCTTTAAAATCTATAAGCATACTCTCAATAATCTCGATACAGTTTTCTTTCTTTATTGTATCTAATCGATTAGATAAGTCTAAAAATTCTTCATAATACGTACTTACTTCCATACAAAGAACATCAATTTTTTTTTTCGTATCATCTATCCATTCAAAAATTTGATCTTTTCTATTATACTTCAAACTATATTTATTATTCGCAAACAATGTACTAATACCATTATAGAAATCTTTCTCATACTCTTTAGGAATTAAAGAAATTCTAGGATTAAAACAACTGTTTTCTTTTAACATTTCAGATTTTATTATCTTGTAATAAAGTTCAGCAATTGCATCATCATTCATTTTCATATAATCTCCTTACTTTTTTCTTAATAATTTTTTAAGTTTAAGTCAAGCCAATAATCTAAATTAATGTTGTTATTGTAATAATTCAAATACATTTTTGGCGTTGCTTTGGCGTTATTAGTTTTTCGTGTATTCTTTATTTTTCTTTTTCTCATGCTTTTATGTCTTTTTCTTTTTATCCCTCCGAAGGAAAAGGTCAGCAGTTCGAATCCGCTCGGGAGCGCCACTATTTTAACGTAAGAAATTATCTATTCCAACTTGAGAGTTTTGAATTAGTCATGGAGCTGGCTCGACTCGAGCCGTATATACCGAATAAAAAAGCTTCAACAATCATAAATGTCTTTTCATTATCTCTGGATGCTAGTCCTGATATCTTCGTAGCCATTTCAGATAATCAATGTATAGGGACGCTAGTCCTGATATCTTGGTTGCCATTTCAGATTTTCAATGTTTAGGGACGCTAGTCCTGATATCTTAGTAGCAATGGCAGTGATTCAGTATATAGGGACGCTAGTCCTGATATCTTCGTAGCAATGTTTTTTCATTCTACAATCATTCCGGCACAATGATTTATACGACCATCTCAATTCCCCAATGTGGAGGGGTGGCAGCGACAGCTGACGGGGTGGTCATGAGA
>CAZNKI010000002.1:0-136165 GCA_964573665.1 uncultured Candidatus Cloacimonadota bacterium | reverse complement strand
AAAGTCGATGCCTTAATAATCAGGGTTTCAGACTTGTTTGACGAAAGTTGGGTTAGGTTTAATGTATGCAAAGGGTCAAGGTGTCAATCAAGATCATGATCAAAAGCTCAAATGGTTTCTTTTATCAGCTGAAAGTGGTTTTAGCGATGCTCAATATCAACTTTCACAGCACTATTTAGATCAACACAACTTTTATGAAGCCTATAAGTGGATTTCAATGGCTTGCAGCAAAAGTTCTGGAGAGACTTTTAAAAAATATTCAGAATCAAAAGAAAGCATCAGTCATCATTTATCAACAGAACAATTGAATCAAGCGACGAAGGAAGCAAAAATAATTCAGTCAAAGATTAAGTCATGTTAGATGATGTTCGTAATCGTTAAACAGGAGCTTTGTGAATTAAGCTCCTGTTTTTTTTAACATAAAATAAACTTAAGAGAATTATCTTTTTATTGAAAAATGTATTGATGTTGGTTAAAATTTGGGCAAAAAAAAATGGCACGCCCGTAGGGATTCGAACCCCAAACCTTCTGATCCGTAGTCAGATGCTCTATCCAATTGAGCCACGGGCGCACACTTCATCTTATGTTTACAAGTTATTAAGTGATGCTTTTTATGTCAAGAGAAAAGATAATAAATATCTTAAAAAAGAAGGATCTGATGCACTGTCATAGACTTAATACGTACTCTTCTTCTCCATCTTCTATGATTCCTGTTGCTTTAAATCCAAGACTTTCATAGAGTTTGATCCCTTTATAGTTTTCAGGTTCTGTACTTAAGACAAGGGTTTGATATCCTAAGTTTTTTGCTTCTTCGATGATCAATTTCATGGTATCTCTACCAAAACCTTTACCACGATGATCTTCATCAATCATCAATCGCCAAATCCATAAGCGGTCATCATGATTATCTTCACTCTTTGGCACGATACCATACATAGTAAAACCAATCATCTGATCGTGGTGAAAAACCCCATAAGCGGTCACTTCCGGATAAAACTGTGCCTGAGCAATCGAATAAACATTTGGAGCAACAAACTTCTTATGATCTTCTGAAGTTTTCAATTCAGTAGCGGCTTTCCAATTTTTGATATCAATTTTTTCTAATCTAAGACTCATTGCTTACTCCTTAATCTTCATATTAGGTCATTCTTAACAATCATTCATTTTATCGTCAAGGGATAAATAAAAAAGAATAAAAAAATAGTCCTGCGAGCGATCATACCCGCAGGACTTTTAATTTAAAATATTAATTGATTGTTTCTTTAATCAGTTTTTCAACGATTTGAGCGGAGCGATATCCATCTGCTTCTGCAGCATAAGAAACGAGTACACGATGACGAAGTACGATTTCAGAAATATGTCTGATATCATCAATAGATGGAGAGAGTCTGCCGTTGAGTGCTGCGTAAATCTTTGCTGCAATGACTAAGTATTGAGATGCACGAGGACCAGCCCCCCATGTCACCCATTTCTTGATAAAATCAGGAGCATCCTGACTGTTTGGACGAGTAGCACGCACGAGTCTCACCGCATAAGTCAATACATGATCACTGACAGGAATATCAAACAAAGCAGATTGAATGGTAAGGATTTGTTCTTGGGTAATCACCGGCTGAACTTCTTCTCTTTTATGAGAAGTGGTACTCATGACAATTTTCTTTTCTTCTTCAAAATCAGGATAATCAACAATAATATTCATCATAAAGCGGTCAAGCTGCGCTTCAGGCAAAGGATAGGTTCCTTCCTGTTCAATAGGATTCTGTGTCGCCAGTACAAGAAATGGAGCGTTTAAAGGATAAGTTGTATTGCCAACACTCACCTGAAATTCCTGCATCGCCTGAAGTAAAGCTGATTGAGTTTTAGGTGGTGTTCTATTAATTTCATCGGCTAAGATCAGATTGGAGAAAATGGGACCCTTGATAAACTGGAAGAAGCGTGATCCATCATTTTTGTTTTCAGTAAGGACTTCTGTTCCTGTAATATCAGAAGGCATCAAGTCAGGAGTAAATTGAATACGGCTGAACTTGAGCTGGAGGATTTTTGCCAGAGTTGAAATCATTAATGTTTTTGCTAAACCAGGCACACCTTCAATCAGACAATGTCCGTTGGCAAACATAGCAATCATGATCTGCTCAATCACCTGATCCTGACCAATAATTACTTTATGTAATTCTTTCAAGATCTGTTCTTTTGTGTTTTTTAAATTGTCGAGGATTTCTAAATTACGCATCTCTTGATTCATTTTTATCTCCATTTCTTAAAAAATCAATTAAGTTAAATCCAGAGTAGCTCAATCCGAGCATACCCACTGTAACCACAATAATGCCTGTTATGAGATGAGAGAAGGTCATAACGGCACTGACCATTTCTTTTGAGTAGCCAAATCCAACTGAGAAAATCAGAACCATGATCAGTTCATTTGATCCAATTTGCGCTGGAGGATGTGGTAATATATAACTGAGAAAAATTAAAGTATAACCAAAAAGTACAAAGACAAAGTCAATCTTTTGAGAGAATGCTTTAAACACACTCCAAAAGAATAAACTATCACAAACCACTGAACAAAGCGTAAGAAGGATACAAGGCAGAAGTAAGTTGATATGATTTTTGAATATTGCTGTTCCTTGAATGAACAATTCGATAAAATCGTGGATTTTGATTTTATATTTCTTTGGAAAGAAAAATAACATCTTTTGCAAAAGAGTAATCACCTTTTCTTCTTTATATGTTGCAAAAATAAGTACAGAAGCGCCAAAGAAAAAGACAAAAATCAAAAGAAAGATCAGCGAAGAAAGATATGGATCTAAATTGATTGGGATCAAAGGGATCAGAATAATAATCACAAAGATTCCAAACATATCGAATAACTTATCGATAAATACCGAAGGAAAAGACTGACTCATCGGGATGCCGTAGTTTTTTTTGATAAAGAGACATTTTGTCACTTCACCTGCTCTGATTGGTATCAGATAATTGATAAAGTTACCTGCCATCAGATAAGAGAAAGCGTCTTTTTGTTTGATCTTTTTGGAAGTGGAGAGTAATAATCTCCATCGATAAGAGCGAATAAAATATGAAAAGATATAAAAGATAAAAGCAAGAATTGCTACTTTTACATTGATTTTTGAGAAATAGGATACCAGCAAAGGAAAATCAATCCAATGCCACCAAATCACCAAAAAAACAAGTCCAATGCCGATACTAATGAGTATCTTTGTTATCATTTTATTCATAAATTAAAATCAACTATTATTTTGTCTTATTTTTTGTAAAGAGTAAAAACTGATGATGCGCCCAAAATCTTTTAAAAGTTTCTGGAGCATGTTTTTCAAAGAACTCATACGCAGCAAACTGTTTTTCCATTGAGGGTTCTTTTCCAGAATAATAATCTAATATAGTCACGGGTTTTTTTACATGCTGAACTTTTTGTTTTGGGAGTAAAGCAGAGAGATGAAGTTTCTTTAAAAAGTCTTCTTTTGACATCCCAATATCTGGCCAGAGTGGGCAATCAATATATTCATGGTTAAGCAATGACCAGCCCAGGGACTTCATTTCACTTTTAATACGAGGGATCTTGATAAAATCTTCATTCAGATATTTTTTTAAGTCATCCTGTCCAAAATACTTTTGTTGAATATAGCCTATCCCTGTCTGATTGGGCACCATGATCAATATGACTTTTCTGGTTACGCGATCAAGTTCCTTTAAAAAAGCGGAGAGATCCGAGACAAACCAAAGTGCTGAAAAGTTCCATGAAAGATCAAAACAATTATCAGGGCGATTAATCTTCAAATAATCTTCTGTAAAAATCGTCTTTAAATCTAAGTTCAATTCTTTCCATGTTTTTTCTATATATTCAATTCTCTTTTGATCATGATCCATTAGTGTTACCTCACAAGCTTTAAGCGCATAAGGCACACTGTTAATTCCACTCATTCCAGTAAAACCAAAAGAAGGGGCTTCCAGTACAGTTTTTACATTAAAATGTCTCAATGCTTTGATCAATACTCTGTTGATCATAAAGCGTTCATAAGTTGAGCCTAATCCTTCATCAGGATTGGAATAATACTTTTCCCAAAAGTGTAAGATTGGAATAGCCACATTAACTCCAGTTTATTTTTTTAAGGACAGATACCAGTCAATTGTTTTCTTGAACATCGGTATCGTTTCATATTTTTTTAGTTTCAGATCTTCATAAGCATCTTTCACATCATAATACCAGTTTTTTGAGATCAACTCAAAGCGACTGACCCATAATTCACTATTAATCAAACGACTAATCCGTTCACCTGTTTCAAAAAAGAAAGGGTCAATCTTACGATTGTCTGGATATGCTTTATGATGAAGCTTATCAGCAATGAACTGAATCAGGTTTTCAAAAATCACTGGTTTATCATCGGCGATGATCCATTCTTTTCCACTAAGACATTCTGATTCAAGCGCTTTAACAAAGGCTTCAGTAATCAAATCGATATGTGTCATGTGGATTCGGATGGGCTGATCGGGATAAACGAGTATCTTTTTGTCGATTAGTTTGCATAAAGTATATGGGAAACCATAGTCCTCTCCCCCATAAGTAATGGAAGGTCTGAGAATATATGCATTGAGTTTCCCAGAAAGTACATATTTCTGTATAATCGATTCACATCTGATTTTCGTAAAATGATAATAATTGTCTTCTTGTTTTGGTGTAAGGTTGTTTGCTGGAAGTTCAATTGGTATCGCACCAAAGACGCCAACAGAAGAGCAAAAGAGCAGTTTTGAGTTATTTTTTACGGCATTAAGCACTAATTGTTCTGTAGCAAAAACATTCGCTTTTTGATATTCTTCTTTGGAGAATTTTCTTCCTCCACGAATTGCACCGATATGAACGATATAATCAAAAGCATTTTTATCTAAGAAAGCTTTTAGCGCTTTGATATTTGCGAGATCTATTTCCACAAAGTTAATTTTATCTTTAAACTCAGAAAAGCGGTTCACGGCACTTTTAGGACGAATCAGCGCTGTTACTTCATATTGATCTATGATCTTTCGAGCTACATTTTTACCGATAAAACCCGTAATTCCAGTAATAAGCAATTTTTTCATTTCTTCTCCAGTTTACACATTAATCTGATAGTCCAATAAAAGACAAGAATTTATCAATAGCACTTTTCTTCTTTGGGGGTAACTGTCTGCTGAGGTAAAAATAAGGGACTGATTCATTCTTAAGCATCTTTGAAGGAAAAGTATTTGAGAGCAGTTCAGCTGTCTTATCGTCAAACTCTTTTCGAATCAATTCAAGCGCTTCAGCATAATCATACACACCTGAATGACAATGGCAATCAGATCCTAAGAAATGAGCCCAACCTCTATCAATCAATTCCAGGGCAACATTCTTAACTTGTGAGCCATGAGCACCTAATAGGCTGCCTGTATTGATTTGCAAATAAACATCTCTTTGCATAAAGTCTTCTGCAATCTGTACATTTTCACGAATATCCTTGTATCTTTCTGGATGTGCTAATATTGGACGTAAACCCTTTCTGTTCATTTGAAAGAGTAAGTTAAAAAGATCATCTGTAAAGCCATTTAGGTTATTTTCGATGAGTACATATTGAGTATTATTGATAAAGAAGTTTTCCCGATAGATATCATCAATGATGGTATCACCATTGAGATACACTTCTGCAGAATGATAAAGAGTCAAATTCGGGGCGTAATCATTTTTATGTTTCAACACTTCATGAAATGAAGTTTGAATTTTATTTTTATGGTTATTGTAATAACCAGGCATGTAATGTGGTGTAAAAACTAAGTGTTTCACTCCAGAATCTTCAGCAAGTTTTAAATATTGAAGAGTAGTTTCAAGATCATCAGCGCCATCGTCAAGATTGAATAAAAGATGATTATGAATATCAATCATAAATGCTCCATCATCTCATCCATCTCATTTTGCAGAGTGAACAGCCTGACTAAATTCTTTAACTATTGAAAAATCATTCAGATCTTCAAGCACTGTACCGATCACTACAAAATCAGCACCAGCAAATGCTTTACTATGGGCATCCTGAGGTGTTCTTATTCCTCCGCCGACGATTAGGGGAATATCAATAATTTCTGAGACACTTTTGATCATTTCTTCAGGGACAGACTGTTGCGCTCCGCTACCTGCTTCGAGATAGATCATTTTCATTCCTAAATATTGACCAGCAAGGGCATGAACGATTGCAATATCATTCTTTTTCCTTGGAATTGGAAGGCTATTACTCATATATTGCACTGAGGAAAGATTGCCTGATTCGATCAAAAGATATCCTGTTGGAATACTTTCCAAACCTGTCTGATAAATCTGTGGCGCACATCGCACCTGTTCTTCGATTAAAACCTGAGGATTTCTACTGCTCAGCATACTTAAAAGAAGAATCGCATCAGCATACTGACTCACAAAATTGAATAAGCCTGGAAAAATAATAACAGGGATATTCACAACTTTCTTTATCTCTTTGATTGTTTGCTCAAATTGATCTTTGATCATAATACTGCCACCTATTAAAATGGCATCAGCATCACTTTTTTCATAGATTTCAGCGTATTTTACACTGGTCTTTATGTCATTTTTATCTGGATCGATTAAACAAAACAAACAAGGATGCTGTTCTCGCTTTTTTAAAAGTTTCAAATAGGTATCATTTTTCATTTAATCCTCACTTAATAAAGAAATGGCTAAATATGAAGATTAGAATAACCAATAGTTGGTCAAACTTCATCATTTTTTGTGTCCACAGGACCGTTTTTTGTTCTTCTCTTCTTTTCATTAAATTGATTAAGAAGAAGAAAAGTGGGAATATCATCAATATATTTAGAAGATAATATTCTGTTAATGTCAGAATATTCTCATAAAAGTAGAAAAAGAATAAGGTAAAAAAGCAAAGAATAAAGGGGATAAAAGAGATTAGGATTGTTTTTTTCTTTCCTAACACAAGAGCAATTGTATGTGCATTTTCTTTTTTATCGCCTTCCATATCTTCAATCGTTTTAGTCCACTCTCTAATCAGAGTGTAAAGAAAGGCAATCAAAGTAATTGGATAAATCAATGAAATATCGGTACTATTTATTGCCCCATACAAAAAGACAGATGAGGTTGACCAAGCGACAATCAGATTTCCAATAAGCAATTTCTTTTTATAGCACGAAGCGTAGAGATATAAAAGAATAGTATTGAAGGTTGCAAAGATAAAATAAGTAAATCCAGGCAAAGAATAACTAATCAAGATCCCCCAAAATGCAAATGCAAGAGAGAGCCATTTTGCCTGATTTACAGACATAATGCCCAAAGGTAAAACTCGATCTGGACGATTAACTTTATCAATTTCCAAATCAAACACATCATTTATAATATATCCTGCAGCGGCGATCATAGCAGCAGAAAATGCTAAGAGAAAATGATCAAGCGGATTTAAGGCAACTTCTGTCAAAACGCCAGCAAAATAAGTACAAAAGAAAGAAAACAGGCAATTAACTGGTCGAAAAATCTTTAATTTTTTCAGAAATAGCATCAATGGATAAAACTCATTTCTTAAGGTAAACGATCTTTTATCATTCGCACAAATTCAATTAAAATCTGATTATGTGGAATATTCTTTACTAGTTTATATGAATCTTCAAGTAATTTTTCAGCAGTTCTTCTTGCTTTATCGAGCCCTAAAATCGATGGATAAGTCGTTTTATTGTTTCTCGAATCTTCATAAGGCTCTTTTCCAAGCATTTCGAAATCACCAACATCATCAAGAATATCGTCAATGATCTGGTAAGCAAGACCAAGATTGAGGGCATAATTTGACAAGGTATTCGTTACATTTTCATCTGCACCATACATTGCACAAGCCAGTTTAATTGAAGCTTCAAGTAAAGCACCTGTCTTTTTCAAATGCACATATTTTAGTACATTGATCTGGATATTCTGTTTTGAGGAAGAGATCAAATCAACAGTTTGACCACCAATCATTCCACGTGTGGAAATTGCATTACTCAAAATCTGAATACATTTAACGGCTTTTTGTTTATCTTCAATTTTTGCAAGCATTTCAAAGGACTTAGTTAAAAGCGCATCGCCTGCGAGAATAGCTGTGGCAGGATCAAACTTTTTGTGACAACTGAGTTGTCCGCGTCTTTCATCAGAATTGTCTAAAGAAGGTAAATCATCGTGAATTAAAGAGGCAGTATGCACCATTTCAATTGCAGCTGCAGCCAAAGACACCTGATCTAAAAGAGAAGTATCGTTTGTTTTATTGAGCATTTCATAAGTCGCATATAAAAGAACCGGTCTTAATCTCTTTCCACCATTAAAAATGGAATATCTCATTGCAGAATAAAGAACTTTAGGTTCTTCTGTTTCAGGAACAAGATACTGATCCATGACTTTATTTAAAAGTTCAACTCTATCTTCAAAATATTTTTGGATGATCATGTTGACTCCTCTAATCTTATATAGATTTATCTCTTGATATAGAATATTTTTAAGTCATTTATTGTCAATCAAAATCCGCTACAATTTATTGTTATGTGAGAAATATCATTTGAGAAGCCAAATCCAGATAACTGATAATCGTTAAAAAGAGTAATTATCATAATAATCATTCTCATAAAATCTGGTTTTTGATTATTTATATCAGAAGTGCCTATTCATCGGGATGTTTCTGTCCTACCACCTACTAAGCGATTATTCCTATCCTGTAGAAAACTCATTTACAAGGATGAATGTTTGAGACTATTTCGAGTCAATTTTAATCATTGTTTAATGAAACTGAAATCAAGTGTTTTGTGTTTAATCTTATCAAAGCAATTCATAAGTTCAGCAAAGATTAAGAACAATTTTTTCATTAAACGAAATTCACTATTATTTTTGTTGACAAGATTTTTCATCCATTTATATTTTTGTATTAACTCTAAAAAGGGAGTAAAAGGGAGAAAAAAATGCATAAGATTTTTGAATCAATCAATCTCAATCAATACAATTGTGATTTCATTGATATCCGTATTGAAGAAAGCTTAAAAAGTGAAGTAGTTTTTGCAAACTGTGAGTTAGAAAATGCTATAGAAATATTATCCACAGGCGCATTTATCCGAATTAAGCATGGTGAGAAATGGATATATTCTTCAATAACCAATTTGGATAAGATCGAAGAAACGATCCTTCATTTGTTAAAAAGCGAAGGAGTAGAAGCGATCAAAGATCATTATCAGAGTGTGATTTATCAAGGTGAATCATTCATGAGCAGTGATAAGAGTATGCTTGTTTTTCAGAAACTCGAAGATAAGAAATCAATTGTTGAGCCAATTATACCTATTTTAAAAGGAGATTCTTTAATCAAAACATCTTATGTTGCCTATACCGATTATTTATTAAAAAAGTATTATATCAACAGCAAAGGCAAGATGTTTTCTTATGACAAATCATTATCAGGAATAATGGTATATTATTCATTAAAAGAAAATGAAGATCAGTATTCAACGAGTTATACAAAAACAGGACATTATATAAGTGATTATGCAAATATTGCTCAAGAGTTAACAGAGGATATCGAAACAGCAAAAAGATTCATTCACGCCCCTTGCATAGAACCAGGCAAGTACTCTGTTATTCTTAGCGAACAAGCAGCAGGAATTTTTGCTCACGAAAGCTTTGGTCATAAAAGTGAAGCAGATTTTATGCTTGGAGATGAAAGTATGCAAGCTGAGTGGGAAATTGGTAAAAAAGTAGCCAATGAGATGGTCAGTATTATAGATGAAGGAGATCAAGCCTTTACTTCAGGCTATTGTCCTTATGATGATGAAGGTAATAAAAAACAAAAAACCTATCTGATTAAAAATGGCATATTAAGTGGTCGCTTACACTCAGTTCAAACTGCTGAAGAACTCAATGAAGAAATTACTGGCAATGCACGTTCTATCAACTTTTTTTACGAGCCGATTGTACGTATGACCAGCACTTATTTTGATGCGGGAAAAGAAAGCTTTGAAAGCTTATGTAAAGGCATCCAGAACGGTTTTTACATCGAGAAGGTGAATCATGGAAGCGGGTTATCAACATTTACACTTGCGATCAACCGTGCCTGGAAAATAGAGAACGGTGTCATCAGCACTCCTGTCAAGGTCAATATCATTACAGGCACAGTATTCCAGACTTTAAATGATATTGATGGGTTGTCAGACCAGGTGAAGATCATATCTTCTGCATTTGGCGGATGCGGGAAGAATGAACAAAGTCCTTTACCTGTGTCTTTCGGTGGTCCAAAAATCCGAATTAAAGAAATGATGTGTTCATAATAATGTCAAGCATTGAGTAACCCGGAGGAAAAAATGATAACAGAAAAATATACAGAAAAACATATTAAATACAATATCCAATTCAAAGTTGGAAAAATTGAATCTAAGAGAATTCAGGAATTTCTTAAGCGAAGTATTCGTGTGTTTTTGGACGACAATCGTGTGGGTATCGCATCTACGATAGGTAATATCGATGAAAAAGATTTAAAACAAAAAGCCATCGAGAATGCAAATATTGGATTTACATACAATTATGATTTAGAAACCAATGTGCATTATGAGTTTAATCGAGGAGATCACGAGCTAAATAATTTAGAGCATCTCAATCAAATCACCGAAGAATACCTCAAGATGTTTGAACCATTTAACAAGAAATTCGTGATCAATGGTAGTTTTGAATCTCATCGAATTAAAAGAAGTATCCAGAACTCAGAAAATTTATTATTACATTCAGACCGATCAGATTATTCTGGAGGTTTTTCTTTAAAGATTATTGGCAGTCCGAATATTATAGATGGATTTTTAAGTTTTGATTCTTTCTTTTCTATTGATAAAGACGGATTTATGAGTTGTGCTGAACGAATCATGAATGCCATTCTGATGGAAGAGAGTGATATCAATTTTGATGAATGCGAAGTTGCATTTATTGAACTTGAGCCATTAAGCAAGTTATACAGTGATATCGATGGAGAAAGATATATACTTGGCAGTTCATTACTCGCAGGGAAACTTGATCAACAGATCATGCGAGAAGATGTATGTATCAATGAAGTTTCTGATGATAGTGATGCTTGCATATTTGTACCCTTTGATCACGAAGGAATCATAAGAAATATAGATAGTTCAATTGTTAAGAATGGGATATTCAGTCACATTATTTTTGATAAAAAACGAGCGAAGAAATATGATCACAAAGAGACTGGCAATGGATTCCGTTCCTTTGATAGTCATCCCTGGACATCTTCAGTTCCCTTAATCCCTGAGACAACAATGGATTCCTTAATACAATATTCATATCAGAAACCACTATTAGTACCTTATATGAGTTCTGGTGGTGATTTTTTACCAAATGGTGACTTTTCATTCCCAGTACAGTTGGCATTTATACTCAAAAACGGTCAGATCATTGGTCGAGCACCACAAATCACTATTACAGGCAATTATTTAAGCTGTCTTAATGAGCAGTTAACAGGTATTGCCCCAAATGATTTATTTCCAGAGATCATGCATCAACCAGTGATTATTTCAAAACTGAAAATTTCACTCAATGATTAATTTAAAAGTTGAGGTATAAGTATGGTTACTCTTGCATATATCATCATTGCATCACCCATTGTGGCAATAATATTCTTCATTTTCTACAAAACTATATTATTGTTTAAGGAAAAATCAAATTATCGTAAAGAAATACATCATTCATATCATTCCAATCAAGTAAAGATGGATACGGTACAAAGTACAAAAACTGAAGAACCTCAAATCCAAATCGAAAATGATGATAAGGAAATCAATGCTGTGATTTGTGCAGCAGTATCTTACTATTTAAAATATAATTAAAATATGACATAGAGTCAGAAGGAGCAAAAATGGCTTTAAAGAAAATAAGGTTCATGGATACTTCATTTCGCGATGGATTTCAATCTGTTTATGGAGCCAGAGTCATTACAAAAGACTTTTTACCAGCTTTAGAAGCTTCTCTTGAAGCAGGAATCATGCATTACGAGTTTGGTGGCGGGGCGAGATTTCAAAGTTTGTATTTCTACTGCAATGAAGATGCCTTTGATTCTATGGATGAATTCCGACGAGTAGCAGGGCAGGAAGCAAATTTACAGACTCTTGCCCGAGGCATCAATGTAGTAGGGCTTTCACAACAGCCTCGTGATATTATCAAGCTTCATGCTGAATTATTTAGAAAACACGGGACAAGTACGATCAGAAACTTTGATGCTTTGAATGATATGCAAAATCTTGATTATTCTGGGCGTTGTATCCATGAAGCAGGGCTTCATCATCAGATATCAATTTCTCTTATGGGATTACCTCCTGGAATTAAGGACAGAAGTGTTCACAGTGCAGAATTTTACATCGAAAAGCTTGAAGACATTCTCAAAAGAGATATCCCCTTCGATTCAATTGTATTTAAAGATGCAAGCGGAACCACTCCACCTCAAATTGTGAGAAATACGATAAAAAAAACAAGAGAAATATTAGGTAAAGACAGAATTATATGGTTTCATACTCATGACACCGCTGGATTAGGCACCAGTTGTATTATGGCAGCAGTTGAAGCAGGTGCTGATGGTATTGATTTGTCTAAATCTCCTGTCAGCGGTGGCACATGTCAACCTGATATTTTAACTGTCATGGCAGCATTCAGTGGAACGGACTATACCCTTGATCTTGATTACCAAAAAATATTAAAAGCAGAACGTGTCTTTGAAGAATGTATGGATAAATACATGCTCCCACCAGAATCCAGAGAAACATCGCCATTGATCGTCCTCTCCCCTATGCCAGGCGGAGCGTTAACTGCTAATACAATGATGATGCGTGATAATAAAACGCTACATTTATATCCAAAAGTTATTGAGGAAATGGCAGAAGTCGTTGCAAAAGGCGGATTTGGAACGAGTGTCACACCTGTATCTCAGTTTTATTTTCAACAAGCCTATATGAATGTTGTGTTGGGTAAATGGAAAAAGATAACAGACGGATATGGCAATATGGTTTTAGGTTATTTTGGAAAAACACCAAGACCTGCTGATCCTGAAATCATAAAAATTGCTTCAGAACAATTAAAAAAAGAACCTTTTGTTGGAGACCCTATTGACATATTAGCTCCCGCTTATGAAAGTTCAAAGAAAATTGTGATTGAAAATGGTTTAGCGCCTACCGATGAAAATATCTTCATTTATGCAACGTGTAAAGATAAGGGACTTGAGTTTCTAAAGGGTAATGCTCAAGTATCTGTTTATTATAAAACAGAAGAAGAGAAAAAAGTGGAAGAGCCCAAAGCATCTCCCGTACAAGCAACAAAACCAGAAATTCAGAATTTACTGGTACAGATCAATGGCAAGGATTATCATGTCAGAGTTAGTCCTGATGGGCAAATTCAGCCAAATATATCCGCACCTGCTCCAGTTCAAAAACCAGAAATTCCAGTAAAGCCAGCCATCCCAGAAGCACCAAAAGCAATCATAACACCACAGGCAAGTCATTCACATCATGGAAAAATCCTTGAAGCACCAATACATGGTGTAGTGATTAAAATCATCGTACAAGAAGGACAAACTGTTAAAGAAGGTGATTTAGTCATGACTATCGAGGCGATGAAAATGGAAAACGAAATTTATGCGCATCATTCTGGTCAAGTAAGTCAGATTTTTGTCAAAGCTGGAGATAATGTCAGTGAAGGCGAAGATCTAATTCAAATCATTTAATCATTAAACTATAATTTTATTAAGGGTACAACTAATTGTACCCTTTTTTTTAATTGATCACTTATAAGATTCGTATCATTTATTCATTAATCCCATACTTTGATAAAATCTTTTGATATTCACCTGTTCTTTTTAACTCTAAGACACCTTTGTTAAGAATTTGAATATATTCTTGAGATTTTGGATTTTTACTCGAAAATGCAATATAAACTGGCTTTAACTGCGTAAGAGAACCAGCTTTTATCAATTTGCCAGAATGTTTCATCGATTTCAGTGTCCAAGCAACGACATATTCATCATCTACAATTACTGTAATTCGATTATTGATCAATTTATTGATATTTTTTTCAAGTGAAGAATCTCCTGCCATTACCTGAACTTTTATGCTATTTTTATTTGTATTTATATAATGATTCAATTCGTTATAATCATAATCTTGTATCACACCCAACATTTGACTTTCAAGTGATTTAATCCCATTATAGCGCCATTTGTTATCATGAAGAACAAAAAAGCTATAAGAAGAAAATCCAATATTTTGTGAAGGAATCAAAAGCTTATTCTTTTGTGCTTCTTCTTTTAACAAACCAAATGTTGCATCAGCATCACCGCTTTCTAAACGCTGAAGTGCTCGACTAAAAGGCATAACATTATATACTACTTTGTGACCAGCCTTTTCAAAGATTATTTTTGCAATCTCATATTGAAATCCAGGATATAAACTCTTTGGATCACCATTATATGGTGCCCAATAATCACATTCAAAACGAATTACATCGGCACTAATTAAGGAAATCATAACAATACTTATCATACAAACAAATATTATATTCATGTTTTCTCCTATTTTAATAATACATTACTTGGTTATAAAAATTAGTCAATCAATTTCTCAGATTTCTGTTTTAAAAATTGAGATTATTTATTGACTAATTAATTGATTAATAAAAAATTGAGTAAATTGAACAAGGTGAGTCTATGTTAGAAAGAATTGGAGATGCATCTGTTTTAACAGATGAAAAAGAATTTGACCGCGCATTGCGCCCAAAGAAGCTTAATGATTTTGTTGGACAAGATAATATCAAAGAGATTTTAGATATTGCCATTCAAGCAACCAAACAAAGGGGTGAGCCACTTGATCATGTTTTATTGTACGGACCTCCTGGATTAGGAAAAACAACACTTGCCAATATCATCGCCAATGAGCTGGAAATCCCTTTAAAGCTCAGTTCAGGTCCTGTTTTGGAAAAGCCTTCCGACTTAGCAGGTATATTAACCAATATGCAAACCAATGAAGTGCTCTTTATCGATGAAATCCACCGTCTCAATCATGTGGTCGAAGAATATATGTATTCAGCTTTAGAAGATTTTCAAATGGAGATCATCATTGACAGCGGTGCAAGTGCCCGATCAGTAAAAATTGATCTTGATCCATTTACGATGATTGGCGCAACCACTCGTGCTGGGTTGCTTACAGAACCGCTCAGAGCCAGATTTGGGCTTGTATTAAGACTTAATTATTACAATCAGCATGATCTGGAATACATCATCAAGCGCTCATCTGCATTGCTCAATGTACAGATAGATCCTGAAGGAGCAAGCGAGATTGCAAGAAGAAGTCGTGGAACTCCACGTGTGGCAAATCGATTATTACGCAGAGTCAGAGACTATGCTCAGATCAGAGGAAATGGGGATATCAGTCTTGAAATAGCCCAAAAAGCATTAGAAATGCTCAATGTCGATCATGAAGGTCTGGATGAAATGGACAAGAAGATGCTGACTACAATCATAGAAAACTACAAAGGCGGGCCAGTCGGATTAAAAACAATAGCTGTAGCTATTGGAGAAGACCCAGGTACAGTTGAAGAGATCTATGAGCCCTATTTGATCCAACAAGGTTTTATTGAGCGTACCACTCAAGGCAGAAAAGTGACAATGAAAGCCTATAAACATTTAGGAATAAAATACAACCAAATTCAAAGTACGATCTTTGATTATGCTGAATCAATCGATGAATAGTGTTTTTTCTTCTGTCCGCTGGTCTATCATCACAAATATATTCAAAAAACTCATTACATTTGTTCTATTTTTGTATATTGCCCGGATTTTTAACAGTGATGAATTAGGAATATACAGAGAATTTGCGGTAATCATCTCATTTATCAGCGGAATATCAATTTTTAGCAATACTACGTTGATCATTGTTGAGAAAGACAAAAACATCCTCTCTCAAAGTATGGGATTTGTTTTGTTTTTTTCCATTATTTCAGGCATTTTGCTGATGATCTTTTCAAACAAAATTGGTGCATATTATCATTCTGATCGTCTTTCACAGATATTATTTTTCTCAGTTCCATTTATCATTTTAGAAAGCTTAAGAAACCTAATAAAAGCAGATTATCAAAAGAAAATGATGTTTAAATTTCTATCTTTGTGTGAAACCTATAATGTTATATTCTACACCCTATTGGCATTTATCCTCATTCCTTTTTTTAAGAATATCCAACTCTTCATTCTAATTTTCTATTTGGGAAATCTCGTTGAACTAATCGTTTTAATATTCAATCTTCAATCTAAAGTTAAGATCGCAGATCATATTCAAAGCATTAATTGCAGAAATATCATTAGGGATTCCTTTTCATTAGTCAAAAAGCATTTTCATTTCTTATTTTTTTCAACGGCATCAACAAGCATGAATTCACTTTTATTAGAACTTCCGATCTTGATTTTAGGCTTATATTTTATTCCAGAACACATCGGCAACTATTTTATTGCATTTCAATTGATCATCATGCCTGTCTCGCTCATCACAATGTCATTATCCCAAGTATTTTTTTCCAGATTCAGTTCTTTGGACATATCCGATTATTCATCGCGATTAAAAGAACTGTATCATATCGAATTTAAACTAATCATTCCGTTATTTTTAGTGTTTGCATTAGTGGTTCGGGAATGGGTGCCTGTATTCTTTATCAATAAAAACATTATCGAAATCCAATGGATCGTCTATTTGTTATTTTTTAAAGGAATGATTCTTCTCATTATGAATCCTGTAAGCAGTTTCTTTGCGATACTCAAAAAACCTCAAATGGAATTCTATTGGTCAATCTGTGCCTTGGCGACGAGTAATCTCTTAGTATATCTCTTAAGAAATCAAGACTTTTTAGTAGTTTTAAGTGCATTTATCGCATTATCAATTTTGATATACCTTTCTTTTAATTTGATCATCTTTCGATTAGTCCGTTTTTCGAACAGATATTTCTTTAAGCACTTATCACTTATGTTTGTTTCCTTAGTTATAATTACGGCATTTTTCCAATCAGCTTTATTATTCATCAAGCTTTTCAATCTGGAATTAACATTCCTTGGTAATGCATTTTTTAAGTCCTTCTTTGCTATGTTAATATCAATTTTCTACTTCATTATCACAGACAAAGTAAGCAATAGAAGTATATCAAAAATGATTCAGCAACTTTTAAAAAGGTCATAATCATGTGTGGGATTTGTGGTATCATATCAAAAAAAGAGATCAGACACAATGATCTAAAGGTTATGAATCAAGCCTTAGCTCATCGAGGACCAGATGCCCAAGAATATTATTTTGAACAAAATGTAGGATTCGCTCATTCTCGTTTATCAATTCTTGATCTGAGTGTTAAAGGCAATCAGCCGATGCATTATTTGGATCGATATGTTATCACATTCAATGGTGAAATCTACAATTATCTGGAAATCAGAACAGATTTAGAAAACTTAAATTATACTTTTCATACTCAGACAGATACAGAAGTGATCATGGCTGCCTATGATTATTATGGTAGTGAATGCTTGAAATTGTTTAATGGTGCTTGGGCTTTTTGTATTTATGATAAACAAAAAGAGGAAATATTTATCAGTCGAGACCGCTTAGGGAAAAAACCTCTATATATTTATCAAAAAGATAGCATCCTACTTTTTGCTTCAGAAATCAAAGCGATATTAAAACATCCTGAAGTGACAGCAAAAGTCAATGAAGAATGGGTAAAGCGATATTTAACACATGGGCTTTACTTTATCGATGGACAAAGTAAATTTGATTTATCTTCTTTTGTTGATATAGAAGAATTCCCACCTGCTCATTATAGTTATTTATCATTGCGCAATGGACTAAATCAAAAGTTTAAATTAACTCGATATTGGCAAATCGAAAGCAAGGGTGATTTTAAAGGTAGTTTTGAAGAAGCAGTTGAATGTTATAGAGAGTTGCTTACTGATTCAGTAAAAATCCGTTTACGCTCAGATGTGCCAGTTGGTACTGCATTAGGAGGAATGGATTCTTCGATCATCGTTCATTTAATCAATCTGTTGAGAGGTGAAAATACCAATCAGAAGCAAATGACCTTTTCAAGCGTTTATCATCAAGCAGAAACCAAATATTGCGATGAATCTGAATTTATTCAAAAGACGAGTCAATTCCTGAATGTTGAGAATTTCACCATAGAGCCTGATTCTCAACAAGTTCTTGAAGAACATAGAAAAGTGATTTATGCCATGGATATCCCTGTAAACAGTTCTTGTTTATCTGGATGGCATACTTATAAACGAATTTCACAAAGTCCGGTTCGTGTCACATTAGATGGACAAGGAGCAGATGAGATCCTTGGCGGTTATTTATCTTATTTAATCTACTATTTAAGCTCAATGAAAGCAGCGTCTATGATCTATGAAATACAAAAATTTAAAGACATTCCCCAAACCAAACAATACTTTATTAAATCAATATTATTGAAGATGATGAGACGATGTCATTTTTCTGATCAACATATAAAAAACTTCCTGAGAATTCAGCATAGTTCATCAGATCTCAATCAAGTATTAAAAGAAGATATACTTGGGAGTTTGCGTTTATTACTCTTTTATGGAGATCGTGAATCGATGGCTTTTTCAGTAGAATCGCGTATGCCGTTTACAGACTATAGATTGATAGAATTTATGATGCAGGTGCCTGCAGATTTTAAGATAAAAGATGGATGGACAAAGATGATCAGTCGTGAAGCTTTCAAAAATGATCTACCCAAAGAGGTCATTTGGAGAAGAGATAAAATGGGTTGGTCGATTCCTGATCATTACTGGTTTAATCATTTATATAAGAAGCAAGTTGATCTAAGTATCAAATCATCAGAAATATGCAAACATTATCTGAAAAATGACATCAGTAAAGTAGATGATCTCAGTTTAAATAAGAGAATGAGACTTTATAATTTATGTATTTGGCATGATCTATTCTTTTAGTCTTGAAATATACATCATTATTGAGTCCAACTAAAAAATATCATATCATTTTCTATAGTGTCTTAAGTTAGCTGGTAGCTCGCACTACAGAAGATGCAAACAGGGATGTTTGCATAACGAAATTGGGCAGGCGTAAAACCTGCCCCTACAAATGTTTTTTCGTAATCTACCAGATTGCGATACTTCCGTAACGCATTCGCGAGTTCACCATCGTTCTGCGAACATCCCTGTTTGCTGTATATGTTCAAGCAAGGATGCTTGAACAACGAAGATCAGTTTCTAATCTATCATAGATCCTATAGTCAATCAATCATTTGTAGGGATGCGCCAAACGCAGAGCGGACCATCCGAAAGCAACTTATCGTTAAAATATTGTTGTTCATCGACATACACAATGACCACCCCGTCCGCTAAAGCGTCCACCCCTCCACAGAGGGGAATTGAGATTTCCGTCATATTTTCAAGCTGATCGTTTATCTTTTTCGTGAACGAGGATGTCCACACTCCATTTGGCAATCTGGTAGACTACTCAAAGAAATGGTTCAAGCAGGGATGCTTGAACAACGAATTTGGGTAGGCGTAAAACCTACCCCCTACATAATCACCTAAAAACCATCAATAGTTAACACTTTTCCACAGAAGAAAAATCAAAAACTATCTTTTACTTATAAATCAAATAGCTGAACCGAGGGTGAACCGAGGCGGAACTGAGCGTAAACCAGAGGATAATCATCAAAATTGCATCTTTTCATGTTCAAAAACAAGTTCAGGAGATATTTGATATCAACTATTTTTAAAATAATTATATTATCTGATATTTTGGAAGTATTTCTTAGCAAGTTGGTAGTTTGCTCTACAAAACGCATGATATGCCTTGTTAACACACTTTTCTCAATAGACAATAATAAGATACAATAATCATCCAAATAATTTTGATCATTTTCATAACCTCAGATGAAATAAATTGTAATAAAAGCTTGACTAAAGGATTATAATATATAAATGAGGATATCAGAGTAAGCAGATTTTGAATAAAAAAAAATATTCAAAGATAAAGCTTACTGAGCTTTCAAATTAATTAAGGAGAATAGAAAATGGTAAAAAGAATCTTCAAATGTTTTACATTATTGACAGTATTTTGTATCGCTTTTTCATCAGTAAGCTTATTGGCAAAAACAACTTCAAAATCAAAGCCTAATCAAAACAAACAAGAAGTTATTGTTAAACAGCCTGTTAAGATTGACACTGTGATTGTTGAAATGAAGGGTGCTCAAATCACAAAAGCTGATATTAATAACAGAATCAGCAAAATTCCAGCAATGTATCAAAACAGATATAAAACAGTGGATGGACAAAAACAAGTGATAGAAGCGATGCTTCAAGAAGAATTATTTTATCAGGAAGCACTTGCTTATGGTGTTGATAAAGAAGAGATTGTCATCAATCAATTAAAAAACAATATTAAGCCACTTTACAGTGAAAAATATTATAAAAAAGAGATCTCTGACAACGTAAAAATCACTGAAGATCAAGTTCAGAAATACTATCAAGACAACAGTGGTGTCTTCAAAGTGCCTCCATCAATAAAAATCAAACATATTCAAGTTGAAAATGAAGAGAATGCAAATCTTGTAAAAAATGAGCTTAATCAATCCATTTCATTTGATTCTTTAATAGTAAAATTTTCAAGCAACAAATATTCAAAAGAGAAACAAGGGATTATTTCAAATATCAAGCATAATCAATATATCACAGGAATTGGTAAAGACACAGCGTTAGATAGTTTGATTTATGTTGCACCTATTCATAAAGAAAATGAATTTAGCTTTATTAAATCAGAAACAGGCTATCATTTTTTCCAGAAAATTGAACATATCAATGAAACTTTAAAACCTTTTAAAGACGTAAAGGGAGAAATTGAAAATCAATTAAAATTCAAAGAAGAACAAAAGCTTTATGAAGGATTAATCAGTAAACTTAAAGTAGAATATAATGTTCAAGTTGATGATGCATATATTGATCGAACTGATTTTACTATGATTAACCCAAATGATGCTTCTGAAAATTCTCACATTGTCATCAATTCTTCTAACTCAGAGCTTGTTTATAATTCACAAAGAATATTTGATGTTTTAAGACAAAAGTATCAAATGGAAAAAGCAAATATTCAGGATCCAAAAATCAGAAAATCAATCATCAATAAAGAATTAGAACTGACCTTGATCTATTTAGATGCTATGAAAAAATCATATAATGAATTGTTCAAAAATGATGAAGATGTTATCCAAATGAAACGATCAACTTTTTTACGTTTCCATTATCAAAAAGAAATCATTGATAAAGCAAGTTTCACAGAAGAAGATATTCTTCAGTATTATCAAGAAAATTCAAAGTCATTTACAGAAAGAGGATATAGAGAAATCCGTCAATTTGTCTTTGATAATGAAAAAGATGCTTTAAAAATCAAAAAACAAGTTGAAAAATTATTAAAGAAAAACAAAGAAGATAAAATCATCGAATTAGTTAAGAAAAATTCTTCTTATAAAGACAAAGATGGAGTTCTCACTCCTGTATATCAAAATGGAATTATGCCATTTTATGGTAATGACAAAGAATATAACGACCGAGTATTTACCGTAAAATCTGGAGAAGTAAGTAATGTATTTAAGAATATTAAAGAAGAATATGTATTCTTCTACATCACCAAAGAAATTCCAGAAAAAGTAAAAACAATAGAAGAACTCAGAACTTCATTAGAGAATAATGTCCGTAGAAGAAATGCTCAAAAAAGATTCGATGATGCAATTGCAGCTTATAAAGTTAAATACAATGTTGTTGAACACTTTGATCGATTAGCTCCTCAGGTATCAGTTAATGAGTTGTTTAACATGGCTGAAATGGCACAAAAACAAAATAATTACCGTGATGCAGTGATGTATTATGATCAGATTATCAAAGATTACCAGAACAACATCGATGATTATAAAGCTTGGTTTATGAAAGCCTTTATCTATTCAGAAGATTTAAAAGATTCACAAAAAGCTTTACAGTTATATCAGGAAATGCTGATCAAATGGCCTCAGGGAGATCTAAATGATTCAGCACGATTCATGATTGAAACATTAACAGGAGAAATCGATCCAAGCTCAATTATCACTGAATAACATATCATAACAAATATTGAAAGAGACGCTCATATGCGTCTCTTTTTTCTTGACATAAATTCTATAATTTTAAGTTTTAATTTAAAAGATAAACTAAGAGGTAATCATGTTATCAGGCAATACCATCCGAAAACAATTTATAGATTTCTTTATTGAGAAAGCACATGTATTTGTTGCATCATCATCAGTTGTTCCCACAGATGATCCAACCTTGTTATTCACCAACGCAGGAATGAATCAGTTTAAAAAATACTTTTTAGGTTTACAGGATGCCCCTTACAATCGTGCAGCTAATAGCCAAAAATGTATCCGTGCCGGCGGTAAACATAATGACTTAGAAGAAGTGGGTAAAGATGGATATCATCACACCTTCTTTGAGATGTTAGGCAACTGGTCTTTTGGCGACTATTATAAAGAGGATGCGATCAAATGGGCATGGGAGTTAATTACAGACGTATGGCAACTTGATAAGAGTAGAATTCATGCTACAGTATATAAAACTGATGAAGAAGCGTTTGAATTATGGAAAAAGGTGACAGACATCAATCCTGAGCATATCACTTATCATGGAGACAAAGATAACTTCTGGGAAATGGGAGAAACAGGTCCCTGTGGTCCATGTTCAGAAATTCATTTTGATCGTGGTGCTGAATTCTGTAATTTAGCCGATGACCCAAATCATGACTGTAAAGTAAATGGAGACTGTCATCGTTATATTGAACTTTGGAATCTTGTTTTCATGCAATATAACCGTCAAGAAGATGGTTCATTAGCACCTTTAAAAAATAAGTTTGTTGATACAGGGGCTGGATTAGAACGTTTATGTCAGATTTTACAAGGGAAAACATCCAACTATGATACTGATCTTTTTACACCCATCATAGATTCGATCGCTCAGTTATCTGGAGTCGCATATTCTGAAGAAACGGGTATGTCACATCGTGTAATTGCAGATCATATCCGTTGTCTTTGTTTTGCAATTGCTGATGGTGGGATGCCATCAAATGAAGGCAGAGGATATGTTTTAAGAAGAATTCTGAGAAGAGCAGCACGATATGGTAGAACTCTTAATCTGAAAGAACCGTTTCTTTACAAACTCGTTGATCCTTTAGTCAAAGAATTTGGTTCTCATTTCACAGAGCTAAATGATAAGATTGCTTTTATCAAGATGATTCTGAAAGCAGAAGAAGAACGTTTTAACATGACACTTGATAATGGTTTGAATCGTTTTGAAGAAATAACGAAGAACTTAGATAGCAGTGTCATTCCTGGTGAGCTTGTTTTCATGCTCTATGACACTTATGGATTCCCTCCTGATCTTACCTTATTACTTGCAGAAGAAAAATCGCTTAGTATCGATGAAGCAGGATTTCATCAGGAAATGAATAAACAAAAAGAACGTGCTCGTCAGTCTTCATCTTTTAAATTAAAAACTGAAGACATCCAATGGATCACTCTTTCGGAAAGCCAAATAGAAACTGAATTTGTTGGATACGAACAAACACAATGCACTTCTAATATTTTAAGATATGCAATTCAAGAAGATGGCCAACTAAGAATCATCTTAGACAAAACACCATTTTATGCTGAATCTGGTGGTCAAGTGGCAGATCATGGCATATTGATTAATGATCAAACTGAAATTAAGATCACTGATGTTCAAAAAGATAACGATCAAATCATACATTTAGCACAAATCCTGAAAGGAGAAATCAATAAAGAACCTTTGAATGCAATCATCGAACATGAATATAGAACAAGTATCGCAAGAAATCATACGGCAACCCATCTACTACATGCAGCATTGAGAAAAGTTCTTGGTGATCATGTTCAGCAAAAGGGTTCATTAGTTAACAGCACGCATTTACGATTTGATTTCACGCATATTCAGGCACTAAGCAAAGAAGAAATCGAAAAAGTGGAAGATATTGTGAATCAGGAAGCGCGCAAAGCGATCTCTTTGGAAATAAAGCTGATGGATATTGACTCGGCAAAGAAAGAAGGTGCTATGGCATTATTTGGTGAGAAATATGCCGATCAAGTACGAGTTGTCAGCATCCCTGGATTTTCAAAAGAGTTATGTGGAGGCACACACTTACAGAATACAGGTCAAATCGGTACATTTAAAATATTGTCAGAAGCTTCTTCAGCATCAGGTATAAGAAGAATCGAGGCATTGACAGGAAGTAATACTGATTTGTATGTTCGAGATCTTCAGAAAAAGTTCATTCAATTATCTCAATTATTGAATACGCCTGAAAAGACACTATTTGATAAAATCGAGAAAATGATTTCAGAAAATAAAAATCTCTATCAGGAAATAGAACAGCTCAAACTTAAAAATTCAGGCAATGTTTTAGATACACTGATTAACAATAAAACTGAGGTTAATGGTGTTTCTTTGGTATATGGTCAAATCCAGGTAAGCAAGCAGGATGATCTTAAACTTATCGGCGATCAGATTAAAGATAAGTTAGGTTCAGGAATTAGTATTCTTGTTTCTGCTATTGAAGATAAAGTAGCAATCATTGCGATTGTGAGTAAAGATTTAAATTCAAAATATCAGGCAGGGAAAATCGTTGCAGAGCTTGCTCTAATCGTTGGTGGAAAAGGTGGTGGACGTCCTGATATGGCAATGGCTGGCGGGAAAATCACAGAAAACATAAAAGACTTACTTGATGCAATCCCTTCAATTATCAAAAAATTTTAATAGCTTAAATTAATCTTTAAAGGAGAATTAAAAATTCTCCTTTTTTTTTTATTTTTTTCCTTTACACTGTAATTGTTATATGTTATACATTCACTCATAAAATGGGTATGAGGTAAATATGGAAGAGGATAAGAAAGTAATTCTTCTGGTTGAAGATGATTTAATCAGTGCAAATCTTGGAAAGAAAGTCTTAAATAAAGCGAATTATCATGTGATCCTATGTAATAATGCAAAATCAGCCATTGATACTGTTAATCAGAATCCTGGTGGCATCAATTTAATTCTAATGGATATCGATCTTGGAGATGGTATCGATGGAACTGAAGCAGCAAAGCAGATATTGAAAGAGCATGATTTACCGATCATTTTTCTCTCTAATCATACTGAAAGTGAATTTGTAAACAGAACTTTAGAAATTGCTTCTTATGGCTATGTTTTGAAAAATCAGACATCAACAACAATACTCGCTTCTATTCAGATGGCATTTAACATTTTTGAGCTCAAGCAGAAAGAAAAAATCAACAAATCTCTCTTAGAAGCCAGTGAGAAGCGTTATAAAAGCTTAATTGAAGATCTCCCTGAAATCATTTATTCAATCAGTTTCTTCCCAAGTATGAGATTTGAGTTCATCAATCAAAAAGTTCAGGAAATGCATCTTGCTAATCAAGATGAAATTTATAGCAACCCGAACATCCTATTCAAACTAATACATCCAGAAGATAAGTCAACTTTAGAACAATCCTTTGTCAATAAGAAAACACATCCATATATACTCAGATGGCTTAACAAGAATAATGAGATTGTATATTTAGAACACAGAAATCATTATATCATCGACAAAAGTGGTATTATCAAAGGGATAGAAGGGATAGCGATCAATGTGACTGATAAAATGGAGATGAGTCGAAAACTCAAAGAACAAGAAGAAAAATATAAACTGATCATAGAAAATATGAGTGATGGAGTTGCCGTGCTCAAAAACAATATAGTCAGCTATTTATCACCCGCATACAGCAAGATATTAGGATATTCTCAAGATGAGATAGAGGGAGTGAAAAAAGAAAGTATTATTTCAAAAGTTCATCCTGATGATCTTGAGCGAGTAAAAAAGACGATGCTTAAAGCATATAAAAGTAAAGCAGAATTTGTGAATATTGAGTACCGAGCCAGAAAAAAAGACGGGAATTATGTTTGGTTTGAAGATAGCATTCGTATTGAATATAACGAAAATAATGAAGCAATTAATTGTTATATTAATACACGAGATGTGACAAAATTTATAGAGCCAAGTTTACTTAATAAAAAATCTCGAAAAAAGGATCAGTGATAATACTCACAAACAGTTTGCCAGGCGACACTTTGTAAGATCATCTTTTCTTCATTCGTAATTACACTATCATTAATATAGGTATTTCCTATAGGATTTTTACGGAATAACACTGCATATATCACGCAAGCATTGAGGTATGATCCTCGAAAATTTGGATGAGATCCATCTGATTCATACAAAGAAATATTTGGGTAATTTTGAGTCACATTTGACCAGGCTAAACCTGCCGGGCATGATTTGATATTCAATTCCTGAGCAATTGAAGTATAGGCAAGGTTTAAACCATCGATCATTCCTGGGTCATATTCTCTTGCATGGGTCATGTAAAGTGCAGTTTTTGAGCCTACTCTGTTAATCAAAACATTCAACAATCTTACAGCATCATAGAAGGCTATTGGATCATAAACAGGCCTTTGGCTTTGCTCCTGTAAGATCACATAATTGGCTTTTGTTTGATCAATGGCATTACATGTTTCCTGACTGTCATAGTGATCTTGAAGAGTATATCCTCCATGCGTGACCTGACTTACCTGTAAATTTCCAATAGGGAAATCAGCGAGATACAGACCTTTAACAATATTCCACAGACCATTACTGGCATAAGTATAGCTATTACCTATAAAAAGCAGTTTTTGAGGTAATACATACTCCCAATCATTCCAATCAATGATTATCGCTAAACCGCCATTAACTAATTGTAAATCAATATTTACCGTATTGTTTTCTCCACCTTGAACAGTGGCATAACCTTGACCTGAGGCAATGAATAAATAACCTTCATAAGCCTTTACGGTGATCAGATATTCACCAGGGATCAGATTTTCAAATGTACCTTGAGCAATTTGCGTTTGTTCATTGATTAATAGAAACATAGAATCCTGAAAAGCATCTTTTCTGATGTTTACCTGAACTTTGCTAATAAAAAAACCATGATCATAAGCAGGACTAAGATTTAATGAAACTGACATATCTGCAGTTACATCGGTGGCTAAGGGGTGGTTCTGTTTTGTACAAGAAACAAGTAAAATGAGAAATAGTGGTATAAAATAGATTAATTTTTTCATAAATATTCTCCTTGTCAGATGATAATGCAGAAATTGTACCAATAAAAAAAGAGCAGAGAATATCTGCTCTTAATTTCAAAAAAAATGTATTAATTAATCTTTTCCGTACCGAGTAATACCTCTTTCAGAGTTCTGTACGAACTTGATAAAGTTTTCTTGTTCAGGAGTTGGGTTTTCAATTTTAAGGGCAACTTCTAAAGCCTGGCTTACATTCATATTTGAGGTATAGAATAAGCGATAAACTTTTTTGATACCTTCAATCACATCATTAGAAAAACCTTTTCTGCTTAAGCCAACACTATTTAGACCGACAATTTTATAGTGTCCCATTCCTTGACCACGAGTATATGGCGGGATATCTTTCTTGACGCCTGAAGTACCGCCAATAAAGGCATGAGTACCAATTTTTACAAACTGATGAACAGCGCTGACGCCACCGATTGTCACAAAGTCATGAATATGAACATGACCTGCTAAATTGACAGAATTTGCCAGGATGACATTGTTTCCGACATGACAATTATGAGCGATATGCGCATAAGCCATAATTAAGCAATTTGAGCCAAGTGTAGTATCTTCATTTAGGTTTGCAGAGCGGTGAATCGTCACACATTCTCTGATATGATTTTGATCACCAATCACAACACGAGTAGGCTCACCATCATATTTTAAATCCTGAGGAGCAAGTCCTATTGAGCAGAAGGGGAAGAATGTATTTTTTTTCCCAATCTTTGTATGCCCATCAATGACGACATGAGAGATTAATGTATTTTCATCTCCGAGCTCAACATTTTCACCAATAATACAATAAGGACCAATCTTTACATTTTCGCCTATTTTAGCGTTAGGATGAACGATTGCAGTTGAATGAATTTCTTTCATTATCACCTCTATTTTTTAACGACTTTCGCTAAGAAATCACCTTCACACACTTTTTCATCGCCGACATAAGCATCACCGTGCATTTTAGTTATAAAGGTTTTCATTGAGATTGCTTTTAACTCAAAGCGTAAGGTATCACCAGGCATTACTGGTTTTCTAAATTTCACATTATCAATTGAAGCAAAGTAAGCGACGAAGTCTTGGGGATTTGGCATCGTATTCAGGAGCATAATACCTCCTGTTTGAGCCATTGCTTCAACAATAAGCACACCTGGCATCACAGGATGTTCAGGGAAATGACCTTGGAAGAAGGGCTCATTAATCGTCACATTTTTTATCCCGGTAATACTTTCACCAGGAACAAAACTTACGATTTTATCTACCAGTAGGAATGGATATCTATGAGGTAATATTTTCATAATCGCATTGATATCAAAAACCACTTCAGTTGATTTCTTCTTTTGATATATTTTTTGTAATTCCTGTTTCTTTAATATCTGTTTGAGTTTTTTTACTAATTCGACATTCGTTTTATGTCCTGATCGAGCAGCTAAGATATGACCTTTGATTGGCATACCCAGAAGAGCGATATCACCAATCAGATCTACGACTTTATGGCGCACAAATTCATTATAAAATCTTAAATCGGTGGTGTTAAGAAGACCATATTCATTAGTTTGAATTTCTTTAGTGTAATCAAACATTTTTCTTAAACGTTCAATTTCTTCTTTATCTTTATCTGGATCAGACACGACTAAAGCATTGGTGAGTGAACCACCTTTGATTAAGCCATGTTCTTTAAGGGCAAGGATTTCATGTAAGAAGCAGAAAGTTCTGGCTGGAGCAAATTCCTTTTCAAAATATTCCAGTGAAGGAAGCCATGTATATTGTGTTCCAAGGTTTTTATGCTGGTATTCAACCATAAAGGTAATTTTTAGTTCATTCGAAGGAACAATCACGATATCCACATTATCTTCCGGTGCAGAAAAAGAGATAGGTTCAGTGAGTTCAAAGTAAACGCGTTCTGCATCTTGTTCGACCAATCCAACTTCTTTGAGCAGTCTTAAAAACATAATTGCAGAGCCATCAGCAACGGGCACTTCAGGTCCGTTCACTTCACAGCGTATATTATCAATTCTAAGACCTTTTATTGCAGATAAGACATGTTCAACGGTAGCAACTGACGCTTTTCCTTTAATTCCGAGTGTAGTACCTCTTGATATATCCAGAACATGGTCAATATCAGCAGGGAATTCAGGCTGATCTGGCAGATCTACTCTGACAAAAACGATTCCTTCATTGGGTTCAGCAGGTTTAAAAGTAATTGTAGTAATTTCACCTAAGTGTAAGCCAACGCCTGTAAAGGATATTTGACCGGCAATTGTTTGTTTATTTTCCATCATTTTCTCTCATCAATTTCTTTACATATTTATGAATTTCGGGCAAGTCCTTTAAGCACGCGCTCACTCTAAGCTGTTGCGTCAAAGGCATGACTGGACTTCCAAAATATTTGCCTGTTTTGATTGAAGAAGCGACTCCAGATTGAGCGCCGACCATTGTTTGGTCATCAATCTTTAAATGTCCACCGACGCCAACTTGTCCGCCGAGATAGACATATTTTCCTAAATTCGAATTACCTGCGAGTCCTACTTGAGCACAAATGATTGAATGTTCATCAACTGAGCAATTATGACCAATCTGTACCAGATTATCGATTTTCGCACCTGACTTAATCAGAGTTGTGCCAATCGTTGCTCGGTCAATACAAGTATTTGCGCCTATTTCGACATCATTCTCGATCACAACATTCCCTACTTGAGGGATCTTGATCTGTTGACCATTGAGCAATAAATAGCCAAAACCATCTGCACCGATCACTGATCCGGCATGAATACTCACGTTGTTTCCAACGATGCAGTCATGATAGATTGTCACATTGGGGAATAAGTGGCAAGATTGCCCAACTTTTGTATTTTCTTTAATGACACAATTCGCTTCAATGATCGTATGATCTCCAATAGAAACACCTTCTTCGATAACAACATAATCTGCAATCGAGACATTGTTTCCGATCTGAGCAGAGCTTGCAATTGAGCAATGCTCGGAGATCTTGTTAACTCTATTTTTTGTATCAATACTGAGCCAAATACTCACTAAAGTCATGAATGAGAAGTAGGGCTTTGAAACGGCAAGCTTAATCGCATCATTTTTTAATACAACACCCTCTGGAAGGATGATTAATCCCGCTTTACTCTGTTCAGCCTGATGCAGATACTTTTCATTTTCATAAAAACAGACAGAGTGTTCATTGGCTTCATGGAGCTCAGCGACGTTGGTAAACAATCTATCAGTAGAAACCGATAATTTACCCTGAACAAATTGATTGATCTTTTCTAAAGTCAAAGCTGATTTGAAGAGCTTCATACTTATTCCGTTTTATTCATTTCCAAAATAATAGATTCTGTAATATCAAGTTTAGGTTGAGCCCAAATAATTCCTGCGCTGGTCGCATCAAAAATCATCGAATAGTTTTGTTCAACAGATACTTTTTCGATAATCAATCTTAATTTAGCCATGATGGGTTGAAGCAATTCAGCATTACGAGCAGCAGCGCGTCCGTTTTCACCAAAGATGCTTTCAACTAATTCTTTACGTTCAGTTTTTTTCTGTTCAATTTTTTCTTCAGCCTGTTTTTTACCAGCAGCAGATAAGGTTAATTTTTTTGTATTATAGTCATTTTCAAGTCTTGTTATTTCAGCATCAACATCATTGACCTGTTTAGTCCAACCTTCTCTATCTTTTTGGAAAAGTTTTTGAGCTTCCTGAGTATCTTTTGATTCTTTCATTATTTTTTCACTGTCAATATATGCAATTTTCACAGTTTGAGCAGCTAAAGCTCCGATCAATACAGTTAAGATTGAGATTAAAATGATTATTTTTTTCATTATTCCTCCTAAATATTTGTATAATTTATGACATTATTAAAAATCATTGAAAAGCGTCAATAGAAAATCTTGAAGCTTATTATCATTGACTTTTACTTGTCATTATAAATAACAGTAAGAATTGATAACTATTACATGAGGATTAATCACATCGATTAATTTGTTGAATAAATTCCCCTTAATACCTATGTTTTGGCATCCAATCATCATCTTTGTGATGAAGTAAATCAAAGAAATACCAGACTGAGCAAAAATCATCACCTGGTCCAAAGTGCAGAGACGAAGTAATAAAGATCTTATCATTTTCCTTTCTGAATGTAGAAACGCCAGGTATCAATTCTTTATCATTATTTTCAAATGCCAGGTCGGCTTTAAATGTATTTGAGGCACAGGAAAGCAATTTAAATTTCCATGATTTTTCATTATAGAATTTCTTCATGTTATCGACAGGGTCAGGACTCA
Source organism: uncultured Candidatus Cloacimonadota bacterium (assembly GCA_964573665.1). Lineage (GTDB taxonomy): Bacteria > Cloacimonadota > Cloacimonadia > Cloacimonadales > WRIO01 > JAGOCT01. The sequence continues at coordinate 104,589 of CAZNKI010000002.1, read as the reverse complement.
CGACAACAAAAGCTGCCTGAGATTCGATATGATGAAAAACACCATTGAAACCATCAGCCCACATCGTGCAGTAAGGGCAGGATTGTCCCATATTATGTACAACGATTAACTGATCCTTATCTTTGAACAATTCACTTAGTTTCACGTCATTATTATCAATATCCTTAAAAAGATAATCATCTATTTCAATTAAAGGCAATTGTTTTGCTAAATTGTAATATTCTTTCTTTTTATTATAGATTTCTTCCTGAAGTTCCTGTAATATTTTACTTACCATGACCAGTCTTTTATCACTCATGTTCATCCCCCTTTTTTTAAAGAGTAACAAGAATGATCATGATTGTCAATCAAAAAATTTTGTCGTGATCAATCGGAGTCTCTATGTAATCAAGAGCTGCAAACAGGGATGTTTGCAGAACGAAAATAAAACAAGCAATGATGCATGGATATAAAAAATCTGCAAACAGGGATGTTTGCAGAACGAAAATAACTTCAAACAATGATGCATGGACAAAAAAAAGTCTGCAAACAGGGATGTTTGCAGAACGAATATTTACGAAAGTATATCTTTATGCGTCTAGTTTTTCCATTTTGTTATCAAATCTTTTTCTTTCGGTATGATTGAGGATCTTCTTTCTCATGCGTAAATTATCAGGAGTCACTTCCAGCAGTTCATCATCCCCAATATATTCAAGAGCGAGTTCCAGAGTGAAGATACGCGGTGGGATCAGTTTGATGGCATCATCATTTCCTGAGGCGCGCATATTAGTGAGTTTTTTACCTTTACAGACATTGATCACAAGGTCAGAGTCTTTGGTATGTTCACCGACAATCATTCCAGCATAAACTTCAGTATTTGGGTGAATGAATAATATTCCTCTTGGCTGGAAGTTATTCAAGGAATAACCTAAAGCCACACCGTTTTCCATAGCGATCAAAGAACCATGTTTGGAAGTGCCAATTTCACCTTTATATTCTTCAAAATTATAGAAACATTGATTGAGGATACCTGTACCGCGAGTCTCGGTAAGGAACTCATTACGAAAACCGATCAGACCTCTTGCTGGCACTTTGAATTCAAGTCGTGAATAGCCATCAACAGCAGCCGTCATATTGAGCATTTCGCCCTTACGATTACCGATTAATTCGATGACAGTTCCGACAAATTCTTCTGAAACATCAATGACGGCTAATTCCATAGGTTCCATCAGTTTTCCATCAATTTCTTTCAGAATTACTTTTGGTTTTGACACCTGAAATTCGTAGCCTTCTCGTCGCATATTTTCCATGAGAATTGACAATTGCAATTCACCTCTCCCCTTTACGATAAAGGTATCTGCTGAATCAGTTCTTTCGACAACCAGTGATATATTGGTTTGCAATTCTTTTTGTAGACGTTCATATATTTTATTTGAGGTGACCCATTTCCCTGATCTTCCCATAAAGGGTGAATCGTTGATCAGAAATTCCATCGCGAGAGTGGGTTCATCAATATGAATAATTGGAAGTTGAACAGGATTTTCTTTATCTGCGACAGTTTCACCAACGTCGATTTGTTCAAGTCCAGCAATTGAAACGATATCGCCTGCATAAGCAGTTTTGAGTTCAATCTTCTGTAAGCCTTCAAAGGTAAAGATCTTACTGACACGATAGATGAGTCGATCTTCGTTTCGTTTCATCAGCATGACTTCTTGTCCCTGAGAAATTGTACCGTTGCAGATTTTTCCAGTACCCATTTTGCCTAAATAATTATCATATTCAATAGCAGATACGAGCATTTGCAGTGGTTGATTGACATCACCTTCTGTATCAGGCACTTCTTTGACAATCATATCGAGTAAAGGAATAATATCCTTTGCTTCCTGATCAATCTCATTCACGGCATAACCTTCTTTTGCTGAAGCATAGATCACAGGGAAATCGAGTTGTTCATCACTTGCATTCAATTCAATAAAAAGGTCAAAAATCATATCCAGTACGACATGCGGACGAGCATTAGGACGATCGATTTTATTAATCACTACGATCGGTCTCAAGCCTAATTCAAGAGAATTCTTGAGCACATATTTGGTTTGAGGCATTGGTCCTTCAAAAGCATCGACCAAAAGTAACACAGAGTCGACCATTTTCATAATTCGTTGGACTTCACCGCCAAAATCAGCATGACCTGGGGTATCGACAATATTAATTTTATAATCTTTATAGAATAAAGAGGCGTTTTTTGAGAAGATTGTAATTCCGCGTTCTTTTTCAATATCATTTGAGTCCATGACTCTTTCAGCGACTTTTTCATTTTCGCGGAAGACCCCTGCTTGTCTCAGCATGACATCAACAAGCGTTGTTTTACCATGATCTACATGGGCAATAATTGCAATATTTTTTATTTTCTGCATTCATTTTCCTTTTGCTACTTCTATTAGTTAACGCATCATTTTTTTATACTCTATAAAAGTCAAGCAAAAGGATTTTTTTTAATCTTTAGAAAAATAAAGTGTTATTATGCCTGAGCCGTCATTGGATGAGCAAAAATCAGATCCTTGAGACAGTGGGCTGAATAGACCATCATTGCTTCATTGGGTAAGGTCTCAAAATCAAGATCGTCATGCTCCAAAGGAGTGAAGTAAATTTTGATTTGATCATAATCATCTTTGAAATCAATCGATTTGAGCAGTTCAAGAGAGAAACATTCTTCAGAAATAATATCATAAACATGAAGTGTATGATCTTTAACTTTTGCAAGGATCAGTGCTTTTAAAGCCTCACAATAGCAAATACAATCGCCTAAGATGTTGATGCAATACCAATTGCTGATCGCCTGATGATCAAGTACAGAAAACTTCTGACTGTAATACTTGTTTTTATTGATCAGATCTTGAATCATTAAGCGGTCATGATCTTCATGGTAGTTAAGTTTTTTTATCTCATATTTCAGATCTTCTGGCGTCATTTTTAAACTTAAGAGATGATCTGTGATTTCTTTAAAGCCTAAGTTTTTGTAAAAATCCATAGCATTTTCATTTGGAAAAAGATAGATTAATTCGGTATGATCCTTGTAATCGTCGATTATTTTTTTAATCAAATCTGAAGCTAAACCCTGTCCTCTAAACTCATCTCTGGTCATGACTGTACCGATCTGTACCACAGGGATGATCTGATGATTAATAATAAATCGTAGGATATTCGCAGAAGCATTTGCAATGATTTTTCCATCCAAAAAGTATGAGTAAGGTACGTATCTTTCATCCCATGCGCCATACTCGTACCATTTTTCAAAATCAATGCCGAAAGTATCATGTGCTAAGTTATTCAATTCATGTCGTAAATGCGTGTCATTCTTATAGTTTACTTTGAGTTCATAATTTAAATTCATTTTTTACCTCTTTACTTTCGTAACAGAAGATTGAAGATTTTCATTGTGTTGGAGTGAATCATCTTAAAAGCTTCTGATTCATCTTTGTATTGACTGCGATTGGAGACAAAGATACTCATTTCTCCGTGAGTGTAAGCAATAATGTGATGGGCAATCATTTCCGCATGTTCTATATTTTTAATATTTTTGTACTTTTCAATCATTAGTTTTGTTAGTCTCTTCATAGGTTCTTGTACTGTTAGTTGAACTTCTTCAGGCATTTCCCCTTGAAGATGTTCCATCCAAATTAAACGATATAAACCTTCATGCGAGAAACAAAAATTGATCCACGAATCAAGAAAAGCAGACATCAAATCTTCTTCTTTACTATTTTTCATCCCTGAAAGAACATCACCCATCATTTGAATCATGACGACATTGAGAGTACTCCAAAATAGGTCATCAATGTTTTTTATGTGATTGTAAAGATTTGTATGTGAACAGGACATGGCTCTGGCTAAAGTTCTTAAGGTTATATTTTGGGTACCGTGATCTCTTTCAATTATTTCAATAGTTTTCTTAATAATCGACGCTTTGCTGATTTTTTGTTGCATTTTAACTCCTGAGTCAATTTTTCGTGCTCATAAGGAAAATTGTCAAGAAAAGATTGTCGAAATGTTTATATATTAAGGAGAGATTCCTTATCCATTACTGCTGATTAATCACTCAAGACTCACTCGCTGTCTATTTCTATCCTGTAGAAAATAATTATTGACAAGTTCAGAAAAATCATTATTCTCGATAGTGATATTGGGATTTTATTACGTGGACGAGGACGTCCACGCTCCAAAGTGAGGAGGTGAAGATGAGGGTTTATTTTTCAGAGACAAAGTTTGATTTTCCGAAAAAGATCAATGATTTACGAGTGGCTTGGTTTCGTGAAGGTCGCATTTGCATTAGTCGGAACTATAAGAAGAAAGAAATGCAGAAGCAAAATTATCGGATCATACAGATGAATGCGATGATCAAAGTTCTATATGGAGAGATGAGTTCTGGTTTTAAAAAAGATATGGGGCGGTATGCGCAATTATATAAATGCAGATATCCCCATTTACGAAAACGCGGAATGAGTGCTTATGCGGTTTTTTTGATGTTAGTTTATGCATTGGTACGTCGATTTGGTTTGGGTAATCGGTCTGCAGATGAGATGAAAGAGATCTTATTTTCTTTGATAAAGAATCTGAGTGTGGCTGAATGTATTCGGATGAAACTATTGGCAGTGGTGAAAGGCTATTATGTGTTGAATCGTTTGGCACGAATAGATATCTGTACAAAAAAGGAGGTGTTTACCACGGAAAGCTCTGAAAACACGGAAGAAAGAATGAGATATTGCGAAATTTTGAAGAGTGTGCCGTCATAGAGTGAAATTGAGAAGATCGCTTAAGTTGATGTTTCGGAATGTGTTGAGATTGTTGTTCTTCTTTGTTTTCGGATGTACGGCACTACTTAGACTGAATACTCCGGCAAAATGACAAATACGATCATCTTTCACCCAGAGTGGAAGGTAGTGAAGCGTGGGGTCTTAAAAAACATTCCATTCTAAATCCAAATCAATTCATCATTTACCACATATAATTTACCATTATTTAACGCTACTTGCATCAAAAAAAGATGCAATTTTACATGACCACCCCGTCCGCCAAGGCGTCCACCCCTCCACATAGGGGAATGGAGCTGGTCGTTGACATTGCTGTGCCGGATGATTTTTATTGGTCGTTGATTATACTTTTTCGGATGTACGGCACTTCGTTTCGAACATCCCTACAGCCGATTTAAGCTGAGACTGGGATGTTTACAGAACGAAGAATTGATGTAAATAGTATATAATCATAGACGCGATGAATCGCGTCTCTACTAATATAAAGTTATTTACAAAAAAAGAGCGAGATTATCCCGCTCTTTTAGTATGTTTTATAATCATGAGTTATTTCAATAAAATCATTTTCTTTACTTCGTCGTGAGTTGGTGTACTTAATTTGTAGAAATAAATACCACTTGAAACGAGATTATTACGATCATCTTCACCATTCCAGGTGATTATATGAGAGCCAATTGAATATGTATCATTTGAAAGCGTTTTGACTAACTGGCCTTTGATATTGTAGATTGATAGATTGACTTTTTCAGTTTGTTTGAGTTCAAAGCTAATATTTGTTGTTGGATTGAAAGGGTTTGGGTAGTTTTGATTTAGGATAACTGGCTTTGCAATCGCTACAGGATTATTTACAGTCAATGGACCAAAATCAACTTTTATTGATGTGTACATGATATTTCCCTTACCAATTAAATTATTATATGAATCTGCATTAGTGAACATAATATGGATTCTACCCCAATTTTCATCCATGGTTTCAACCTTAGGCGCTACATAAAACCAGGTCGGTATCATACCTTCAAAAGCGGAGTTATAATGACCATTTGCTGGATCGTTATCTGATGGAACTGCGTTCATAATAACAGGGTCTGACCAATGATTGCCATTATCAGCAGAAAATGCCATATAAACTTCTGGAGCGTTAGCAAAAGTGGCATAATCAGGATCTTCATTTACATGGTATTGATATGCTTTATAAGTATCACTCCAAACCATTGCCATCCATCCGTTTTCATTTGCTTGAGTTAATCTAAAATAATTATAGTGAAATGCATCACTCATATCGTGATAGGTTATTGGGAGTTGAGCACATTGATACTCCCATTCACCATCTTCATTATATGTATCAGGATTACCATCCTCATTAAAATCCCAAGGAATCGTTAATAAATTATCATTAGGATAATCACCTTTAGGTTGAACATCTACAACAGAAATCTCATGAGTATTCCTATTAAATTTAACATCTTTAACATACTGTGTCAATGGCCAGTACTTTCGACCATCTGTATCATCACTGAATGTACAAACATAGTTACCAGGAAAATGAATATTACCGTTATTATCAATCGACAATTCTCTATGATTAGAATAAGAGCTTTCTATCTTAAAATCTGAAGTATTTACAGGGAAAACTGAACCATCCTGATTTATTGGTGCAGGAATAGAACGACTTGTATTAAAGGTATAAGTTTCAAAAGACCCTTCGCCATAATTTTCATTCACTAAGAAAAATGTATCATGAGCTTCATACAACATTGTTGAATCCACATCAGTATCTGTAATTCCTTCCTCAGCAGAAACAAAGCCCCCAATTGCTACCACATTATCCTTAACAGCAAAGGTCGGATAAGCTCTTGCTAATTTTGGAGTATTGTGGATTGCATCTAAGTAAGGGAAAGAAACATAATGCCAAACAAGGTTAAGAGAGTCCAGAGCGAAGGTATCATTTGAAAAATCAGCCCAAGCGTATTTAACATTTGAAGCAGGATATCCATTTGGACGAGTACCAGAATTAGATGCAAAGATATGCAGTCTTCGGTTTTCAGGATTTGGTGAAGGTCCAACAAAAACAACTGGCCAAATATAGATATTTGCATCATCATTAGGTTCATTATCTATCACAATTGATTTAGGGAAGAAAAAACCAGGACCTTCATTGAGATGATATTTATCTGCAGTGATATAGCAATTCAATTTTGTCATTTCAGAGTATTTAGCATGCCAGGTAAAAAAAGGATTGTCTGTAACTGGATCAATTGCTAAAGAACCAAAACCTTCATTCATTGCTTCAGTTGTAAGTTGTCTTTCTTGACCAACATTTCCATTCGTTTCAACGAAAGCGATTCTTTGTGATCTATAACTTGAAGCGCTTGCTCTAAACATATAAGTCATATAGAGAGATAATCCATTATTTTGTAACTCAATAGGATATCCATACATACCGCCAGGGAGATAGGAATGATAACTGTCTTGTTTGACGGTAACAGGATTTACGACAAATTCAGCATCGGGAATAATTCTCATACTGGTCGTTGTTTTTGATAATTTGTTTTGTTCATTTAGTGGCATTGGTCGATTAACTTCTGATTGAACTTCTGCAAATAAACCAATTACCAGAAATAATTGTAGTAAAAATACAATTTTTTTCTTCATAATGTCCTCCTCTTCAATTTGTCTCATGAATCAAAAGTAGATTGTTTTTTATTTACTGTCAATATCTTTTTTTATATTTTTTTTGAATAACAAATAAATTCTCAGATATAAGAACATTAATTTAAATAGTTGATATAAAAATAGAAAACAATTTAAAAGAAATTGAAAAGATTAACGTAGGTGAGGGCGCCTACGTTCTCAGGTGATTTCGTGAACGAGGACGTCCACGCTCCCATGAATAGCAAGCTGGTAGGTTGCGATACTGATAATTTTATAGACGCGATAAATCGCGTCTCTACTGGTGTTTTGTGATGTAATGATTGATAATTTTTGAGAGTTTTTCTGCTCCATCGACATTTAGATGGTCAGAATCATAGAAATCTGTGTCATTAAATCTTGGGTCAGAAAGCATATTAATGTAGAAGACATCCTTATATTTAGTAAGATTAGTGCTGATATTGATTACTTTCTTTAATTTATTGGAATTGAGTAATTTTTGATAATCTTTTGATCCTGGGGGTGTAATCAATAATACCTTAACATTCCGCTCCTGCGCCATCTTGATGACTCTTTTCAGAAGTTCAATATTAACAGCAATGCTTTCTTCATTCCCTTTATCATGAGATTTTATGGTATGTTTCGCAGTCTTTTTCAGATCTTGTTTATCTTTTAAAAGATAGTTATAAGCAAATCCTAATGAATCGCACACTGCATTAGGTTCTTTTACCACATAATTTTTGTATAATCTTCTGAGATTAAAGCGGAACTGATTACCTAAAACTTCAGAATTGTCTTTAATCTGTGGACTTTTGTAAACTTTAGAATAGAGTACATAGTTTTTAAATCTCCACATTTCTTCAGAATCTTCACGAGTTCTATAATATGAGAAGTAAGAAACAGGTAAAATGATCCATTCCAGATGATTCATTTTTTTAATATAAGACTTTAAGATAAGTTCATCGAAAAAATATAACTGTGATGGATTGGCATAATTAAAGGTTATTTTGGAAAAAAATGCAGGATTAAGATCATGTAGTGTATGTGAATTTCCAAGTATTAATATTTGTGTTTCATCAGCAACTTTGTTAAATGTTTGATATTTATTTCGATAATCATTAGGAATATTTCTCAGAGCGATTTCCATTATTATTCCTAAAACAAGGATTGGAATCAGGAAGATAATGAAATACTTTGTAAAAGAATGTAGTGTCTTCATATTTAAAACTGAAAATAAATAAATTGCTGTTCTTTTCCTGTGAAGATAAAAAGAACAATGATGAGAAGATAATAAATCGACCATCTGTAGGGTCTAAAACTTAAATACTTTAATTTTTCTAAAGCGAAATTATTATTACGACCGATCCACTCAATAATTATGAAGACAAGCACAAGCGTTAATGTAGCGATCATTTTTCCATTCATCAAATCTAAGGGGTAAAAAAGTGTCGGAGACAGAATTCCATTTATGTATAAAAGTGCATCAGATACACTTTGAGCGCGAAAGAAAATCCATGCAAAGATAATCAGCATATTTGTTAAAAGCATTTGAAATAATTCAATAAGATTTGGGAGAATTCTATTTGGAGCAATCGTTTCTGCATATTTTCGATTAGTTTTACTGAGTAAAGAAGGTAAATAATACAAAGCGTTGAGAAAGCCCCAAACCATAAAAGTCCAGTTTGCTCCATGCCAAAACCCACTGAGCACAAAAATAATCAGCACATTTCTAATTTTCTGAAACTGGTTTCCAAAACTTCCCCCAAGTGGAAAATAAACATAATCTCTAAACCAAGTTGATAAAGAGATATGCCATCTTCTCCAAAATTCAGCAATATTACGAGAAAAGTAGGGATAATTAAAATTTTTCATTAATGAAAAACTAAATAAGCGTGCAGTCCCAATCGCGATATCTGAATAGCCCGAAAAATCACCATAAATCTGAATGGAGAAGAGAAAAGCGCCTAAAAGCAAGGTCGATCCATTATAAGAAGGATAATTTGCAAATATTTGATTTGCCAATTCAGCACAATTATCTGCAATCACCATCTTTTTAAAAAGACCCCAGAGAATTTGTCTTAGTCCATCTTTTGCTAAATCTATATCAAAACATCTTGGTTTTTGAAACTGAGGAAGCAAATGTGAGGCACGTTCAATAGGTCCGGCGACAAGTTGAGGGAAAAAAGAGACAAAGGTTATAAAGCCAATAAAATCATGTGTTGGAATTATTTTTTTACGATAAACATCTATGCTGTAACTCAAGGTCTGGAAGGTATAAAAGCTAATACCGACGGGTAAAATTAGTTTTAATCGATCAGCCTGTATATGATGGCCAAAGATAGTAAACGCTTGTTCGAAAGATTCAGCAAAAAAATTGAAGTATTTGAAAAAGCCTAACAAGCCCAGATTTATCAATAAACTCGCACTAAGAAGAAGCTTTCTCTTGCTTTGATTGTCTGTTTTTCCTAATGATATCCCGATAATATAATCTGCTATTGAACTAATGAATAAGAGCGATAAAAATCTCCAATCCCAATATCCATAGAAGAAATAACTTGCAACTAATAAGAGAACATTCTGTTTTTTAATCGAATGCTGAAAAACAAACCAATAAAGAATAAAAACGATGGGTAGAAATATTGCAAAGTCGATCGAGTTAAAGAGCATTATTATCCTTTTAAGTGTTTCTTCAGATATTTACCAGTAAAAGACTTCTTCACGCTGCACAGATACTCAGGAGTACCTTCAGCGACTATAGTACCCCCGGCATCACCGCCTTCTGGACCAAGATCAATGATATAATCTGCACATTTAATCACATCAAGATTATGTTCAATAACGATTACAGAATTACCCATATCGACTAATCTTTGTAGCACAACCAATAATTTATTAATATCATCAAAATGAAGTCCAGTGGTGGGTTCATCGAGAATATATAAAGTCTGACCCGTAGAAGTTTTGGAAAGTTCTTTTGCAAGTTTGATTCTTTGGGCTTCTCCACCAGAAAGTGTTGTTGCAGATTGACCAAGCTTAATATAATCTAAACCAACATCCATAAGGGTTTGCAGTTTTTTTGCGATATTAGGAATATTTTCAAAGAGATTCAAGGACTCTTGAACATCCATATTCAGAACGTCAGAGATACTTTTTCCTTTATACTTCACAGAGAGTGTTTCCTGGTTATATCTTTTTCCTTTACACACTTCACAGGTGACATAAACATCTGCAAGGAAATGCATTTCGATGAGTTTAACACCTCCACCTTCGCAGGCTTCACATCTCCCCCCTTTGACATTAAAAGAGAATCTTCCTGATTTAAAGCCTTTAATTTTGGCAGCAGGAATTTCAGCAAACAACTCTCTAATCGAATCAAAAAGTTTTATATAGGTTGCTGGATTTGACCGTGGAGTTCTACCAATGGGTTGTTGATCGATATCAATCACCTTATCCAGGTAATCCCAGCCAAGAATGCTTTCATGTTCACCAACTTTGATATTTGCGCGATTCAATTTATTTGCAGCAGCAGGATAAAGAATCTGATTGATCAGAGAACTTTTTCCAGATCCTGAGACTCCAGTCACACAAACAAACATACCTAAAGGAATATTTACATCAATGTTTTTGAGATTATTTTGTTTCGCTCCTTTAATTGAAATAAACTGATCCCCCATTGGTCTTCTATTTTCAGGCATATTGATATTCAATTGACCCGAGAGATATTTTCCTGTTAATGAGCGTGGATTTTTTTTTATGGCATCAATATTTCCTTGAGCAACAATTTCTCCTCCATTAATCCCAGCGCGAGGTCCAAAATCAACTATCTGGTCGGCAGCCCGCATCATATCTTCGTCATGTTCAACAACAATCACAGTATTTCCAAGATTTTTTAATTTAAGGAGCATCTCAATTAGGCGATCATTGTCTCTCTGATGTAAGCCAATACTTGGCTCATCCAAAATATACGACACCCCAACAAGACCGCTGCCAATTTGACTGGCAAGGCGAATACGCTGAGATTCACCACCTGACAGTGTAGGAGATCTACGTGCAAGATTCAGATAATGTAAACCGACATTATTTAAAAAGCCCAAACGATTTCTTAATTCTTTTAAAATATCTTCTGCGATAATCAAGTTGTTACCAGAAAGTTCTAAATGGGTAAAAAAGTCTAAGGCAGATTGAATTGTTTTTTGTGTAATTGTAGAGATATTTTCATTTTGAATGCGAACTGCAAGAAACTCAGCCTTCAGTTTTTGTCCATTACATTCAGGGCAAGGTTTATCAGAGATATATTGCATATACCATTGGCGCATAGGTTCTGAAGTTGTTTCATGCATTCTTCTTTCCATCGTCGGAATGACCCCATCAAATTTGACCATATATTCGCCAAGTCCGTGAGTTGATTTCCATTGTATCTTAAATCTTTTGCCTTTTGTTCCATAAAGGATAACATTTTGAACAGCTTCAGACAAAGTATTCCAAGGGGCATCAAGGGAAAAATTGAATTCTTCGGCGATCTTAACAACAGTCCCCATTGTCCAACTATTTTTTTTATCGTTCATTTTTCCCCAAGGAACGATCGCTCCATCGTTTATTGATAGCGTTTTATCAAGAATGATAAGATCTGGATCGAACTCGAGTTTTGTACCAAGTCCGTTACAAACGGGACACATCCCTAATGGGCTGTTAAAAGAAAAATGTTGAGGTAAAAGCTCTGGATAACTTGTATTGCATTTTGGACAGGAGTTATGCTCTGACATAATCTCAAATTCATTATGATCAATATAATCGATTTTTACAACACCGTTACTTAGCTTAAGCGCAGTTTCCAATGAGTCAGAGATTCTTGACTGAATCCCTTCCTTAATGACTATTCTATCGACTAAAACATCAATATTATGTTTACTTTTTTTATCGAGGATAATTTCTTCGCTTAATTCTCTAAGTTGTCCATTGACAATAACTTTTGTAAAACCTTCTTTTCTAACATGGTCTAACTCGTCTTTATGTTCTCCTTTTCGATTTTGAACCAGAGGAGAAAGTAATTGAATCTTAGTTTTTTCAGGCAACTCCATCAGGCGATTGACCATTTGATCAATGCTTTGCGAGCTAATTTCATCACCACAGATATGACAGTATTGTTTACCAACTCTTGCAAAAAGGATACGCAAGTAATCATAAATTTCAGTTACAGTTCCAACAGTTGATCGAGGGTTTTTGCTGGCAGCTTTTTGATCTATAGAAATCGCAGGAGAGAGTCCTTCGATATAATCAATCTTTGGTTTTTCCATTTGACCAAGAAACTGACGCGCATAAGCAGAGAGGGATTCGACATATCTTCTTTGCCCTTCGGCATAAATGGTATCAAATGCTAAAGAGGATTTTCCTGAACCAGAAACACCTGTAAAAACGATAAGTTCATTTCTGGGTATTTCCAGATCAATGTGTTTTAGGTTGTGCTCATGAGCACCTTTAATAATAATTTTTTCTTTCATAATCAGATCCTCCGAGATCAAAATCTAAGAGGAAAATGATCCTGTCAAGAAGAAATATAAAATTTTTGTTTATTTGCAACTATCTTTACTCGTATTAATTATTGAAGTTTAACCAAAAAATTATTAATTACAGCCATGTGGTCGCTAGTATCAATCACACAAGCGCGACTGTTGGGAATTTCTGTAAGACCTACAATGTAAGTTTCTTTAAAATGATTACTATAGATATCAAACTCAATCAATTGTTCATAAAAGTTAATCTCATTCACTGGGACCCATAATTTTTCAATATTAACTTCAATAAACTCATTACAGATAATTTTAGAACCAGAGAATAGTTTTACTTCGTAAAGATCAAATTGTCCGACAAATTCACAATGAGTGATTAATGATTCCTGAGAAGAGTTTGAAATGGAATACATTTTCTTCTTATCTTTAAGTGCTTGAATTATCTGATTGGGTGAATGATAAGAATAAAACTTATCATTTTCATGTCTCAGCCAAATCAATGATCGTTCAGAAATCGTTTTCACTTCATGTTCCACAAGAGACTCCTGTTAGAAATATTTTAGAAAAGACTTTAAAGTTTTATGATCTGCTTTCATTACTTTCGAGCTAGTGTTCAACTCATTGATAATGACAGCACCCTGTGTCAATTTCGCATTCTCAATCAAGGACATTCTTTTAATTTCAAGATATTTGCCATCTTTTGTTGTAAGATATAGAGAATCTTGATAATCTTCATTTAAAAAATCAATATAAGCTGATTTCCCTGTGATAAATCGATCTGATTTAAGCAAGTGATTTATGTTTTCATTGATAGAATTTCCAATACAAAGAATTGCATTCTCGTTTTCAAAAAGGATCTTTCCTTCATCATCAAAAAGGAGTATCCCTAAGTTTATTGATTTTAAAATCTGCATAGAAAACTCAATTTCTTTTTCCAGTTTAAGTTTTTCGTTATTAATTTTATCATTCATTCTTTTTAGTTTGAGATATGAGTTTAGTCTAAGTTTAAACAGATGTTCATCAAAAGGGGCTCTAAAAACATCTTCAAAGCCGAAATCATAAAGTTCTTTGACAGTGATTTCACAGTCAATATTGATCGCTATGGTAGGAATAAACACTTTATTTTCAAGTTTAAAAGGGAGAAGAAAATCAAGTGATTGATGAGATTTCGAAATAATAATCAGACTCAAAGATATATAACTGCGATAGAGTTCAGCAATTGCATCAGGGATTGAATTCACAAGAATCACTTTTAATCGCAATTTTTCGAGTAAATTTGTTAAGAAAGCAATGTCTTCTTTGCCTTCATTGAGCAGTAAAATTTTTACTTTATTTTCCATTAGCAATCCTCTTTACTATATTCGAATAATTAATGGTAAACTTAAATTTATTGAGGAGACTTTTCATTTTTAAGATGTTCTTGATGAATCTTTTGAAGTTCTTTTTCCATCGCTTCACGCACAAAAACAATCTCCACTCTTCTGTTTAATGCTCGACCATCAGGCGTATCATTGGTGGCAACAGGTCTATATTCAGCAAATCCTTCAGCAGATAAACGTTCAGGAGGAATACCTTTATCAATAAAGAACCGAACCACTTCACATGCTCTGGCAGAAGACAGTTCCCAATTGGAAGGATAAAATTGATTTTTTATTGGTGTATTATCAGTATGCCCTTCAATTCTCACATTATACTGAAATCGGCTTAAAATATCTTTTATTTTTTCAAGAAGAAGATAAGCTCCATCTTCAATCACTGCTTTACCTGGCAAAAATAGAATCACATCAGAGATTGTAATAACATATCCTTTCTCATCCACTTTAGTTTTAACTTGACCGCCTAATTGGTTCGCAAAGATGAATTCTTTGACTTCAGAGTCAATTTTTTCGATCTCTTTTTTTACTAATCCACCCAATTCATCAACAGCATTTTGTTTGATACTGTCCTGACTAGTTTTCATAGTTAATCCTAATTGAGTACCAGCATCTGGGACTTGATCTTTACCGATAGCTGATTTTAGAGATGCAGCGATCGCTTCGAATTTATCTTTTTCAACTTTAGACATAGAAAACAAAAGGACGAAAAAACACAGTAGGAGTGTTACCAGATCACCATAAGTGACCATCCATTCTGGAGCACCTTCTGGATGTTCTTCTTCAGGTTCTAAATTAGAATTGTTATTATCATCAATATCTTGATCTGCCATATTTCATTCCTTACTTTCCTGAATTCATTTTTTTTCTCATTTCACCTGAAAGGAAGACAGCGAGTTTATCTTCAATGATATTTCGTGATTCGTTTTTTGCGATTGACTTAATCGCTTCAAGTGTTAATCTCATGGCAAGCGTTTCATCTTCAGAGCGTCCTTTGAGCTTTGTTGCCAATGGAGTAGCAACTAAATTTGCGATTACAGATCCATAAAAAGTAGTTAACAAAGCGACTGCCATCTTAGGACCTATACTTGCGGGATCAGACAGATTTGCGAGCATTTGAACGAGTCCAATCAAGGTTCCAATCATACCAAAAGCTGGAGCAAATTTGGCAATGTCATTGAAAATATTTCTACCTAAAGCATGTCTTTCTCTCATTAAGCCAATTTCACCACCCATAATATCATTGATCACGCTGAGCGATGTGCCGTCAGCGATCATCTGTAAACCTTTTCTATAATATTCATCTTTAACACTTCCGAGTTCTTTCTCTAAAGCAATCGCCCCTTGAGATTTTGCCAGGGCAGAGAATTTACTGGCATCAGCAATGATGGTATGAATTTCCATAGGTCTGTGAAATATAGCTTTACGAGTAACTTTCATGATCATAAATACACTTTTCATCGGATACGCAATAAACATTGCAGCGATCGTACCGCCACCGACAATCATTAAAGAGGGGTAATCGACAAAAATTAAAAGACTACTACCCATCAAAATTGAAACAATAATCAGACCAAGTCCGACCACAACACCCATAATTGTTCCAATATCCATATCTACCTCCGCCTAATCACTTCAAATATGATATTAAGAAAAAGAAAAAAAAGCAAGAAAATTATATAAAAAAGTAAAATTAAAGAAAAAAACAAGAAAAAGCTTGACTAATAGGTGATAATCGTATGATTTAGACAAAAAGAATTATAAATTAGGAGAATACAATGAACACAAATCAAAAAGGGATAAGCATTTACAAAATATTAAGCATAATTTTTGCATTAGTTTTTATATTCATTTTGGCATTGCCAAATATGTTTGATCTCAACAAAGGCAAAAAAACTGAAGATTGTATTAAGAATATGAAGAAGATCACTGAAGCAGTTCAAAGTTATGTTAATGACAGAGGGCCAGTAACAAAAATAACAGTGAATGATTTAGTCAATGGTAAATACTTAGACAATTCACCAGAATGTCCAGAGGAAAATATCGGTGACAAATACAATGTGATTATTGATCCAGTAAATAACACTGTAGAAGTTCGTTGTGCTAATGAGGCAAAACATCCAAATCACAAGTTGCCTCCGACATCAATCTATTAATATTATCATAAATTAAACCTTCAGGCTTACCTGGAGGTTTTTTATTTTTTAGAAAGGGTCATCATGAATTATCAGGAGTTTTTAATTCATATTTATGAGAGATATTCTGGGAATGTCAAGCTTGGTTTAGAAAGAATGCATTCCATTTTGGAAGAAATGGGGAATCCTGAAAAACAGTTAAAAGGGATTCATATCGCTGGAACCAATGGCAAGGGATCTGTTTCAGCTATATCCGAAGCGTTAGCGCTTAGTCAGAGTTTGACTACAGGAATGAATACATCACCTCATTTAATCGACTACTGCGAACGATTTCGTATCAATGGTGAAAATATCCATTTCGAAGAGATCATGAAAATTCATGAAGAGTACCAAGCAATTTTTGATAAAAATGATGCTTCTTTTTTTGAGATAACGACCTCAATTGCATTCGCACTTCTTGTTAAGCAACAAATTGATACTGCGATTATTGAAGTGGGTCTTGGTGGACGTCTTGATGGAACACAGCCATTTTGTTCAACAGTTTGCGTTATCACTACCATTTCATTAGATCATCCGAAAAGTTTAGGATCATCGATTGAGCAGATTGCTTTCGAAAAAGCAGGTATTATCAAACACAAAACTCCAGTTGTACTCGGCAACATAGTTCCTGAATGTCAGAAGGTGATTCTTGAAGTTGCGAGAGATAAAGATGCTCCTGTATCAATATACAATCAACATTACTATGCAAAAAACATTAGGATAAGCGAAGAAGGGACAATTTTTGATTATTCATTTCCTGAAAAAGGAATTGAATTAAAAGATTTAAGAGTCAATCTTTTAGGAGAACATCAGGCAATTAATGCGAGTACTGCATTAACGTCATTTATCATTTATCAGGAGATATTAGGCCGATCAATCAATTACAACTCAATTAGAGAAGGTTTAGGTAAAGTAAACTGGTTTGGGAGAATGCAAATTTTAGCAAATCATCCATTAGTATTAATCGATGGTGCTCACAATGAAGAAGGGGTGCATACATTAATCAGCAATTTAAAGAAGATGTTTCCTAATCGTTTTATTCGTTTTGTAGTGGCAATATTGCGCGACAAAAAATTAGATAAAATGATCATGGAAATTTGTCAGTATACTAATGAGATATACATTTCAAAGAATCATTCAGAACGTGCGGCAGATCTTGAAGAGCAAATGGAAGTAGCACGCCAGTTTAATATTCCATCTTTTGCAGTCAATGATGTTATTGAAGCTTGTACAATGGCGTACAAAGAAACAAAACCTGACGAGATATTGGTCATCACTGGTTCATTGTATACAATTGCAGAAGTTTTAAATAAAAAAAATGAACTTTTTAAAAAATAATCAAATCAAGAATCTAATCGAGTATACATGTTTCAGGGGAGTTATTGGCTTTTTCAAAATGCTCCCCTATTCATTTACCGTTAGATTTATGGCATATTTCCTTCTGTTTGGAGGAAAAGTACTTAGAATCAGAAGAGCGCTTGTCATTAAACAGATAAGTGCTGTTTTTCCTGAAAAATCAATCAAGGAAATCAATCGAATTGCAGATCAAATGTATTTTGAATTAGGGAAATCTGTCTGCGAGATATTTATTGCAGAAGATAAACAAATATTTGAACAAATGCAATGTGAAGGTCTTGATTATCTTGAAAAGTGTCTTGAAGCAAAAAAAGGGATAATCTTTGTATCTGCGCACTTTGGAAATTGGGAGATTGGCGCGAAGTTTCTGGCAAGCAAGAGTGGGAAAATATACGCTGTTGTAAAAGAGCAACGCAATAGATTGTTTGATGAGTATGTGAATCAATCACGATTAGAATCCGGGGTGCATGTACTTTCAATGAAAAACGCCATAAAACCGATCATCAACGCATTATTAAACAAAGAGACTGTAGGATTCCTTGTCGACCAATATGCAGGGCGTCATGGAGTTGATTTGCCATTTTTAGGTCTTCCGACAAAAGTTTTCACCAGTGTTGCAAAATTATCATTAAAAACCAAAGCACCAATATTAATCGCTTTTGATGTACGAAAAGGCTTCTATAAACATCACTGTTTTATTTGTGAACCCATTTACACTGATAATATTGAGCTAAATGAGGAAAATATCCTTGACTTAACTCAAAAAATCAATTACCATATAGAGGAATTTATAAGAAAATATCCTGAAATGTGGTTTTGGGTCCACAGAAGATGGAGAAAATTATAGGAGGATTTCATGCAAGTCATCCAAATTATTCCAGAGTTAAGTCCACTCACTGGTCATAACCGTCAATCAGTACTCATTGAGCAGTTCATTCACAATCTCAACCATCGTTTTGCATTTTGCATTTTACCATGGTATGAAAAAATAAAAATTTCTGAAGAAAAAATCAAAGCACTTTATCATTTTAAAGAAGCATCAATATTTGAAACAACCTTAGCAAATGCTCAACAGAAAGTCATCCTGATTAAGCCATTAAACCGATACTTTACGTCATCTGATTTTGATGACAATATCGAGTCAGTCATATTGTTTAATAAAACCTGTGTTGAGTTTATTCAGAATCTTGAGGATAAGTACATCATTCATTGTCATTCAGCATTATGTGGATTAGTTCCTCTATTACTCAAGGCTAATCCGGTAACCGAAAGCTATCCCTCATTATTTACGCTTCATGATCTGAAAAAAGATTATCCGATTTACTATGAATCTTTAATTCGTTTCCATTTAGATGATTATTTCATGAATGAGATCAAAATTTTAGGAGCAGATTCTTTGATAAAAATAGGAATTCTTTTCAGTAAAATGATCAATTTATGCAGTAAGCAGTATGCAATTGAAGTACAAGATGAAGAAGTATCTGACACTTATGCACAGTTTTTTAAGCAAAGAGCTCATGATTTATTTGGCATCATGAATGGTGTTCAATATGGTATCTGGAATCCAGCCATAGATCCACAAATTCCCTGCAAATATGATTCAGAGAATCATTATGCCCGTTTTTATAATAAGATATTATTACAAGAAAAGCTCAATTTTCCTGATCGCGAAGAAGTACCAATTTTTTTCTTTGGCACACGATTAACAGAAGAGAAGGGCTTTGATTTAATACTTGAAGTCTTAGACACGATAAATGATAAAGATATGCAACTGTTAATTTATGGAACAGGGGAAGATTTTTTGGAAATTGATACTAATGAAAAAATCAGATCCTTGGAGAATGTGCGAATTATCAAAGAATTTGATACTGATTTCATCCATTTAATACTATCTGCTTGTGATTTTATACTATTACCCTCTCATACAGAAACAGATGGAGTCTCATTTCTCTATGCATTAAAATATGGTCTCATCCCTATTGCCAATAAGACAGGCGGACTAGTTGATGCCGTAATTGACCAGACCAGTGAAGACAATCATTTAGTGAACGGGTTTTTCTTGCCATCAAATGACAGCAATAGCCTCATTTCTGTGATTCAGGAAGCAATTGAAGTATATAAAGACAAACACCTGCTATCCCGTTATATAAAAAATGCAATGAATGCCGACTGGTCTTGGAAAACCTCAATCAAGCAATATGAAAACTTATATTTAAAGCTCGAGCAGAATAATCATCATTAGTCTATCTAATAAATATTTCACTCACTTTTTTTACAACAATTAGGGCATGATAGTCCATCAAGGTTGTTTTGACAGATTTGATAATCACCCCCTTTGATTTTTAGAGAAGATCCATTTACAATTAGTTTTGCTAGTTTAATTCTTGCATCATTGTAAATTCTTTGAACAGTTGCTCTGGCGACATTCATTCTTTCTGCGCATTCTTCCTGCATCAATCCTTCATAATCAATGAGTCGAATACACTCATATTCTTCAACAGTCATGATTATTTCAGATCGATTCCCATTCCCGTGATCTATCGCAGTAAATTCGTTATTTTTTGGCATTTTACATACTTTTCGACATTTTCGTGGTCTTGGCATCCAGCCTCCCAAATTTATTCAATTAATATACTTTACAAATAATACATTAAGAAATGATATTTAGTCTTTTTGATCTAAGACTTTTCGGATTGTTATTGCCAAATTACTCAAGGTAAAAGGTTTTTGAATAAAAAAGATACCTTCTTTTAAAACTCCATGAGGAGCAATAATGTTTGAAGTATAACCTGACATAAAGATGTATTTTAATTTAGGATAGGATTCAATCATCCGGTCAATCAACTCTCTGCCATTCATTTGAGGCATAATCACATCTGTGAGTAATAGATCAATTTTACCATTTTTTTCTTTTGCAATTTTTAATGCATCTAATGAACTTCCTGTAGCAAGTACTTCATATCCTAAATTTTCAAGCATCATTACGCCTAAAGATAAAATAGCTGGTTCATCTTCGACAAGAAGAATTGTTTCATTTCCTCCGGGGATATGTTCTTCACTATCAACAGATCGGTCTTCATTATTTTCATCAATATACTGAGGGAAATAAATACTAAAAGAAGTCCCTTTACCAAGTTCACTTTGAACATCAATAAAACCGTTATTTTGTTTCACTGCGCCATAAATAGTCGCCAGTCCAAGTCCTGTTCCTTTGCCAATTTCTTTAGTTGTAAAAAACGGTTCAAAGATGTGAGAAAGAGTTTCTTTATCTATTCCCGATCCATTATCAGTGACAGAAATCCTAACAAAGTTACCGATATAAAAATCAGGATTAATAGAAAGCTGATTTTGATTAATGCTGACATTGTCAGTCTCAATGATAAGTTTACCATTACTGACAATCGCATCACGAGCATTCACACACAAATTTGCAAGAATCTGATCAATCTGTGAGGGGTCAACTTTTACATTCCATAGTTTAGCTTTTGGATGCCACTCTAAGGTAATATCTTCACCAATAAGTCTTCGTAGCATTTTCAGCATCCCTTCAATAGTGACATTGAGATCAATGACTTTTGGTTCGATCGCCTGTCTTCTGGCAAAAGCGAGTAGTTGTCTTGTAAGATTCGCTGATCGTTCAGCAGCATTTTTAATCTCAAACAGGTTGTTGTAAATACTATCATCAGGGTTTACTTTTAGAAAAGCCAACTCAGCATGTCCGATAATCACACCCAGCATATTGTTAAAATCATGTGCTACCCCACCCGCAAGTCTTCCAACAGATTCCATTTTTTGGGCATGCATCAACTGTTCCTGCAATTTTTCCT
Source organism: uncultured Candidatus Cloacimonadota bacterium (assembly GCA_964573665.1). Classification (GTDB taxonomy): domain Bacteria; phylum Cloacimonadota; class Cloacimonadia; order Cloacimonadales; family WRIO01; genus JAGOCT01. Next base: position 82,916 of record CAZNKI010000002.1, on the reverse strand, counting down.
GTTTTAATTCAGCAGCTTTGAGTTCAGAAATATCTCGAGTGACTCCTTGAATACCAATAGTTTTTCCTGATTCATCTCTCATGAAGGAAGCATTCAAAGAAACCCAGAGTAAAGAACCATCAGACTTAATTTGCTGAACTTCAAAAATTCTGTTTCTATTTTTATCAGCATTTGGATCAGATTCTAATTTTAAGTTTTCTTCAAAAACCTGATTGATAATTTTTAATGATTCAGGAGTGTAGTTGTCTTGAAGATTTCGACTTAAATATTCTTTAACCGTATATCCTAACACTTTATATACAGATTGACTTACAAAGTAAGTTTTGAGATTCATATCAGTTGCCCAAATGATATCAGAAGTATTTTCGGCGATTCTTCGATATTTCTCTTCACTTTCTTTTAACTTAGCTTCTGACTTGATCTGATCTGTGACATCAATACAAAAACCGTCCCACAATATACTTCCATCAGGCAAAAGTTCTGGAGTCGATTGTGGTGACAAATAGATAATCTGTTCGTTTTTAAGAAATCTAAAAACATTAGAAAAAGCTTGTAAATGTTTCGCAGAAGCTACTGCACTATGATAGAATTTACGATAATCATCTTTATAAATCTTTTTAAAAAACAAAGACGAGTCGTTCATTAAGTCATGGGCATGAATTCCCGTTAGTTCATAAACGCTTTCATTTATATATGAAAAGCTAATATTTTTTTTTGATTTAGTCAATAGTTGAAAAACAACTGCAGGAGATTTTTCCGCCAGTCTTTTATATTTTTCTTCACTTCGATGCAAATCTATCAATCTTACTTTTAACCGATGTTTGAGGATTAATGAAATAAGAACTAAGCCAATGATTAAAAATATAACGAATAAAGCCACTAACTTGAGAATAATCCAGGTGAGCGGATCGAGTCCATAAGAAGTATCTAATTGAATCCATTTTTTAGAAACATCTCTCATTTCATGATTTGAGATAGATCTAAGCGCTTTTTGAATCGAACTATAAAGAAGAGGATAATGCCTGCTAATTCCAATACTTAAAGAAAAAGAATAATCTGTTTGCCCGACGACTTGTAAGTTTGGGATATTATTTTTTTCGATAAAATAGGCTGCTACAGCGAGATTTTCAACAAGAGCATCAGTTTGTCCAAAAGATACACTATGTAAAGCTTCAGTAACATTTTTGTATGGCATAACATTGAAATGATATAAAAGAGAAAGATCATTCAGATATTGTTCTGTTGCATATCCAGAAACGACTGCCAGCTTTTTTCCTTCAAGCTGGTCAAGTGTTATCTCTCTTTTATCTGTTCTTTTTGCAATAATCACAACAGGTACAACTGTATAAGCATCGGTAAAGAAGGCAAAACTTTCTCTTTCAGGAGTCTTTGCTATTGTCGGTGCGATGGCGCATTCTCCAGTTTCTAATGCTTTAAGATGTTGATTCCAGTCAGGCATAGCTATTTTTTTGAATTTTATATCCAGACGCTGTTCCACAATTTTAAATATATCTGCACCTAAGCCAATGAATTCTCCATTATCAGAAATAAACTCCATAGGAGGAAATTCAGTATTAAAATAGAGAATGAGTTTATCCTGATGATCAGCAAGCCAGTCTTTCTCTTCCTGAGTAAGTTTTAATTTTCTGTTTGGTTTAGCGTCGGAATTAATGATAGAAAAAAAAGCAAAGACAAAAACAAGAATAAATAAGGGGATGGTACTCCAAATCACCAATTTATGAGGGTTTTTGATTAATTCACTTTTCATCATTACTCTTCCTATAGCTTTTTCATAAGAATATTAATTTTTTGATTTTTGTCAAGCAATAGATTCAGAAGATTTGATAATTATTATCTTTGGCAGGAGCATCTTCGCTCTAATTTTGTTGACAAGGATGATGCCGCTTCAATATTTTATATCAAATACTTCTGAAGCATGTTTTTTATCAAAAAAAGCTATTTTTTTAAGTTTTCTTCTCCGCTTACCCTCTACTTACCCCCGTCTTGCTCTCGGTTCAACTGTGTAATTAATATTAATTACATAATTTTCTTTTCTAAAAATATAAAATATTAATAAAAAAAAGAGTAGAAATCGGCAAAAAAGATGAGGTATAGATTATTTAGAATATTCTAGAACTGCAATACTTTCGATATGCCAGGTATGAGGAAACATATCATAGGGCAATATTTCTTTTATCTGATAGTGAAGATTGAGGAGAATGTTAATATCTCTCACTTGAGTTGAAGGATTGCAGCTCATGTATATGATCTTTGGGATTTTGAGAGCAGCTGTGAGTTCAAGTACAGAGGGATCGATCCCTTTTCTTGGAGGATCAAAAATTATAAGGTCAATGTGTTGTTTTTTTAAAAGTTGTGGGAGGATGTCTTCTACATTTGCACAATGAAATTCAGTATTTGTCAAATGATTTAATTCTGCATTTTCTATGGCATTTTGATGAGCTTCTGGATGGCTCTCTATGAAGATCATTTTTTTATGAACTGAGGCAAGAAATAAGCCAATTGAGCCTACACCAGAATATGCATCGAGCACTATTTTATCTGTCCCAGAGCATTCTTTTATCTTTTCGTACATTTTTAATGCCTGAGCTGAATTGACCTGGAAAAATGATTTGTAATGAAGTTTATATCGAATATCTGCAAGCTGTTCAAATAAATAATCTCTTCCAAAAAGAATTTTATCATCTTCACCGATGATTATGTTATTCTGATCTGGCTGAATGTTTTGAATAATACCTACAATTTGAGGGAAGCGATTACAAAGCTGTTTGACTAAGAGATTAGTAAATCCCAGTTTCCGATTTTTTGTAACGATTACAAGAAGAATTTCATTTGTATGAGCAGAATAGCGAATCCCGATATGGCGGATATTACCGTTATGTTTTTCTTCATTATATATTTCTGCATTAGATTTTTTTAAGAACGTAATCACTTCATCAGCAATTTCATTAAATAAAGCGGGATGCAGAAGGCATTTTTCATGTGGGATAACATGATGCGTTGAACGTTCAAACATACCATAAACAATATCTCCATTTTCCTTACTCACAGGCATGAAACTCTTGTTTCTGTATTCATCTGGTTTTGGTGAGGGAGTGATCGAAGCGATAGATACTTTATCTTTTAATGGCCAGTAAATATCTTCCAGAATTAAGTTTTTTAAATTGCATTGATCAGTATATGAGATATTGACCCATTCACATCCACCACAGAGACTAGAGACTTTGCATCGATGAATTCTTGAAATTGGAGAAAAAGTTATAAAATCATGAACCTTCGCAAATAACACATTCTTTTTACGGTATAAAACCTGAACATTAACAATATCACCTGGCAATGTATTTTCTACAAAGACTGTATATTGTTCAAAGTAAGATAATCCATACGCTTTATTGACGCATTTTTCAATTTTTAATGCAGCAATAATTTCTGGATAATCGATCATAATTTTCCTAACAGATGCATCATTTTTAATTTCCAAACCATAAATATTGCTTCATAAATGATCTTTTTAGACATTTTTGACTGACCACTGCGACGATCTGTGAAAACAATCGACATCTCTTTAATTTTGAATCTTTTAACCCAGGCACGGTAGTTTATTTCAATCTGGAAAGAGTAACCGTCAGCCATGATTTCATTAAGTTTAATATTTTCCAAAACTTTTCTCTTAATACATTTAAAACCGCCCGTTGGATCTTTAATTGGCATACCTGTAATCACTTGGACATATTTAGACGCCATAAAGCTAAGGATTAAACGAGAAAGTGGCCAGTTTACAACATTAATTCCTTCAATATATCTTGAGCCGATAACGATATCATACTTTTGACTCAACTCTATCATTGGAGGGATCATGTCTGGATCATGAGAAAAATCTGCGTCCATCTGAATAATTCCATCATATTCATGATTAAGCGCATAGGTAAAGCCTTCAACATAAGCAGAGCCAAGACCAAGTTTTCCAGCGCGTTTTAACAGGTGAATTCTTGAATTTTCAGTTTGCATCTGAATCACTTTATCAGAAGTTTTATCTGGAGAATTATCATCAACAATTAAAATATCAAGCAATTCTGACTGTTTTAACACAGCATTTATTATTTGCTCAATGTTATCAATTTCATTATAAGTGGGAATAATTACTAAGTATTTCATCATTAATCCTATTTTTTATCAATATTATTTTCCAATGCTTGAGCATCAGGGATATTTCTAAAATATCTGGCGGGGTTACCTGCCCAAATTTCTTTTGAAGGGACATTCTTCGTTACAACAGAACCAGCTGCGATCAGGCAATCTTCATCTAAGACTTTTCCCGGTAAAATACTTGATCCAACACCAATTCGTGCTCCTTTTTTCATGGTTATACCTTTGAAATGATTGTATCTTTCTTTATCACGAGCAGCATAGTTATCATTACTTGTTGCGACACAAGGAGCAACAAAGCAGTAATCTTCAATCTCTGAATATGCTGTGATATAGACATTAGTTTCAAGTTTATTTTTAGATCCAATCTTGCAAAAATTTTCAACAGAGACACCTCTACCGATAATATTATAATCACCTATTGACACATTTTCACGTATAGAAGCAAGATCTGCAATCAGATTATGAGCACCGATTTTGCATTGAATATAGATAATCACATTAGCACCAATAAGACATTCATCACCGATTTCAGTAGGTTCCCATTCTTGTTGTGCTTTAAAAATACTGCGAGGAGAAAACATTGGTTTTTTACCAATAATTGTATTGTCATCGATTCTGCATGAAGCACCAATTTTCACATTAGGATGAATCACCACATTATGTCCAATGACACAATGATCTGAAATTTCTACACCATCCATTATGATAACATTGTAACCTAATTGTACATTTTCGCCTATTTTTGCTTTGTCAGAAATGATTTGATTCATCTTCAACTCCAGTCTTTTTTTATCAATCCACATTATAACTCTAAAAAATAAGATTTAGTCAGATTGTCAAGAGAAGATTGAATTTTGCATATCTAAAGTATTTAACACGTCTATAGATATACTTAATCTTTTCTTCTTGACTAAATTATGCAATATAATTTTCTGAGTTTATGGTGGAAATCACCATAGGGGTGCTCGCAAGGGCTGAGATTATACCCTTAGAACCTGATCCGGGTAATGCCGGCGTAGGGAAGAAAGTCACATTTCTCAATCCTATGCCCACTACCCTCCCAAAGACAGAAGTATAATTCTGTTTAAAAAAGAAAGGAGGAGTAATGGAAGCAAACGTTTCCAAAGCAATTGTAACTTCATATTTTCACAAGTTACAATCACATTTAAGTGTTGATGTCGTTATTGTTGGAGGAGGTCCATCTGGACTTGTAGCCAGCGAAATTCTTGCAAAAAAAGGATATTCTGTAGTACTATTTGATAGTAAACTTGCCCCTGGTGGTGGAATGTGGGGAGGTGCAATGATGATGAATGAGATTGTTGTACAAAAAGAAGCATGGGGTATCTTAAAGCGTTATGAAATTCAAATTGAAAAAGTGGATGACGAAATCGCAACCTGTGATTCAGTTCAAGCTACCAGTTCACTCATATATCATGCATCAAAGTCTGGGGCAAAGATATTTAATTGTATTTCTGTTGAAGATGTCATTTTTTTAAATGACCGTATATCTGGTGTTGTCATCAATTGGACACCTGTCAGAAGATTAGACATGCATGTCGATCCATTAATGATCGTATCAAAAATTGTACTAGATGCCACTGGTCATCCTTCAGAAATTTCAAGAATAGCAGCCCAAAAAAATAATATCCGACTCAATACAGAGAGTGGATCACTGATGGGTGAAAAATCGCTTGCAGTGTATGAAGGCGAAAGCAGTACTATCGAGAACACTAAAGAAGTGTATCCAGGTTTATTTGTTTCAGGAATGGCCGCTAATGGTGTATTTGGATCATTTAGAATGGGACCTATTTTCGGAGGAATGCTTTTATCAGGAGAAAAAGCTGCACATTTAATAGATATGGAACTAAAGAATGGACAATGATTTTGGTCTCTATATCATCTTAACTCAACCTGTATTAAAACATACAGAGATTGCTGAAATTTGTGTAAAAAAAGGGATACGCTATATTCAGTTAAGAGAAAAAAATCTTGATGATCGAACTCTTCTTCAAATGGCTAAAGATCTAGCCTCGATCTGTCGTTTTACAAATACCAAACTAATCATCAATGACAGAGTTGACATAGCTCTTTTATCTGGAGCAGATGGAGTTCACTTGGGGCAGGATGATATCACTAAAAAAGAAGCTGAATTATTATTAGGCAGTAAAAAGATCATCGGGTTATCCACTCACAATATTTCTCAAGCCCTTAATGCATTGAGTGAAAAACCAGATTATATTGGATTTGGCCCCCTCTACCCTACACCAACGAAAGCCAAAGCTGATCCAGTCACAGGACTTGAACCATTAAATGCTGTATTGGAAAGCAGTAGGATTTTTCATATCCCGGTTGTCGGTATTGGAGGTATTGATATAAGCAATATACATGATGTACTTGATCAAGGAGTTAATAATCTCGCTCTTGTCAGATATTTCATGCATACAGACAAGTTTTCAGATAGACTGGATCTCATTTTAGAAAAGATAAAGGAAAGACAATGACATTAATCAATGAAGCATTAGAGCAGAAGATACATGAGCAAATAAAAAATGGAGCTGACTACGATGAAGTTCATCCAGATTTCATCATTAATGGACTAATCGATGGATCAATCGTTATTCCAGCAAACAATAACAGAAAATTTAAAGCAAGAGCTATCGGTAGAGGATTAAGCACAAAAATCAATATAAATCTTGGGACATCAGAAAACAATGTGGATGTTAAAGAAGAATTAAAAAAACTAGAAATTGCTATTCGGTATGGAGCTGACAGTTTTATGGATTTGTCCACATCAGGTAATCTTGATGAAATCAGAAAAGAACTTTTAGCACATAGTCCTGTTATGATGGGCACAGTGCCGATTTACTCAGTGATCAGTGATTTAGCAGAACAAGGCAAAGCATTTTCTTCGATGAGTACTAATCAACTCTTTGAAGAAATAGAAAAGCAAGCCGAGCAAGGTGTTGATTTCATGACTGTTCATTGTGGATTAAATTATAGAAGCCTTGATTTTTTAGAAAAGAATCCAAGGCTTGTCGGTATCGTTAGTAGAGGAGGGAGCTTACTCAAACACTGGATGAAAGTTAACAAAAAAGAAAACCCTTTATATGAGCACTTTGATCGCCTTCTAAACATCTGTAAAAAACATGATGTTACATTAAGTTTAGGCGACGGACTTAGACCAGGAGGACAAGCCGATGCAACTGATCATGCCCAACTTGCAGAATTAATGATCTTAGGAGAACTCGTCAAAGAATGTAAAAGAAATCATGTTCAAGTGATGGTAGAAGGTCCTGGACACGTGCCATGGAAAGATATCGAGATGAATATTCAGTTACAAAAAGCACTTTGCCAAAATGCTCCTTTTTATGTATTAGGACCATTAACTACAGACATTTCTGCGGGTTATGATCATATCACAGGAGCGATAGGAGCTACTGCTGCAGCTGTATATGGTGCAGATTTCTTATGCTGTGTCACGCCAGCTGAGCATTTATGTTTACCTAATTGCGATGATATAAAAATAGGAACGATTGCTTTTAAAATTGCAGCTCATAGCGCTGATATTTCCAAAGGCATAAAGAAATCAGTAAAGAGAGATTATTTAATGTCTCAAGCAAGAGCAAATCTAGACTGGGAAGGAATGTATGAAAATTCCATCGACCCAGAACATGCCAGATCAAGAAAACAATCTACAAGCAAAGATAAAAATGAATGTTCTATGTGCGGGCAATTATGTGCGATCAAAGTTTCGCAAAAATAAGCTTATACCCCTTCTCAGGAAGGGGTATCAATTTTTATTGGAGAATAAAATGGATTATTATATAAGTATCGCCTGTTCAGATTCATCTTGTGGTGCAGGGATAGAACAAGACCAAAAAGTATTTAATCACTTTAAAGTATGGGGTCTTTCTGCCATCACAGGATTCAGTATTCAAGATTTTCATAAAGTAAAAAAAGTAAAATCTATTGATACCGATTTTTTAGATCAATGCTTATCACATTTGTTAGATAATTTTCCTGTTAAAGGCATAAAAATAGGATTAATCCCTCATCAATCATTAATTCCCGTAATCATCAAGCACTTAACAAAATTTAAAGGGACAGTAGTTTTAGATCCTGTATTTCAATCAAGTTCTGGGACAAAATTTTTAGAGGATGCTGATATTGATTATTTAAAGAAATATTTATTACCTTATGTGGATATAGTATGTCCAAATAAACTAGAATTAGAGCTGTTATGCAAACAGAATATTCAAACGCTTAACGAAGCAATTAGGATCGTCAATGAATGTTTTGACTCGAATCTTTCTTTTTATTTAAAGGGAGGGCATTTTGAACATGAGCTGATACATGAAGTGTTTATAACAAAAAGCAGTATCTATCATTTTGATTTTAAACGCAAATCATGGAAATATTCTCATGGGACTGGGTGTGCTTTTTCAACAGCTTTTTGTGTGAAACTATCTCAAACTGAAGATATTATTCAGGCAGTTAATGATTCACATCATTATGTAGCAACATATTATGACAACATGAATCAAATGATGTTTAATGACCAATTTCAATAATTTCTACTAATTCACCATAATTTAGCGCAGGACAACCTTTTGCAATTTCAATTGCTTCTTCCATAGAGTCACATTTGATGATATAATATCCGCTTGGCTCATTTTCGTTTGAAAAATTTGAATCCATTGAAACAAATAAGTCACTATTAACCTGTTTAATCGTTGCATTTTTCCTTGCGAATCCATTACCCTCAACAAATAAATCGTTTTCTTTTAAATATTTAGACCAATTAACATGTTCTTGAATTAAAAGCTGTTGTTCCTGTGGACTGAGATTATAAAAATAATCCTGAGACCCTTTCATAAAAATCATAAATTTCTTCATAATCACCTCTTATAAAAAAGGGGGAATAATCCCCCATATATTAATAACTCTTTGCAAAAATAACTCTTAGATTACTGTCTTTACCACAACAAATACATTTCCCTGATTCTTTTACAGGTTCAAGAGGAATGCAACGAATGGTAACTTTTAAATCAGTTTTGATTTTTTCTTCACAATTAGGATCACCACACCAGTGAGAATGCGCAAAACCACCATGAACTTCAGGTCGATCAGCGTTTTTTGGTGTAAAATAAGCATAAAACTCATCATGATTATTAATATCCAGAGTGTTTTCTTTTCTAAATGCCAATGCTTTTTGATAAATAGCACTCTGAATATCATCTAAAATTTGAGGAATTTGGTTTACAAAATCATCTGCTTGATAAGAAGTTTTATCTTTGGGATCTTTATCTCTTCTTCCAACAAAGACAGAATTATTTTGTAAATCTCTTGGTCCGATTTCTACTCTTAAAGGAGCCCCTTTTTTAATCCAGTGCCAGCTTTTTTCACTCCCTGTAAGATCTCTCTGATCAATCTCAACTCTAATCTTTTCATCATGATATCTCAGAGCTTTAATTTTCGTTACGATCGTATTAATAAAAGACATCACTTGCTCTTTTTCTTCATCTGTCTTGAATATTGGGATAAAAATGATATGTTCAGGAGCAATTCTCGGAGGAAGAACCAAACCATTATCATCGCTATGCGCCATGATTAAGGCTCCAATCAATCGTGTTGAGACGCCCCATGAAGTTGTCCATGCATATTCAATCTCTCCATTTTTATTTTGGAATTTGATTTCAGATGCTTTAGCAAAATTCTGACCAAGAAAATGAGAGGTGCCTGCTTGTAATGCTTTTTTGTCCTGCATCATCGCTTCGATACAGTAAGTTGCAACAGCACCCGGGAAGCGTTCACTGGCTGTTTTTTCTCCTTTAATCACTGGAATAGCTAAATAGTCATTTGCAAATTCAGCATAAACATCAAGCATCTGTCTGGTTTCCCATTCAGCTTCTTCACGAGTGGCATGAACTGTATGTCCTTCCTGCCATAAAAATTCTGCAGTTCTTAAAAATAGACGAGTTCTTAACTCCCATCTTACTACGTTGGCCCATTGATTTATTAATAACGGCAGATCACGATAAGACTGTGTCCATTTTGCGAAAGAAGCACCAATAATAGTTTCAGATGTTGGACGAACAATATAAGGTTCGGTCAATTCTCCAGCAACTTTAAGTCCTCCATTTCCATCATTTTCCAAACGTGAATGGGTGACAACCGCACATTCTTTTGCAAAACCTTCAACATGTTCAGCTTCTTTTTCAAAAAAGCTTTTTGGTATAAAAATCGGAAAATAAGCATTTTTATGTCCTGTTTCTTTAAACATCGCATCTAAATTCTTTTGAATATTTTCCCAAATTGCATATCCCCATGGTTTTATTACCATACATCCACGCACATCACTATTTTCAGCTAAGTCCGCAGCTTTAATCACCTGTTGGTACCATTCAGGATAATCCTCTTCTCTGGTTGGTACAATTGCAGTTTTTGGCGCTTTTGCCATAACATCTCCTTACTTTACAGTCCTGCTTGTCTGTATTTTATGAATCAAGTTTTTTTCTCCAAAGTTCAAAACCGAAGCACTGAATTAAAGTCTTTTGCGACTTTAACTGCCCAGAATCTGCCTTGCTAATCAGTTTATCTATTTTTTTATTTTGATAGTAGGAACTATGAATGCAGTCCTTTGATCTTAATGTATCAAATATTTCCTCTTTAAACACATTAAAATAATAGGGATTGATTAATACTTCATCCTGAAGTAGACGTTTTTTTTCTTTAAACTTCAAGTAAAAAAGAAGCTCAGGATAGTTCTTTTCTATCTGCATATGGTATAAATGATTGAGTTCATCTAAGCTTAGATCTAAATTCATTCGCATCTTTATCAAAGCAAAATTCAATAAAGGTGAATAAATATTTATAAATTGAGACATATAATTATGTTGAGGAGCATATTTCCTTAAAGCTTTAAGTTGAATCTCTAAATAATGATTTTTATCATCATTACTATCTAACTGATATTTATTGATATCAGCATTAAGATCCTCAATATACTGTAATAAACCCTTCCGAAAAAAGATTAGCCATTCTTCTCTCAGCCAGGAAAAATCTGTTTTAAATGATTTTAAGTACTCTTCAATCTTATAATTTTCAAAAAACTTTTTTAATGCTCTTGGTGGAGATAAGGGTTCTTTTGATACAAAAAATTTATGAAAATAATGGGACTGATAACAATAGTTGGCATTTTTTATTTCTGAAGCACTTTGTATCAGATTTAAATCTTGGGGAAAGTTCATATTGATACTTGAATAAACATAATCTTTCCAAAGATTAATTAAACGTTGATAATCATCATGTCCAGGGTTTTTCTCTGAAGAAAAGTTCAATGCACTCTGCATAATTAAAAATTCATTAAGTTCATCCGTATCAGAAGGCTCCAGTATAGACCATTTATTTTTTGCTTTGTTTAATAACACTGATAATACGTATCTCTGGGATATCGATTTCTCTTCTTTCAGCAATAAAAGCTGATTTGATTCAGGAACTAACATTAATGCTTTATTCAAGTAAAAAAAGTACTGATTAATATCTGTTTTTTCTTCATCAATTAAAGTAAATTTTCTCTTGCCTGTTTGAAATCTTTGTTGGTTCGATTTTAAAAAACCAGCCTGTCCTAATTGATGAACGTCTTTAAGAAGAACTTGAGGTAAGATCAGATCACCACTTAATAATAATGACCCAAATGCTTTGTAGTTCCATTTTTTTTGCGGAATATAGTCAGAAAGCCAATCTAAACGTGTTGAATAGACAGAATAGCCCTGTGATCTTGTAAAAAAAATATCTTTGAAGCCTAACGTATCATTCCAGATTTCAATAATATCATCATTCCATTTAAAGACAAGGAATTGGCCATTCATATCTTGCCAGTGAATCTCTCCATCTATCAATCTTTTCCAGTCATTCTTTTCAGCAAAACCAAAACCTGTTTCTTTAAATAATATCCCTGTACCGAGGACGATCCATCCTGCTGTACGTTTATAATTTTCATAATGAATTGTTATATGTTTTTCATGAGCTGAAAAGGCTAGATATAGAGAAGGTGTTATTACACAATGGTCTGTTGTCTTATGCGTATCAATAAACTTCTCAATTTCCCATTTTAGAAAAGGTTTATTACTGTTCACACAAAAAATCCAACTCATTGTCTTGCTCCGAATTAATTCAAACAAAAAGAAGAGCAAAGACAATGCTTTGCTCTTAAAATTTATCTATTGTTTTACATTAAAGTTTTCGATAAATTGAGTTAGAGTTGCACTTCGTGAAGGATGTCTTAATTTTCTGAGTGCTTTTTCTTCAATTTGTCTGATTCTTTCACGAGTGACGTTGAATATATTTCCAACCTCTTCTAAAGTACGATGATGTCCATCATCAATACCAAATCGTAAACGAATAACTCGTTCTTCTCTCTGATTAAGCGTTTTAAGAATTTCATCAACCTGTTTTTTCAGTAAATTTCTTTCAGCCATTCTTTCTGGAGAAATGGTTGTTTTATCTTCAATAAAATCGCCTAAGTTTGAATCTTCACTATCGTTACCGAGTGGTTTATCCAAAGATACAGGCTCTTTAGAGATTGACAAGATATTTTTTATCTTTTCTACTGGAATTTCTAATGCTTCTGCTAATTCATCAGGATGAGGTTCACGTCCAAACTTTTGCATCAACTTACGACTCATACGATTAATTTTATTTATCGATTCAATCATATGAACAGGGACACGAATTGTACGTGCCTGATCTGCGATTGCGCGTGTAATTGCCTGTCTGATCCACCATGTAGCATAAGTAGAAAACTTATATCCTTTACGATAATCATATTTATCAACAGCTCTCATAAGCCCTGTATTGCCTTCTTGAATCAAATCCATGAAATCCAATCCGCGATTATTGTATTTTTTTGCAATACTAACAACCAAACGAACATTTGCTTCGATCAATTCATTTTTTGATCGTTCTTTCATTCGTTCTGCTCTTTCAATTTCACGCATCAGATTCATCATTTCGTCTGATGTCATGCGAGTTTCTAACTCAACACGGCGAATCTTTCTTCGGGCATTTTTGATTTTTCTGAGCGTTTCGATAAATTGATTTGGATCTACTCCTGTTTCAACCTGAACTTCTTTGAATTCTTCATCAGATTTCTTGGCTTTTCTTCCAAAAGCACAGATATCATCAATCGTAAAACCTTTTATGCGTGCGAGATCATTGATTTGCTGTTGTGATTCTTCAATTCTATCGACAAGACTTCGGATTCGGTAAACCATTCTTTTGATAAGTTTTTCATTAAAGACTAAGCGTTGAAATGCATTAACAATCTGTTCACGTTTTTTTTCAATATCATCAGCTGTGGTTATAATACCGTCATCATCATAAACTGCATTATCAAGCATCTCGCCAATTTCATTGAAAATCTTTTCTGCTTCTTTTAAAATTGATTTAAATTCAGTAATCAGTTTTGCATCTTGAGTTTTATCTACCCAACTACCAAAATCCATTCGAAATATCTGATCAATTCTCACTCTTTTTTCATTAAATCGATATAAAAAATTATACATTTCACGAAGTGTACTACCGCATTTAAAGACATTTTGATTAATCATTCTCTGGAAACTTTCAATCTTCTTCGCGATACGGATTTCTCCTTCACGATCTAAAAGACTTACTCTTCCCATCTCTTTAAAATACATTTTTACAGGGTCGTCATAATACTTACGATTTACGAATTTCTTGGTTTGGATGTTCTTTTTGACTTGAGCGGCACTCTTACTAATCTTCTTCTGTGTCTCATCGATGATATCAATGCCTTGTTCTTTTAAATCAAAGATAATATCATCAATCTTGTCCAAAAATAAAGGGTTATCAGGGAGAATATCGTTAATCTGCTTAAATGTAATATACCCTGTTTCCTTACCGAGTATAAATAATTTCTGCAAACAGTCATTATAACTCAGCATGTACACTCCTTAAAATAAAGTTTTGTTAACAACACTTTTAGAAAGAGATTGTATCTCCTTCTTAAGAAAAATCTTTTGTTCAAACAATTCTGCATTGTCTGGATTCTTAATAATCTCTTCATTAATTTTTTTTATATCTTCCTGATATTTTCTCAATTTGATTTGTCTGATCAAATCATCAATATCAAACTCGTATTCATTTGCTAATAATAGACTTGAGATTTCATTGCTCAAATCTTCCTCTTCAAAATAGTTCAGCAATTCGGCTGAATTTTCAAGATAATTCGATACCTCATTTTCTGTCAAGATTTTAAATATTCTTTTCATCTTATCATTAATAAAATAATCTAAATTGATCGCTGATGCAATTTTTTTTATATTTTCTTTGCTTTTTAACATTGATTGCAACAGCTTTTCTTCTTCGTAATTCAATTTCTCGGTAGTTGAGGTAGTTTTTGTTTCTGGTTTTTCATAAAAATGTTTTTTTTGTGAAGCTTTCTCTCTAATACTCGTTTCTGAAATTTTAAAGTTCTCACTAATTTCTTTAAAATATAACTCTTTTTGTACTGGATCATTCATTTGATGAGTAATTTCTATAAGATACTCTATAGATTGCTGAGTATTCATAATCTCAGGATGATTTTTTAAAAACTGACTAAGCGTCACAGCTTGATTGATGATATGAGTCATTTCATCACTTGGATGCTTAAGTAAGAAACTATCAGGATCTTCAGAGTTCGGCAAGCAAATTATTTTTGCATTTAGTCCTTTTTTAAGAATTATTGAAGCAGCTTTAATTGCTGAATTCATTCCCGCTTTATCCCCATCATAAAGCATCAAAATGTTTTTTGTATATCTGCTGAGAATCTGCACCTGCTCTTCTGTTAATGCGGTACCTAATGAGGCTACTGTATTTTGAAACCCCGATTCCCACATCCGTAAAAAATCCATGTAACCTTCAACAATAATTGCTGAAGACCTTTTTGAGATTTCAAATCGAGAAATGTTAAGTCCATAAAGTTCTTTACCTTTGGTATAAATAGCTGTCGTAGGTGAATTGATATACTTCCCTTGTTTTTCTTGATCAGCAGTCAAAGCCCTTGCTCCAAAAGCTACAATATTCCCATTTGCAGTTGTAATCGGAAACATTATCCGATCTCTAAACATATCGTATAAACTTGATTCCTTTTCTTTGAATAAACCAGATTCTGCCATGATCTGCTCATTAATAAAGTTCTTTTTTAGATAATTCTTCAATGCAGAAAAACTATCTAAAGAATAACCTATTGAGAATTTCTCTATTGTTTCTTCTGAGATTTGTCTTGAACTCAAATATTTCTTTGCATAAGTGCCATGCCTTTTCAAATTTTCAATAAAGAAATGATTTGCCAGTTCATAAATTTTATAGATTAGGTCAATTTTACTGTTTTTTTCTTTCTTCTGTATCGTATCTGGGATTTGAAGATTTATCCGATCTGCAAGTTTTTTTACGGCTTCAGAAAATGATATTTTCTCATAATCCCTGACAAAAGTGATTGCATTACCAGCCTTACCGCAACCAAAGCACTTATAGATTTGTTTTGTCTCACTTACGAGGAAAGAACCTGTTTTTTCACTATGAAAAGGGCAACAAGCTTTGTAATTTGATCCTGAACGCTTGAGTTGAACATAAGCACCAATCACATCAACTATATTCGTGTTTTGGAGTAAATTTGATAAAAACTGATCATCCATCATGAAAAACAAACCACTGTAACACCATCTCCGCCTGCTTCTGGAGGTGGAGCATAAAAATCAGTTACTCGTTTATTCTTTTTCAAATATGATCTTATCTTGCTTCTTAAGACACCTGTCCCTTTTCCGTGAACAATTCTAACTCTATTCAATCCATTGATCAGAGCATGATCAATAAATTCATCTACTAAAGGAAGTGCTTCATCAAATGTTAGTCCTAACACTTTTAATTCTAACTTTGCTGATGGTGGATGTGATGCATTTTTATTAGAGACAATAGCTTCAAGCTTTTCTGTTTTGTTTCTTTGTAAAGCAAGATTACTTAATGGTACACTAAAACATATTCCATTTAAATCTACTTTTGCAGAATCTTTTGTTATCTCAAGCACAGTGGCAATTGTATCCATTTTTCTTACCCAAACAACGGATCCTACAGATATTTCACCGGAAAGATTATGATTTCTTCTGCCAGATTGATATGTTTCAGATTTTTGATGGATTTCCTCTTGTATTTTCGTTGCTCTTTTTAAATTTTCTTCGAGCTTTGTTTTTCTTTCCTCACGATTAAGTTTTTTTATTTCGTCTAAATCACGAAGCATTTCTTTTTGTAAATGTACAAACTCTTCTTTTGTATCATTCAAAACTTCACGTAACATTTTCTTCTTTTGGGATTCAAATGCAGAAAGTTCTTGTTCTTTTTCTTTCGTTTTCTGCTCGAGAAGGCGACTTTTTAACTCAAATTCATAGGTTGCACGAGCTAACTTTTTCTTTTCTTCAGTCATTTTTGCTAATAATTCCGTCAGTTCAACACTTTGGTTCCCTGTTAAATATTTTGCTCTTTGAATAATATCGTGGTTTATCCCTAAACCTGCAGCAATTTCAATCGCAAAACTATGCCCAGGTAAACCAAATTGAAACTGATAAGTGGGCAAATGTTGTTGCGCATCAAACTGCATAGAAGCATTCACACAAACGTCAGACTGCTCAGCAAAAATTTTTAGTGCTGTATAATGTGTTGTAATGACACCGGTCACTTTTTGTTCTACCAGCTTTTCTAAAACAGCTTGGGCGAGTGCAGAGCCTTGCTCTGGATCGGTTGCAGATCCAATTTCATCAATTAAAACTAATGTCTGCTCATCACCTTTTTCTATCATTTCTGAGATATGTTTCATATGGGCAGAAAAACTGCTCAGGTAAGATTCTATTGATTGATTATCACCAATGTCAGCAAAAACCTGATTGAAGTTTCCAATCTTTGAATCAGAGTCAGCAGGGACAGGTAAACCTGAATGAGCCATTAAGGTTAACAATCCAATTGACTTCAGAGTGATTGTTTTACCTCCCGTATTTGGTCCTGAAATCAATAAGATTTTTTTATCTTTCCCAAGTTCAAGATTAAATGGTATAACGTTAAGAATATCTTTGAACTGATTGATCAGCAAGGGATGTCTGGCTTTTTTCAACTCCAATACTGGTTCATCCACAAATATAGGGATACTTGCCATCATTCGATTTGAAAAACGGCCAATCGCAAACTCAGAATCCATTAGCGTGAGCACTTGGCTATTTATCAATATTTCCTGTTTGATCTCTTGAATTTGAGATGTAAACTCACAAAAAATCCGATAAATTTCTTTCTTCTCATCTGCATCCATTTTATTGAGATCATTGTTTAATCCAACAACTTGTTTTGGCTCAAAATAAACGGATGAATTGCTGGCTGATCGACCATGTGATATTCCATCTACAAATCCTGTAGCCCCTTCTTTTATTAATATCACAAATCGATCATCTCTATGTGAAATGATCTTATCTTGAATAAAACTATCCCAAGTCTGATCCCTTTGGATTGCACCAAGTTCTTTCACAATATGTTCACGAAGTTGTCTTTTTCGCTTACGTATCGAGGCTAATTCTTTGGATGCACTATCTAAAACATCTCCTTCAGCATTAAATATCATAAAATATCTTTTTTCAATATCTTTAAATTCTAAAAGTAGTTTTACTTGCTGAAGAAACAGATGATAATCAGTAAATGTTTCTTTATCAATAATTACTGCATTTGCTATAAGAATTGTTTTAATTATTGCTGTAAACTCATCAAAATTATATGACTCATGCTTCCAATCGATGAGGAGATCTTGGATATCAAACAAATCTTCAAAAGAATATGAAAAGCCCTGAATAATGAGCTTCTGAATCTGCCCAATTCGTTTGATTTTTGTTAATTTCTCTTTTTTATCATCAATGGGAGATAAGGCTTCTATAAGCTTCTCGCCTAAATGACTATGACATTCACTTTTTATTAATTGTATGATTTTATTAAATTCTAAATGATAATAACTCTGTAACATGTTTATCTGATTATTTTCTATTTCTTATCAAAATTTTGTTTTTTATATTGGGTGATTAGTTTTGGTTTTAATCCGTTTTTAATTTTTTGTGTTTCCTGAATGATAAATGATTTTCCTAACCATGCCTGGACAGGCTTTGTATAAGGGAGAAACTCTAATATAGTCAATACTATTATCAGAATGATTATTGCGTTTAAAAATCCAAATAATGCGCCTATTGAACGATTGAGAAAGTTTAATGACAGCATGGTAGCGACCTGATTGAGTAAAATAGTTAATAAATTAGCTAAGATAGCAATAAGAACAATAATCAACAAATATGAAATACAGGAGGCAAAAAAAGCTCCAATAGGAAACTTATTCATCAAACCAATCTTAACCATAGGTGCATATCGTAATATGAGAATTGTTGTCACAATTAACCCAGCCCAATAGATCACTGATGCTAAAAAACCCTTTCTATAACCATGATATAGAGCAAGTAAAAAAAAGACAATCAAGATAATGTTTAAAATACTGAAATTCATAATATACCAAAAAAGGGGATAAAATCCCCTTTTAATTTAACTTAGTTTTAGTTTAACTTTCGAACTAATACTGGATCCATCAGCGCGAGAGCCTGCAAGCTCTTTAACCTGCTTGATCACAGCACCCATTTCTTTGATTGTACTTGCATTTAACTCTTTGATTACCTGATCTACTAATTGATCAAGTGCTTCATCTGATAATGCAAGAGGAAGATATTCTTTTAGAATCTCAATTTCACTCAGACCTTTTTGAACCAAATCTAAACGATTTCCTTGTTTGAAAAGCTCATTCGCTTGTTCACGACCTTTAATGGCTTTTTGAATTAAGGCAATAATTTCTTCATCGTTCAATGGATGCAAAACCTCAATCTCACGATTCTTTATATCAGTTTTGATCATACGAATCATCTCTAATCTCAGTTCATCCTTCTGACGCATTGCGTCTTTTAGGTCATTATTTAATCGAGTCAGCATTAGCTATACCTTTCCATTTTTCGGGTAAGTTTCACCATTTTTCTACGAGCAGCATTTTCTTTTCTTTTCTTAGCGACGCTTGGTTTTTCAAACGCTTGATGCTTCTTGATTTCTGATAAGATCGCTGCCTTTTCGCATTTTTTCTTGAATCGTTTCAAGGTAATTTCGAAAGGTTCAGTTTCTTTAGCGATTACTGTTGGCATATTTTCACCTCCTTTCAACTACAAACTTTTTTACTAAGAAAATTTACTTCGCTTTTTTTGTCAAGTTTAGAAATTATTATTTTAAAATGATCAGCTTTTCGATTTTCTCTGCTGTTTTTGATCCATTTATCTGCTTTGCTTTTACTTTATAGAAATACGTGTTATTTGCAATTTTATCACCATCATTGTCTTTTGTATCCCAATAGATTTGATTATATCCTTTTGTGCAAAATACAGCAGGAATATCTTTAATTTTTCGACCTGTAACAGTATAAACTTGCACAGAAACCATCGCCTCCTGGGTAAGCATAAACGTAAAATATGCGTCCTTTTTGATTGGATTTGGATAAATCAAGACATTGTTTAGCTCAATACCCTCAGACTTTGAAACATTAAATTCTATCTGTTTAACTGCTGGTTGATTAAAATTATCAAATGCAATAATTTTTAGAGAATGCATACCCTCGCTTAGTTGACTAAATTGATAATAAGCGGATCCCTTTGTGTATGAGTTCAGATCGTAAGCAAATGACTCTGTAATTGCTATCGGATTTGTACTATTGTCGAGTAACATCATTATATGATGACCTGGAGTTCCAAGGATATTGATCCCATTAGAATCATATAAATCGACAATGAGTAATGGTTTATTTGATACTTCATCTCCATTTTTAAATTTCTTGTTTTCCAAATATATATCGATTGTCGGAATATCAGGATTGTCTGCATAAAAATCATGACCACTAAAAGTGATATTGCTCATATAGTTCACATATTCTTTTTGATTACTTATATCTGAAAAAGAGCTGATAATTTTTGCTTTGTTACCCCCCATAATATCATCGGGAACAATAAATGATGCATTAAAACTACCATTTGTCAAACTTGCTTTCCCATTGAAAATTGTTCTCCCGTCTTTATCAACAACGCTTACTCGTGTTGGAGAACTCACTTCTACAGTATATTGAGTATCATAAACATTAAAATCGACTTCACCATTAAATGATGCTTGATTAAATGTACCAGTTACATCAATTTTTTGTCTGGACTGATATGCAATCTTATCTTTTTGAGAAGTTGAATCATTTTCTATACTTATCGTCGATATCCGTTCTGGAGGGTATGCAGGAGCTAATGGATCTCCAAGAAGTTGATAAACAGCAGTATTCGTCCCTGTAACTCGTTGAGAAGCAAGCATAAAACTCTCCCCTATTGTTTTACGATTATTGACAGATTCTCTCATAATCTCTTTGATAAGGGTTGAGTTTGGATTACCATAAGAAACCCTAATCGCTGCAATTGATGCTATTGCACCTCCATTGGGGTTTAAAACCATCGATTCCGACAAACTTCTATAGTATGGACTATCAAAACGACCAACACTACATGAACCTGCAAAAAATACTGTCTGGCGATTAATATTGGAAAATCTTGCCATATCATCTATCCCAAGATAATATTCATTCCCTAAATATTGAGGATTACCATGTCCCATATAAATTGAGAATAATGCGCCTTGATTCATCTTACTGATATAGAGTTCATTCACAAAAGGTTTTTTCATAAACTCATTGATTGGATATTCCTGAGCATAAACAGGATCTTTCCTAACTGCTGGATGTATTAAGCCAACAATTTGATTGGTATATACGGTATGTTCTGTATCATCAGTTCCTCCATAATGATAATAATCATCAGCAAGAAATAAAATATTATTTCTCCATTTCCCTGTCATATTATCATTATAAGATTGCATTTTGTTAAAATATGTCGTCCATTCATTGACTGTACTGACAGGTATTCTACCGATAACTATTTCTGGACGACTAATTTGATTAAAATAGGTATAAAAATGATCAGAACTTGTAATAGTTGAGTTTTCATTGGGACTTGAATAATTATTGAAGAATAGAATCGCTCGATTCTTATTATTGGCTAATCCTGAATAATTTCGCCAATCTTGTGTTCCTAAACCAATAATTGTTGCTCCTTTTATCTTTGGTTCGTTGTAATTCTCAAAAGCATACTTTAGATAATTGCGGATTGCCACTGGATCTACATTACCTCCTGAAAACTGATTAAATATATCTTCCTGATATGCTATACGGGCATTAACCTGATACTTTGAAAGATAAAATTGTTTTAAGTCTTCAGCTGCACTACTAAAAAACTTTGGACTTATAATTACAAAATCACTTGAACTTTGATCTGATGTTAAATCAACAATAATTTCTTTTTCTAAATTGGATACAGATAAATAATCCGAACTCTCTGCAACGATGAGTCTAGATCCTTCCTGACTTTGTACATTAAAAGAGAATGTAGATGATTGAAAATCTGGATTCATAACTGTGACTTCATTAAAATGATCTACTTTGAATACAAGAATATTATCTGAAGGTTTGTTTGAAAACTGATATTTCACTATTTGACCCGCATATTGTTGATCAGAGTCAATCATGTATGCTGTATTTCTTTTAATATGTTTTTTGTAGTAATTTACATCAAAAAAGTCAAGAAATAAATTATCTAATAGATTGCGATATATATCAAAACGGTAAACATTTAATCCTTCCTGTAAAGATGTGGTGGCATTTTCAAAAATTCTTAATTCTGAAGAAGCCCAAACATCACTCCTTAATAACTGATCGTTTATGAAATGATCAACTCTTCTGGCTGAAGACATACTTTTTTCTGATTTTATATACGATTTAAAAACAGCAGGTTTGCTTGATTCTATATCACTGATTGTAAAACTTTGTTGATAAGATGCATTGCTTGTCCCTTCACATTTCTGTGAATACCAGGCATAATATGTTTCCTGATCATCAGAAATTCGCACTTTCTCACTTTCAACATGAAGTGAAAATAGAGAGCTTGATAAACTTATATCTGAACTCTGAGGGCTACTTGACACATTTATTCTTTTAGGATTACCAGAAAAGTCCCCTCCCCAGGTTAACCAGTATTTATTGGCTCCTGAATAAGGATTGTAATAATAAAAATCACCTTTTGTATTCCGATTAATTGAATATTCAGTATTCATCCCAAAACCATCACGATCCTGTGCATAAAAGATGATTTTATCATTCCCATTAATCATACCATCGTTTCCATCTTCAATCATAATGGGAATTTCTTCAAATGTTAATCCAGGGTTATTGATCTGAGCTGAGTATGATGCTCCACCAGTTGAAAACAACCTGATACTTGATGGATCAATATCATTTAAAGGTAAACCTGAAAGCTGGCTTGCGCTCAATGCATAAATACCATCCTGACTCACTTCAAATGAATACCATTGGTCTGAAAGATTAAAATTGCTGAAATTTATAATAGATCTGTCGGGTTGACCAGCAAAAAACTGCCCGCTTTCCCAGTTCAAAATCATTGATGAATACATTGAATCCCAATTACTCAGACTTGATGTTTTTATTTGTGTACTTCCATCTATTTGCACTTTAACCATTAACTGCTTGTGTAATTCTATACGTTTGTCTTGATATGAGTATTGAATCGGATATATTTTTAGTGGAATCACATAATATTCTCGAAATTTGATTTTCTTTTCTACTTCAAAAAACAAAGTTGAATAATGGGCATAAAGATTTTTATCTATTTTGTAATCTCTTAGATACTGAGATTCTTCATATGTTTCAAATGGGATCGGTTGAATATCATTGACAAGTCTGAAACTCTCTTGATTTAATGATTGTACAGATACTTGTATGCGTCCATCTTCGGGAACTGCAATATAATATATTAAAAAGGGTATATCTGGAGATCCAATCTGTGTATTTCTTTGCATATAAGACTGATCATTGATTGTTGAATATTGTGCATTTTCAATAACTTTTATACTATCAATTTTAACAACAAAATCTACATGATTGCTGTCTTGATTGATAACTTGTGCATTGCCAAACAATAGCATAATGTTCATTATAACGTAAAATAGGATCATCAATTTCTTCATAAACCCTCCTGAGTATTATATTCGTTATTAATCTTTTAATATAACTTAAACCTGTCAAGCATATTTCATTTTTTTACATAAGAAGAACACAAAATTTACAATAATAAAAAAATGAACAATCAGCTATTTTTTTCTTGCTAAGAGAAAAAAAATTAAGTATACATACTAAAAGATGTAAAAATCGAAACGCTGGAGGCAAGAAAATGAAGTTTTTTGAAAAAGCTATGGAATTAAAAAAAGTGTCTGAACAGTATTATCGTAATCTGAGTAACAAATGTATGGCAAATGAAGGAGTAAAAAACATTCTCAATATGCTTGCGAACGATGAAGCAAAACATTTTGTTCTCTTTCAGAAAATGAGTCAGGAAAGCAAAATTGAGTTCTTGGATAATCATCTTGAGAAGCTTATCTCAGATGAAATCGATCTTCTTAAAAAAAAGGAGATGGAATTCTCTTGTTTCATCAATCAGATTGATTTGTATAAAGAAGCTTTAGAAATTGAAAAAAAACATCTGAACTTCTATATTGAACAATTCAAACATGACAGCCTTAACTACCAAAAGATCTTTAAGCAAATCATCATGGAAGAAAATAACCATATTGATACACTTTCAACAATTATTGAAATGATTGAGCATCCTGAAAAATGGGTCGAATCTGCTGAATTTAATCAAAAAGATGAATATTGATAAGGAGAGATTATGTTTAAAAATAGAAATATTAAATTTCGTTTGGCAATAGGCTACGGCATTGTCATTATTATTATGATCTTGATCACTTCGATCAGCTTTGTTAATTTTCAAAACCTTAAAAAACAAAATGATGTACTAATTCAGGAATATTTTAGAAAAACTCTGGAAACAAATAACATCATTGATAATCTAAACATCGTTGCTCGTTCTGTTAGAAATCTTTATATCTATAATATTGCCAAAGAGAACGATAGAGATTTTGACCGTATTGCTGAAGCTAGAAAAAAAGCAGGCACATCGATCAAATATCTTCCAGAAAATGTCAAAACTGATGAAGAAAAAGCACTTCTGGATAAAATGATTATCGATCGTACAGAATATGTAAAAAATCTCGATATTTATCTTAACCTGATAAAAGAAAACAATAAAACTGAAGCTGCTGATTTAATGTCTGGAAAACTGAGAACTCATCAAAACGCTTATTTCCAGTATTTAGGTGAATTAATAGAGTATTATAATACTCAGACAAATCAGCTTGGATTAAATATCTCAAAAAGCATTAACCAAGCTCTTTTATTATTATCCATTTTACTAATCATTGCTATTTTACTTTCAATTATTTTCGCATTATGGGTCAGTAATTCGATCACCAAGCCAATTGATCAATGCGTAAATGCGGCTCGATCCATTGCTGAGGGTGAAACCAAAGTGTCTTTCAATATTATCTATCATGATGAAACGGCACATTTGATGAATGCAATGTCCGATATGAGTAAGAGTATCAATCTCATGTACCAAGATGCAGATTATTTAACAAAAGCAGCTTTGGAAGGAAAACTATCCACCAGAGCTAAAGCTGACCTACACAAAGGAGATTATCGTAAAATAGTTGAAGGTGTTAATCAATTATTGGACAACATCATTGAGCCTATCCATGAAGCAATGTCTGTGATGAATTCCTTAGCTAACAAAGATATGACATCAAGAATCAAAGGTAATTATAGAGGTGAGTTAAATGACTTTAAAGAAAATATCAATCTGGCTGCTAAAAATCTTGAAGAAGCGCTGATGCAAGTCGATATGGCAGTCGAACAAATTTCTTCAGCTTCCTCTCAAATTGGCTCTGGAGCTCAGGTTCTGGCTGAGGCTACCGGTGAAATGGCAAGCTCTTTAGAAGAAGTATCAAGTTCTATTGAAGAAATCAATTCTTTAACCAGCAATAATACAGACAACTCCAGACAAGGATTAAAACTGGCAGACCTTGCTGTGGCATCTGTTGATGAAGGAAACTCTGCAATGAATGAGATGAGCATTGCGATGAATGATATACTAAAATCTTCTAAAGAAACCAGCAAAATCATCAAAACAATTGATGAAATCGCCTTTCAGACAAACCTCCTCGCTCTTAATGCAGCAGTAGAAGCAGCTCATGCAGGTGAAGCAGGAAAAGGATTCGCTGTGGTTGCTGAAGAAGTTAAAAACCTTGCCTTGAGAAGTGCTGAAGCAGCAAAAAACACAAACAATCTCATTGAAGAATCAAGTAAAAAAGCTGAACTCGGAGCAAAAATTGTTGAGCAGGTTAATCATTCTTTTGAAGATATCAAATCAAACTTCATCAAAGTCAAACAAATCGTCAAAGAAATAACCACTTCCTCTGAAGAGCAAACTCATGGTGTTCAACAAGTCAATGCGGCAATCCAGGAAATGAATAAAGTCACTCAACAAAACGCTGCAAATGCCGAAGAATCTGCTTCTGCAGCTGAAGAACTCAATAGCCAGGCTTCTGAACTTCAAGGTATGGTCTCTCAGTTCGATATTTCAAGATCTTATCATACAAAGCAAAAAAGAAAATCTATTACAAATAGAAAACCTCAAATGATCTCTCAACAAAATAAATTACAATTAGAAGATTTCAGAGAATCTGATTTTGAAGATTTTTAATTGCCTTAGTCTTGTACTTGAAAACAAGCCGATTGTTATATAAATCGCAATCTGTTTGATACTACTGATAATAAAAAATTAGCTCGATCTTTTGATCGGGCTTTTTTCTTATTTAAAAAACAATAATTGTTCGATTTCTAAATCCCATTGATGTTTATTCTATTAAAAATTCTAAGGAAGAATTTGATGTCGAAGATATTGGATTTATCAACTTTTCTACAGGATAGAAGACAGACGTGAATGGAGATTAAGCGTTCATCATACAGTATAGTCCTTTTGTTTTCAATAGCTTAGAGACTATTTTTTCTTTTTATGAGTCTCAACTCCAAATTCACTAATATACATCATTTTTGACTTCAAATCTGAATTATATTTAGGATGATATTCTAAACAAATTAATTCATTTTGATATACATTCATCTCTAAAGAAAAAATAATATAATTAAAAAAAAACTTGACTTTGATTATTTATTATGTTTTAAATAAAAATAGTTAATTGCGTGACTCATTGATTAAGTATCACGCTTGTAAAGAATATCTTAATCAAATTGAATGTATAATATCTTGAAGGAGGAATTATGGCAGAAGCCTTAGTCAATCTTGAAATGGGTGATTTAGCTGGCAAATATCTGACTTTTAATCTAATGGATGAACACTATGGGATTAATGTAGATAGAATTCTTCAAATTATTGCTATTCCAGACATCACTCCAATACCAAAAACACCATCATTTGTTAAAGGCGTAATTAATTTAAGAGGAAAAATTATCCCTGTGATCGACCTGAGATCAAAATTCAGACTTCCTGTTCAGGACTACAATGACCGGACAAGTATAGTAATCATCAAAGTAAAACTTGCAGAAACTGAAATCTTCATTGGTGTGATTGTTGACAAAGTACTTGAAGTACTCGATATCAATAATAATGATATTGAGAAAACGCCTAAATTCGGTGTCCAGCTTGACACAGAATACATATTGGGCATGGCAAAAGTTAAAAACAAAGTTGTTACTCTTTTAAATATCAACAAAGTACTTACAGAGGAAGAACTCACACTGATTGGAAATAAAGAAGAAAAGGAATAGAGGAGGTTTTATGTTTCAAAATGCAAATATTTCCAAAAGATTGGCTTTTGGTTTTGGAGTAATTATTGTTATTATGTTGATCATCGCATTAACAGCGATTCTTCGATTATCAAATATTAAGACAGCAACAAGCGAATTGTTAGACAAAAACTTTGCAAAAGTTTCCCATTCAAATCAGATCATAGACGCTATTAATGTTTATGCCCGTTCAATGAGAAACTTGATTTTGTTTGATGATCCAAAAGAAAACACAAGAGATCTTACAAGAATAGATGAATCAAGAACTTTAATAAAGGAAGTTATCGATAAAATAACACCTTTAATAGATGATAAGAATTCTGAAGAAAAAGCAAATTACGACACATATCTAAAGAAAAGAGAAGAATACATTGTTGTCCTTGATAAATTCCTTGGATACATCAATCAAAACAACAAGATCGCAGCATCAGATTACCTACGTGGAGATTTACGTACTGTACAAAATGAATACTTTGACATCATTAACAAGTTTATCGAATACGAGACAAAAAACATGCAAAAAGTGGGTCATGATACTGAGAAAATGGTTATTCAAACAACAATTCTAATCGTTGTCTCTTTAGCGATTGCCCTCATATTATCTTTTATCCTCGCAATGTGGATCACAGGTTCAATTGTAAAACCTGTTAATCAATGCGTAGATGCAGCAAACAAAATTGCTAACGGTGATATTGATGTCAGTTTCAAGATTGCCTTCAATGATGAAACCGCCCTCTTAATGAATGCCATGGATAACATGAGTAAAAACATCAAATCAATGGCTGATGACGCTTCAATGCTTGTTGATGCTGCAGTTAATGGTCGTCTAAAAACTCGTGCAAAAGCCGATAAACATAACGGTACCTACAGAGCTATTGTTGAAGGTGTCAATGAAACCCTTGATGCGGTGATTAATCCTGTAAATGAAGCCATGGAAGTGATGGATCGCTTAGCAAATAAAGATATGACAGCACGCGTAAAAGGACAATATAAGGGAGACCTTGATCTCTTTAAAACCAATATCAATCTTGCAGCAGCAAATCTTGAAGACTCATTAATTCAAGTCGATATGGCAGTTGAACAAATCTCCTCTGCTTCTTCTCAAATCACTTCTGGTTCTCAAGTCCTCGCTGAAGCTACTGGTGAACAGGCAAGCTCTCTCGAAGAAATATCCAGCTCAATGGAAGAAATTAATTCACTCACAGCGAATAACTCTGATAATTCAAAACAAGGGCTCAACCTTGCTGATAAAGCAGTAGCTTCCGTTGATGAAGGAAATGTAGCCATGAACAAAATGAGTGAAGCAATGGCATCAATTCTCAAATCATCTCAGGAAACTGGCAAAATAATCAAAACCATTGATGAAATCGCTTTCCAAACCAACCTCCTGGCACTGAATGCAGCAGTTGAAGCAGCTCATGCAGGCGAAGCAGGTAAAGGCTTTGCTGTTGTGGCTGAAGAAGTGAAAAACCTTGCGCTTAGAAGTGCTGAAGCAGCTAAAAATACAAACAATCTGATTGAAGAATCAACCAAAAATGCTGAATTAGGTGCAAAAATTGTTGAGCAAGTCAGCAAATCCTTTGTTGATATCAAAGACAACTTTGGCAAAGTAAAAAGTATCGTCAATGAAATTGCAGCGTCCTCAGAAGAACAGTCTCAAGGCGTTCAACAAGTCAATACTGCCGTCCAGGAAATGAATAAAGTGACACAACAAAATGCGGCGAATGCTGAAGAATCTGCTTCTGCAGCAGAAGAATTGAATAGCCAGGCAGCTGAATTGCAAAACATGGTCGCTCAATTTAAACTCGCCAGAAAAGCAGTTGTAAATTATTCATCAGGAAGAAGACAACAGCATCAAAATGATCGTAGAGGACCTAAACAATTAACAAATAAAAAACCTGCTTCAGCTTATGAAGTTAATCCAGAACAAATTATCCCTTTAGATCATTTAAGTGATGATGACTTTGATGATTTCAAATAATAAATTCGATAAAAAAAACAGGGCTTTCAATCGAAAGCCCTATTTTGATTTATAACTTTATTTCTTTTCTTGGCTTTCCTTCTTAAACTGACAGATAGGAGTATGATCTTTATATCCGCTCATACCAAAGTGCGCAAAAAATGAGTCAACAAAAGAATAGATACATGGAATGATAAAAAGCGTTAATACCGTTGCAAATGCCAAACCAAAACTGATACTTACAGCCATAGGTCTCCAATCCTGAGCAGCAGCCGATGTTGAAAATACCATAGGTAATAATCCAGAAATAGTGGTAACCGTTGTTAGAATAATAGGTCTTAAACGGG
Source organism: uncultured Candidatus Cloacimonadota bacterium (assembly GCA_964573665.1). Classification (GTDB taxonomy): domain Bacteria; phylum Cloacimonadota; class Cloacimonadia; order Cloacimonadales; family WRIO01; genus JAGOCT01. The sequence continues at coordinate 53,473 of CAZNKI010000002.1, read as the reverse complement.
TAGCACCCGCATTGATCAATGAATTCCAGCGATCCACTCCTCTTTCTCGTTCTCGGTTGATAAAATCAACAAGGATTAATGCAGCATTAACAACCACACCTGAAAGCGCAACAAAGGAAATCACTGTGTTGAGTGAAAATGGCAATCCCGTAAGAAGCAATCCTAATATCACACCGATAAATCCAAATGGGATGGTGAATAAGACAACCAATGGCTGTATATAAGATTTAAATTGGGCAGCAAGAATGGTAAATATCAACAACAAAGCAACGATCAATGCCCTGAATAATGAACGGTAAGATTGATTTTGTTGCTCAACTACACCACCAAACTCGATTTGATATCCTGGAAATCTCTGTTCAAAGTTAGACAATACGCCTTTTTGTTTTCCTAAACGATCTCCTCTGAGATAAGAAACTACTTCACCTGATGTCCTTTTCTTAGTTTTACCGTTTTCTTCATAAAAGGCATTATTACCTGTAATTGTAATGATTCTTTTTCTGTCTCGATGCTCAATCTGTGCTAATCCTGTGACTATCTCAAACTCAGCTACTTCTGACAATACAACGAGTGATCCGCTTTTTGTCCTGATTTTCAGGTTTTTCAAGTCTTCTAAATCATCAATCTGATTCTCTTGAGCTCTCAGTATAATATCATTCTCATCGATACCCATGCCACGATAAATTGAAACAGTACTGCCATAGGAGGCTGTTCGAACTAATGAAGCCACTTGAGAAACAGTCAATCCATACATCCCCAGTTGATTCTCCTTTGGCACAATCCTGATTTCCTTTTTTCCTGGCTTAAAACTGTCTTCGATATCACTAACACCAGGTAAACGACTCAGCTCTGCTTTTACAATCTCACCGATATATTTCAGTCTGTCCAAATTATCGCCCTTGATTCTTATTTCAACATCCTGACCCGTAGGAGGTCCTTGTCTGCCTTCTGAAAAACGATATGAGTATAAATCAGGCATTGAATCAAGATATTTACGGATACTCGCTTTGATCTTCTCATGACCGTACTTCATGTCATCGATCTCTTTTAAATCAATGCGAAGCTCTGCATTTGATGTCGCTTGCTGTCTCTGATTGTTTAGTCTCATTTGACCCACATCAGTCACAATGGCTTCAACATCCTCTTTTTCTGGCATATTGAGGATATAGTTCTCTATTTGTGATACAACTTCATTTGTTTTATCTAAATTGGTGCCAACAGCAGTCTGAAGTTTTAATGCAAGGGTTTTTGGTGGTCTTGATGGGAAAAATTCAAATCTAACAAGGCCAGCACCTAAAGCAATAAAAGACAATATAAGCATGATAAAAATAACACCGACTGCTTTAGAACGACGGCATAATATCCATCGTAGTGCCTTACGATATTTTTTTTCGATTACTGAATAAAAATGCTCTGACCGACTACTTTCTCCTTTAAGCTCTTTAGTAAATTGTACAATATGAGCGGGTAATATCACAATACTTTCAACCAGTGAAGCCAATAAAGCAGTAGTTACAACAATTGGAAAGACTGCGATGAATTTACCCATGATTCCTTCAGTGAGCAAGATCGGCATAAAAGCAGCAATTGTAGTTAATGTGGATGCAAATATCGGCCACATCACCTCGCTTGTTCCCTCAATTACAGCTTCGCGTAGATTTTTACCCATTTCCACATAGCGATAGACATTCTCGATGATGACTATCGCATTATCAACAATCATACCCGTGACCAATACTAAAGCAAACAAACTCATATTATTCATCGTAATGTCTGTAAACCGCAAGAACACAAAGGTAAGCATAAACGAAAACGGAATTCCCCAGGCAGCTAAAATGGCATTTCGCCAACCAATAAATATCCACAATACGATAAACACAAGAATCACACCAGACATGGCATTTCTTCCAAGTGTGTTAATACTGTTATTTACATCAATGGATCCATCATTTCTTACCTGAACTTTTAATCCAGGAACAGTCTTTTCAAAATCAGCAGTCTTTTGCCTGATATTCTTCATCACATCAATGATATTACCTTCTTCCTTCTTGTATACCGAAAGGGATGTAGAAACCTTACCGTCCAACTTTGATATCACAGATTGTTCTTCAAGAGTGTCTTTTACTGTTGCAATATCACTGATCTTTACTGATCTTCCATTTGAATCCATTCTGACATTTAAATTGATGATCTCATCAGTAGATTTAAATTCTCCCATAGTTCGTATGATAAATTCTGCACGTCCAAACTTTACCTTTCCCCCAGGGACATTCATATTTCTCATGCGAATACTTGATGATAACTCATCAAGACTGATGCCATACTGATTCAAACGGTTAACATCTGATTCAATCCATATTTGTCTTTCTCGTGTTCCATTCATCTCTATCTTTGAAACATTAGGTAAATTCAACAGTTCATCTCGTAAGTTTTCTGTGATCTCACGCATTGAATTACCACTAAAATCTCCACTTAAACTGATATCACAAATTTGATTCACTTCTCTCATATTTAATCGAATGAGGATAGGATCAAATGCATCTTCAGGCAGATCATTGACCTTGTTCATTTCTTCATTGATATCATTCCAAGCTTCATCAGTATCCGCATCGGGTTCAAATGTCACATAGACACTTGCTCTGCCTTCTTGGGACGTGGAAGTCATATAATCAATATTCTTTACATTCTGTATCTGATCTTCGATCTTTTTGACAACCAATTGCTCCATCTCTTCAGGAGATACTCCTGGATAATATACATTGATAATCGCTGCGCCAAAATCTACTGCGGGAGACTCTTCTTTAGGTATTTCAACAATTGTGATTATCCCCATGATAAATATCACAATCATCAGCATATTTACCAATACCTTATTCTCTATTGAAAACCTTGCTATTGACATGAATTCTCCTTTAATTGCATTATTGATTGCGTATGCTTACTTTTGTTCCGGATTCTAAGTTCTCCATCCCTTCATAAACGATGCGATCCCCAACTTTTATACCTTCTAATATAATTACGGATTCATTAACTTTTTTGCCTATCTTTACTGGAACTTTTTGGGCAACTGATTGCTCATCGACGATAAATACATAATACTGATCATACTCCTGTATTAAATTATTAAGAGAAGTATAAATCACATTGCGGTATGTATTGCTTAAGATTCTTGCTTCTACTACCATACCAGGAAGTAAATCACTATTAGGGCTCAATGATATTTCCACAGGATAATTGGCAGTATTACTTAATGGTTTTAAGCCGATACCGCTGATTTTACCACTGTATTCCTTTTCAGAAGGCTGATATCTTATATCCACTGATGCTCCTTGTTTTACAGAACGGATAAATGTCTCTCCAACCCCTGTCTTGATCATCAAATTCTTAGTATCTACAATTCCTGCGATCTTTATACCAGGACTTACAGTTTGACCTACCTGAACAGGTAAATCAACTATTTGACCACTAACTGAAGCAACAAATCTTGAATTATCCAATGCTTTCCGCGCTTGTTCTACTCTTGCTTTTGCTCCTTCATAATTAGCCATTGCATTCTTGTATGCACTTTTTGAATTACTAAATTCGGATTGGGAAATCTGCTTATTCTTATATAATGATTCAGAAGATGTATAATTTAATTCTGCAGATTCAAAACTCGCTTCTGCTGCAACTAATGAGGCCTTAGCTTGTTGAAATGTACTTTCATAATCTGAGTTATCGACTCGACCGATCGCAGTCCCTTTATTCACCCAGTCTCCAAGCTTTTTGTACATCTCCACTATTTTTCCTGAACTCTCAGATAACAATGCAACATCTGTTTTTCCTTCAAGACTTCCTGTTACTGTGATATATTCATCAAGATTACGTAATTCCGCAGTTTCTAACAAAACAGGAAACTCTCGACTAGCGACATCTGTACTTTTGCTCTTTGTTTCTTGCTTCTTGGAACATGCACTTATTAACAATACGATGATCATCAGTAAATAAATGATTTTTCTATTAATTTGATAGTTCTTCCCCATTTTAAAACTCCTTCTTTATATCTTATTCTTTGATTAATCTCATTAGTTTTGATTCTTCTTCGATATTCAATATCTGCATCAATGATGATTTTGCTTTAAGGACATTATAAATTGATGTTGTATATTGAATACGAGCATTATTGATTAAAATATCAGCATCGATCATCTCGTTGGCGGATAATAAATTATTCTTAAACCGTATCTCTTTTTGCAACCATGATTCTTCAGAATATTGCAATGATAATTTGGATGCCTCGTATGATTGCAAACTACTGATAAAATTGAGGAATGATGATTTTACAGCTAACTCAATACTATTTTGAACATTCTGATATTGCAGTTCTGCCTTCTTAACTGAATAATGACTTTTCATTGTATTTGAATAATCATCCATAATAGGAAACAAAGGTATTGAAGCAGAGAGAATTAATGTACTCTGATCTGAAAAATCACTGTCATAGTTCGCTTTTGACCACTCTTTGACATAGTTCAGATTCAGTGATGGTAAGAAGTTCCCCATACTCATCAAATGGCTTTTCTTTATACTTTCAACACTAAGTTTATTGATACCTAAAGATAAATTGCTCTTCTCTGAATATTTGATGAGTTGCTTTTGGATGTTATCTAATGTTTCTATATCTATTGATCCAAAATACTCTGCCAACGTTGTAATCTGAGACTCTTCGACCTGTTCTAGTATGCCAGCATCATCAATATTTAAATAGCTTTTTAAGTCATGAAGGCTGAGTTCAAATGCATTTTTGGCTTGAAGTAATCTAACCTTCTTGTTAGCGCTCTGTGATTTGAAGTTAAGATAATCGGCATTGGAAATACTATTATTCGAAAATCTGATTTGTGCAATCTCTTCATGATTAAGCGCTGACTGATAATCCTTCTCACTGATCGATAATAATTTCTGAGTTTCAAGCACTTTCAGATATTTGATTTCTACGGTATTGCTCACTTCAAGCTTCTTACTTTGATAGGAATACTCTGAAATTTTGTAAACATCTGATTTGATCTGACTGCTTAAAAAGTTCTTCCCGCCTATGAATATCGGAAAATTTACATTAAAAGAATAAGACTTTTCATTTTCAAGCATATTATTGCTGGCACGGATCTCTGGATCAAAGTTACTGTATGAGCTTTTAACACTTACACTTGGCAATAAATCAAAACGTGATGAATATAAATCCCACTTTGATGAGTTTAAAGCATTTAACTCAGTTTGAAGTTCTAAGTTATTTTTCAAGGCAATTTGTTTCGCCTCTTCAAGTGTCATTGCATTGAGGCTAAAGTAAGCAATCATTGCAAAACATATTAGGAAAAACTTATTTTTCATATATCTCCATCCTTTAAAAAATAGTTCTGGTTTTTTTCTTCTTTGGCTTCTTTGATGATATCATTGATTAAATCAATCTCAACTTCATGAACACTCGCCCCCATTTTCATTAAATGTTTATGAATAAAAGGAAGCTCTTGATCTTGATATTGTCTTTCTATTCTGTTGATTATCTCTTTATCACATGATACATGCTCTTTCAGATGATCAAGACGAGATATCATCAAGTTAATGAATTGTTCATTAGTCATTGTTCGGTACGAAAATGATAATGCTAACCAATAATCAACACCTACACTGTCTTCTCGCAAATAACTTATAACAAGTTCCTTAAGGTATTTTTTCCCTGCTAATGTTAATGAATATACTTTCTTTGGAGGATTATTCCCTTCAATTTGAGTTTCTCCAATGATGTACGATTTATTCTCCAACCATTGTAATGCATTGTACACAGAAGGAGTTTTAATCCCTGCCCATACATCCATTTTTCTTGTTTTTATTGTATTCAATATTTCATAACCATGTGATGATTTATAATTTATAAATCCCAACACAGTTAAATGTACCTTTGACATAACTACTCCTTTCTTTATTATTCTATTATTGATTAGTCAATAATATAATAGTCTTGTTTTGAGCAAGATATTTTTTTCTTTTTTTTGATTCCAAATTTATCGCTTTCGATAATAGGAATCATTGTACACATTTAAAAAAAGTATTTGACGAAATTTCTCATTGATTTAGTTTGATGCAAAAGGAGTACAATATGCAAATCGAAGTATCAAATGGCGAAATTATTGATAAAATCACCATCTTAAAAATTAAATTAGAAAAAATAAAAAATCCAGATAAGCTTATCAATATTCAAAAAGAATATGACTTATTAAGTCGCTTTATGAACTTAATCAAGGTTGATGAATTAAATCCCTTATTTGTTCAACTCTACCAAATTAATCTCAAACTATGGGAAATTGAAGATCAATTAAGAATTAAAGAATCTAAAAGAGAATTTGATGCGGACTTTATTACGCTTGCTCGATCTGTATATTTCACTAATGATGAAAGAGCAGATGTAAAAAGAGAAATCAATACTATTTCCGGTTCTGACTTATTTGAAGAAAAAGAATATGTGGATTACAAAATTTAATTTTCTCTTCTTGTTTTCTATCAATAAAATCATCTTCGTCTGAGGCAATATGGTTCTTTCCTATTATTTGCTAAAATTTCCATACAAATTATTCTGGTTTCTCAATAATTCACTTTTAAAAAATCAAACATCTGTATTTTATTGCTCAGATATGCTAGATGTAGTTATTTTTAATCAAATTCAAAAACATTTAAATGTAATCCCAGTACTTGCAAAAAATAACAAAGTAGCAAAAATACTTGAATCGAATTCGATTGTTTCCAAAGTGTATCCCTCTTTTCCGAAAGCTGTTTTCATGTGCAGACATGCTTGTTTTAAATTTCCAGAAAACAAAATACTGAAATTTGGATTTAGACATGGAGCATACCATTTCAAAAAGTTCTCTAATCCTCAAAACTATAACGCTTTCACAAAATTCTTTGTTACAAGCCCATATGAAGTTGAATTAGCAAAAGAAATTGGCATTCATACATGTGTCTCTATTGGATACCCAAAGTTAGATCCAGCCTTTGACGGCACATACAATAACGCTTTTCTTGAATCTCTGAAACATTCATTAAAGTTAAATAAAGAATTGCCCTGCATAATTTTCACAGCAACTTGGGATAAATCTGGAATGTCTGCTATCGACAAATGGATTTATGATTTATCCTTATTGACAAAAATTTACAATGTATTAGTTACTGTTCATCCTTGGACATCAAAAAAATTCATTGAAATATTAGAAAATTCACCAAATATACATTTTATCAAGTCTGCAGATATCGTTCCTTATTTAATGATAGCGGATTGCATTATTGGAGACACTAGTTCAATTATCGCTGAAGCATGTGCTTTAGATAAAGCAATAATCACATTTACAGTCCCAAATGCAAAAAGAAGTTTAAAAGAAATTGAAGATTTAATTAACAATATTTCCTGGAAAGTTTCTAATTTTCAAGAATTAGTACAATTACTTCCCTATGTAATACAAAACTTTCAAGAAAAAGCAATTCAACGTAATAAGGCAAATCAAATTATGTTTCATGCTTTGGATGGCAAAGCTGGATTACGAGCAGCGAATATCATAACATCATTTTTACCCGAATTAAAAAGAGATTGACGTAATTTCTTACTCATTTAAATTTGAAAAAAATTTAAAGGATTATTATGTCTTCGAATAAAAAAATAAACCTTAACCAAATCAACAAAGTCTTGATCATTCAATTTAGGCCATTCGGAGATGTCTTTCTCTGTTCTGCAATCTTTGAAGCAATAAAAAATAAAATCCCTCATGCAGAAATTTGCTATTTAACAAAACATCCATTCCAGATTACAGTTGCTGACCATCCTTTTATTGATCGTATTATTACAACCAGCAATTCTAAAGGATTAAAATATATTATTGATAGATTTAAATTGTTCTTCCAAATTTATAAAGAAAAGTTTGATTTAGTCATTGATCAACAGAATAATCCAGGCTCACAACAGGTTACATTTTTTAGCAGAGCTCCATATCGTATCGGATATAATCATGGTCAATACTCATTTGTTTATAATATCAAAATGAGTAGAGGCCAAAAAAGATATAGTCCCAGTATGAGATTTGATTTGTTAAAAGATCTTGGTATATCTGAAGAAAAATGGCGATTTTATTACCAAATTAAAGATAGTTCGAGAAAGAAAGTCGCTGAATTTTTGGATCAATATAATTTACAAAATAAACCTTTTGTTGTATTTTCTCCAGGATCTCCAAATAGAAAACAATCAAAACAATGGAAACTTGAACACTACGCAAAGCTTAATGATTTAATTCAAGAAAAATACAATGTACCTGTAATTCTTTTATGGGCTAAAAGTGAATTAGAAGATTGCAAATATGTTCAACAAGTTGCTAAGCATAAGCTTATTCTTGCGATAGATACAGATTTGAATGAAGCTGTAGCTTTGTTAGAAAAAGCAAGTTTATTAATTTGTAACGATGGGGGTATAAATCATTTTTCATGTGTCTCTAACACACAAACTATAGCAATATTTGGGGTAACAAATCCACTTAAATGGTCTCCAGCTAGCGTATTCAATCATCATCATCATTTATATAAAGAGGGATTCCCTTCTCAACATGACAATTCATTCGGCATTTCTCCTGAGGATGTTATTGAAAAAATTGATGAACTTCTTCTAACCAAACAAGTATGTTTTAATTAAGTAATTATGAAATACCTCTTTTACATTGCAAAATTATACTCTCTACCAATAATTCAACCTTTATGTGAGTACCTTGATCATCAAACAGAGGACAGTTATATTCTCTTTGTATCTGAGAAAGTAAAAAAAAAAATCCTAGATACTGATTACTGGAAAAATAAATCTATAATCACTCATATATCTGAAGGCATCAAGTATAATCCTGATTTCTGTCTCACACCAGGAAATTATATTGATTTCAGGCTTCCTGGCATTAAAGTAGAAATCTTTCATGGGATTGGCATTGAAAAAAATTCTCATTATCAAATTCGACATTTCTTTGATGTTTACATGACTTCTGGTCCAATCGTCACTCAAAAGTTTCAGGAATTACAAAACAAATATAGATACTTCCTTGTAAAAGAAACAGGATGGGCTAAAATGGATTATATTATGAAGTTTAATACTTCAAATATCAAAGAAAGATATCACATTACACAGGGAAAAAAAATTATACTCTACGCCCCAACTTTTAGCAATAAACTTCAATCAGCAGATGCCTTATTACCTGTAATTCCTGATATCATTCAGGAAAATGAATTATGGCTAGTTAAATTTCATGAAATAAAAGATACTCAGTTTATTCATCAAATTCAAGGCAAAAAACCAGATCAAATCAGGATCATCTCTGATAATGACATCACCCCATATCTTCATATTGCTGATCTGATGATATCTGACACTTCATCTGTCATCTATGAGTTTATGGCACTTGACAAGCCTGTAATCACCTATAATACAAGTAAAAGAAAAGATAAAGGAATTGATATTCAATCTCCTGACCAATTAAGGCCTGCGATTGATAGAGCATTAAACAATCCATCTGAACATCATGAGCAGAGACTAAGACATCTAAAAGAAGTCAATCCCTATTTAAATGGCGAAATATCTAACAACATTTTTATCGCTTTAAAACAAATCATCATCAATAACGAACTTAAAGGAAAGAAAAAACCTTTAAATTTATTCAGAAAAATGAGAATACTCTTTCATGAAACGTTTAGAAAAGGATACCTTAAATAATGGCTGGTCATTTAAAACTTACAGGTAAGATAGCTGAAAAAGCATTAATTCTCTTAGAAAAAGTTTGTCGGATTCTTGATCAAAACAACATCCCATATACTTTAGAAGGTGGCACCTTACTCGGAATCATAAGAGAGAACAGATTACTGCCTTGGGATAACGATATGGACATTACCATCACAGAAGAGTATCTTGATCAGTTAATAAAAATACGATACAAATTCTGGTTAATTGGATACAGAACACGAATCAGAACATCAAAATCTGATATTCCCTATTTCCCAAAAAAGAGTATTCGCTTAATGAAAATCCAAACCACTCGTTGTTTCATTAAAGAATATAATCTCTTAGATATATTCATCAAAATAAAAGATAAAGAAAAATACTTTTGGATTGTCGATGAAAAAGACCCTGTGCTTAAATCGGTTCCTGCACATTTTTATGAGAATAGAACAAGAGTTCATTTCAATGGATATGATTATCTTGTCCCTGAAAAATTCGAAGATTACTTAACCTATCGATATGGAGATTGGAAACAAGTTCAAAAAGATTATCATTACAAAAAAGATGATCATGCAATCATTAACTCATAATACAAGAAGGAGAATGAGATGAGAGCTATAATTATTGCAGCTGGAAAAGGCACCCGCCTTTATCCTCTTACAAAAAACACTCCCAAAAGTTTGTTAGAAATCGGAAATGGGATGACTCTTCTTGAATCTCAATTGCATAGTTTAAAAGAAAACAATATCAAAGACATCTGCATTATTGTTGGTTATCGAGCAGAACAGATCGAAGCAAAAATTCATAATTATAAAGAGGATTTTAACATAACGACAGTTTATAACCCCTTCTATGATTGTTCCAACAACCTTATTTCAGTATGGATGGCAAGACAATTTATGGATCAGGATTTCATTTCTATTAATGGTGATGATATATTCAAACCTATCGTAATTGAAAACCTCTTAAAATCTAAAAGCAATATCACAATGGTCATTAATGAAAAACCAGAATATGATGAAGATGACATGAAAGTGATTAAACAAGATAATCATGTATTGGAAGTCAGCAAAACAATCCCTTCTGACCAGGCAAATGCAGAATCTGTTGGCATTATTAAGTTTTCAGGAATGGGACCAACTATTTATAAAAATATCCTCGAAGAAATGGTCAGAAAAGAAGAGAATAAAAACGCCTTTTATCTCAGAGCCATTCAAGAGATCATCAACAAAGGTTATCCTGTTAACTACTCTTTATGTGACAAAGATGATTGGGGCGAACTAGACTTTCATCCTGATTTAATTATGATCAAAGAATATTTAAAGAAATCAAAGTTTATTGAAGAGATCAAGCTTTAGTTGGAAATGCCCACAGAAAAATACTTCTTCTGCGATGCACATTGTCATTTGAATAATCACTTATTCAAAAATGACCCATTTCTCTGGGATCAGCTCAGCGTATTAGGATTCAGATTTTTCATGAATTCTGTTTTAATGAAAGAAGATTTACAATATCAGGTAACGCCATTAAAACAATCCTTCTCTGCTGGACTCCATCCTTATCTGTTCAAGCAACAGGATTTTGATATTGATGATCTTGACAATCTATGTCAAACAAAGTCAATTAAAGCGATTGGTGAAATTGGCATTGATAAAAGATTTGATAATCTCAAAGAACAGGAAGAGTTATTAATAGAACAATTACTTTTAGCAAAAAAATATCACTTACCTGTGGTTTTTCACTGTGTAAAATCTTATGATCAGCTTTCATCTCTTTGTAAAACATATTACCCGGATTTGTTTGGCTATATTCATGGATTCAATGCGACGATCGATCAAATAAGCCTTTTTAAAGACTTGAATATTGTTTTCTCTATTAATTATAAGTTTCTTAATAAAAAAAATGCCCTTCTTATCGCTGAGTATCTCATTGACAATAACAAACTCCTTATCGAAACAGATATTGAGTTAAAATTATTTGATCATTCTTCATCTATTATTGATGTCTATCGCCAGTCACATGAGATGATTAAATTATTCTGTAAAAACGATTCAAACCTCATTAATAAGCTCGCATATATTCAATACAAAATCCTTAAAAGTTTCTCGCTTATCTAATAATTTTCACTTCTTATTTAGAATAAAATCATTGCCTTGTAAAAAATAAATAAAATATCATAAAAACCTTGACTTAATAGATTATTATTTCAAATTTGTACTTTGAGTTTTAATAGATTATTATGACTCAAAATGGAGCAGAATCAATCCTTTCAAGGAAATCCATAAATAATGAATAAATAAAGGGAGTTGAGCTCGAATGAAAAAATCAAAGTATCGTGCAATAGTCATTGTTATTTTTATTTTAGTAACACTTTACTATTTGTCTCCTTTACTTATCAAAGAAAGACCAGCTTTCATCCCAGAATCAGTCTGGCCTGAAAACTTAAAATTAGGCCTTGATCTTCAAGGTGGGTCACAAATTGATTTGTATGTTGACTTAACAAATGTCGCTCAAAAAGACAAAGAAAGTGCTGTAAAAACTGCACTTGAAGTAATCAGAAACCGCGTGGACTATTTTGGTGTCGCTGAACCTTCTATCCAACAAGTTGGCGAAAACAAAATCGTTATCCAGTTACCTGGTTTAAAAGACTCTGAAAGAGCAAAAGATTTAATTGGAAAAACAGCACTCTTAGAATTCAAACTGCTTGCTGCTGATGAAGAAACAAAAAGAATCGTTGACAGATTAGATGAATATTTGTTTAAAAATTTAGACAAATATGCAGATTTCCAAGATCTTAAATCTGTTGACAGTCCTAAAGATCCTTTATTAAAAACTAAAAAAGATAGTCTTGCAACTGATTCACTCGGAATTAGTGAAAAAGATAAATACTTTACTAGCATTATTAATTCTGGTACTGATCCTTTTACTGTATCTCAATCTTTTAAAGAAGATTTCAAAAAACTTCTTGCTGATACCACTTTTACTAACAACATTCCTTCAGGATACCAAATTCTTTTAGGAAAAGAAGATCAACAAAATCCTAATGGTGATATTCCTGTTTACATCCTCTACAATAGAACAGAGCTTGAAGGAAAATATTTAAGTGAAGCTTTAGTAAGAATCTCTAGTGATAGCGATTTTAAAAATGCAAATAAACCTTATATTTCTTTAAAATTCAATCGTGAAGGTGCTCGTATCTTTGAAAGAGTTACAGGTGCAAACATTAATCGTAGATTGGCAATTGTTTTAGATAATACAGTTTATGTCGCTCCAAATATCGCTGACAAAATTCGCGGTGGTGAAGCTCAAATCACAGGTAACTTTACTTTAGAAGAATGTAACGATCTCGTTATCGTTCTTAAAGCGGGTAACCTTCCTGCTCCTGTCAACATTGGAAAAACTACTTCTATTGGACCTAGCTTAGGTGCAGACAGTATTCAATCTGGCTTAATGGCTGGTTTACTTGGTGCTCTTCTTGTAGTACTTTTCATTATCATCTATTATCAGTTATCAGGAATTATTGCAACAGTTGCTTTAGCATTAAACATTGGTTTCATCTTTGCAGCTTTAACTTTCTTTAATGCTACATTAACTCTTCCTGGTATTGCAGGTATTATCTTAACGATTGGTATGGCTGTTGATGCGAATGTGCTTATCTTTGAAAGAATCAGAGAAGAACTTAAAAATGGCAAAACAGTTCGCAATGCTATTGATAACGGTTTTGCTCGTGCAACAGTTACAATCCTTGACTCAAACATTACTACATTAATTACTGCAGCTGTCTTGTATCAATTCGGTACAGGTGCAATTAGAGGTTTTGCAGTCACATTGTCGATTGGTATTCTCTCTTCTATGTTTACTGCGATTATCGTTTCTAATGCAATCTTTGACAACTTTCTCACAAACAAAAACCGTGATAAATTGAGTATTTAGGAGGAAAAATGCAATTTTTTAAAGAAACCCACATTAACTTTATGGGAATGCGTAAAATATTTTATGCTATTTCCCTTGCATTTATTCTCGTTGGTGTTATATCGATTATTGCTCATAAAGGCATTAAATACAATATCGACTTTACTGGTGGCTTGATGCTACAAGTTGAATTACCTAATGTTCAGGTGAACCAAGTCAGAGAAACTCTCTCTGGTATTGGATTTAGTGAAGCTGAAATCCAACAGGTTAATGATGAAAATACTAATGCATTTATTATCAAAACAAAAAGTACTGAAAATGCAGGACAAAAAATCAAACAAGCGCTTAAATCTTCTTTCCCTGAATCTACCAAAGGTAACTTTGTAATTCAAGAAGAAGAAGTTGGACCAAAAGCAGGTTTTGAGTTAAGAAACCAAGCGATTAGAGCTGTATTGATTTCCATTTTCTTTATTTTGATTTACATCTGGATTCGTTTCCGTTTCTCTTGGGGTATCGCAGCTGCTTTAGCACTTTTCCACGATACCATTATTACAATTGGTATCTTATCAATCTTCAATATTGAAATTGGTATGACTGTTTTAGCCGCTCTTTTAACGATGATCGGTTATTCTATCAATGATACTATTGTGGTTTTTGACCGTATTCGTGAATCATTAAAAAATTATAGAAAAGACGATGAATTCACCGTTTTCAATAAGAGTATCAATGACACTTTAAGTAGAACTACAATTACATCATTAACTACTCTTCTTGCTACTGGTGCATTATTATTCTGGGGTGGTCATGTCATTCATGACTTTGCATTCACATTCTTTGTGAGTGTCTTAATCGGTACTTACTCATCAATCTTCGTCGCTGCTGCACTTGTTTTAGACACAGTGATTGCTTTCAGAAAAAAAGCAAAACAAGTTAAAAAATAATAATATCTAATCAGATATCATAAAAGGAGAATCTTCAGGATTCTCCTTTTTCTTTTTACTCTTTATTGACTAGAGAGCTTTGAATTAGTAATGGAGCCGGCTCGGCTCGAGCCGTAAATGCCGATTGATAAAAAATTTAATAACAAAGAAGTCACATTTTATCTTCTAATTCAAAGCTCTAGACTTTTCTACAGGATAGAAAGAAGATGTGAGCGAGACATCCCCCAGAAGATAGCAGTAGATCAATAAAAAAAGGGACTTTAGAGTCCCTTTAATTTTGTATCATTTGATCAAGCAGATCTGGATCAAACCCAATAAATGCTTGATTTGCATTACGAATCACTGGTGTCCGTAGTAGTAGAGGATACTCTAATAGTACCGTTCGTACATCATGCTTGATATACTTCAGATTCTTCTTCTCATATTCTTTACTTGTTTTATCAATCATCTCTTCCAATGGAATTTTCTGACTCACTTTGTTGAGCTCGCCAGGACTCATTCCTTTGATATTCAAATCGATAAATTGAAATTCTATCCGTCTCTCTTTGAGATAACGAATCGCTTTCTGTGTATCCTTGCACTTTTTTGTGCCAAATATCTGAATCATAATGTAATTATTTCTTCTTCTTACTTGGAGCGGGTGCAGAATTTTTTGAAGATAATTCTTTGACTAAATAAAATAATGATTTAACAGGCACTCCCGTACCACCTTTTTGTTGCCACGCTTTTGGCTTTTCGGTCATAGCTGTACCTGCAATGTCAATATGCATCCATGGATGATCTTGAACAAACTCTTTGATAAACATTCCCGCAGCGATTGCGCCACCCCAACGACCTCCTGAATTCTTAAGATCTGCTACATCAGATTTGTTCATCTCAGCATACTCTTTGTCTCCAGGTAATAACCAGAATTTCTCATTAGAGTATTGTTCAACTTTTGAAAGTGTTTCATACAATTGATCATCATTAGTCATCACTGCAGAACGAATACCACCTAAGGCAACGACAGCAGCACCTGTCAATGTAGCGACATCAATAATCTTACTAACTCGTTCATGTTTAATTGCAAATTGTATAGCATCAATCAATGTAAGTCGGCCTTCTGCATCTGTACTGATAATTTCTATGGTTTTACCAGCCATCGACCCAATGATATCGCCAGGACGATAAGCTCTTCCTGATATCATGTTTTCACATGCTGCTATAACGGCGGTAACGTTAATAGGTAGTTTAGCTTTTGAGATGGCTGCCATTGCGCCTATAACGCCTGCTGCACCACCCATATCATTCTTCATATTACCCATACCTTCGCCTGGTTTGAGATTATATCCGCCAGTATCAAAGGTTAGACCTTTTCCAATCAAACCAACGATATCATGTGGATTATCTGGATCTCCCTTATGATACATTACGATCAATCGAGGTTGATTGTCAGAGCCCTTAGCAACATTAATATAAGCTTCCATTCCAAATGAAGCGATTTTCTTCTCATCATAGACTTTGACTTCAAAGTCATACGAGTTACCTGTTTTCTGTGCCATTTCTGCAAGCTTGCGAGGTGTTAACTCATTTGCTGGTTCATTCACCAGTTGCTTTGCAATATTTACTGCTTCACCAAATGCCATAGCTTCTAGAACTAGCTTTGGTAACATCTCAATATTTTGATGACTAAGTAAAATCAGTTTGTTAAATTGATAGTCGTCCTTCTTCTCTTTGAATGTATCAAAAACATAAGCGCTTTCCACTATAGTTTGTACGATTAATTTTACGAACTCTGTAAAATCATTGATAGATGTACTCAGATGATCTGCTACAAAATGAAAATCTTTAACTTTTGATTTTTTAATCTTATGATATATTTGAGCAAACATTGTCTGAATTTGTAAGTGATTAAGTTTCCCTTCAATCTTTCCTAATCCATACAAAACGATTAATCGATCTTCTTTACCATTAACGATTTGAATGCTCTCTAAAGCATCTTTTTTCCAGCTAAACTCATTCTTAGCCATCCAGTTCTCAATCATTTTCTGCATAGGAGTAGGAATAAATGGACTTAAAACATTGAGCTTCATCCCTTCCCAACCGGCAATTACGACAGGAAAATCACCTTGTAATTGTTCTTGCAATTGTACTTTCATCTTTTCCTCCTTATTTTATATTTATCTCATTAAAGCCTGTGTATAGGTTAAATCGAGTCCCTCTCGAAAAACCAATTAAATACAATTTATAATCCCACGCTAAACGAACAGCTTCCGATGTAGGTGCTGAATGGGAAACGAGGATGGGGATCCCTAAACGAATCGTTTTTTTTACAATTTCTGATGATATCCGGCCTGTGGAGATGATAATACTATCACTTAAGTCTTTTGACTGTCTAAAATAATATCCAGCGACCTTATCAATAGCGTTGTGACGGCCAATATCGTTGACGACACGATCGATCTTCTCCTCTCGTATCATTCCAGCACTATGTACGCCACCTGTCTCTTTAAATAGCTGAGAATTCTTCTGAAATTCAATCATTGACTCAATGATTAACTCACGTTTGATACTCAGCTTTGGAAAATTCTTACGATGACCACTCAAAGATGAACTTAATGAAGAAGCACAACCAGAGGTTCTTTCACGGGATTGCATAAACTGTTGGATGCGATCATTGGGAATATCACATTCAAAGAAAATACTTATTGTCTCATGATCAAACTTATATGATAATAGCTCACGCGGATTAATGATGATACCTTCTGAATAGAGAAATCCGATAGCTAAATCTTCAAAGTATTCGGGAATACATGATAAACCAATAAATCTTCGTCCATTAATATATATCTCTAATGAGACTTCCCTTACAATAAGATCGGTAAGATATTCTTCTCCATCCAAACTAAACCTTTTGATTTCAAGCAGCCTTTTGCTGTTTTCTTCCATGCATACCTCTTTAAGTTATATTATTTTCTTTACAACATTTAAGGCAAGTTTTTTTTTACATTTTAAGGAGATTTTATGACTAAACTCGAAACTCTTATTTTGGATAGACTAAAATTGGATGTTATTCATGAAAATATGTTTCTTCCTGATGAACCTATTATTCTAGCTGTATCAGGAGGAAAAGATAGCTTAGCAATGCTAAAACTGATCAAACAGTTTCATACCAAGATTTATCCGGTACATATAAAAAATAAAAGAGATCAGCAAATAAACTTCTCTATGATTGATGAAGTTGAGGTTATTGAGACCGATATTTACGATCAATCTCATCTCCCCGATCAAAGGAAGAATCCTTGTTTTATCTGTTCGAGACTGAGGAGAAAAAAACTTTTAGAATACGCTGAATCTAAATCGAGTAATAAAATCTGTTTTGCACATCACCAAAACGATGTAATCGAAACGCTATTGCTGAATATGCTTTTCAGCAGAGAAATCAGTACTATCAAACCCGTTCAATCTTTATTCTCAAATCAGTATTTTATTATAAGACCATTATTCAATATCGAAGAAGAACTTATTTTGAAATACTGTAAGGAACAAAAATTCATTATTCAAACAAATGATTGCCCTGAAAATCTGAACTCTAAAAGGGCATATATAAGAAATCTATTAAAATCTATTAAAGAGAATCACCCAAAGATTGATATATACGATAATCTATTTTCTTCATTAAAGCATATCAAAGAACAATTTCTTCCCTTTGATATTGAAAAAGTTTCTATTGAATAGTACAAGAACCCTTTAACTGTTGATCAATAAAGATCTCAACTTTATCATTTGGCAGTAATGATCCAACGCCTTCAGGTGTTCCTGTATATATAAGATCTCCTTCTCCTAATGTAAAATAGCGCGAAAGATAACTGATAATCTCATCCAACTTAAATATCATATCTTTTGTGTTTCCACGTTGCTGAAGATAATCATTCACTTTTAAGCTAATCTCCATCTGATGAAGATTAATCGTAGAGCCGTATTTTTTAAATTCTGAAACAAATGCAGACTGTCTGAATGATTTTGAAAGTGTCCAAGGTAAGCCTTTTGCCTTTGCTTCAGCTTGTTTATCTCTCATTGTAAAATCAATACCTACACCATATCCAAGAATGTATTCATATGCTTTTTCTTTTAGTATATTTGACCCGCCCTTGCCGATACATACGACCAACTCAACTTCATATTGAAAATCCTGACATGATTCAGGTATCTTGATAATCTCTTGATCATGACTGATACATTGATTATTCTTCAAAAAAACAACTGGTTCTTTGGGTAAACTGTGATTCATCTCTTGAATATGATTTTTATAATTTAAACCTAAGCAATAGATATTATTCACTTCTATTACTGATTGATCATCAAATCGTATTAAACTCATAAGACATCTCTTAAATAATTGTATAACTCATTGAAGTTTCTAAAAAACTGATCAGAATGCTTTTTTATCTCTGCTTGTTCATGGAGAGAATATTTGTCAAACATCGCATAAACCCTCATTTGAGCGTTCTTGGCAGCCTGCACCCCATACAATGTATCTTCAAGTACCAAGCAATGTTCTTTACTTACTTTTAGTTCTTCTGCAGCTCGTAAAAATATATCAGGAAATGGTTTGCCTTTTATGTCATGACATCCACAGCTTAAATATCTAAAATAATCCTTGATTTGATTAAATTCGAGTACTTTCTCTGTTAAATATTCAGAATTACTTGTGCCTATAGCCATGGGGATATTCTTCTCTCGGAGTAGATCTAAAACCTTCAAGACATTTTCCTTCAACCCTATCTTTTTGGAATAATATTCTTCAACCATCTCATGCCACTCATTCTTGATCGTTTCTAAATCTTCTTCTAAACTAAATTTCTCTTTAAAATATATAGCAAGATCATTAAAACTATTACCTTCTGGCATATCAGCAAATAAATCCTCTGGAATAGGAATATTCCGCTTATTTAAAAACTCAATATCCACTTCTGCCCAAATGCCCATGGAATCAATCAAAGTCCCATCAAGATCAAATATTACTGCTTTAAACATGATTACTTCCTTAATAAATATTCACGGATCCTTGCACTGAGAATATCCATAATCCAAACAGTAACTGCAATCATCAACATAATCATACTCACATTACTCCAACGTAAAAGTTGTTGCTGTTGTTGCAATGCTTGACCGATACCTCCACCTCCAACAAAGCCTACAATCGTTGCCATACGGATATTAATATCCCATCGGTAAATGGTAAATGCTAAAAATGGGGATAATATTTGAGGAATCACTGCAAATATCCATATCTGTATCATGTTGGCTCCTGTCGCTTGCATTGCTTCTATTGGACCATGATCAATACTTTCTATTTGCTCTGAATATAGTTTAACTAATGATGCGATTGAATGTATCCATAAAGCCAGCATGCCTGCAAATGGACCAATCCCTACCCATACTGTAAATATTATCGCCCATACGATTGCCTCTATTGATCGGGTAAAAGTAAATATCGTTCGTGTAAAATAATAAATGCTATTGGGAATAAAATTCTTAGGCATCAGATTTCTAGAAGCAAAAAAACTGATCACAAATGCAAAAGGGATGGCTAACAATGTCGCCATTAATGCCAAATATATCGTTTGCATCAAAGACCCAAGCATCGGAAAAAATAATGAAAAGTTTGGGCGAACTAAACGGCTTAAAATATTTGAGGCTTTATGAAAATTGAATAAAAACTTGATCGGTGTAATCTCTACTAATAAAAATCCGACCACAAATGTTATAAGGATAGAGAAACCTACTAACCATACCTGCATCTTTTTAAATAATCGCTCATTAAACCATGGATAGATTAGAGCAGAAACTATGAATATAATCGAAAATGGAACAGGATTAAAAGTCTGCTCACTAAAATAAAGATAAATATAATTGATAGACGCTATGTTTAAAAGCTGTAGTGCAAGATAAACAAAATATAACTTGATCTTTTGACTCAATTCTTCCCCTTTAACGAATATCTACTTTTTCAGCAGATTCACCATAGATTTGCTTAAATCGTTCATCGGTAATCTCATCTGGCTTACCGTCAAATACTATCTCTCCTGCTTTCAATGCAACTACTCGAGTTCCGTATTTTTTTGCTAAACTAAGAAAATGTAATGAGCATATCACGCTGATCCCCTGCTCTTGATTCAATATCCCTAAATATTTCATTACCGAATCCGCTGTGGCTGGATCTAAACTTGCAACAGGCTCATCAGCAAGCAAAACCTGTGGTTCTTGCATCAATGCGCGGGCAATGGCAACGCGTTGCTTCTGTCCACCTGATAAATTTCTTGCCTTTTGATGTATAAAATCCTTTAATCCAACTAATTCAAGATTCTTTTCTGCCATATCAGACAGTGTTTTATCTCTTTTGATTTTGATAGATTCCCATGTACTTAAATAACCTAATCGCCCACATAATACATTTGTCTTTACACTATAAGCAGGAATTAAATTAAACTCCTGAAATATCATACCAATATTCCGCCGATTTCTTCTTAAATCAACTTTATTCATTCGTAGAATATCTTCATTTTGAAATCGAATGATTCCAGAATCTGATTCTATTAAACGATTGATGCATCTTAATAATGTTGATTTACCAGATCCGGATAAACCAAGCAATATGACAAATTCACCTTTCTTAACTTTTAAGTTTAAATTCTTTATTGCATGAAAATTATTCTGATAATATTTATTAAGCCCTTCGATCTCCAGAATGTAATCATTTGAATAATTCATTCGCATCCATTCCCATTGTCTGTAAAGTCGAGCGTACAACATCGTAGTCACTATCTTGAGAAACTATAAATCCATCGATTTGGTATAATGCTTTTAGTTCTTTCTTACCCTCTGGATCTTTCGCATATTTCAACAATGTGGTGACGATTTTATTCTTCATTTCTTCTGGAAATTTATCTCTGAATGTCACGGTATCATTAGGGATCCAATCTGTAAATCCAACTATTTTTACTTTCTCAAATACATCTGGATGAGTCTCTACTATAGAATTTCTCGCATCTTGAGGCACTCCATTTTCTTCAGGTGACCAGAATGTACATCCAACGTCTGCTGTCCCTTCATAAACGGCAAGCACGGCTTGAGGATGTCCGCCGGCCATGATCTCCTTTTTGGGAACAATATTCATCTTTTTAAGAATTGCTGAAGGATAAATATATCCTGAAGTGGATGCTGCATCTGTATAAGCAATCACTTTATCTTGAATGTCAATTAAAGTATCAATTTTACTGTCTGCCCTTGCGATAAACTGACCTTTATAACGACTTAGATCATTTCTTATGGTAGTGAGTTCGACTTGAGCATTATACTTCTGATGCGCCATAATATACGCAAATGTGGCTAAAAAGGCAATATCAGCCTCATCTGTCCCCATCGCTTCGATGACTGCTGCATAACTCGTAGGTACAGCTACTTTAAAATAATAACCGGTTTCATTGTGTAAATATTCTGAAATAGCTTCAGCACTATTGATAATTTTATTGGCTTCCATAGATGGTACAAAATACATCTTGATCGGATTTCTTTTTGATCCAAGGGGTGATTTGGAACAACCTAAAAATAAAAATGAAACAAGCAGGATTATTATGGTAATAAATCTTCTCACTATTCCTCCTAAAACCTTTATTCTTTGATTAAACTTTGGCCAGTCATTTCTTGGGGAGCATCAATCTCCATTAATTTTAACATCGTAGGTGCAATGTCAGCTAAGACCCCTGATGATAATGTTTTTACGATTTTATCTTTAGTCACAATACAAAATGGTACTGGATTCAAACTATGAGCAGTCATGATATTACCCAGATCATCAATCATCTGCTCAGCATTTCCATGATCTGCTGTAATTAATACCTGATATTCATTATCTAATGCGATTGGGATTATCTCAGACATACAATGATCAACGGTTTCAACCGCTTTGATTGCAGCAGCCATAACCCCTGTATGACCGACCATATCACAATTTGCAAAATTCATGATGATCGCATCATATTTTCCTGACTCGATTGCTTTAATGGCTTCATCTTTGACTTGATAGGCACTCATTTCTGGTTGAAGATCATAAGATGCAACCTTCGGTGAAGGTACCAATATTCGATCTTCGCCTTGATATGCTTGCTCAACTCCACCATTAAAAAAGAAAGATACATGAGCATACTTTTCTGTTTCTGCCAACCGTAACTGATTGACATGATGATCTGCAAAAACCTTGGCTAATATATTCTCAAGCTTTTCATTTCTAAATGCAACTTGTAGTAAAGATTCAAAATTAATATCGTACTCTGTCATCGATATATACTTTAAATTTTGGAATTTCATTACTTCAAAATGTTCAAAATCTTTCATGATAAAACAACGGCTGATTTCTCTGGCACGATCTGACCTGAAATTAAAAAAGATGACTGAATCATGTTCTTTCATGGGATGAAAAGTACCATCCTTTCCCTTGATGATCTTTGGAATGATAAATTCATCTGTAATGTCTTGAGAATAACTATGTGTGACCGCTTCAACAGCATCATCAAAAACTTCTCCTTCTGACATTACCAAAGCTTTATACGCCTTCTCTACTCGCTCCCAACGATTATCACGATCCATCGCATAATACCTGCCGATAATAGTAGATATCTGCCCAATATTAAACTTTTGACATTGATTTTCTAATTCTTGGATAAAACCTTTCCCTGAGTGTGGTAAGGTATCACGCCCATCCATAAAACAATGAATATACACGCGATCAAGACCTTCTCGTTCGCATAAATCGAGTAAAGCATAAAGATGCCCTAAACTGCTGTGTACACCGCCATCAGAGATTAATCCCATTAAATGTAAATCTGAATTGTTTTGTTTACTATGTTCAATCGCAGATAACAATGCGGGATTTTCAAAGAATTCTCCAGTGTCTATCTTATGATCGATAAGTGTATTAAGTTGATATACGACTCGACCTGCACCAATATTTAAATGTCCAACTTCAGAATTACCCATGATACCTTCTGGAAGTCCAACATCTTTACCAAATGTCTTCAACTGACTTGCTGGATATTCTTTAAACAACCCATCAAGAAAGGGGGTCTTTGCCTGAAATACAGCATTTCCCTCTGTCTTATTATTTATCCCAAACCCATCCATGATTATTAACATCGCTTTCTTCATAATTTCCTCAATTCTCTCTTTAGGATCTCATCCCATTATGTAAGATATCGATAACCACTTTATGAATATCATGCAATGGTGTTGCATCATTAGTTAATGCCCATTCAGATAAGATAAAATCAATGGAACCATAGATTAATCTTGTAGCTATCTTCGTATCAAGTGGCCTGACTAATCCACTGTCGATCGCTTCCTGGATCAATTCTTCTATAAATAACAAATACTTCTTAATAGGCTGAAAATCTGGATATCGCTTATAAAAATCTGGACTTTGCCGTATTTCCTGCACAAAGAATCGTACATAAGAAGGATTATTTGTAAACAGATCAACATGGTATTCAAACATTTTATACAATTTGGCTAACGCATTAGTCTCATTTTTGATACATTCTTTGATTTGTTCTAATTTTTCATCGACCATCTCTTCAAATACTTTGATCAATAAATCATCCTTATTGGCAAAATATAAATACAATGTCCCGTCTGCGACATTGGCATCACGTGCTATGTCCGACATTTTGGTCTCATAAAAGCCATTTCTGGCAAAATTATCTATAGCGGATTTAAATATAGCTTTTTTCTTAGCATTTTTATTCATTTCTGATTTACTTATTTGCTTTCTCATAGTTCATCCTCTTTAGAAATTTAATATTATTATTTTGCAATGCCTGACTCAGTCAAGTAAAAAAATGAACTTTATTTACTTTTTTCTATGTTTTCTATGATATTTCTTCTTCAAGTTATAGAAAGTAAAATCACTTTCTTAAAATCTGGATCATATCTCTAATTGACTTTTCTACAGGATAGAAAAAAGAAGTAAGTAAGAGGTAAACGTTCAATGTCCCTTCTACAAGTTATTTGAAGATTTCTGATCGTTTTGATATAACGATGTCATTTATGTGTAAACAAAGTATATGTTTCGATCTTTTTTCCACAAATTATTCAATGTCTCACATTTCCAAAATAAAGATATTGCCTATTTTTATTATAAATAATATTTTGGTCTTAGAATAGATTTTTAGGGGCCGATCATGTTCTATAAAGTGATATTGTTTCTTATAGTATGCTTACTAATCTCTTGCACCAGCGATTTATCAAAAACAGAAATTGCTCAGGCAAATATCAATGATGTAATGCTTCGAATCGAAGACGCTTTTAACGAAATGAATATTAATGATATCATGAAATATTATGATGAGGATTACTACCATAAAGGCTATAATAAATTTAACCAAAAATTCGTTTGGGAAGATAGAATGGCTGATTACAACTATTGTAGCTTTGAAAATATCAGCATTGATGTTAATGGAGATTTTGCTACAGTCCAATTTACAATGAGATTAACAAGCCCTTCCTCTGAAGAATTATTCTTTGAGCCTAATGATCATGGTGATTTAAGCTATTTTAGAAAAATTAATGGAGTGTGGAAAGTATATGGGAATCAGCAAAATGCAAAATAAACTATTTGCAGGATTGGATCTGGGTGGTTCTTTTCTAAAATTTGGAATAGGCAATAAAGATCAAGGCATCATTGATCATGACAAAATTGCAGTTATCAACCCTAATAACGAAAAGGCTGTGCTTGACACAATCTCTTTAGCAATCAACATCATACTTAACTCACATTCCGATATTTCTGAATTTGCAATGGGTTCTCCTGGAACTGTAAACACCATTAAGGGAATTGTCACAGGAGTTACACCAAATATTCCATGTCTAACCCGTATTAACCTTAAGCAGGAAATTGAAATGAGACATAATATTTCAATCCATATAGAAAATGATGCAAACATAATGGCTCTGGCTGAAAAAACCTTTTACCCAGATAAAAGCCTTTTAGGAATCACCGTTGGCACAGGAATAGGCTCTGGATTTGTCAATGAAAATGGCATTTTTAGAGGTGATTTCTTTAGTGCTCTTGAATTAGGACATACAATTGTCGAAAACAATGGACGTAATTGTAAATGTGGTAAACAAGGTTGTGTTGAAAGTTACAGCTCAGCACCTTCCATTATTGATCAATGCAATCAAAGATTTCCTGATCTAAAAGATAAATCTATTGGTGAACTGTATAAAATTGCTGATTCCAATCAAATATTGAATGACTACCTCAATTCAAGACAATCCTACTTGGCAATAGGCATCGCAAATGCCATCATGATCCTAAATCCGTCTGTTGTCGTTATTGGCGGAGGTGTTGTGGATATCCCTCAATATGATTTCAACTTTATGAAATCATCTATTTTGCACCACTTACAAGGTCAATACCGAAACACTATAATTGAAAAAGCAAAATTTGGCAATCAAGCAGGTATTTTCGGAGCTATATGTTTAGCTGAATCTTTCTTTTTGGAATAAATATTGCATATTAATTATTAAAAATTATCATAAAATATATTTGGAGGATTTATGTCCCTTATTAAGAAAACATTACTCGTTATGATCCTGATGTTTACTGTCTTCGCTTTATTTGCAAAATCTGAAAAAGCGCTCGAATTAAATGTCAACCCTAACCCCATGAAAGAAGTTACTACCATTTCTTTTGATTTATCTGAATCTCAACATGTTAATTTAGTAATTACTGACACTAAAGGTATCGTTTTAAAAACAATCTATTCTGATCTTTTAGCAAAAGGTTATCATCAGTTTAACTGGGATGGCA
This sequence comes from uncultured Candidatus Cloacimonadota bacterium, assembly GCA_964573665.1. Classification (GTDB taxonomy): domain Bacteria; phylum Cloacimonadota; class Cloacimonadia; order Cloacimonadales; family WRIO01; genus JAGOCT01. Next base: position 27,009 of record CAZNKI010000002.1, on the reverse strand, counting down.
CTGACTATTCAAACTCTCGTTTACCTGAAGGTAAATATATCGTTGAATTATCTTATGGCGCTAAATTCACTTCTGTTAAAAAAATTATTATTTTAAAATAACTGTCCTTTATAATCTTCTAAAGACGCAACTTGTTGCGTCTTTTTTGTTTAAGAAAGTTTACTGTGTTAAGTGATCAATATATTGATTTAATACTCAAAATGAATATTGAAGACATCATTCAAATGCTTGATGTATCTTCTGTAAACAACATTAACACTATCTCTTTACTCAAAAAGAAATATCCTCAGTATCCTATTAATGAAATTCTTACACTCATTAAGTTAAGAGAAAAATATCTGCCAAAATTAAAAATTTCAAATCAATGGATTCTTACTGAAAAAAATGCACAACAGGCATCTTCATATCTTGTAGCGAAATATCACGGAACTCTTTTTTCAAAATTCTCTTCTGTCGCTGATTTATGCTGCGGGATCGGCATGGATCTAATGTTTCTCTCTGAAAATAAAAAGTGTATCTATGCTGTGGATTTAGATCCTCATATCCTCATTTCAGCTCAATATAATATGAAAATGTCATCTTCAGATAAAAATATCTCCTTTCTTAATATCAAAGCAGAAGAGTTTAATGAAGATGTAGAGGCAGTCTTTATTGATCCAGATCGCCGTACAAATGAAAAAAGAAACGCTGACCCGCTTGAAATGTCTCCGAGCATCAACTCCGTTGAATTAATATTTCATCAGTACCAAAACATAGCTGTAAAGCTCTCTCCAATGATTGATTATGAAAAACAGACCATTCTCTCTCAGCATCAGCTACAATTTGTCTCAGAAAATAATGAACTTAAAGAAATCTTGCTTTGTACAGGGAAACTCAATGACGGGATCAAAAGAAAATGTATCATTCTTCCGGAAAACATCTGCTTCGACGATCAAAGACAGCTAACTGATGAGATTAGCACTATTCGTAAATACCTGATCGAACCAAATGTTGCCATAATAAAAGCGCACTTGGTAGAACATTTAGCTTATGAGATAAAGGCTAAGAAGATTGATCAACATTTAGCGCTTCTAACTTCTGACGACTTTATTGATACGCCTATAGCAAAATCCTATGAGGTCAATGATATTTTCGATTTCTCAGTAAATTTGCTTAATAAATATATCTCTGCAAATCATATAGAAATTCTCGATATAAAAACAAGAGGATTCTCTGAAACTGTTGAATCTTTTAGAAAGAAATTAAAGTTAAAAAAGGGAACAAAACAAGCAGTACTTTTTATTATCAGATTTGAAAAAAAGCATCTCTTCATTATCTGCAATCTCAAAGATATTCGATAAATCCCTTTTTAATTTGCTTTACAAAATAAATCATTTAAAATATATGGATAACAATGGAGGACAAAATGAAAGAAAAAGTATTAGAAATACTCGAAAAAGTCAGACCTTCTTTACAGGCTGATGGTGGCGATGTTGAATTAATCAACATCACAGAAGATGGTATTGTTGAAGTTCGTTTACAAGGTGCTTGTGGAAGTTGCCCAATGGCTACTCTTACACTTAAAGCTGGAATCGAAAGAGTGCTCAAAGATCACATCCCTGAAGTTAAAGAAGTAAGACAAGTATAATAATTATCAATATAAGCACTTATGACATTGTAAGTGCTTTTTTTTATATTAAAGGAGAATTAATGAAAAAAACAACGACAATTATAATATTGCTCATCGCTTGCATTTCACTTTTCGCAGAATTTGATGAAAGAAAACCCCTGATGAATTACTATGAAAACCAAAACTTCGATACTTTTATCAAAGCATACTCTTATTATGGAATTAAAAATGACATTAATGCTGATCCAAATACAAAAGCATATTTAATGAGCATTCTTTATAATGAACTAAACAATACATTGGAATATATGATCGCAAATAGTGATTCTTTAACTCCTGGTTCTGCCTTCCAAACTGCAAATATTCTCTTAGCAATGGGTGAATACGACAAAGCTGTTGTTTTATACAATAAGATTAATGAAAAATCCCCAAAATGGTCTTGCCCTTGGAGACATAAAGGTGAAGCTTTCTTAAAAATGAATGAACTTGATAAAGCGGTTATTGCGCTGAAAAATTCCATTGAAACAAGAAAAGAACATTATGATGCATACTTAATGCTTGCTGAAGTGTACTTTAAACAGAAAAACTTTAAAGATGCTTATAGTACAATGCAAGATGCATTTAAATATAAAGGCAAAGATTCTGAAGATGAAGAAGAAGTATATTCAAACAAATCTGTTGACTTCTTATACCTCGACATCCTCAAAGCAAATAAAATGAAAAAAGATGCTGATGCTTTAGAAAAACAACTTAGAACTAAATATCCGGAAGATCAACGCTGGAAATAATTTTTCATGAATATGTTTATACAGCAGACTTAGTTCTGCTGTTTTTTTTTGTGTATATCTTTTGAAAACAATCTGTACCCCAATTCTTATATCAAGTTTATTAAATTAGTCATGGAGCCGGCTCGGCTCGAGCCGTAAATACAGAATAATAATGGACTCAATAATTATAAAATTAACTTTTTCTTCTAATTCAAAACACTCACAATTTTATAATTCAATTAATATGTTAATAAAAAAAGCATCGATTTCTCGATGCTTAATTTGGTGCAGAAGGCGGGACTTGAACCCGCATGCCCTATTCGAGCACAAGATCCTTAGTCTTGCGTGTCTGCCAATTCCACCACTCCTGCAAAAAATTTATTGTGGTACTGCTGGATTAGCTGGGCTTTGAGCTGGCGTTGGTGCCGGTGCTTGAGCTGGAGCTTTTGTTGCAGTTTCTTTTTTTAATTTATCAACAACGCTTGATCTTTTGGTTTGGCCAGGATTCATTGTTGCTAATAATACACAGGAGACAACAAAAATACCAAATAATACTTGGGTTGTTCTTTTGATTACGTCGCTGGCACCTTGTGTTCCAAAAGTAGTTGATGCAATTCCTGAAAAATTGCTGTCTAAGCCACCCTTACCTGTTTGCATTAAGATGACCATCATCAGAATGATGCATATAATGATGTGTAATATCACGAGTAAAGTCCACATAATCTATCTCCTTTTATTAACTTTAATCAAAATGCTCATAATCACTTTTTTTGTCAATGATTTTTTTTTATTTCCGCGATTTCCTTATTCTAAAAATAACTAATTCCTATTTTTTCATACACTTCTTGCATTGTAGTATCAGCTATTTCGTTCGCTCGTTGATTCCCTGATTTTAAAATATCATAGACTAAATCTGGCTTTTGCATATATTCATTGTATCGGTTTCTGATCGGTTCCAGTTCATCTGACATATTCTTCGCTAATCTTCGTTTACAATCAATACACCCTATTGACGCATTACGACATGATTCAGCAACCTCTTTGATACATTCATCATCTGAAAATAGTTGGTGAAATGAATATACATTACATTTCTCTGGATCACCTGGATCTGTTTTTCGAATTCTTGCTGGATCTGTTACCGCTTTTGACAACTTCTTCCAGATACTCTCAGGATCTTCATAAAGATAAATGCAATTGTCCAATGATTTTCCCATTTTTGCAGAACCATCAAGCCCTTTCACACGAGCACCCTTCCCAATAATATCTTTAGGCTCAGGAAACACATCACCAAATCGGCTGTTAAAACGTCTCAATATTTCGCGTGCTAATTCAAGATGAGGAAGCTGATCCTCACCTACTGGTACAAATTCAGCTTTATACAGGATAATATCAGCAGTCATCAGCACAGGATAATCCATCAGCCCCATATTGACATTCTCGGCATACTGCATTGATTTTTCTTTAAATGTTGGTACTCGTTCCAACCAACTGACAGGAGTCAAACAATTAAGAATCCATGCTAACTCTGAATGCTTCCGACATTGGGATTGTATCATTAACACAGACTTCTCAGGATCTAATCCACAAGCTAAATAATTACATGCAATTTTAAATACGTTCTCTTTTAACACTTCTGCTTCATAATGTACAGTCATTGCATGAAGATCTACGATACTAAAAATACAATCATAAGAATCCTGAAGCGTGATCCAATTCTTTATTGCTCCAAGATAATTGCCTAAATGCAAATCTCCTGTTGGTTTTATTCCACTAAATACTCTTTTCATTATTGCCTCTTCATCTCATTCTCTGTGAGTCTTTCTTAAGAGCTCAATGTCAAAAATAAAAAATAAGATTAATTTGGCAACTATTTTAAGAAGTAGGAACTACTCTTCTAACCTGGAAAGGTTCTTTGACTCCTATTCTCCTTGCAAATGATCTTAAATATTCTATGGATGCTTGCGTAATTTCCTGATCTTTTGCTAATAAGATTCGCCCTGTTTTATCCTCAATACTTTGAGCTGTAATCATAAATGTATCTAACTTATCGACAGTAACATATTCTACTTTTGATCTGAATTTCTCAAACCTGAATGTATCTAAAGCATCGACAAACTTCGGATGATATATATTTGGTTTCTTTCGAAAATCTTCAATTGCATCTCCTTTGGAGTATCCATTGATGATCATCTGATCTAAATCAACTGAGATTTTTATCAATTGTGCACCAAACATGATAGTTTGACTCACATTAAACTCATGTTCCAACAAATCATGCATCGAATGATTCTGCAACTCTATCATTTGAGCAATCTGATTCATTCTTGGGATCTTCTGAATTAAACTGCTACTTACAGCAGGATGACTAAGCAAAACATCGACTTCATCATTACTCAGCATTGCTGGTTGATATTGCTTAGCAAGTATTTCTTTTGGAATGACTATCGTTCCAATCTGAGATAATAATACAGCAACTTCATACTGCCATGGATTTTCAAGATTCATCGTCTCAATAATGTGTTTACTGTAGGTTAATAATCTTTGAGTTTTACTAAATGACACAGGATTTACAATACTCAATATATCTACGAGCACTTTCACTGTTGAATGAAGTGTATTTTCGAGTAATTCCTTCTCTGCTCTCACCAGCTGATATTGTCTGATGGCAGCATTAATACACTGAATCATCAGATCTGTTGGCCATGGTTTTATCATAAATCTGAAAATACTTCCCTCGTTGATCGCATTCTGCGCTGTCTGTACATCCACATTGCCTGTGAGCATCATTTTAACTGTATCAGGTGATATCTTACTCACCTTTTTCAAAAGAGTCAGTCCATCCATTTCAGGCATTCGCATATCGACAACTATGACAGCAAAAGGACCTTCATCGATTATTTTTGTTAGTGCTATTTCGCCACTTTCAGCAGTTTCAATATTGAACATCCCATGCAATTGGCGTTTGATTGCATACAATACATTTGGTTCATCATCTACAAATAGTATTTTCTCTTTATACAACATATTATCTCCTTAATAAATCTGAAATAAAGGCAATGAAGAATCTTTATATCTTTCTAAATATTCATCAATTAACTTCTGTAAAGAGTATCTATTGATGTATGCTTGGTCTAAATTATCTTCGATAATATTGACAAAATTACTTAACAAATTCGGGGAAGTCAACTTGTGAAATATATAATTACCTAAATATAAACTCGTGCCTATTGTCACTGATTTATGAGGAATTACATTGGGTTGATGATGCAATAAAATTGATTCTGTAATACAGGAAGAAAAGCCCCATAAACTAGTTAAATAAGCAGCGATTTCACAATGAGAAATATGAAATACTGATCGCTCCGCTTCAATAAGACTTATTTTCTCCTTTTTAACTCTTTGAATAACTTCAGCATAGGTGGAAGGAAACTCCAAAACTAAAATAAGGCGACCAATATCATGAAGTAATCCTGCAACAAAGGCACTTTCTGATTTCTCAATCGGTAGGTTTAAATCTTGAGCAATTGATTTTGCCAATGTGCCTACTCCCAAGGAATGAATCCAAAGTTCCTTTAAATGAAATCGCTTGATTAATGAAATGTCCACCTGATTAAATATATGAAAGGTTAAAATAATGTCTTTAACGATCTCTAATCCCAATAAATTGATCGCCTGATGGATGTCTGACACCTTTTTCATCACAGAAAAAAATGATGAGTTGACTAACTGTAAGATCTTAGCTGAAATACTGATATCTTGTGCAATTAAATCTCCTATTTTCTTTAATGAAACATCTTCTGATTTAATGATCTCCATCAGTTCTTTATAAATAGAAGGAAGAATTGGAAGCGATTTCATCTGTGAGATCACTTTAAGCATATCAACATTGTTTAACTGATTTTTCACATAGATGATTCGCTGAAGCGTTTCTACTAAATCATCAGTCTCTGTCGGCTTTGAAAAGAATTGATGAGCTAGACCAATACTCTGCATCACTGCATTTCGATCAGTATGACCAGATAATATTATTCGAACGACATCAGGATATTTCTCATAAACTATACTCAGCAACTCAATCCCACTCATTTCTGGCATTCGCATATCTGTGACTAATATATCAAAAGGGCTCAGTTCCATTAACTCTAAACCCTTTTTACCTGAGTCTGCAAAGGACATGTCCCACTCTGTATTCATAAAGTGTAACTTCCTTTTTAATGCATTGAGAATATTTACCTCATCATCTACAAATAAAATTTTCGCTCTCTTCATAATGGCAACCTTATTATAAATGTTGTTCCTTTCCCAACCTCTGAAACAAAATCAATTGTCCCGTTATGTTTATTAACTATTGAATGATGAACGATAGATAAACCTTGCCCTGTACCTTTACCAGGCTCTTTTGTTGTAAAAAATGGGTTGTATAGTTTATCTTTTATCTCTTGACTAATTCCTACACCAGTATCACTGATCCTGATTTCGATAAATGATCCCTCTTGCAATGTTTCTATCGTGATCACTCCCCGTTCAGAAGAATCCTTTATTTTCTCTTTGATCGCCTGGGAAGCATTTACAATGATATTTAAAAAAGCCTGATTGAGTTCTCCTGGAAAACACAATATATTTGGAAGATTCTCTCCATAATGGGTATGCATTTCACAATGATACTTCCATTCATTACGTGCAACTGTGATAGTACTTTCAAGCATCGCATTGATACTCATTGATTTCTGATCCTCTGTCCCTGGATGTGAAAAATCTTTCATCGCACGAACAATACGTGTCACTCGATCCAATCCATCTAAGGATTGTTGGATAGCTAAAGGAATCTCAGATGAAATAAAATCAAAATCAGCCTCTGTTTTTAAACTTTCTATATTATTTTTCAGTTCATCACAAGCTAATGCACTATTTTGAGTGTCAATCTTATTCAGCATCTTCTGCATCGTCTCAAATGAATCCTTTAAAAAGTTCAAATTATCTGATACAAACTGGGTCGGAGTATTGATCTCATGAGCGATACCTGCAGCCAATTGTCCAATGGCTTCCATTTTCTGACTTTGTAAAAGCTGATTCTCTAATTGTCGCTTCTCTGTGATGTCTTCAATAAAACCATCTATCCATTTGAAATTGCCATAATCATCAAATATAGTTGTTGCATTGATTAAACCCCAGATTAAGTAACCTTCCTTATGCTTAAACAACATCTCCTTTTTACTGATCTTTCCAAATTTTATCGCTTCTTTGATAAGCTCTGTTCGATCAGAACTATTAGAATAAAACTCATTTTCATTTACTTTCATGAGTTCATCTATAGATTCATAACCTAGCATATTCGCCAAAGCCTGATTTGCTTGTAACAAACGTCCACTATTCAAACCAGTTGATCGAAATACACCGACTGTAAGATTTTCAACTAAAGAACGATATTGTTGTTCTTTATCAATCAAAAGATTCTCTGCTCTTCTTATCTCGGTAATATCTGTTCCGTTCAATATTAAATAATCAACATTGTCTCCTTCATATACAATGCTCGATTTCCATTGAATGATTCTTATTTTTTTATCCTTGGTTCGCCACATAATTTCTAATGTATCTTGAGGAACTCCATCAAGCAAAAGAGAATAATATAACTTAACATCATCAAATTCTTCAGGTAGAGATAGTTTTTTTAAATCATCGATTGTTTTTATTTCTGAGCCTTTAAATCCCGATAGTTTCTGGCAATAATCATTAAACTTCAATACATTACGGTGAGTATCAATGACGATAATTAAAGAAGAAACACTATCGATGATTTGGTTAGTAAAATTATGCTCACTTAAGAGCTGTTCAGAGGTGAGTTTTCTTTCCCATGCATTACTCAATATTTGAGTAAATAATTTGAGAATTAAAAAATCATTCTCGTTCCATGACTTCTCTTCGCTGAGATAATCAAATCCAACATAACCTATCACACGTTCTTCAACAAATAATGGCAATACAATGATAGAATCAATACTTTGTTCTAACAATATCTCTTTTTCATTTACAGCTTCTTCTGGCATTTGAGATACTTTTTTTATCTTTATGGCTTCTCCTGATAGTATTTTCTGTTGCCACCATGGAAAATCTTTAGTCGAGATATCTTGTAAGTACTGTATCTGCGAAATTTCCGCACGATTACACCATTCATAGACATTATCCATATATTGGTAATCGTTTTTATATATAAATATATAACTTCGATCGCTTTGTGTATTGATACCTATATCTTGCAAGGATTCTTGAACATTGTTTTCGAAATTTTCCATGCTTAAAAACCGTGATGATATCTTAGATATTAAACTTTCAAACTCAAGTTTAGATTGTATTAAATCTTCTTTTCTCCTTACTTCAACGAATTGAGCAATCTGAGAGGCGACATTGTTAATGAGCTCTTTCTCTTCGTTATATATTAAAAACTCACTTTGAGGTATATCACAATAAATACTAACTTCACCTAGTTCCTCTTCGTGTAAAACGATTTCTTTCGAATAAACAAGTCTGGATATCATTAATTGATCTGACTGGTATGATTGTCCAATGATATCAATCTTTGCATAAGTATGCTCATGATGTAAAAAAGCTTTAGGGATTTCTTTACAAACAGTATCTATCGTTGTGGCAAAGGACAAGTCTTTATTGTTTAGTATCGTCAGTATTCGATAAAGCGTATTTTGCTCTTTCATTCGTTCTTTAAGATCCATGGTTTGTTTCTTTAATGCTTCATTTGTCATTACTTTCTCTGTGATATCATTTGTGCTTATAAGCACATTATTTAATGCGTCTTCGTTTGATCCTGACGCTAACCAGTTAATTTGAACTATCTTCAAATGATGATCCATTGTCTTTATCTGAATATCATTCTGTTGATAATAATGTTCATGATATATGGCATCAAATAAATCCCTAAAAAAAAGATAATCTCGTAATGAAAATACTTCCATAAACTTAGAAAGAATATCATCTTTATTATCACAAATTATTAAATCCAAAGCTCTCTTGTTAACATCAACGATTTCTATCTTCTTAATACAATCAATAAAGTAATCATGATTAAGATCAAAATATTCGTTTAAATCTTCTATCCCTATCCCTTTTAATTGATTGAGATACTTATGAACTTTTATAAAATTAACATACCATAAAGCTACAGGTGAATTCTCAAACAAATCACGATATTTCTTCTCAGATTGTTCCATCATCTCAATGGCAGTTTTTGATGATGTTATATCTTCTTTTATGAGGACATAACTGATAACCTCATGCTTTTCATTACGTATTGGAGTTAATATAATGTTTTCCCAATACTGGCTTCCATCTTTTCGATGAGAATGATAATTGGTCTTCCATTCTTCTTCATTCTTTATATGGTCCAATATTATCTCAAATTTCTGCCGATCTTTTACTTCATTGAGTAAAGATGAAATTGAATGTTGCAATAAATCACTTTCTGTATAACCTGAAATCTCTGTAAACTTTGGATTGATGTATTCGATGACTCCTTGAGGATCAAGTATCATAATACCGATCGGATTAAAATGAATGGCTTGTGATAATCGTTCAATCTGCTGCTGATTTTTTAAATGCAAACTTAAATCGCGAAATACGATGATAAAACCTTCTAACTCGTCATCAGAATTATAAAAACAATTGATATTGATATAGATTGGAATTTTTTCCCCTAATGCATTAACCATTATTGTATTAGTTTCATAGACTTGTTTTGGAGGGAATGGCCATTTCTTCAAATCAATAATCGCTAAGATTAACTGATTCGTACTCATATCTTCAATTTTTAAAACACTATTGAGAGGCAAACCTAATAATTCTTTCTCTTCCTGTTGTAATAATTTGCTGGTAATAGGATTCACCATCTGAATAATTAAATTCCGATCGGCAACGATTAATCCCTCTCCTAAATACTTTAATGTTTGTGATAAGGTTTGTTGCTTCTGCTTAATCGCTCGCTCTGAGTTATATTTAAAAAGTGTTAATTCTAATGTAATGATCAGTTCTCTTGCTTTAAATGGCTTGATTAAATACGCATAGGCTTCATTGTTCATCGTACGTTTAACAGTCTCATTATCACTTAACCCACTCATAAATATAATCGGACATAAATATGAATCACGGATGCGTTCAGCAGCCTCTACACCATCAAGATAACCAGCTAATTCAATGTCCATCAATATAATATCAGGATTTAACTGTATAACAGATAGAATTGCATCTTCGCCTGTTTCTGATGATCCTACAATCTGATAATTTTCATTGATAAGTAATTCCTGAATAAAACTCATCATCACTTGATCATCTTCAACAACAAAAACTCTGCCTTTTGACATATAAACCTCACTCTTAGTTTCCTAAGCATGATTATTTGCTTATTCTTAATTAATAATACTTTTATCAGCGAGTGTCAATTAAAAAATAAAAAAAGCCAGGAAAATTACTTCCTGGCTTAAGCGATTTTATTAGTATTCTATAATTGATCGAATACAGATTTGATGATTGCTACAGATTCGTTTAATTCTTCTCTGCTAATCACAAGTGGTGGAGCTAAACGAATGATATGACGATGTGTTGGCTTGCAAAGCAATCCTTTCTCTTTTAACATCACACATACATCCCAAGCTTCTTTACCATCTTTAGGTTTAATGATAATAGCATTCAACAAACCTTTTCCTCTGACTAATTCAAGCATTGGATGATTGATCTTTCTTAATTCATCACGGAAAAATTCTCCAAGTTCCTGCGCTCTTTCTGCTAATTTTTCGTCTCTGACAACTTCTAATGCAGCAGTACTGACAGCACATGCTAATGGATTTCCGCCAAAGGTTGAGCCATGTTCACCCGGTTTGATGGTCAACATGATTTCTTTACTTGATAATACACCTGATACGGGCATTGCGCCACCTGATAAAGCTTTTCCTAAGATTAAAATATCAGGATGTACACCTTCCCAATCACAAGCTAACAATCTGCCTGTTCGTGCAATACCAGTCTGAACTTCATCTGCAACAAATAATACATTGTATTTTTTACAGATTTCTAATGCTTTTTTAAGATATCCTTCGCTTGGAACAAACACACCAGCTTCACCCTGAATTGGTTCAACAAAAAATGCTGCTACTTTATCGCCATTTTTGCTTAAATAATTCTCTAAAGCATCGGTATCGTTATATGGTATCACTTCGATACCTGGTGTATATGGACCAAACTGTGTTTTACAATCAGGATCTGTTGATGCTGTTACAATACTGATAGTTCTACCATGGAAATTACCTTCACAAAAAAGTAGAATTGCTTCATTATCTTTAATATTTTTCTTTGCATAACCCCATCGACGAGCAAGCTTCATCGCTGTTTCTACAGCTTCTGCACCTGAATTCATTGATAATAACATTTCAAATCCAAAGAATTCAGTTACAAACTTCTCGTATTCTCCTAATTTGTTATTAAAAAATGCGCGTGAAGTAAGGGTAATTGTCTTTGCTTGTTCGATCATCGCATTGATAATATGTGGATGACAATGTCCTTGATTGACTGCTGAATATGCAGATAAGAAATCAAAATATTTCTTTCCCTCTGGATCATATACAAATGGACCTTCACCTTTTGCGATTACCACTGGTAGCGGATGATAGTTATGAGCTCCGTATTTTTCTTCAAGCTCAATCGCTCTTTCACTACTAATTGTTCCATAGACTAATTTCTCAGCCATTGAATCCTCCATCTATTCTTTTTTTCTTATTACTGCCTTTTTTAAATCTTTCACTTTTATTGTCAAATGAAATCATAAAGACTTCATTTACTCCCTTATTAAATAAGTGATTATTAGTATTTCTTCACATCTAACAACTCGTTTTTAAACCATAATTCTGCTCGGATAACCTTGCCTTTATTCAATCCAAAATGCAAATTCTGACTGGCTTGAGAACTTGTCCCTTTTGCACTTTGAAGCTCTCGAATCTGAGAAAACTCCTGACCATTAAGATGATAAAAAAGCTTTACTCTTGATCCAAATGCTGGTGAATGATCTATCCCTCTCAAATCTTTACCTTCGCTTAAGAATACACGATCTTTTATCCAGGAGGCATTTAACATCATTGAATGAAAATCATTCTTGCTTTGATTTAAAAACACCTTTACTCCATCTCCTGAACACACAAAAAGATCTAATAAACCATCCTGATTGATATCAGACACAGCATTTCCCCAGGCATTATATGAACGTATTCCAGATAAAAAACTCACATCTACAAATTCTTCATTACCCTGATTCAAATACAAATAGGAGCGTTCATTGGGATATATTGAGCTGATATATAAATCCAAATCCCCATCATTATCTGCATCAAACCAGGAAGGATCTGAATGCGTTTCATCAAATGTGATACCGCTTCGTGCAGTAATGTTGGTAAATTCAGTATATTCAATCTCTATACTATCAATCTTAATCATCTTCTTGCCATCATTACGCATGAACTGACTGATATCTGAAAAATCTAAAAACCTTGGATGAGCTAAATTAGCAATAAAGACATCAAGATCACCATCATTATCAAAATCACCCCAATCTGCACCTATTGAATGACCATAATATCCATCATTATTATTCCCCGATAATCGCGTTAAATGAGCAGTATCTCTCCATTTATTCTCTTTTCTACTCTTACTGAATAAGAAATTCCGATTCAAACGATAATTGCATACCAGGATGTCTGTCTCGCCATCATTATCATAATCTGCTGGAGCGACTCCGCGACCGGCACATTCAGAATACCATGGGTTAATCAAGCCTGAATCCAATGTATCATCCTCAAAATGACCATTCTTATTCACAAAGTAATGATCACTAAAAGCAGGAATCTCTCCCCATATTTCATAATTGGCTAAATAAAGATCTGGAAATCCTTTCCCTGACACATCGACCCATGCAGCACCTTCTGTCGGCGAATAGGTATTGATTGAGCCTGCTTTCTCATCCACCCTGACAAACTTGCCACCCTTTTGTAAATAGAGCATTTCGCCATACTCCGAAGATGACATTGTCATAAAATCTAATAACCCATCACGATTAAAATCTGCCCATAATCCACCATTATTACTTCTTATTAAAGGACCAATGTCATCTGAAACCATTGTAAAACTTAGATTTTGATTATTCCTGAAGATCATATTACCATCAAGCAACAAATCATCCCAACCATCATTATTGTAATCTCCCCAGGCAACTCGGGAAGCCTTTACGCCCTTAAAACCTATTTTCTCACTAACTTCTTCAAATATGGGTCCTTCATACTTCTTCTTATTGCGAACCCAGCTCATAAAATCTAATGTGCTTTTCGAGCTCTCATACAATTCATTTAAATATCTTGTACATGATTTCTCGTATGGATTTCTTGGGGCTGATAACACTAAACATTCAATAAAATGTTGTATCGCTGATTCCTGATCCTCTGCTTGGTTTGAAGCCTTCATCAATTTCCCGTACCAAAAATGCCACCCAGCAATCTCTCCATTATTGTTATTCTTAAATTTCACTTTCTTTAAATTGCTCAATGCATTTTTAAAATCTTTTGAGTCCTGACTCACACTAAGTTTGTCTTGATCTTCATCTCCATACTTGTTCTGCTGATGAAGTAAACGATAATAATTGATTCTTGCCTTTTCTAGATATATCTTAGATAAAAAATACTCTCTGCTCCAAGGTAAGATTTGGCAATAATACTTCCTGTCAACATCATCTGCCTTGACAAGTTCAATTGCTTCATTTAAACTTCTCTCTGCCTGATTAAGCAGTAATAAATTGGCTTGACCCCCATAATGATTCTTTCTAAATCGGGGATCTATCGAATAGTAGGCAATCCAGTATTTGATCATCGCATTCTTCTTAATTTTGAGTAAATCAAGAATGAGTGAATAGTATTTTTTATCATTTTCTTGAGATCTGTAACTATACAGCTGATAATGATAGGCACTCGCTTTATATTGACTATGAGGATATTCCTTTAAAAACACTCTGATCTTTTTGATTCGCGCATCATGATCACTCTCGGTTGATATCTCATCAATCTGTTCCTTTGCCCACTGTTCCATATAAATGGAATATGTACCATAAATTTTGAGTAGATCTTTCTTAAACTTTTGATTGTAGGTAGTATAATATTGAATCACATCCCGATTAATCTTCTTTTTAAACTGCTTGCTTAAACTATCTGCTAAAACTCTATGCTTTTTGTAGCGAAAATCATGTGATAAACTCAAAGCATTAATCGCATTCTGCATACTATTATCAATATACGATTTTCGGCTATATAAGTTAATCAGTTGTAGAGTATCTTTTTGCAAACGGGCGAGTTCAATCAGTATTTTCCATGGAGCTTCAAATTTTGGGTTTTGATAAGTCATGTTAACGATATCTTTTTCATAAGTCTGAGCAATATCCCATAGTTCTTTCTTATAAATCATCTCGATTTCTGAGTTCGTTAATCCAGACAACAAACATGAAAAAAACATTATGGTTAAGAATAGCTTAACTTTCATTTTATTACCTAATTCCTGTTATAGGATCAAATAAAATAATCAATCCTCCATCTTCATTTTTCGGTCAGTATCTCTTTTCATTTGCTTTTCCTGAAGAGAGTCCCGCTTATCGAAGTTCTTTTTCCCTTTGGCAAGGGCAATCATCACTTTACATTTGCCCTTTTCATTGATATATATTCTGATAGGTACAAGAGTCATCCCCTGTTCTTCAACCTTATTCTTCATACGTTTGATTTCACGGGCATGCAATAGTAATTTTCGTTTACGTTCTGCTTCATGATTAAAATAGGAGCCTTTCTCATAAGGAGCGATATGCAAATTATAAATCCACACTTCATTTTCTGTGATACGCCCATAACTATCCTTGAAATTCACCTTTCCCTCGCGGATCGATTTAATCTCCGTTCCCTTTAACACAATACCCGCTTCCCACTCTTGGATAAAAAAATATTCAAACTTTGCTTTTCTATTTTCAAAATTAATCATCTGATCCTTCTATTTTTATAACTAATTGAATTATAAGAGACAAAAAATACTTTCTGTCACTTTTTGTAAAGCTTTTTTTCTCTTAAGATGAATCATAGTGCGTTCTTTTACTTTGTCAAGCTTTTGTTATTCGATTATTTAAATAGATCAATTATATCTCTCCCTCATTCACTCATTTTATAAAAAAAAGACTTCCTTAATTTATTCTTCTTCTAATGAGTTTTCTACAGGATAGAAGAAGGAGGCAAACCAGAGTCAAGCGAGCGATCTGCCTGTAATATATAGACTTATAAAAATGTGAGTTAAAAGATAAATATAGTAAAAAAAGTCCCTAAAAACAATAAAAAAGCAGAGACAATAAATGCCTCTGCTTACTGTATTTTTTATGACCCGGTTATGAACTAATATTTAATGATTGAACAAGAATTGATGATGAACCAACTGATGAAGAATCATATTCAAAATCATCTGCAATCATTTCCACTTTATTGAGTAAATCAACAAAATTGCCAGAGATAGTAAATGGAGTTAATGAACCCACTCTTACTCCCTTTTCATATAAATATCCTTCAGCTGATAACGAGAAGTCTCCAGATGTGGTATTAGCTCCAGAATGCATTCCTGCCAATGAAATGATCTCAATCAAGCAATCAGATGATTTCAACAAATCTTCCTTCTTATAGGAACCTGGCTGAAGCATAAAATTCGAAGGGTTGATACTTAAACTGCTCTTGTAACTTCGTGATCCATTGCCAGTGGAAATAACTCCATCTTCTTCTGCAGTAATCGAATTATGTAAATAGCTCTTTAAAACACCATTTTCTATCAGAACAGTACGTTGAGTAGGACACCCTTCACTGTCAAATGGAACACTGGAGAATCCTCTTGGATCTCTTGCATGATCAATGATACTTACATTTGGATTTGCAATTTGTGTATTCAATTTTCCTTTAAGCAATGAACGTCCTTCATGAACTTTATCTGCACCAAATATTTCTGTAAATGTGCCTAATAATGTTGAAGACATTTCATTACTGAATACTACTGGATATGAACCACTTTCTATCTTATGTTTTCCAAGTAATGATAACGCTTTATTTACAGCATACAAAGCAATTGCCTTCGCATTAAAAGATGCAAAATCGCGTGAATTCATAAAATCTACGGCACTTCTACGATCACCATCTTCTTCCACAAGGACATTAGTGTAAGCGTATGCGCCATTCATCAAATAATCTTTATTCATGCCCTTGCTGTTAGCGACTTTATAGTAAGTGCTGTATTCTCCATAAGTGGACATTGACACATTCTTGACTCTGGGATCTGCCTCATAAGCATAACGTTCCATATCTTTAACAAACTGTATCTTATCATTCTCGTCATATTGAGATAGTGTTTCATTATAAATTGAAAAATCCATAGGTACATCTGGATAGTTGGCAAAGATTGCTTTTTCATCATTCTCAATTATTAAGCTATTTTCAATCGCTTCGTTAACTAAGTTCAGTAACACATTTTCTGAAAAATCCTCTGAAAACGAGTAACCGATTTTCCCATTCTTGGATATACGAATCCCTAATCCTCTCAATTTTGAATGCTTAAATGATTCAATCTCTTGATTTAAAATTTGGACTGTAAAACTTGTGTTTTCAGATAATACGATATCGATATCATCCACATGTGCTTTCGCATAATCTAATATTAATTTACATTCTTGATCGTACATTTTCATCTCCTATCTTCCACCCACAAGGATTTCATCAATTTTTATCGCTGGTTGTCCCACACAGGTTGGTACATATCCACTCGTTGAGCCACAGTTGCCTTCTGCCAATGCAAGATTATTGGCAACCATAGAAACTTTATGCAAAGCTTCAGCACCATTGCCTATCAATGTTGCTCCGCGAATTGCTTTGCTTATCTTTCCTTTTTCAATTAAATATCCTTCTCCCACTGCAAAGTTGAAGTTTCCTGTTCCTGTTGAAACAGATCCTCCACCCATTTTCTTAGCATAAATTCCATAATCAACTGAAGAAATTAACTCATCTAATGTATGAACGCCATTAGCAATATAGGTGTTTCTCATGCGTGATGTAGGAGCAAAGGCATAAGACTCTCTTCTGCCACTACCTGTAATTGCTAATCCCATCTTCATTCCGCCGATTTTATCAACGATGTATGATTTTAATACTCCATTTTCTATGAGCACCGTTTTTTGTGTTGGATTACCTTCATCATCGATATTGCTTGAGCCCCAATGATTAGGCATAGTTCCGTCATCTATTGCAGTTACGGAAGGATGTGCAATCATTTCTCCCATCTTCCCGCAAAATACAGATGCGCCAGTAGCCACTGATGTCGTTTCTAATGAATGACCGCAAGCTTCATGGAATATGACACCACCAAACCCATTATCAATTACAACAGGATACTGACCTCCGCTGACATAGTCTGCATGCAACATCGTCACTGCCATTTTCGCAGCATCATGACCTAATTGCTGAGGATCTAATGCATTAAAATGTTCATAACCTTTAAGTGCTCCGGGAGCTTCACCACCTGTCTGCATTTCACTGCCATTAGAAGCAATAACAGATGCATAAACTCTTGAATATCTTCGTTCGTCTTCAGCCCATAATCCTTCTGAGTTCACGATCAGCACTTTCTGATTTCTTTCTAAGATACTGATATCAGCTTGAACAATTTGTTGATGATGCGCACGTGCAGCTTGATCGATTTTTCTCATAAAATCAACCTTTTCACTCTTTCTGATGTCGCTCATATGGTGAATAAATGGATGCTGACTGATCATCGCCTGATTTCTCAAATCAAAATGATGTTGACTTGTACTGCCCTTTAATGCATACCCTGCAGCATGAGCTGTTTTAAGTAAACTCTCCTCACTTAAATCATTGGTAAATGCATAAATAACAGTATGACCAAAAAACACGCGTACTCCAGCGCCAATAGTCTTTCCAGCGATTGACTTTTGCGTCTTCTGATCAAAATAACGGATCGTGGAACTTAAAGTGTCTTCCATAAATATTTCGGCAAAATCTGCTCCATTGGATAAGGCATGATCCAACACCTTTTCAGCTAATTTCTTATCTAACATAAGCACTCCTTTATAACTTTTGATCTTTTTTGTATCAATTTATTCTTTCTAATCTTTTAGTTTCTTATATTGATTCAAATTGTTCCAGATGAATCAATATTATCAATTCTCAATCTGCTACCTTTTATATCAGCAGATTAAACTTTATCTCACACTATTTCTGATATGATAACTGTGCAATTAATATGCCAATCCCCATTACAAAGCACCTGATCTTTCATCAACCGCCTCCCAGCAAATTGTTCTTGACAAATATAGAGAGCGAATATTTCGTAATAAATATTAATATGATGAGTTGTTTATCATGGAGTTAGTATGAAAAATAAAGAGAAAACAATTAAAATTAGAAAAAATACAATACAGGATTGGGTTGAAGCAATCTTATGGGCTTTTGTCGTAGCTATGGTCATTAGAAATTATACCTTTCAAAATTTCAAAATCCCTACCTCCTCTATGGAATCAACCTTACTCATCGGCGATTATCTCGTTGCGAATAAAATGAAATACTTCTTCACTGAACCCAAAAGAGAAGATATAGTCACCTTTAGATATCCCGCTGATCCGATTGAACCTGAACCACGCGAGCAATTTATTAAGCTCATCCCTCCAGTATATTGGGATAAAGATAAAAACTTTTTCACCTGGTATGAAAAAAAGAATGTAGTAAAAAGAGTCATTGGAATGCCTGGTGATACTGTCGAAATTAAAGATAAAGAAGTATATATCAATGGGCAATTATTTGATAAAGAATATGAACAATACCTTGATTATAGAATCATCCCCCGTGAATATTCACACATCCAATGGACACCTGACTTAGCTAAAGAACAGAAGAATGAAGTCATCGGTTCAAGAGATAATTTTGGTCCAGTTGTAGTACCAAAAGGCAAATACTTCGTCATGGGAGACAATCGAGACTTGAGTGCTGACAGCCGTTATTGGGGTTTCTTAGACAGAAAAGATATCACTGGCACACCACTTCTTATCTTCTTCTCAAAATCTGAAGAGGGTGAAAACAGATGGGATCGCTCATTCAGAATCATAAAGTAATCCCTCATCTTTATATCCATATCCCTTTCTGTGTTAAAAAATGTGGCTACTGCTCATTCTTTTCATTACCTTTCTCAGAAGATGCCATTGACGAGTATGTTTCTCTTCTGATCAATGAATTATCATATTACAAAGCAAACTATCATCTCAATTTAAAAACCTTATACTTTGGTGGAGGAACACCCTCTCTGCTCTCAATTGATCATCTACAAAAAATCTGCTCCATTTTAGATCTGTCTGATTGCGAAGAGATCACTATAGAATGCAACCCAAATAGTCTTTCAAAAGACAAACTGTTAGATTACAAAAAAATAGGCATCAACCGCATCAGTGGTGGTATTCAGTCTTTTCAAAATCACCTGCTAAACTATCTGGGTAGAATTCACGATGAGAACTGTGCAAAGAATGCAATAGATCTGATTGTCGATAGTGGCTTTTCTAATTACTCCATCGATCTGATATACGGGATTCCAGGGCAAACAACTGAAGATTTTCTCTCAGATCTGAATTATTGCATTCAAAAAAACATCCCGCACATCTCCTTCTACTGCTTATCCCTCGATGATCAAGTGCCATTACATCAAGATATTGACCAATTACCAGAAGATGATCTGATTCATAAAATGTACTTTTCAGCACTTGATTTATTAAACAAAAACAATTACCTGCAATACGAATATTCAAATTTCGCCTTAAACCAGCAGATATCTAAACATAATTATGCATATTGGACAGGAAAATATTATCTTGGAGCAGGTCCTTCAGCAGCCTCTTACATCGGAGAGTATCGCATGACCCACCCAGAATCTTTCGACGAATATAGACAAATTATCCTCAAAAAAAACTATCAACAAATAATGCAAAAGCTCACAGGTAAAGATATGATCGACGAGTACATCATCACTCGTCTTAGAACCTATGAAGGCATTGATATTGATGATTTTAATCATACATTCAAGCATGATTTTCTCACAGAATACAAAAAAGTGATCGACAAATACTTATCATTAGAAATGATAGTAATCAATAATAATCATCTAACGATAAAGCCAAATGCTTACCTGATTTCAAATGAAATACTGGCTGATTTTATATAAGGAGCTTTTATGAAAAAAACAATCTTCTTCTTTATAATACTAATCTTAATTCAATCTCTCACAGCAGAATTACTTATTCCCATGGATCAGACACAAAGCAATCATCTCAAAGCTTATGGAGTTGCTTTCAAATCCGTGAAGGATGCCAGCAATGTGAAATGGTTGTTGAACTATCGAGGTGGATCATTTATCATCAAAGATTCTCCTGTCTATCGCTCAGAATGCAACATCAGAGGTGTCTCTTTTGAAGTGATTTCTGCTCAGGACATTATGACCATCAACGACGAAATGAATGCCAACAACATGGAAGTCATCACATTGGAGAAAGAACCCAAAATAGCTATTTACACACCACCAAATGCTAACCCTTGGGATGATGCGGTAACTCTCGCTTTAACCTATGCAGACATTGATTATGACAAGATATGGGATGAAGAAGTTCTTCAGGGAAAATTAAAAGATTATGACTGGATACACTTGCATCATGAAGATTTCACAGGTCAATACGGCAAGTTTTATGGTTCTTACCGAAATGCACCATGGTACATAGAAGAAGTACGAACCAATGAACAAATGGCTTCCAGATTAGGTTATAAAAAAGTGTGGCAAATGAAACACGAAGTGGCAAACAAGATCAGAGAATTCGTCACAAATGGCGGCTTCCTTTTTGCCATGTGTGGTGCAATTGATACCATTGACATCGCCATTGCAGCCTATATGGTCGATATTTGTGATCCTGTCTTTGATGGAGATGGCATTGATCCAAACTACAAAAATAAATTAGATTTCTCAAGAACCTTTGCCTTTGAAAACTTCGATATCATCACAAACCCTTATGTCTATGAATTTTCATCAATTGATGCAAGTAATTACGCTCAACTCAGAGGAGCAGATGGCGATTATTTCCAGCTCTTTGATTTCTCTGCAAAATACGACCCAGTACCAACAATGCTCATTCAAAATCATATCAACGGAGTCAATGGATTCCTTGGACAAACCACCTCATTTAAAAAACAATACTTAAAAAAGAACGTCATAATATTAGGAGAAACTCCAGGAGCTGAAGAAGTAAAATATATACACGGCAATTTCGGAAAAGGAACCTTTACTTTCTACGGAGGTCATGACCCAGAAGATTATCAGCATAAAATCGGTGACCCTGAAACTGTATTAGATTTACATAAAAACTCACCAGGCTATCGCTTGATTCTTAATAATGTCCTCTTCCCTGCAGCAGAAAAGAAAAAACTCAAAACATGATTAAGGATTAATATGAAAATTCTGTACGCATTCTCTGGTGAAGGATCTGGACATTCTTCCCGAGCAAAAGTAGTGATCAATCACTTGTTGAAACAAAATCATGATATTAAACTTGCCACCTATGGTAGAGGAATAGAAAACTTTAAAAATGTTTATCCTGTGTTCGAATTAATCGGTTTAACTATTGTTACAATTGATAATCAGGTATCAAAATCTAAAACACTTGCACATAATCTGAGTACCATTCCACAAGCGCAACTAAAACTTAACACTTTTAAAAAAGAAATATTCGAAGACTTCAAACCCGATTGTGTGATAACTGATTTTGAACCCATTAGCGCTTACCTTGCTAACTTTTACAGGATCCCTCTGATATCTTTAGATAATCAACATAGTCTTAGATATATGGAATTTAAATACCCTAACGAACTTTTAAGTTCTGCGCTTCTTACTGAAAACATCATTCGCTCAATGATTCCTCGCCCCTGTTATTCGATTATCACCAGCTTTTATGAAAAACCGTTGAAAAATAACAGGTCATACGTGACTCCACCCATTCTGAGAGAAGAAATTGTTAATATTCAACCCAACAAAGAAAATCACATACTGGTTTACCTCACACAAGGCTATGACTCATTGATTAAAACACTTCAAACCTTTAAACGTGAAAACTTTATCATCTATGGTCAATTAACTAAAACAGATGATCAGCACATGCAATTTAAAAGTCCTTCAGCAACAGAATTCTTAAAAGATCTGGCTTCTGCCAAAGCAGTCATTGCAACCAGTGGATTTACGCTCCTCAGTGAAGCCTTTTATCTGAAAATACCTTATCTGACAGTGCCAATGAAAGGCCAGTTTGAGCAGGAATTTAATGGCATTGTAGCAGAAGAACTGGGCTTTGGATTAAATATGAGTTCGCTTGACCATCGCATCATTTCAGCTTTTCTTTATATGCTTCCAGATTTTGAAAATAATTTAAACGCTTACCAAGGCAATGGAAATCAGAAAGTCTTTGATAAACTGGATGAGTTACTTGAAGACAATATGAAACTTTTGAAAGAGTATCACCACAAACGTACTCTAAATTTTGTTTTTGAAAACTTGCTAAACTTCAAAAAAGAAGAGACGCTTAATCAATCATAAGAACCTCAAGTTAGTATTAGAGCCAGCTCAACTCAAGTTAAAAATATAAAATGACCAACATAAAATATGCTGGTCATTATTTTTTTTCTTGATTATTTTATTTAATCATCAAACATTTACGAATCTGCTGATAATCTCCTGCTTTGATTTTGATGTAATAAATCCCTGAACTTAACGATCTGTTTTGATCATCACTTCCATCCCAAACAACAGAATGTTCACCTTTTGAATAAGTACCCTCTACCAGTTGCTTAACTCTTTGACCTTTAACATTATAGATACTGATGTTCACTGATCTGTGATCTTTTAAAGACCAGACTATTTTTGTACTTGGGTTAAATGGATTTGGATAATTACCATAAAGTTGATTAAGCAAATTCACTTGTTCATTAGGATCGTTTGAAATGGGTCCTTCAGGGGATCCAGTGACACTATTCGATGCATCAGATTCTCCCATGGAATAAACCGCTGTGACATAATAAGCATAAGTGCTGTCATTTTGAACACTCTGATCTAAATAGCTTTCTTCATATACCAAAGTACTGTTGATTTGAACTGAATCACGATATACATTATAACCTAATAAACTTCTTTCCCGATTAATATCTGTTCCTGTTACAGGTGCAGTCCAGTTAAGCTGAACCTGACCATCTCCAGATTGCGAAGTTAAATTCTCTGGAGCACCTAAAAATACGACACTCACAGAATCTGAAAAAAGTGATTCTCCTTGCGAATACACCGCACGAACTCGGTAGATATACATCAATCCATTTACCAAATCCTGATCCTGATACTGAGGTTCTGTGATGATTGTCTCATTGATTTGTACATCGTTACGATAAACATTATAACCTAAAAGTTCTCGTGTTTCTGTCACAGGGGCATCCCATTCAAGCGTACAGGATAAATCGCCAGGAATAAGAATTAAACTATCAGGAGCATTCAAAAATACAAAATCAAATGAATTTGATAATACTGATTCGCCTTGATAATATACAACGCTTACTGCATAAGAATAATTTAGCCCATTAACTAATAATGAATCAATATAAAGATTACCTCCATGAGGTTCTTCATTCAACAACACTCCATTACGATAGATATTAAAGCCAAGAACCTGACTTTCATTACTTACATAAGGACCATCCCATATTAAAACTACTTGAAGTAGATAAGAAGCCATACCACTTAATCCTGTGGGTGGCGACAAAAATACGGTGTCTAATGTATCAGAAGGAATCGATGTTCCTTGAGCATATACTGCTTTTAAATAATAGTGATAATCTATGCCATTATATAAAGAATAATCTGCATCAGTATAAGTATTCGCATTAATCACTGTTTGGTTAAGACGAACACCATTACGATAGATATCATATCCCATTAAACTACTTTCCACAGATATCAATGGATCAGTCCATTCAAGTATTGCCTGCATACCATTTTGTGTTAATGATTGAAATACTGGTGGATTAAGCAATACTACTGAAACACTGTTTGAAGCATTTGATTCACCAGCGTTATATTGTGCGGTCACATGATAACTGTAATCTATTCCATTAAAAATATTTGTGTCAGTATAAGTTAATTGATCAGCATTGATGGTACTAAGTAGTTCTGCATTTCGATAAATTTTGTAGGAAACAAGATTAACACTACTGTTGGGAACAGGAGCTTGCCAGTTAAGAACGATGCTTTGCCCTACAACTGATCCAACAAGATTAAGTGGAGGATTTAAAGCCTGAAAATCATTGAGCATTAATTGCATTGAGTTATTCACATTCAGTCTGCCACCTGTAAGTGTAATTCCATGTAAAGAGCTTAATGAATCAACACCTGCCAGGATAAAGCCCTTGATCAATAATGCCAATGCGGAGGGATTGTTATCATATATATCAAATACAAATGAAGGGATTGCAGAATACATCAATGCGACTGACCCGGCTACATGGGGAGAAGACATTGAAGTTCCAGTTTTATTGGAATAAGATGAATTTAAATCTGTTGACCTGACACTGGTTCCTGGTGCTCCAAGGTCAATACTGTTTGCACCATATCCGGCGCCATTATATTTAACATCCGTACGTGTCGTATTCGTCACAGTAATTAAATAATCGCTCGTACAAGCTGTCGGCATATCATAATTGACATCGACATTGATATTTGCATTTGCCGTAGCGCCACAACTTAATACGCCTGCCACTCCCAATGAATCATACATCGCAGCCCAAATTGGATAGTTGGCAGGATTACCATAATCAGCGCCAAATGATGAATTGGTGACCACAACATAGGCACCTGACTGACCATTGGTCTCATTGTATCGTTGTCTCATTTCCAATACATAACCATAAGCGATGACAACTGTTGCTTGAGTTGAGGACGATCCACAAATAGGCATTACCTTGGTATTCCAGTTAATGCCACTGACTCCTAATGTGTTGTTCCCTTTAGCAGAAGCAATACCTGTAACATGAGTGCCATGAGAGGTGGCAACTAAATTTCCCGTTTGATTGTAAGCATTCCAACCATAATAATCATCGATATATCCATTACCATCATCATCAATACCATTCGAAGGTGTTTCTAAACTGTTCACCCAGAAGTTTAAATCAGGATGATTCAACTGAAATCCGCTATCAATGATCGCTATGATGATCTCTCTGTTATTAGTAGTCATTCCACCAGTAGTAATATCCCACGCATCTGTAGCATCGATATCAGCATCGACAACTCCTGAGCTGGCACCTGTGTTTTTTAAAGCCCATTGATCATAAAACCAGGGATCATCTGGTGTCGTTTCTCTCTCTTGTACATGGTAATTTAACTGTATGGCTTTGACGTCTATCTTCTTTTTAAAATCTTCCATTGCAGCATAAACATCAGCATCTCTATCTTTCAATACAACAAGCCAGGCATTCATTCTGGCAGATAACAATTGGCAAGCAGGAAAATTAATATTGGGTTGTTCTGAAAAAAACTGCTCAATGTCTGCTTTCTTATACTTTAAGTCAAACTGCACAAGATATTCACCAGGCTCCCAAGTGTTTTCCTGTGAATATAATGACAATACAAACAAATTAATCAGTATGATGAGTATTAATAACTTACTTTTCATTATTCCCCCATGTTTTTAACTTATAATATTATAGCATTCTTTATTCCAAATCTGTATCAGATAAATGATTAATATCATTATATGCAAGAAGTAATGAATCATATATCTCAGAAAAAGAATCTTTGAATGATTGCGGTTTGATTACAATCGTTTTAAACTTAATAAATGATAGTGGAAAATATAAGAGCCGTGTCAATGTTGATAAATGCTGATAAATCATCGGACTCTCTTCAACTTTGATTATGATAAAATGGGTTAACTTAACTCTTCTTTTTTTTATCTCAGTGATACAATCCCAGGGAATTGCATAAGATAGAAAGTAATTTCTTTGATAATACACTCCAGATTCATTGATCACTAATGCCACTTTATCTGAAAATAACAATGGGATCATGCCTATTACCTCAAGAACTATTATTGTAAATAAACATGCAGATAAGCCAATAACAGTATAAAGCTTAAAGTCATTATAAATAAAAATGTGTTTTGTACTAAGCGTATAAATCATCCATCCAAATGCAAAAGAGAATAAAAGACAAAAATATGCAATTTTCATTTTGTTAAACTGAAAAGTAACTGCCCCTTCTTTGACACTCATCATTCCCCCATACATTTTTAAGTTTGAATTTACAATTAACCACATTAGATAAAAGTTATAAGCTCGTCAAGAAATAATATCAAGCATGCTAATAATCACTTTTCTGTTGACAATTAAATTTTAAAAAATGAAATAGCACTATGCGAGCCGAAGTAGCTCAGTGGTAGAGCAACTGATTCGTAATCAGTAG
>CAZNKI010000001.1:0-136599 GCA_964573665.1 uncultured Candidatus Cloacimonadota bacterium | reverse complement strand
CCTCTGGCGCTCAACTGGTTATTATCTACTCACAGGCCTCACAGCCTGTGTTAGTAATATAACGTTTCTATGGAACTAATACAAATGTAATTGATGAGAAATAAATTGCAAGATTAAACTCTTTTATAACGAAAACAGACTTAAGACTATTTTTAAAAAAGGACTTCCAAAGCCACGCACCATCGGTGCGATATATAAAAACAACGGGTGTAAGCCCGTTGAAAAAACAATAAAAGAAGGAGCGCTTTCGGTGCGACAACCCTATATATAACTAACATCCAGATTATTTACCTAATCATTCAAATAAATCTTCCGATAATATATCTGAATAGTAGTGTTCACTTTTTTACAATGAGATTATGTATAATTTTTTAAAGTAAATGACAAAGTAGAAACGCTAAGTCATTGATGAGAATATTTTTCTTATGCTTTAAAAAAAGCTTTGACAAATATACTTATTTTCGATAGTATGGTATTAAGAATGCAAAATTCATTAAAAAAGAGGGTTAGATAGTTAAAACTATGGAGGCAAGATGTCAAATTTAAAGTTCTTGATTGTTGATGATTCACCTACGATGAGAAGAATCGTTTTTAATACTTTAAAAAGACTAGGTTATAATGAAATTGAAGAAGCGGAACATGGACAAGAAGCCATGGACAAACTTAAAACGATTCCTGGCATTAACTTTGTCGTTACTGACTGGAATATGCCCGTGATGGATGGTCTGCAACTCGTTCAGGAAATCAGGGCGAATAATGACTTTTCAAAAATCCCGATTCTTATGGTCACTACTCGTTCGGTTAAAGATGATATCATAGAAGCAATGAAAGCTGGAGTAAATAACTATATTGTAAAACCTTTCACTCCTGAGGTTCTTAAAGCTAAAATCGACGCTATTTTAAGTAAATAGGAGAAATCATGACTCAAACTGCTCATCAGGGTGTTATCACCATCATAGAATCATTAATGGCTGATCTAACGATCTTAATTGAAGAAATCAGACCTGTCATAGAAAATAGTCAACCTGTAGAATCCCATGTTTTACAAAATCATTTTGACGCACTTGTCACAAAAATGCATGGATTGACTGAAAAAACAAACCTCACTTACCAACTCATTCAGGGAGTCATCAACTCCATTCACTCCAGTCGCTCTGAACTGAAAAAAAGTGTGGATGGATTGCTTAAAAAAACAGGTGTTCAACTAAAAAAAATTACGACAACTACCGAAGAAGCAACGAATAAAATCCTCGATATCGCTGAAAAAATGGATTCCGAACAACTCATCATTATTGAAAAACTCGATCAGTTGAAATCCAATGATCCTTCTGCAAATCTTGAATCACAAATCGAAGAAATCAAATCAATGATTTATAAAAATCAAGACTCTGCATTTACAATTATTGACTACTTACAGTTCCAGGATATCACAGCACAACAAATCTCTGGCGCCTATGCTTTACTATCTGATACTGAAAAAACCCTGATCTACGTCTCAAACCTCTTAAAAGAATTTGATATGTCTGGCGAAGGACATGACTTTACTCTTCCAGAAATTGACCCTAAATCCTTTAATGCTGATGCGATGTTTAAAGATAAAGGCAATATTCAAAATCTGATTGATGACCTTTTTGATACAGGTAACACTCAAATTGACATCCCTGTGGATAGTGAACCTGAAGAATCTCTTAAAGACCTTCCTGTCGCTCCACCAACGGATAGCTCTGATGATTTTGATATTGATGCACTGTTTAATAATAAACCCGAATCCACTAATGAAAAATCTTCTCAAGATGATATTGATAAGCTTTTCTCATAATAATTTTGAAATCAATTGAGGATAAAATATGTCGAAAAATATTTTAGTCGTTGATGATGAAGACAACATCCGTGAAATAATCACCGAGTTCCTGCAAACGCTTGGTTATAATGTCGTAGAAGCAAGTAACGGCGAAGATGCTTTGCTCGCATGCACGAGAACAAAGTTTGACCTCGTCATCTCTGATATTCGAATGCCAAAAATGAATGGAATTAAACTATTAAAATCTTTAAAAACTTATATGCCTGATCTACCAATTATCTTAATGACAGGTTATCAACCTTCAAAAATGCAGGAAGATAATCTCAGCGTTAAAGCAGATGGTTATCTTCTAAAACCTTTCTCTCTCACATCCTTAAGACAAACTATTCTTAAAGTATTCAAAACATTATGAAAAAGATCATTTCAAACTATATCATTGATAATGAATCTAATGAACAAATTAATGATAAACTAATTAGCAAAGTTCCTCCAATTATTAAAATTCCTGTTTATCAAAATGATAAAGTAACGATCAAATCCGATTCCGATCAATCAAACAAAATTACTGAACCCATTATTCATCTCAATAGAAATAACGAAGGAATCGTTCTCTCAATTGAAGTACATTGTACTTGTGGTGAAAAAATAATTATTAAACTGGATTATTAAATGAAAATTAAAATATTAGTCGTTGACGATGAATTATTATTAAGAGATGTCCTGTTCGATTATCTCAACCGTCAAGGATTTGAAGTAATACTCTCTCCTGATGCTGAAAAAGCTATCGATATTTGTAAAGATCTTACACCTGATATTGCATTAATTGATATCAAACTTCCTAAAATTAGCGGTATCGAACTTACCCAAATCCTTAAACAAAGCTTTCCAAATTTGCCTATCATTATTATGACCGGTTACCCAAGCCTTGATACTGCCATTCTTGCCATGCAAAATGGGGCAACCGAATATATTGTTAAACCCTTTAGACTTGATGAATTGATTCGGACGATTAACAAACATATTTCGAGTGACTTACTTTAATTTGTAAAATGTCAGATCATACTGTTCAAAAACTCACTTCTGCTTTTGAAGATTTTACGCAGGTGATTGCAAAGTTTGAAAAAACTTATGAAACCTTACAACAAAAGATTGATCACTTAAATCACCAACTTGATATTAAAAATAACGAGCTTCAAAAAAAAGTTGAAGAAAGTGATAATATAAAAAACTTCCTGAATAATATCTTAGATACTGTTAATACAGGAGTATTGGTTATTGACTTACAAGGAAATATCACTCTCTTCAATAAAGCTGCTGAAATGATTACGGGTTACGATAAAGATAAAATAATTAACCAAGCTTACAAAACTGTTTTTTATGAAAAAACAACTCAAGATTCAAAATCAGCCTTATACACATTATCAACAGGAAAAGAATCCTACAAAAGACAAAAGCAGCTGCAATGTAAGAATAAGTCAATAAATATTGAATTTAGCACCACATTGATAAAAAATACTAACGAAGAAATCAATGGGGTAGTTGAAACTTTTACAGATATTTCTGAAATAAAAAAACTTCAGGACAGAATCCTTCATATTGAAACGCTTGCTGCATTAGGAGAAATGTCTGCCAACGTCGCACATGAAATCAGAAACCCACTTGCTGCGATTAGTGGTTTTACTGGTTTACTTGATCGACAAATCCCTGCTGATGATGCAAAGAAAAAATTAGTCAAACCAATAATTGAAGGTGTTACTCGTTTAAACAATATCGTATCAAACTTACTCACACTCACTCGACCTCAAAAACTCACTTTCAATGACTGCGATATCCATTATTTAATTAAAGAAACAACAGACTTTTTCATGATGGGCATAAAAGATAATCAAAAGAACATAAAATTTAAGTTCAACTTTGATCAACAAGATACTATCATTAAATGTGATATTCAACTCATACAACAAATTCTTTTAAACCTGATTAAAAATGCATGGGAAGCTATTGAAAACAAAGGGACAGTGTCAATTTCTACAAGAGTAAATATACTTGAACCTATTAGCGATATCTTGGATGAAAATGAAAAGAAAGAATTAATACGTCTCTTCAGTGATATTGAAATTTATATCGAAGATAACGGATCTGGAATTGATGAAGAAAATATTAATAAGATTTTCAATCCTTTCTTCAGTACTAAAAATGAAGGGAATGGGCTCGGATTAGCAATTTGTAAAAAACTAATCCAGTTACATAAAGGCGATATTACAGTTAATTCTAAAAAAAACAAAGGCACAAAATTCATAATAAATTTGCCTTTGTTTGAAAATTTTGAAGATTGAGAGATATTATGCAAAAGAAAATACTCATTGTTGATGATGAATCGTTAATCAGAGATTTTATAAGTCAGTTTTTTGAATCTATACCTGATTATTCTGATTGTAAAATTGATACCGCTGTAAATGGCGAAGATGCTATTGTTAAAATCAAAAATAAACAATATGATTTGATCTTTACTGACCTAAAAATGCCAGTAAAAACAGGTCTTGATGTGCTAAAATTCGTTGCTGAAAATTCTCCACAAACAGATACAGTGCTACTCACCGCTTTTGGTGGACCAGAATCTGCTGCACAAGCAATGGCATACGGTGCTTATGAATATATTACCAAACCCATCTCTCTTGAAGAACTTGAAATGATTGTAAAACATATCTTTGAAAGACAAACACTGATCAAAGAAAATGAACTCCTACAAAAGAAAGTAAAAGAAAATACTCATTACAATAAGATAATTGGTAAAAGCAAACCTGTATCAGATATTATGGATTTAATCAAAATGGTAGCACCAACCAATTCAACTGTGCTGATCACTGGCGAAAGCGGTACAGGTAAAGAATTAATCGCTGAAGCTATTCACATGCTTAGTCCGAGAAGCAGAGGAAATTTTGTAAAAATTAACTGTGCAGCAATACCTGAAAGTTTAATAGAAAGTGAACTCTTTGGTTTTGAAAAAGGTGCTTTTACAGGAGCAATCAGAACAACAAGAGGAAAATTTGAAATCGCTGATAAAGGATCAATATTACTTGATGAAATAAGTGAAATGAATCTGGATCTTCAGGCAAAACTCCTAAGAGTCATACAAGAAAGAGAAATTCTAAGAATAGGCAACGAAATGCCAATTAAAATTGATACTCGTATCATTGCCACTTCTAACAGAGATTTAGTTGAAGAAATTCATAAAGGTAATTTCAGAGAAGATTTATTCTTCCGTTTAAATATTGTACCCATTCATCTCCCTCCTCTGAGACAAAGAAAAGAAGACATTCCTACTCTTGTAGAAAATTTCATTAAAAAAGGTTGTTTTGAACTGGGTATTAATAAAAAGTCGATCTCACAATCTGCATTAGATTACTTGATTGAGTACAACTGGCCTGGTAATATTAGAGAACTTCAAAATGCTATCGAAAGATCCTGTATTACAACACAAAGTCAAATCCTTACTCCCGATTCATTCGTTTTCCTCAATCAGCAAGCCAAAGCGCTTAACAAAGATTTACCTCAAGAACAGGCGAGTCCTCTTGTTCAAACAGTGGCTGATAATCTGGAATGGGTAAACATTGAAGGCAGATCTATTGATCGTATTGAAAAAGAAATTATTCTTAAAACCTTGAAAAAAACTAACAATAGTAAATCAGATACAGCGAAGATTCTTGGG
The DNA here is from genome assembly GCA_964573665.1 of uncultured Candidatus Cloacimonadota bacterium. Classification (GTDB taxonomy): domain Bacteria; phylum Cloacimonadota; class Cloacimonadia; order Cloacimonadales; family WRIO01; genus JAGOCT01. Next base: position 131,089 of record CAZNKI010000001.1, on the reverse strand, counting down.
ATCACCACCAGAACTTTACGCAACAAATTAGATATCTATGCACAAGAAGATGGTATTGATTATTAATGTTACCCTGGCAAAAAAATAAGATTAAGCTTCCTCATCATTTCACTTATCAGATTATTTCTGAGAATGATTTTTATGCGCTTAAACTCAAATCACAAACGGTATGGTCTGATCAACTGCTTATCAAAACAATAGCCGAAGCAACTCTTTCTACCTTAAAATTTTTAATTATCTTCAAAAAGAAAAATCTAATTGCAAGCATGCCACTCTTTGTTAAAAAAAAGCTCATGTGGGAATATGTATATTCTCCATTGCAATACTACTACTATCCTATTGATAAATATTATGATCCAAAATCAAAATTCCATGAGAATACTGTCATTGATTTAGAAATCTATAAGACAATCGCACACGCCATAAATCAACACTTCATCTTATCCGAAATTAAACTTCATCATAACATCTACGATATAAGATCATTTCAGTGGAACAAATTTCTCTGTAAACCCCTTTATACTCTGATGATAAAAACCGGAAACAAAGAAAAAATCAATGATTATAGTTATGATAAAAAGAAAAATATTAATGACGCTTCTCAACTGAATCTCGAAATATCTCAAGACAATCATATTTCAGAAATGATTCAAACTATTTCAAATAGATTCGAAAAAAAAAGAATACTCAATCAAAACAATATAGAATACTATAAAGAATTATTATACAAATTGAAAGATTATGATAAACTCAAACACTATTGCGTTTTTCTCGATCATGAGTTGATATCCTTTCGAACGATTATCATTGATCAACAAAACAGCATTGCTTATGACTTCCTTGCATCAGGAAGTATTAAAGCAAATTCTTCTGGAATAAACAGTTATCTACTTCATTACATACAAAGTGATCTATTTTCAAAAGGGGTATCTACTTATGATTTATGTGGTGCCAATATCCCTGAAGTTGCCCAGTTTAAAAATGATTTTGCTGCTCAATTACAATTATACTTTTTTATTAAGAAAAAGCTTTGACAAATTTTCTAATACTTACAAAATTTGAATATAGAACCTGAACATGATTGGAGGAGTAATTGAATGATTTCAATTTATGTAGATAAACAAATAAATAAATATAAAAAACAAATAGAGTATTCTCTTGATTATATATTCAATATTATGGGTTATGATTGGAAAATTCTTGAAGATAATGATGTCCCTCAAAAAAAAGAAACGATTATCTTCTATACTCCAGACCTACCCGATAATGAAACACTTGAAAAACTTAGCAAGCATTTTTCACTCATTGTTATCTTTGCTGAAAAAGAATTTTATTGTCCAGGATCATTTATTGGAGATAAACTCAAAGAATCAATTAAAAGTTTCGAAATTCAAAAAAAATCATTCCCGGTGATTAGTAAAAAACAATTCGAATATCCAATACTTCTTAGAAAAATTCAAGGTTATGAATACGTTTCTATTGAGTTTGATTTGATCGGAAATCTATTTTTTCATCTATCTGAAGATGAACTTAATCATGCAATGTGTTCTGAATCATCTAAATCTCATAAATTTAAATCAGCTTTTTATGATTATTATAATAACCCTTTCCTCGCAAGGTTGGCGATTTTACTCGATAAAACAATTCAAGAATTTAACAAACCGGATAATTTACTTGTAAAAAAATGCATTTGGCCAAAAAATGAAAAAATGGCTTTCACCGTTTCTCATAATATCGATTCTCTGCATAAATGGAAAGTGTCTGAGTTTCTTAAATCAATTTTTGTAAATCTTTTCTTGTTTTTTACTCTTAGATGGGGCTTAATGATCAAACAAATTGTAAGCCAGTTAGTGTTTTCCGTTTCAAATATTGAACCATATTGGAACTTTGAAGATATACAGGAAAAAGAGAAATTTTATAAAACAAGAAGTACCTGGTTTCTCAGCAATAAAACACAAAATTCTCCTGAAGTAGATTATAAACTTGATGATGAAGAATTAAAAGAAGCTCTTAAAGAATTAGTCAATTTTGGATCTGAATTAGCCTTTTTAGTTCCTAAAAAAGCAACATTGCTCAACAAATATTCTGAAGATTATTATGATTTTATTAATAAATACAAAATTGAAAAGTGTGGTTTAAGACATACGTATTCAATTAATGACTGTGAATCATTTTGTGCAAACGAAAGAGAAATGAACGTTCTATACGATGCCACAAAAGAGCCTTATCATGAATTTGGCTTTATTAACGGCACTTGTTTCCCTTATAAAGTCTGGGATAAAAACGATATTAAATTAAAGAATAAACCCATTTGGGAAGTGCCCGTTAACTATAATGAAAAATCAATCACATTATCAAAGTATAAAAATATCCCATTCGAGATAGCAAAAACACAAATCAGAGAATTATTCTCTTCAGTAAAAGAACTTCGAGGCCTTTTACATGTTAGCTTCAGCATATCTTCATTTACTGAGATTCCTTATCTCTACAAACTTTATGCCTACATTCTTGATCATCTATCGACTTATAACGCATTTAAAGGTTCAATTAAACAAATCATTCAATGGCTCAATTTAAGACAAAAAGTACAAATCTCCTGTAAAGAAAACAAGATATGCCTTTATTTCCCAGAAGAATGTGAAAATTTCACTTTTCAATTCTTTGGTGCTTACAAATTTATGATAATTGAAGGAACAAATGGTTCTTGTAAAGATAAGAGAGTAAATCTTTATAATATTCAAAAAGATACTTCAGTTACTGTACATTTAGAAAAAGAAATTGAATATGAATTTGCAAAATTCTAATTCAATAAGAATAGCGATAATCACTAACAGTCACAGAGCCGACGATACTCGAGTATTTGACAAGATTGCATGTTCATTAGCACAAAAATATAAAGTGATTCTGATACATAATCAAGACAATAATTTTGAGTATCCAAATATTGATTTTATTAGTTTAAGAAAATCTCGGAATAGCGCATTTATACTAAAATCAATTCTTCTTCTTAAAAAGACAAAACCATCTGTTGTTATTTGCGTTGAACCCGTAACACTTAGTATTGCATTTTTTTTAAAATTACTAAATATTAAAGCAAAATTTATCTACGATTGTCATGAGTTTTATGCAGAAGCTTTTGCTGATAAATTTAAACTTTTCAAACAACTCGCTTACCTTTCTTATCAAAAAATTGAGCATTTCTTAGTCAGATTTACTGATTCAATTCTCACAGTAAATGATTTGCTTGATCAAGAGTTTGTTTTTCACAATAACAGATACATTATATCTAACTATCCAAGATTAAAAGAAATCCCTCTTTCAGAAAAAGAATGGGATCTATTGTATATTGGAGGTTTATCGTTGAATAGAGGGATTCTTGTTTTAATCAATTCTGTCAAAATGTTGAAAGATCAAGGGACTCCAATAAAAGCATTATTGATTGGAAAATTTTTGTACTTGAATGATCAAAAAATTATCCTCAATTTTATTAAGGATTTACATTTAGAAGATCAAATTACATTAAGAGATTTTGTTCCATATTCTGAAATTGGGCATTATATCTCAAAGGCAAAAATCGGAGTATCATTGCTCAATCCCGATTGTAGCAGATATCAAAAAGCAATACCTTTAAAACTTATAGAATACATGCAATATTCACTTCCTGTTATCTGCAACAATTTTCCCATTGTTAAGAACATAGTTGATTTAAACAAATGTGGTTATTGTATTAATTACAAACTGAAAGAATTATCATCAGCAATTATAAATATATTAGAAAATGAAAAATTGTATTTAGAATTTTCTTCAAATGCTTCGAAAATTGTTAACTCAACTTATAACTGGGAAAATGAGCAAAAGAAACTATATGAATGTGTTGAAGGATTATTAAATGGATAAAATTCTTTTAATCGCCTACTATTACCCTCCTTTAAGCAGTGCAGCAACTTATCGGGCGATCAATATGGTAAAATATTTAAAAGAAGATGGATTTAATGTTGATGTATTAACTGTCAATAACATTGATTATCATTCACAAGATAATCAATTAATCAATGAATCAAATGCTGATAACATCTACCGAGCTCAATCTTACGATCCGCTCGCTTTGAAGAAAAGAATTTTTAATAACAAACCAGATACAGAGAGTCAGCCATTAGCTTTCTCTGAAACTAATAAAAAGATTATCAATTCATTTTTTCCGATTGATAACAAGATATTATGGTTTTTCCCAGCATATAAAAAAGGATTAAAGCTTATTAAAAAACAAAAATATCATCTGATCATTGCAACTATCGGTCCTTATACAAGTGCATTGATTGCCTATTATCTGTCAAAAAAAACGAATACACCCTATATGATCGATTATCGAGACCATTGGACATTAAATACATTCAAATTTCATTATAATTACTTTAATAGTATTTTATCAGAATATTATGAGAAAAAAATTTTAAAAAATGCTTCTTTAATCTCATGTGTAAGCGAAAATATGAAAACTGAATTGAATCACTTAATGAATAAAACAGAAACTAAGCCGATTATTGTATCATATAATGGTTTTAATGAAGATGATTTTTTAATTGATGATTACAGATCAATCAATGAAGAGAACACATGCTATATTCGCTATTTTGGTACATTCAATGCAAACAGAAAGGTAAATTACTTTATCAAAGCATTAGAAGAACTATTAGATGAAGGATATTTGTTTTCAAATTTAAAAATTGAATTTTATGGTGTATTCACTGCTGACCAGTTAAAATTGTTTCATAATCAATCTTTTAAAGACATTATTACAGTGTTCAAACCCATCAGTCATAAAGATGCAATCAAAAAGATGTGCGGCTCGGATGTTTTACTCCTCTTTATATCTTCAAAAGATGGAAAAGGAGTCTTAACAAGCAAAATATTTGAATACTTTAAAACACATAAAATGATACTTCCCATGATCAGACAAGATGGAGAAGCGAATCAACTTATTAAAAAAGTTGGTTTCACAAAATCATGTTCAATGGAAGATATTGCTCAGATAAAAAAATATTTGAAAGAAATTAATGAAAGAATATTTAATAATTATCCTTCAAAAACTGATATTATTGATAATTACTCAAGAAAAAAACAAGTAAGTAGTATTTCTAAGGAAATAAGAAAGATGATCAAAATTGATAATAATTCGTAAGATTTATATAGGATTTGAGTTTATAATTAAAAGAGTTTAAGAGAAAAGAAAGTGAAACTATGAATAATCTCAGTTTACTTATTATTTGCTTAGCTGTGTATTTAGCAACCTATTTATTTACTCCTGTAGTTATTAGATGGGTAACGAAATTAAAAGTTCTATCAATACCCAATACCAGGAGTATTCATAAAAACGCTCATCCATGTTCTGGAGGTTTATCTTTTGGAATACCTGTTTTAATATCTCTGATAATAATTAGCATTTTTATAGATGATTTACAATTAAAATCAACTTTACTTAAATTATTTCTGGGGAGTCTTTTTATTCTAATTTTAGGATTCATTGACGATAAATATATATTGAAAGCAAGATACAAACTTCTATTTCAAAGTTTAATCAGCATTTTTTCATATTTAGTAGGATTTAAGATTATATATTTAACGAATCCTTTTGGTAATGAAATATTACTTAACTACCTTTCTTTTCCTTTTACTTTCTTATGGTTTTTAATTGTTATGAATGCAATAAATCTGATAGATGGGATGGATGGCTTAGCAACTGGAATCACTATAATATCTAGTTTAGTTTTACTTTTTTCTGGATATTATTACAATAATATTCCTGTTTTTTACACAAGTGCAATTCTATTATCAGCGTGTTTTGCTTTTTTCAAATATAATTACCCTCCATCAAAAATATTTATGGGTGATAGTGGAAGTTTATTTATTGGTTATCAATTGGCATGTATTTCCATCATTGGAAGTTCACAGTTAAAAGGGATTACGGCTATGACATTGTTAATCCCTATTACTGTCTTATTTATTCCTCTTTTTGATACAATAACATCAATATACAGAAGAATTAAAAAAGGTAAAAGCATCTTTCAGGCTGATAAAGATCATATACATCATCAACTTCTGAATTTTGGATTTTCTGAAAAAATGGTATTACTTATCGCTTTGTTTGTTACTCTATTATTTGCTTTAATAGCAATTGGATATATTTTCATTAATAGGCAAGTAATGTTGATTGTGCTTTTTGTTCTATCAATCGTCTTAGGTCTGTTATTCTACTATTTATTAAAAAAGGAGTTTTTTAAATGAAAAAATCAATTATTCTTATTCTTTTCTTAATGACAATCCTCACTCTTTTCAGTATCAGAAATTGGGAGAATTTCACAAACACAGATGCCGTTTACAAAATTTTTCCTCTAAACCAAAATCTATATATTGGTACTTGGGGTGGATTGGATATTTTTAACACGCAATCTGAATCTTTTGTTGATAAAAAAACAACAGTCGATGGATTGAGTGATTCAGAGATTTTGGATATTTTGAAAATAGGCAACACTTTCTATTATGTTACCAAAACAAATGGAGTTGATATCTTTAGGGATGAAGAAAAACTAGTTTCTTTAAATCAAACAACAGGATTACTAAGTAATAACAGTAGAAATATTGTCTATTATGATAATCGAATTTTTGTTGGGACTGATGCTGGATTATCAGTTTTTCAAATTAATGATGATTACCCATATCCATTAATCACAAACAGCTTTACAAGTAATAATGGCTTGCTCGACAATCAAATAACAACATTAACCATCAATAACAATGGATTTCTATTTATTGGCACATCTGACGGATTATCAATGGTCCATGCTGATTCGATGATGTTTAGTTCAAAATGGAAACATATAACAAGAGCAAATTCTAATATTCAATCCAATATGATTAATGATATAAAAGTTAAAAATGACCTTTTAATTTTTTGTACTGACAACGGTTTGTATAAAAGTGCGATCAGTGATTTAAATCAATCGAATTTGTTTACTTCTTTTTTTACAGGAGATTCAGTCAATGTCGTGTATATAGATCATCTCAATCAGATATGGTGTGCATTTGGAAAATGGAAAGGCGCAACTTATAATTATACAACTAATTATGAAAATAAGCAGATCGCTATGATTAATGAAGATGGAATACATATTAAAACATTTTTAAGCACTGAAGATAAAACAGTAATCACAACTTTTACTCAAATCAATGATGTTTTGTATGCTGGTACTTGGGGCCAAGGTTTAGCATCTGTCACAACAAATAATAATCAAATCAATATCAGTTATTATGAAAACAATTCAATTGCTTCAAATGTAATCTCTGATATGTTAGTAGATGATCATTCAAATCTGTATATTTGTGATGGTTATCAAGGAGGAGTAGCCCTTGCAAGAGGAACCAAAGGTATTTCTCGATTTGATGGAACAACCTGGAAAAGATTTAATGTAAAAAATTCTCAATTATTAAGCAACAATGTTTATAAAATGGACAAAGATCATCTTAATCGTAAATGGTTCGGGACATGGGACAAAGGATATACAGGCTGGAGTGATGGAGTTTCCGTTTTAAACGATGAGAATATTGATCAACCTGTCTGGCAAAATATCAGAAGTGGTCTATTAACAACGACAATTGCAGAAGTTAAAAAAAATGACTGGAATAATGATATGTGGGTAGTATCCTCAACTCTTGGCATCAACGTTATCAATGAAAATTTTCAATTTTCTTCACCGATTTATATGAGCAATCTCAGTACACAGGATATTCAACAAATTCATTTTACGAATGATAAGATTTTTTTTGGTACAGTGACCAAAGGTATAAATTATTGGGATAGTAGTTCAATTCCTCCTTCGAGTATAAATCACTGGAAAAGACCAACTCCAACTCAGAAGTTAAACGAAGGGATGGTGTATGGAATTACTTCTTATGAAAAAGATAATTACAGTCAGGTTTGGATGGCTTTAAACTCAGGAATATTTATGTTTGATAATTATAATTGGTATGAATTTAATAACAGTAGAAAAAGAAAAGTCTGGATCCAAGACAATTTTTATGATGACATATATTACTACGCTGATGAAGAAAAATTGTTTGCAGGGATTTCTTCTTCTCCAAGCTGTATTTTTGCTGATCCTTTCGGAAGAGTATGGATCGGTTCAAACAGTGCAGGGATCTCGATATATGATATTTACTTAGATCGATACACAAATTTCAATATTTCAAATTCTCCACTATTATCAAATACAATCACTTCATTTGCTTATGACCCAGTTAAAGGAAAACTTTTTATTGGGACAGCAAAGGGTTTAAATTCGGTCGAGATCGGCAAAGAGTATAAAACAACTAATGTTTTTGGAGATATTGTTGTTTATCCAAATCCATTTAATCCTTCAAAGTACCCTGTGGTAACTCTAAAAAATAAAAATGCTGCAACGATGCCAATAGGATCAAATACGTGTAAAATATTTGACCTGAACGGTCAATTAGTTAAAGAGTTAAAAGAAAACAGATTCTTTGAATTTGACTGGGATGGAAAAAATGATAGTAACAAAAACTGTGGATCAGGGATCTATTTCTATCTGATTGAAACACCTCAAGGATCAGCTAAAGGGAAAATTGTACTGATCCGATAGCAATCATTATTTTTATTTACAGCAAATGCCTTGATGGTATTTGCTGTATTTTAATTCTCTAAAAATAATTCAAAAAAATCATCTTCTTCACTTATAACCTTAAGTCCTTTTTTAGTAAGCTGTTGTGAGAGGACCCCTTGTCCTTTAATCACAGAATGAGTAAATGAACCATCATAGATAAAATGTGTGCCACAGGATGGACTTCTCTCTTTCAAAATTGCGTAATCAATGCCTTGTAATTCAACAATTTTAATGCACTCCTCTGCCCCATTTATAAACTGCTGTGTCACGTCAATTCCTTCCTGATTACGAATTAAAATATGATCCTGGTTGTTTAAAATAATTTCACAAGGCACTCTCGGAGTAGTCAGCCCACCTAATTGTTCAGGGCAAACTGGAATTATAAAATGATTTGATTTTTTTATTAAATCAACTAAGGATTGATTCATATTGTTCTGACCATCGTATTTACAATTAATGCCTAATAAGCATGCGCTAATCATTATTTTCTTCATACTTACCTCATTTTTTTTGAGTCATCAGCTTAAAACACATAGAACAAAGAAAAATAAAAAAAAGAACGAGTACAATTACTGCTCCAGAAGGGAGATTGAACATATAAGAAATGATAAAACCACTGATAGAAGCAAAAATTGAGATCACAACGCCAAGTAGTACAGCAAATAATATCTCTCGAGTAAAGTTTAAACTAATCATACCTGGCAAAACAAGCTGGGCGGTGATCATAATCACGCCAACAATTTTAACAGATACAACGATATTAAAGGCTAATAGCATTAAAAAAATAAAATATATGAGTCTAACAGGAACATGATAAAATTCTGCGATTTTGTAATGATAAGTCATATAAACGATGTCTTTAAAATAAAGAACAAGAAATATCAAGTTAAGAATAATAAGAAAAATTAACCAGTAAAGATCACTTACATTGATAAGCAAAATATTACCAAACATATAGCTTGAAAGATCTAGTGTATAATCTTTTTTAAGTGACAGAAATAGAATACCTAATGCCATCGAAACAGAAAGGAGTACCATAGTAATATTGCTTTCTTCAAATTCATAAAAAGCGCTCAAGTAGATAATTAGCAACACTATTAACAATACAAATATTATACTGAAATAATGAAGAGATAAACCTAATAAAAAAGCAAGAGCAATTCCAGTAAAAGAAATATGCGAAAGTGCTTCACTCATAAATGAAATTCTTTTTAAACTGATAAATACGCTCATTAATGAAGTAGAAATAGCAGATAGAATTGCTCCAATAAATGCATATTTTAGAAATGAAATCGATAAGAAGTCTAACATAGATTACTTTCTTTCAGCTTTTGATTACTTGTTTGATGAATAATTCTCTTATTATGCTGGGTAACACTTTGGTGACAATGCATTGTTCTATTTAAGCAAACAACTAAGCTACAGAAATCTGACAAACGTTCTAAATCATGTGAAACAGTGACTATAGTTTTACCATTTTTATTAAGAGTATAAAGTAATTCATAAAAACTGATAATACCAACATGATCGATACCTGCTTCTGGTTCATCAAGAAAAATGTAGTCTGATTCTGTTGCTAATGCTCTTGCAAGTAACACTCGCTGAAATTCACCACCAGATAAATCCGAAATCTGTTTATCAGCTAATTTTTCTATATTTAACATTTCAAGTGATTGATATGCGATTATCTTATCTTCTTTTTTAAAATAGGAAAAGATTCTTCTATGAGAAGATCTTCCCATTAAAACGATATCAATCACCTTCAGTGGGAAATGATTATTAAAACTCTCAATCTGTGGCAGATATGCAACCTGGTATTCTTTTAAAAACTGAATATGATCAATGTTATTAATTAATATTTTCCCAGACTGGAGAGGTAAAATATTAAGCATAAGCTTTAAGAGAGTTGACTTACCGGCACCATTGGGACCAATAATCACGGCAAATTCACCCTTTTTTATATCAAAAGAGATATTTTCCAAAATAGTTTTTTCTTTGATCGTATAATTTATGTTTTTTATTTCAATCACTTATTACCGTCTCTTATAATCTCCCAGTTTTTTATTAAAAGTTCTGAAATTGAGTTTACATTATAACTTACACCTAATGGGTCTAAAGTCATTACTTTTAAACTGAATTCATTTGATAGAATTTGAGCTGGTTTTGGATTCAACTGAGGTTCAATAAAAATTGTCATAATATTATTTTGCTTTATCAGTTTTGCAATATTTTCTAACTCTTTTGGAGTAGGTTCTTTACCTGGAAATTTTTGAATATGACCATAAGATTCGATATTATATCTCTGATTAAAATAAAAGAAAGAGTCATGCATCACCAGACTGCCACAATGTTTGAGTTGACCTCTTTCATTAATGATTTTTTGATCTGTTTTTTGGATATCATTGATCAATTCTTCTAAGTTCTTTCTTATGAATGATTCATTTTCAGGTGAAATTTTAATCAGTTTATCAGTTAATCCTTTTGCAATATCAATAATCATTTCTGTATGCAACCAGATATGAGGATTCACTTCGTGATGGTGTTCTGAAACATCCTGTGCGCTTTCGTGTTGATGATTATGGTTATCATTACTATGCATTTCTTTTCTTAAATCTACTAAGAAATAATCTTTCGAAGTAAATGTAGAAGCCATTATATGTTTTTTCCCAATATTAGAAAAGACTTTTTCAAATTGTTCTTCTAAATCCATTCCATTGGATACAACTAAGACTGCTTTATCAATCCTTTCAATATCAGAAGGTAATGGAGAATAATTATGAGGAGATGCATTTCCTGGTATCAACGATTCTACAGTGAATTTATCTTTTACTAATTGTTTAACAATCAATTCATATGGATAAATGGTTGTAAGAATCACATTCTTACCAGTTTGAATTTTGTTGCAACTTACTAAGATTAGACCTAAAAAAATAACAAAAATAATTTTAATGATTGTGTAAACATTTCTCACAAATACCTCCAATAATAATATTTATTTCTTTAGCTTTAACTCCAGGAGCAAATTTTTCAAATAGGCTAAGCTCACCTTTACTCAGACAATTAAGACATTTAACCTGATGACATTCATCACAAACAAAATGAGGATGTGAACTTTCAGTCTTTCTGTATTCATAAAAATTCTTGCCTTTTATCTCCCCAATATTTGTAATAATACCTTTTGAAAGGAGTAATGAAAGAAATCTATATACAGTTACAGTATCTATTTCAGAAAGCTGTTGATTAAAGTCCTGTATAGAGAAAGCTCCTTTAAAGCTCATTATGAAATCTAAGAGATGCATTCTCTGCTTTGTAATACTCACATGATTTTCTTTTAATATTGATTTTGCATCATTCATATCAAATCCTTTCAATGACAAGATAATTAAATGCAAGTAAATTGCAAATAATTTTTGAAACAAAATTGCATTTCTTAAGATAGCAGATAAAATGATGTGATATTATAAGGTATTTATTTAGAAAAAAAACGGATAAATCTTTCATGTATCTTACCAAACACTTCTATCTATCCTGTAGAAAAATGAGTTATATTAAAAAAAGCAAATGATATAAGACTATCATTTGCTTTTTTAAAATGATACTCAAGCCATAAGCTTAATAATTTTTTGTTTCAATAATACGAAATCTATAGGTTTTTCAATAACATCGTCAAATCCAAATTTCTTATAATCCATTAGGCTTAACTCGGTTTTTAATCCAGTGGAGAGAAAGACAACCATATCTTTAAAATTGTTTCTGATATGTTTGATTGTGTCTTTTGCTCCCATCCCATCAGCAACAACGAGATCAAGAATGATAATATCAAAAGATTGATCATTTTTTAAAATATCCATAACTTGATTTCCGTTTTTAACTAACACAACTTCAAAGCCTAACTTCTTTAAATATTCGTCAGCAATATCTAAGACAAGCTGTTCATCATCCATGAATAAAATTTTAATTGTTTTCTTCATTTGATAATCTTTATCAACATTTTCGTCATCAAATACTTGTAATGGTAAATAGATTTCGACACATGTTCCTTTACCAATTTCAGAATTAATGTTAATATAAGCATGCTGAATAATTAGCTGATGAAACGCTTGAGTAAGACCTAAACCTTCTTTATTCTTCATTGAAAAGTATGGTTCAAATATCTTTTCGATATTTTTTTCATCGATTCCATTACCTTCATCATTAACTGAAATCTTTAAGTAATCACCTTTATTCAAGAAGAAAACATTATTAGTATCAAAAGTGATTTTATCAACATTAATATCAATTTTCCCACCGTTAGGCATACTTTCAAAAGCATTATCTAGAATTTTGATTATGGCATCTTCAGTAAGTTTTTTATTTACATATACCTGATAATCAATATTTTGTTTATCAATGAGAATACAGTTTTTGTAGTCCAGAGATTCTACAAGATTATCGATTAAATCAAATATTGAATAAAAGGATTTTTCAATATTTTTATTACTTTCAAGAGGGAAAATTTTTTGTGTTAATTCTTTGGCTTTAATTGATGCTTCTTCAGCTTTTTTAATTCTGTCGAGCATTTGTTCCGGGATATTTTTATTCATTTTTAGAAGAGCAATGTGTCCCATAATTGCAGTTAGAATATTATTGAAATCGTTGGCAATATGCAAGCTTGAATTTTGCAAAACTTCCAAATTTTTCTGTTTCAGAATTTCATTTTGAATCTTTTTATAGTATGACAAATCTTTAAAAATCATTAAGAAATTAGTTTCAGCATTTATCTTTTTATTATTGTTTAAAAGATTCAAACTATTAATACAATCTATTGAAATATCCATACAAGACTTTAAATTATCAAAACCATCACTATAATCAAACTTTGTTACAAAAAGTGAATATGCTTTGTTACAATTGGTGTTTTTATTTAGTATTTCAATATTACAATCATTGATGATTAACTCATTCTCATTTTTAAAAATATCCAACAGATCACCTTTTAACAGATCATTCTTTTCAATATGCATCAAATCAAAAATCTTAATTCCTTTAATATCCTTTCCATTAAAAGAAGTAAATTCAAGAAAATTGATGTTACAGCATTGAATTTCTCCTTGAGCATTTAATGTAACAATTGGATCAGCAAATGAATTAAAAATATTGTTGAGATAGATAAGTTTATGAGACATTTCAGTTGATTTTTCGATAATAGGATCAACAAGATGACATGAAAAAACGATATACTGATCATTATCTAAATTGAAATTAAATGAACTCTCTTCAAGCAAAATAGTTTCTTTTTTTGTATTGATAATTCTGAATTTAACTCTGTTTCTGTTTTTAAGTTTGATATCATTTAGAAGCAATGACTTTACTTTTGGTAAATCATCGATATGAATAGAATTTAAGAATGAAGATGGATTATCCTTGATTTCATCTAAAGTTAACTCTGTAAGTTTTAAAAATGAATTACTCACATATTTTAATTTTGCATCTTGATTGATAATTAAAAGAAATTCAGGAGAATTAACAAAGTAAGATTTTAGAAAATCTGAATTATTTTTTAAAGTTGCAATTTGATTAAGAATTTCTGTATGATCTTCAAAATAGTAAATATCTCCAACCGGAAGTCCGTCATTAATTAATGAATCTTTGAAGTATTTAACCTTTCTTTCATTTCCACTTTTTGTTTTAATCGTAATGAAATCATTTAAAAAATAATTTTCTAAAGAATCATTAGAATTGTTTTTTTCAAAACTAATCCATTTATTAATTTTTGTATCAATTAAATCAACTTTTTCATACTTGTAAATCTTTAAGAATTCTTGATTCACATCGATAATATTATTGTTAAAATCAACAAGCATCACTGAAATTGGAGATTTATCATATATTTGGTTAAAGAAAGATTTTTGAATACTCACTTCATCATTATCAAGATATTCATCTTTTTTTATAATACAAAGCGAAAAGTAGTTTTCATTATGAAAGTTAAAAACATTAACAGAAACATTAATATCTATCGGGCAATCAGGATTGTGTTTCAATTGAGTTTTGCAAGTAAATGTTGTATTATAAGTAATAAAATGCTGTAAAATTTCTTTGATAACATATTTATCAAAAATCTGAGATAATGTAGATATTTCCAGATTTACTAATACACTCAATGCATGATTGTATTTAATGACTTGTCCATCCATTGTACTTAGAATAACAGGTAGAGGATTATTGTCAAACAAACTTTCCTGCAACTCAAAATTATGTTTAATTGTATAAAGTGATTGTTTTAAATCAATATTATCAACAAAAATTCCATAATGAATATTGTTATCAATTGCGCTTCTAAGATATACTATTCTTGACTCAATTTCATTAAAATCATACATCAATTTTATCTTATAAATTTGACTTTCATTGATCTCATTAAGATCAATTGTACTCAAAAAGAATTCATTAACATTTTTTCCAATGATGTGTTCCATATTTTTGTTGACCATCTTTTGAAAAGTTTCGCTACACGAAATGATATTTAAATTTTCATCAAATTCAAAATAAGCATTATTAAAGAAATTTAATATTTCGAGCAATTTTTGTTTTCTATTTTTATTTAGCAATACGAACAATTTTCTTTTTTGATAAATATAAAAAACAAGATATAAAAGAATAAAAGCAAAAGTTACGATAATGGCAGTTTTATATTTTTCAATATTCCTCAATGATATTGGCTTTTGAACTTCTTGACCAGATAGATGTCGATTGATACTCTCGTAATATGGAGAATTTGGAATAGCTTTCATTTCGGTTAAATAAAAATCGAGGGTATTAAGTAATAATTCATTTTTATTTTTTTTGGATGCAAATCTGAGTTCTGAAGGTCTAAAAACAATATTTGTTTTGAATAAGTTATAATCCTTTTCATTAACAGATCCAAACAAACGATTTACAACAGCAACATCAGCAATATTCTTTTGTAAGGCGAGAAAAGTTTCAGCATACTCATTAACTTCAATAAAATTCGCATTAATTTCAAATTTATCAAGCAAGACTTTTAGTTCATCAAAATAGATATCATTTTTTACACCAATAATCTTCTTATTATTTAAATCAAACAAACTATTCATATTCCTAAATTTTGAGTAGAGTAAACCCCAATTAACAAAGACGTTTTCTTTGTTAAAGCTGAATTTTTCCAATCTTTTTTCTGAATAGGCGATATCAACAAGAATATCTAAGGAATCATTTTCTAACAATCTTAGACAATCATTCCATGAATGATATGAAAATTGAATATTCCACTTTTCTTTTCTTGCAACTTCCTCTATGATATCAATAAATAAACCTTGAGGATTTTTTTTATCATCAATATAAACTAATGGTTTATTTTCATAAATACCTACAACGATAGGTTTTGCAAAAGAAGTACTAACACAAAACACAATATATATTAGAATAAGGACTTTTCTCATTTAGCCTCCCAAACTAACAATCTGATTTAGATTATTTGTATTTAGGTTAATACAAAAAAAAGGAATGTCAATAATTATTACAAAAAATTACAAAGATTTTTACTAATAAGTTTTTGGAAATCATTTTGAGTATTTATATTAAAAAAATTCTGAATATAGTCATCAGAGACATGGTACCAAATTTTATTAATTTTCCCATAAAACCTTCTTATTGAATAATCATTATCTATAAGCTGACTCTCTATAAGTGGTAAGCAATTCTTATCATAAATACTGTGCAAAGGCTCAAAACCTTGAGAATGGGAAGGGATTACTGCATTCACTGAATGATTTTTATTAAATATGTCGATCTGTTCTTTAATCAATGTTTTATTGAGTAATGGCATATCACAAGCAAAAACAAAGATTGCATCAGATATCGTTTTTTTTAAGGCTACGTGTATCCCACCTAATGGTCCACAATTTTGAAACTCATCTTTAATAAAAGTTACATCACTAAACAATTCGATAAGATCATTTTTATCACTCACAATGATCAAATCATTGAATACTGAATATAATAGTTCTACCTGATTTTTAATAATATAACGATCATTAATTTTTATCAGTGACTTTTCACTTTTAAATCTTGAATTTTTTCCCCCAGCTAAGATAACAGCAGTAATTGAACGCTTCATGAAACACCTTATGGTTTTTCAGTAAGATTAAGAATGAACTGCTTACCTTTTTCAGTAATAAACCGAAAATCACCATCTCTTCTAACAATCGCTTCAATATCGTATATTGCTAATAGTAAAAGAGCAATTTTTCTATTACCATCGATTAAATCTCTGAAGGAAGAGACTGTTATTCCTTCATTATGATTCAACAAAAATTGAAGCAAAGTTTTCCTGCATTGATCAACAATAGGCGCATGAATATAGTTCTCTTCAATATAGTACAGTTTTTTCTTTCTTAATAAATAATTCAGTAATTGTTTAAGAAGTTTTTCATTAATTCCATGATACTTTGATTTATGAAGCATTTCGGACATTAATGGTGTTTGCATTCTACAGTTTTTTATAAAAGTTTCAACCCATTGTAATGCTTGATTAGTTTCAACAGTAAAATTTACCTTATGAGATTTTAATGCATAAGTATTTTCTCTTTTCTCAATGATCTCCTGTTTTGAAAGCTGATTTACAACCCACTTTGAAGCAATAATCCTTTTGTCAAGTGGATAATCATTAAATAAACCTGACAACTCTTCCAATGTTTTTCCATTTTTATCAAATGGATTGTTCTTATGCCATGTCTGTAAGTTTCTGATCAGCCTGTTTGAGTATCGATTATACTGAGCAATTTGCCAAAGATAAGGGATCAAATTAATATCTTGCATGATCAAAGAATCTGGCATTACACTTAAATCAAGAGCTTCATCAGAAATATTATTTATCATTAATTCACTATTAATTTCTTTTATTGATCGTGGGAATATTTTCTTTAAAGCAGAAAAAGCAAGTAAATATGAATAATCTGCATGAGCTAATTTATTCAATGAAGTAATCAATTTTTCAGTTCGTCTTCTGTGATGTAAAGGTTGATGATCAATTACTCGACCACTAGCAATAGTCTTTTCGCCATCACTACTTCTTAAAATAAATAAATCATTGGTAATTAAAGCAGATTTTTTTTCTAAATGAATTTGTGCGATCGCTTGTTCACCCTCTTTAAGTTGATCTTTGTTGAGTAGATGGATTTTTACCTGTGACTCAAAAGTGCCTGATATTAAAACGGCTTGAGACCAAATAGATAATTCCTTTGCGTTTTTAAATAGTTTTATCTCAGCATCAAGTAAAGTACACGATTCATACAAAACGGAAGATAACAAACAACCTTTATCAATATCACTATGTTCAACATTCAATAAGTTAATTGATGCTCTGTCTCCTTTTTGAATCTCATTTACTTCTATGCCGTGTCTTTCAATTCTTCTAATTTTAACTTCTTTCTTTATTGGCAATAAATAAACAGAGTCGTTTTGAGATAATCTTCCATTAAGAACTGTACCTGTAACAACTGTTCCAAAACCTTTTATTTGAAATGATCTATCAATATATTGCCTAAAGACTCCGTTGGTATGATCTTTATCAATAATCTCAGTAATATTTAAAATTTCATCTTTTAATTGATCAATACCTGCATTATTTTTTGCAGAAACATAGACAATCTTTGATTGTGAAAGAAAAGTGTCTTTTAGGTATTCTTCAATTTCTTCTGTAAGTAATTCTAAAATATCATCTGAAACTAAATCAATTTTATTTACAACAATTATGCCCTTTTTAATACCTAAGGCTTGCATAATTTGAACATGTTCACGAGTTTGAGGCATAATTCCACTATCTGCTGCGATGATTAAAAGGACAAAATCAATACCATTTGCTCCAGAAATCATAGTATTTACAAAGTTTTTATGGCCAGGAACATCGATAATACTAATATCCATTTCATCAGTAAGTTTTAAGTGTGTGAACCCTAAATGAATGGTAATACCTCTTTGTTTTTCTTCTTTATGAGTATCACAATCATAACCTGTTAACGCTTTGATCAAGGTAGTTTTTCCATGATCGATATGACCTGCTGTACACATAATTATATGTTTCATGTTAGAATTTCCTTATCTGATTCAACTTCTGATTTATTTTTGAAACAATTATTTTAACATCATCTTCAAAAAGGCTTAAAACATTGAATGATAATTTACCTTCCCTTAACTGAGCTGCAACAGGACAATCATCATTTAGCAATGCCATATACAATGATTCTGAAATTTGAGTTTCAAGATTTAACTGAACAGAATAAGAATCAATTGTTAGTGAAGGCAAAGTACCTCCGCCTGTCCTGCCGATGTCATTTATAATCTTTGCATCAATGTTGTTTTTTCTTAAAGCAGATACAATACTTTTAGCCGTTTTCTTGAGTTGCTCATTACTTCTTGAAATGAATCTAAAAAATGGTATTTCAGATTTCATTTTTTCTTCATTTAGGTACATAAGCAAACATTCATATAGTATACTAATAGTTAATTTGTCAACTCTCAGCACTCTCATTAATGGATTTTTAGCTAAAGCTTGAATTAAATCACTTCTTCCGACAATAACTCCTGCTTGTGGACCTCCAAGTAATTTATCTGTACTAAAAGTTACTAAATCACAACCTGATTCAATTGAATCCTTTACAGACATCTCATCAATAAGATTGAGCTCATCAATTTTCTTAATCAATCCTGAGCCTAAATCATAAATCATAGGGATACTCTTTTCTTTTGCTAAATCAGATAATGCATCTATTGATGTAGTTTCAGTATGGCCTGATATGAAATAATTAGATTGATGCGCTTTAAAAATCAAGGCGGTGTTATCATTAACATTTTGCTTATAGTCTTCGATACGAGTACAATTTGTAGTTCCAACTTCTTTTAAAATTGCTCCAGCTGATCTTAAAATATCTGGAATCCTAAACGAGCCTCCAATTTCAATAAGTTCACTACGAGAAATAATGACCTCTTTATCTTTAGCAAACTGGCTTAAACAAAGATATATTGCAGCAGCATTGTTATTCACCACAAGACAATCCTCTGCTGAAGTTAAAAGTTTAATAATACTTCTAAGATGTGAATTTCTATCCCCTCTTTTAGCAGTTTCACAATTATATTCTAAGTTTGAATATCTTGTAATAACAGGTAAACATTTTTGAACAAGATATTCTCCTATTGGAGCTCTTCCTAAATTAGTGTGTAGAAGGATTCCTGTTGCATTAATCACCTTTTTTAATTTAGGTTTCACTTGATCAATTAAGTATTTTTTAATTTCTTCGATTAAATGATCTTTTGAATTAATTTCTATCCCATTTCTTTCTTTATAATCAGCAATAAATTTTTTAATTAACATTTTTTTTTCTGAATGTGTTTTAATATCTGTTATTTCCTTAATCGAGTTATGATTTAGAATAAAATCAATTGATGGTATTTTTTGTTTTATACTTGTACTCATCGTCACCTCAATATATAGTTTGTTTTGATTATTTATTTTTCTTTGCTAATAAAGTCAAGTGATATATGATAGATTAACAATTTTATGATTAATTTTTTTAATAGTATTTTGAATTAAAGTCTTTTTTTAATAGAAAATTTTGAAGAGTTATCAATTTGCTTGACAGATAATGGAATTAGATTTTGTTTTAAAACATGAAGAGATTTATTTTTTTAATATTCATAATATTCAGTTTTCACTTGTTACTATCTCAAGAAATTGAAGAAAGAAGCAAAGACAGTTTAAGTTTTGGTCGAATACGGATATTAAAAAATATTTATCAGCCGATAATCAATCATATATTAGTAAAAGAAAAAATCGTCTATGATTCGACTTTTAATTATCAACAAATCAATTATGACTATTTCCTTCAGTATGAATCATATCAAGTAAGGAATATATACTTAATAATTCTTGATCCATTTGAAGAGCCCATAAATAAGAACAGCAATAATATTATACAAAGATTAAAAAAATTATCAGGCAAATTTCATGTTAACACAAAAGATTCAATTATTTTAAACCACTTATTGTTTAAAAAAGGAGATCAAATTGATGCTTATCTATTTTCAGAGACTGAACGTTCGATAAGACAGAATCAGTATATTTTTGATTCAGGGATTATGATTGATCCCGATGAAGATAGCGATAGTCAGGCAGATGTATTTGTATATGTTCATGATTTATGGAGTATACAACTTACAGGGAATTATGATAACAGCAGGCAAAAAGGGAACTTAAATTACAAAGATATCAATTTTTTAGGATATGGAGGAAGTTTATCTCTAAAAGTAAAAAAAAATTCAGAGTACACAAAACAGTATAAACCTGACTTTGAGTATAAATACTCAAAATTGTTTAACAAATATAATACTGGCAGAATTTTTTATAAATCAGATTTAAAGTTTATTAATTATGGATTAGGACTTAATCAATCATCTATACACAGCACGACAAACTACTTAGGTGGGATCAATATAGATTTTATTAAACAATCCATTGATCTAATCAATCTACAAGAAAACAATGAGAGAAATGAGCTTTTTTACAGAGAACAAGATTATTGGGTCGGTTACAATTTCTCAATCACTAATTTTAATAAGAATTATTACAAATATTCTAATTTAGTTATAAGCTCACGATTAATTCAGCAATTTTATCATAGAAAACCAGCTGAATCTATTGCCTATTATCAAGATAATGCATTTCTATTAACAGGACTAACATTTATTAATAAATTCTACTACCAAGATTCTTATATTTTTGGATTTGGTAAAACAGAGGATATTCCTATAGGACAAAAATTTGAATTATTATATGGCAAAGAATTTCAAAAAACAAGCAACAGGAATTATTTCGCCATTTCAGGTACTCATTCAAAGTATCATCGCCATTATGGATATTTATTAAATAATATCAGATTTGGTACATTCTACCTAAATAATGCATTTGATTATGGAATATTTGATCTTCAGTCATTATATTTTTCTCATCTATATTTTTTTGAAAATTACAAAATAAGACATTATTTTAATATCAGATATTCAAAAGTTATTAATCCATACGATCAGAATCAATTGATTACAATAAAAGACAATATTCGTGGATATCCATTATATTGCAATTTAGGTGATAAAAGAATCATAGCAAATATTGAACATGATCTTTATACTCCATTTACAGTCATAGGTTTTAATACTGCAATAATATTGTTTTCTGATTTTGGATATATCGCTGACAATAATAAAAACCTTTTTTCAAGTTCATTAAAATCAGGTGTAGGATTAGGATTTCGATTCAAGAATGAAAGATTAATAATCCCAACAATACAGATTTCATTTGCATACTATAATGATTCTGATTTATATCATAGTAATGACTTTAAATTTTTTACAGAAGAACGTACTTTTTATCAATTGAGTAGAATAGATTTTGAGAAGCCTGGAATTTATGAATGGTAAACAAAAAGGCAGGTTGTTCACCTGCCTCTTTAATCATTCAATAACGATTTCTTTCTTTGGTCTCACTTCTTTTTTAGGTATTGTTAACAACAGCACACCGTTTTCCATTTTAGCTTTAACATTTTCAGTATCGCAATTTTCAGGTAAATTAATAATTCTTTGATAAGTGCCTGTAAATCTTTCTGATCGAATTATAGATCCTTTTTCACTTTCTTCACTACTTTTTTCATGATGTGCATTAATGATTAGCTGATTATCTTTAACAGAAATGCTTGCGTTTTCCTTTGGAATGCCTGGTAGATTTGCTTTAATTTTAAATTCATTTGAATTTTCAAGCACATCGACTGCCATAATACGTGAATTATCAGTAATTTCTTCATTGAAAAAACGGTCCATGAAGTCGTCAAACAAAGACCATACAGGAAAAATGTCTTTTTCTTTTTTAACAGGTATCAGTTTCATTTTTCACCTCCATTATTCAATATTAATGATGCTTGATTTTTTTTCATTCGTTTTGAGAATACTTAATTTTAATATGCCATCTTCAATTTTTGCAGAAATCTTCTCAGGATCAATATTATCTGGCATATTTATCGAACGATAATACAAACCGCAGAATCTTTCCTGACGTAGAACTTTGTCATTTTCTTCAACTTTTTCATGCATATTTGCTTCAATTGTTAACTGTGATTTTTGATAAGTAATTTTTACATTTTCTTTACTTACCCCAGGAAGATTGGCATAAATTAGATATTGACTATCATTTTCAATAATATCCAAAGCGATGTTACAAGAAGTTTTTTGTACCTGATTTTGTTTAAACTCATCAGAACTACTTTTTTCAACAAAATCTTCAAATAAAGTGAAGATTGGAAACAGTGAATTTTTTCTCATTAAACTTATCATTTTTCACCTCCGAATTTTATTCTTTAAAAAGAATATAATGAGAAAAAATAAAAAAGCAAATTATTTTTAGCACTCTTTTGGTTTGTTTGCTAATATTCGTTTAATATATTGATTTTTAATGAGTTATTTATTCAGAAGAAAGTACACACTGAATAACCTCTGTCTTCTATCCTGTAGAAAGCATAGAATTTAAATAATAAAAGACACATGCACGTTCTAAAAATTATAGTAGAATATGTATAAAAATAAATTTTAAAATTTGTAAGACAGTTCTAGTTTTGAATCTCTAAATCTTAACTCAACTTCATTCTTTTTAATTTTAAAATTGTATAGATGCGCATCAACATAGGCATCCGTCATCGATAGAAAAGTTGTGATCCCAAGCCACCAGTAATTACTTTGTCTTCTTTTAAAATATTCATTTTTTCTGTTCTTATGATATTCTTGTTCAAAATCTATCTCAGTGCTTAATTGTTTAGTTCTGTGTTCACTTCTTTTTCTTTCATTATAAGCCGCCATTTGTAGTAAATAGGCATCTATTGAAATCACAGAAAGCATCTTAACATACTTTTTGTTATAAAACTGACCTCCACCTGGAATCACCAATGACAGCCCAGCAGCCAAGGATGGATTTTTCCCACTGTTAAAACTCAAAGAGTCGGCAGTGATATTGATATTTAATGAATCAGAATTAGCTGATTGATAGGCATTCTGAGCATAAATAGATATTACGAACAGTGACAAAATAAACATCAAATACAACCTATTCATTATCACCAACTCCATAATTCCATACCCACCCAGTAACAGGATATTCTCTATTTCCGATTTTTTTTAAAATATTATAAAGATCAACTCCGCCAACTTTTGCATAGAATTCTCTTTGTTTATTATCTTTTAATGACCATATTAGAATTGAATTGAGTTGTTTCTCTTTTAAATCATCAAAAGCTTTTCTAAGAAGTTCACGTCCAATTCCTAAATTGTGGAATTTATCATTAATATACAAAGCATATACCTCAGCTTTTTGAGGATAATTTTTATCTCTTTGTTCACCACCTACACAGAATCCAATTACATTATTCTGAGAGTCAACAGCTACATAAAAGAAATTATTCTTTTTAGGATTTCCAATCATATATGAGTGATTTTCAAAACTTTTTTCGACATTTAACTGGTCAAGAAAGGATTGATCAATGATTTCTTTATAAGAATTTTTCCAGCAGTATATATGGATTTTTGCAATTTCTAAAGCATCTTTTCCTTCAGCTTTGCGAATTATATATTCCATTATTGACCTCCATATCTCTCGTATTCACTATAGATACAACCACAATATTGTTGTCGATACATATTTTCTTCTTTTGACAATTGAATACCTTCTTTCCAAAATTCTCTTAAATCAATATAAAAAAAAGGAATTTTAGTTTCAAAAGAGATTTGTTCTCCAATAGATTTTATCAAATCATGTTTTTGAAATTTTGAATAAAGAAGACTAGTCGAGAAGAAATCAAAGTTTCCTTTTTTTGCAACCAGAGCAGTATATTTTAATCTCTTATAATAACATTCAAAGCAGCGTTTTTCTTCACGAAAAGCAGAATCCCTAAGAAAGTCGTTCAAAAGATACTCATCTTTTATAATGATATTTATATTCTTTGATTCACAAAATTGTATAAGAGTTTCTCTTCTTTTCTTATATTCAGTAAATGGATGAATATTATGGTTAAACCACAAAGCAGAGATTTTATTATCTTCAGATAAATGAGTCCATGGAGCAATAAAACATGGAGCACAACATACATGAAATAAAATATTTTTCAAATTTTAACCTCTTTCTTTTTAATCAATCAGAATTTTTAACATGAAATTAGTCAACCAAAAAATTATTTAAAATGGGTCTATAATGGTAATTATGAATAAATACTGTTAAATTATTCAAAAAAAAGATTGCAATAAATCAATATTTAGTGTATCAATTTAAAAATGCGAGTATAAGGAGGATTAGTGAAAAAGCACTTAAAGATATTAGCATTGTGCACAAGAAAAGATATCATTGTAAAAATAGAAAGAGAGTTAAGCAATTTAGAGTTAGCTTACCAGTTGATCGAATTATACCAGTGCGATGAAATTCATGAAACATTAAAAAATACAGAACTTGATATAATTGCAATAGATATGAATATTCCAGACTGTGATTATATGAGTATATTAAAAATGTTGAAAGAGGATTATCCTCATTTAGTGAGAATTTTAATAGCAGAAGAATGGTCAAAAGAGCTTGTTGTAATGACTAATGATTTGGTACATTTAATAATAGAAAAAAAATATCTTTCAGAAATGCTGGTAAATACCATCATCAGAGCTGAACAAATGAGAGAGTTATTAAAAAATGACAAATTAACACAATTGATCAATTCATTTGATGAGTTACCAATCATGCAGAATGTATATATTGAGCTGCTTCATATGCTTCAGACACCAGATGTCCCATTAAAAAAGATCGGAGATCTGATTTCAAAAGAATACTCATTAACTGCAAAGATCTTACAGGTAGCAAACATGTCCATTTTTACTCATTTAGGCAGAATAAACAATCCACAACAAGCAGTCGTATTTTTAGGAACGAATGTTATAAGAGCAGTCATTTTGTATTTGCAGGTATTTAGTTTTGACACAAAAAATCCTAAACAGTTTAAATTTATAAATCAATTAGAAAGCCATTGTTTGCATGTATCAGAACTGGCACGGAAAATATCAACAATATACCACAGTAACACAGAACTGCAAGATGATACATTTACAACAGCTCTTCTTCATGATATTGGGAAATTAATAATCATTACAAAAACGAATAAATTAGAAGAGATCATTGAGTATTCTGAGAAAAACCATTGTGATCTATGGAAAGCAGAATTAGAAATTCTTGGTACAAGTCATGCGGAAATTGGAGCATATTTATTAAGTTTATGGGGATTTCCATCAAGTGTAGTAAATGGAGTTGCCTATCATCATCAAGCATCAAAATCTAAAAATAATGAGTTTAGTCCCTTAACATTTGTACATATCGCAGAGTCTTTAATCCATCAAAACAGAATTGTTGAAGAAAGTATTTTCATGGAAAAAATTGACACACATTATATAAATTTATTAGGTTTAGAAGATCAGATAAACGATTTATATGCTCAAGTTAATGAATCAGTAACGACTGAGTAGTGAGTGAATAATTTTACTTGCTGCATCTCCATCACCAAATTCATTTAAATTATTTTGAATACCTGGAGTTTTATTTATTGCATTTATAATTTTTTCAGGGTTGGTACCACAAAGAATATTCCATTCATTATCAAGAGTTTCAATCCATTCTGTTTCATTTCTCAAAGTCACACAAGGTTTAGATAAGAAGTATGCTTCTTTTTGAATTCCACCCGAATCCGTAATCATTTTGTTTGAATAAATGAGTAATGTGAGTAACTCTTCATATCCTAATGGATCAGTAAGAATCACATTATCGGGGATAGTAAGATTGTATTCTTTGATTTTGTTTTTTGTTCTTGGATGCATTGGTAAAATTATGTTATTCTTAATTTCTTTGAAAGCTAAAAGAATTTGATCTAACTTATTTCTGTCATCAGTATTCTCTGCACGATGGATAGTGCAAAGATAATAGTCTTCAATATCCTTAATAATCGATGGTTTTGAGTTCGCAATAAGCTTATTGTAATAAAACTTGACTGAATCATACATCACATCACCAGAAAAAATACTATTATCAATTTTTCCTTCATTTGAAAGAATTTTCATTGCATTCTGAGTTGGAGCAAATAAAATATCTGAAATAGAATCTGTAACTATACGGTTAATTTCTTCTGGCATTTGCCGATTGAATGATCTTAATCCTGCCTCAATATGTGCTACAGGAATATTTAATTTTACTGAAGCTAAAGCTGCTGCTATAGTTGTGTTTGTATCTCCATAAACTAATACACAATCAGGAGATTCATCAAGAAGTATATTTTCAGTTTTCTCTATAATTTGAGCTGTCTGTATACCATGTGAAGCAGATCCAACATTCAAATTATATTTCGGAGCAGGGATACTTAGTTCTTCAAAAAAGATATCATTAATATTTTTATCATAATGTTGTCCTGTATGAATTATGATTTCATTACAATTATGAAATTCTTTAAATTTTCTACTCACAGTCGCTGCTTTGATAAATTGGGGTCTTGCTCCAATTACGGTAATCACTTTCATTTTATATCTTCCTTCATTTTTCTAAAAATATTAACAACTCTTTCAGCGGTATTACCATCCCACAACTCAGGAATCGTACCTTTTTTTTCTTTCCCATTAAAAATCATATTAATTTGTTCTAAGATTTTATCTTTTTCCAGAGGGATTAGTTGATTGGTACCTGTAGTAACAGTCACAGGTCTTTCAGTATTATCTCTAAGAGTTAAACATGGGATACCAAAAAAAGTAGATTCTTCTTGTATTCCACCTGAATCTGTAAGTATAAATTTTGCTTTCATTTGTAAGTACATAAAATCAAGATATCCTAAAGGTTCAATGAAAGTTAAATTTTGTATATCTTTGAGCAAGTAATCTAATTGAAACTGATGAATATTCTTGATTGTCCGTGGATGAGCAGGAAAAACAAGATTAACTTTTGAAGAAATTTCTTTAAAAATTTCAAGAATGGTTTTTAATGATTCTTTATTATCTACATTCGAAGGTCTATGCAATGTAATCAAAACATAGTTTTGAGCTTTTAGATTTGAATGATGCATATCATTTAGTATATTCAGGATGTTTGAATCTTCAGCTTTATTTCTATATTTAACAACTGAATCGATCATAATATTGCCAACAAAATGTATTTTGTCTTTCGGATTACCTTCAAGCAATAAGTTTTTTTCAGCATCTTCTGAAGGAATCAATAGTAAATCAGAAATTGCATCTGTAGCCAATCGATTTATTTCTTCAGGCATAGATCTATCAAAACTTCTTAATCCTGCTTCTAAGTGAGCAACTTTAATATGTAGTTTTACTGCATCAAGCGCACAAGCTATCGTACTATTAACATCTCCAGCAACAATAATCCAATCTGGTTGATCATTAAGCAACACCTTTTCATATAATTCCATAATTTTTGCAGTTTGATACCCATGAGATCCTGATCCAACGCCTAAAAAGATATCAGGAACGGGTAACTCTAATTCATCAAAAAATATTTTTGACATTTTTTCATCATAATGTTGGCCAGTATGAACCAACTTAACCTCAAAGCATTCTTTATATTTTGCAAATTCTTTGTATAAAGGCGCTATTTTCATAAAATTCGGTCTAGCGCCAACAATTAAGTGTAATTTCATTAAATCTCCTATTTACAAATCATTTATTATCATAATTTTAAAGTAGTCAATATTAAGTTAACTTGATAAAATCCGGTTGAGATCATCAAGTCGATACGGTTTTGTAATATAATCAAAAAGTCCGGAATTTTTTAGCATTTGGTATTCTTTATCATCTTTAAATCCACTTGCAATTACAATTTTCAATTCAGGATTTAATGCCTTTAGTTCATTAAACAACTGAATCCCATCCATTTTTGGCATCATTCTATCAATTATGGCTAAAGAAATATTCTGATTTTCTTTGTATAGTTTTATAGCATTGTGCCCTGAGTCTGCTATATGAACGATATTACCTAACTCTTGGAGCAATTCTTTAGCAACTTCAAGAACAAATTCTTCATCGTCAACAATGAGAATTTCATGAGATTTTATATCCATTTTAGCATTAATCATTGAGTTATTATTATATTGAAATTCTGTAAATGGTAAAATGATTGTAAAGGTTGTCCCTTTCCCATTTTCTGAATCAACAAAGATAAATCCATTATATTCATCAATAATGCTTTTTGTAGTTGACAAACCTAAACCTGTACCTTTTCCTTTTTCTTTTGTTGTAAAAAATGGTTCGAATATTTTTTGTTTTAATTCATTATTAATACCACATCCACTATCAGTAACAACTATACAATTATATCGATTTTTACTTAACTTATCTTGAATTCCAAAATCAATTTCATCATAATTTTTTACACTACTCTCAATTTTTAGAATACCTCCATGAGGCATAGCATCACGAGCATTAACACAAAGATTTAGAATACACTGCTGGATTTTAACAGGATCACCTTCAAAACTTGTTGATTCACTACTTAATAGTGTTTGTATTTCAATGTTTTTTTCAAAAGTATAACTTGCAATCTCAATAATCTCTTTAAGTATATCATTTAAATTAAATACTTGTTGCTCATATTCATCTTTACGAGTAAATCCTAAAAGCCTTTGAGACAGTTTTGTTCCTCTATCTGCCGAAACTTTTATAATATTAGCAAAATTGAAAATTGGATTATCCTTATTTTCTTTCATCAAAATCATATCTGCAGCACCCGTTATACTTGCTAAAATATTTTTAAAGTCATGAGCAATACCAGAAGCTAATGCACCAACAGATTCAAGTTTTTGAGTTTGGAGTAATTGATTATTAAGTTCTACTTTTTCCGTAATATCCAATGCCGTAACCATTATAGATTGCTGATTTTCCCATAAAATCATACTTAATGAAAAACTCATGACAAGTTTTTTATTATCCTTACTAACTAGATTAATATTAAAATCATCACAATGATTTTCTAACAAAAATGAAGTTAAATGAGAAGCAAACACTGCTTTTTCTTTATGAACAATGAAATTTAAAATATCATTGTTAATTATCTCTTTCTCAGGTACATTAATCAAATCAACAAATCTTTTATTACAAAAAGAAATCATTCTTTCTTTTAGAATTAAAATCGAAAGTGCTGACTGATTTATCAAAGAGTAATATTTTCTTTCTGAAAGAGCAAGTTGGTTAAGGAGCATTGATGAATCGAGTACAGATGCTGCTTGGGCTGCTAGTAACTCAAGGACTTTCAAATCCTCATCCTTAAAAGATTTATTTCCAATACGAGAGAAAGTAGCAACACCAATTAATTTTGTTTTATTTATTAATGGTATTGATATTAAACATTCTTCTTTATCATCTGTATTTGGGATTATAGATGGAATTGGACTATTCAAAGCATTATTAACAATCATTCCTTTTTGAGTTTTTGCTACTAAGCCTGTTAAACCTTCGCCTATTTGCAGTTTAATATTTTTTATTTGTCCATTTAACTCTGGATTATTAGAATAATATGCATTAAGTTCATTTGCATTTAATAAAAATAATGTGCCGTGATCATAATCAATTAATCCTTTTGTTTCTTCAACTATTGTTTTAACAATAAGTTTCGGATCTGAAGTATTTGTTATTAATTGTGTAATCTTAGAAAATGTCCTTGTGGTAATTAATTCCTTAGCCAGTTGATCATTTTTTTGTTTAATTTCAGTTAAATCATTGAATAACAATAAAAACCTTTCAATTTTTTCATTAACGCCAAAATATGGTATAGTGGTCATAATGACTGATTTTGTTGAATTATTTTTACAAACAATATTTATTTCAGAATCTTTTTTATTCTGTATAGCAAATGATTGATTAATCATTTTAAAATCTGGCATAATTTTAGACAAATGTTTATTATAAATTTCATTTTTTTTATACAATATGAAATCTTCAAATGTTTCGGTAATTTTAAGAATAAGACCGTTGTTATCAATGAGCATCATTAAAGACTGTGGATTGCTGGTGATTAAGTCAAAAAACAGATTATATTCTTTATTTATCTGATTATTTAGTTTTTCTTGTAGCTTTTTTCTACGAAAAATCGAGAGTATATAAAAATTTACAATTAAAAGTATCAGAAAACTTGAAGAAAAAAGAATTAAAAAGAATTTTTTCTCTTGTTTGAAAATCGAGTTATAGTCCTTACCAATAATAACTAAATAACTATCTGTAGATGTAGATATCTTTTTAAAAAATACAAGAAAATGATTCTCATTTTGTTTATACTGGATGGTTGAATAAATCGATGGATTATTGATCAATTGATAATGATCTTCTAACAATTTATTATAGTTAAATGATAGGTTTGTGTAATTTTCCTGATAGAGGATTTCTTGAGTTAATTCACGAATGATATATATAAAAATATTATTATTTTTGTGAATAAGAATAGAATTTTCATAGTTATATATTCTCGAATTTTCAGAATTTTTCATATATTCTTCAATAGCAACAATATAATTATAATATACAGGTTGTATAATATTTAAATTATTCTGACGTTTAACTTCAGTTGAAAAATAAGCAATGAAATAAGATAATACTAACATTGATGAAAAAATAACAAAAATTTGAAAATAAATGTTTTTATTAATTGTCACTATTGCTCCAGCATACATAAATAAATTCTATTTGATTTAGAAACACTTTTTAAGGATAGCATTTTAAAACGAAAACTTCCTTTTGAAGTTGTAATAATAAACTGATCTGATTCTTTTAAATCAGATGGGTTTGAAATATCACTTAAAGATTTATAATAATTGATAAACCAAGATGTAGGATACTGGGTCATATATAGAAATGAAGGAGAAACATAAATTACTTCATTTTCAATATTTGTAACAAAAACAAATCCTTTTAAATCTTCAAAAATGAGTTTATGAAAGCTTTCATCTTTTCTAAAGGTGCTAATATCAGTAAACGTTAAATAATATAGTGTTTCATTAGAATTATGATATACTTCATTAGTTACTAAAAACCACTTATTAATTTTTGGTTCAAATGTATCAAATTTAAAATTTGAAGAAAAATCAAATTGATTTAACACTTTCCCAAAATCATAATTTTTAAAAATCTCATAAACGGATGAATCCTTAACAGTCTTATAATTTAAAGAAAATATGTTTTTTGCTGAATTATTCAAATCATATACTTTCAAATCCTGATCTAAAATAAAAACAGGAAATTGAGATTTTTCAGTATAGATAGATAATGCTGAGATTTGATTATTCTTGTCATATGAGAGATTTGCAATATCTGTTAAATCTGTAATTGAATAGTAATATCCACTAATTTTTTTATTTGGATTATAAAAACATGATGTGGTAAACAAACAATTCTTTTTTTCTTTATGTTGATTTTCCAATAATAGTTTAAACTTCTTTTGATAGCTTAAATCAATAATGCTTTTTTCTTTTTCAAACTTTTTCTTTGAGAAAGGATCATAGATTAAATCGACTATTCTTTTTCCAATCAACTGGTTAATATCATTGAAAAAGAATATCTCAGCAGCTTTTTTATTACAAAAATAGATAAATCCTTCAGAATCTTCCATGAGAATACCATCGTTTGATTGGGAGAGCAGCATATGAAATTTTTCTGAAAGATCGTAATATTTTGAATCCATTTCAATTAATCTTGCAACTAAACTAGCAATTTTTTCTTCAATTATTTTAAAAGGATTGATAAATTGTAACGATGAAGAATTTACTCGATTCCCATCAAAATAATCTTGAATGAACTGATCAATCACTGATAGATAATTTTTTAAATAATTGTATAAGAGAACAATTAACATTATGAATATTAAAAATGTAAATGTTATAAGTGCAAGTATTGAATAAAGAGGAAACACTTCTCTATTCATTTTTGAAAAATCAAATATATAAACGAAATTATATTTATGATAGCCAAAAGAATTTACATAAGGTGAGTTAACAATATAAATAATATTGGAATTATCAGAAATATATAAATCAGTTTTTTCGATAGATACAGGGAGTTTTTTCAAGGAATACAAAATTTGTTCAGTTGAGTAAATTACAGATTTATAATTTTTTAGAGAACTGTACTGGTATATTATTTGTTCATTATTATATACAATCCAAAAATCGACTAATGAATTTTGATTATTTTCAATATCATTTGATATCAAATTTGTTAAGTAACTCATATTAACATAAGGATTATTTTCAATTTTATAATCATTTTTGAAAACTAAGGTAATTAACTCTTTATCTTTTAACTTGATGTATTTTTTTGCATTTACTTTCCAGTTTTCGATTCCCCTACCTTGAATGAAATTAAAAAAGAATAAATTAACAAGAATTATAGCTACAATGCTTGCAGATATTAATATTTTTATTATTGTTTTGAATCTTATAATTTTCATTTTTTTTGAAGATCGTTTAATCTTAAATCATTCTTGGTCTTTTTCCAAAGAATTTTCTTGTGAATTGCATAATTATCTGTTGGGCTATAAAAAGGTATGATATAAACACCATCATATATCAACTGAGATGCCTTATTTAGTACTTCATTTTTTCTAAAATCATTATCAGACATCTTTCGTGATTGATTTATCAATTCATTAAGTTGAGGAATATTGATATTTAATCGATTCATATTTCCTCTTGCAATATCAGAATAGTAAAACAATGAATACAAAGGACCATCAGCAACTTTAGAAGTTGTTGAATAACCTGTAACAAAACATGAAACTTTGTCATTTTCTACAGCTTCGTAGAACTTTTCACTAGGGAAATAATATATATTTGCTGTTATATTAATTTGTTTTAATGACTTTCTTATAAACTCACCAAGTTCAATATCACCATTAAACTTATTTTCAATACAATATATCTTTAAATTGAACCCCTCTTTCCATGGAGTTTCGCTTAGCAATTTTTTACTTAATGAAATATTATAATCAGGCAATGAAATTTGTGAATTTGCATCAGAAACGTATTTTGGCCATGGGAAAGCCAGATGATCTGCCATTCCTACTAATTTATCATTTATGAAAGATTGCGTATCAAAACAATGCCAAATAGCTTTTCTGACACATACATCCTGCAACGGATTCTTTCCATTTTTATTTTCTTTTAAATTTGGACTATGAATATCAAGAGGCATGTATAGAGTTACAGCACTGGTTTTACTGATGATAGATATATTACTGTTGGTATTCAGGACAGAAAATCTTTCAAATGGAGGATTAATTATGAAATCAATCTCATTATTTAACATTTTATTAACTTGTTCATCTTTAGAAGGGATCCTATAGAGCTTGATCTCATTAAATAGTTTTTCTATCCCCTTTTTATATGGATTTTTTTTTAAAACTATAATGTCATTATTTCCTGAGTACAAGTAGTAATTACCAGATCCTACTGGATTTAGATTTATAAATGATTCGCTAAAACTACTAATTTGTTTTTTAGAATATATTGGTATATTGAATAAGATTCTAAAAGGCGGGAACTCTTTATCATGATAAATCTTTAACGAATATTTATCGACAATTTCAATAGAATCAACTTGTACTAAACCTCTGCTTATACTCTTAGGATTATTGATAAATCTTTCAATACTTGCTTTAACATCATAAGCAGTGATTTCATCACCATTATGAAAATAATTATTATTATTTAAATAAATAACTACTAAACTATCACTAACATTTGTCCATGATTTACCAATTTGTTCAAAAGACTCATCTTCTGAATTTGTATCAAATAATTTTGAATACAACTGATCTGTTACTAAATTTGTAAAGTACTCAGATCTAATCATCGCATCAAGAGTTTCAGGAAAACTCGTTATAGCGATTCGAAGAACATTTTCTTCGTGTTTTGTGGAATTCTTTAATATTAAAAATATTAGAATTATTCCTATGATCAAAATAAACAAAAATCTTTTCTTTAATCTCATTTTTTAAAATAAATAAGGATGGCATTAGCCATCCTTTATTGATTATAAGTTTGACATGTATTCAGCAAGATCAACAACTCGATTTGAATAACCCCATTCGTTATCATACCATGCTTGAACTTTTACAAAATTATCTTTTACCATTGTTAAAGAAGAGTCAAATATTGAAGACGATGAATTCCCTACAATGTCACATGAAACAATTGGGTCAGTAGTATATTCGACAAATCCTTTTAAATCTTCTTCACATGCTTTTTTTATGCATTCATTGAGTTCTTCTTTAGTAACTGATTGTTCTATAATTAATGATAAATCAACTAATGATCCATCTGGAGTAGGTACTCGAATTGCCATACCATCAAGTTTACCATTTAATTCAGGAATAACTAAACCAATAGCCTTTGCAGCGCCAGTTGATGTTGGGATCATACTCATTGCTGCAGCTCTTGCTCTTCGTAAATCACTATGGGGTAAATCTAAAATATTTTGATCATTGGTGTATGAATGTATGGTTGTCATCATACCTTTCAATATTGTATAATGATCATTGATTACTTTAGCAATGGGAGCTAAACAATTTGTTGTACATGAAGCATTAGATACGATTATATCTGTATCCTTTAAAACTTTATGATTTACACCCATAACAACAGTTGCATCAACCATATCTTTAGCAGGAGCTGAAATTATGAC
The DNA here is from genome assembly GCA_964573665.1 of uncultured Candidatus Cloacimonadota bacterium. GTDB lineage: Bacteria > Cloacimonadota > Cloacimonadia > Cloacimonadales > WRIO01 > JAGOCT01. Next base: position 95,633 of record CAZNKI010000001.1, on the reverse strand, counting down.
TTTCTTTGCACCAGCATTTATATGCTTCATCGCTTTTTCTCTTGAAGTAAAAATCCCAGTTGATTCTATTACTATATCAACATTTAAGTCTTTCCAGGGTAAATTCTCTGGATCTTTTTCTGCATAAATCGGTATCTCTTTGTGTTCAACAATTATTGATTTTTCTGTATATGAAATATCTTTATTATATATTTTATGAACTGAATCATATTTTAATAGATGTGCTAAGGTTTTTGAATTGGTCAAATCATTTATTGCAACAATATTAAACTCTTTTCGTTCATTTGCGACTCTGAAAACAAGTCTTCCGATTCTGCCGAATCCGTTAATTGCTATATTGATCATTTTATCTCCTTACTTAAAAAAGATTGACTGATTATTACTTTTTACTGCTTTTATCATATTTTCCACAGATAATGTCACTGCATTTTCTGCTTTTATAAGCCATTTTCTAGGATCAAATTTATTTTTATCAGGAATATAGCTGTCTATACTAATGTTGTTGGGGCATACAATCGCATCTTTTTCTTTTTCCCAGAATGCTTGAACTGCTTCAGCCATATCCATTTGATATTGAGTATCTTTATTAATCTTAACAACTCCAGCCATAACTGCATCTAATTGTTGTTGATCAGTTAAACCTGAAGCACCATGTAAAACCAAACCCCTTTCGAGATTATTTTTAATCAGTAAGTCATCAATTTCTTTGATGAGATCAATTCTTAAATGCAAGTGAGCACCTTTTGAAACACCATGGTTTGTTCCTACCGATGCTGCAAATAAATCAACATTTGTTTTTGCTACAAATTCTAAAGCTTCATCAGGATGAGTATATAACTCAGTTTCAGAAACTATTTCATCCTCAGATCCTTTAATATGACCAATTTCTCCTTCGACTAAGACATTATATTTATGGGCAACAGTCACGACTTCTTTTGTTATTCTAATATTATCTTCTAAATTTTCTTTGCTTGCATCGATCATCACTGAAGTAACTAATGCATTCTCACAGCAAAAAACTATGAAATCAAAATAGTCTGGTGTTGCATGATCAATATGAAGTCCAATTCCTGATTTCTGTGTTTGTGAGCTTAATATTTTTGTCATTGAAGAAATTAATTGAGCACCAATTTTCATATCTTTTGATTCACCTGAAGCATATTTACAAGCACCTGCACTCATCTGAAGCAATCCATCTGAATTTTGATGATCATATCCCCAAACTAATGCTCTGATTTGTGAATCAAAAACTACATTTGAAGCGATTAATCCAAATCTGTTTTTTTTTGCTTTTAACAATATTTCCTTCATCTTATCGCCTGAACAAAACATTGTGCCTCCTTTACGATTGTCTTTTTTTTATATGATGCAAAATAGCATTTATTTTGTCAATAAAAAAAACATTAATTTTGTTGTGATTTATTTAATCTCTAATTATATATCTCATATTTTGTAATTTCTGTTATTATGTCTTGACTTTTTCTCGAATCATTTATTTCTTAAATTAAAATAACTAAGGAATTATTATGAAATTATTAGAAAATTTGATTAAACAAAAAGGCAAAGTAATTAATGAAAAAATTTTAAAAGTTGACAGTTTTTTAAATCATCAAATTGATCCATTATTAATGTACGAAATTGGAGGCGAATTCTTTAATTATTTTAAAAATCAATCAATCACAAAAGTATTAACGATTGAAGCTTCTGGTATTGCGTGTGCATTGATGACAGCATTTCATTTTAAAGTTCCTTTAATCTTTGCTAAGAAACAAAAACCTTCCACTTTGATTGATTCCATTTATAAAAGGAATGTTTTCTCTTTCACAAAAAATAAAGAATATGAAATATGTATTAGTAAAGAATTTATCTCAAAAGGAGACAGGATTCTGATCATTGATGATTTTCTTGCCAATGGGAATGCATTGAATGCTCTGAATGAAATAATAATAGAAGCAGAATCTATCAATTGTGGTGCTGGTATTGTTATTGAAAAATCATTTCAGAATGGAAGAAGTAATATTAAAAACTGCAATTTTGATATCTATTCACTTGCAACTATACGTTCATTGAAAAATAATATTGTATCTTTTCAATAGATAATTTTATAACCTTAATTATCCGATATAAAATCCATTTTCTCGATTTTATATCGAAAAGACTTAATTCCTTGTGGATTTAAAACAAGAGCATTTTGAGGTTTACCTTCCTGATCAAGCGATTTGGCAAAAATGAGTTTTAGCTGATAAGAAGAAGTTAGCAGTTGATTGATCCCTTCTATGGGAAAAAGTACTTCTTTCTTTTCATTTTCTTTTATAGTTAAAAACATTGGAAATCCTATTGTCGAAATAAATTGATTGTCAGAAGAATATAATCCAATTGAGAAATATCCTGATATGGGTACATTTAATGAGTTATCAATCCCAACATATAAATCTGCGGGATTATTAACATTATAAAGGTTATACATAAATGTATCCAAACTATCTGCTTCCAATATTTTTATTTGTTGATCGAGTTTTAACTGATCTCTTGTCACCCAGTCCCCAGAAAAAGCTCGAGCAGCTCTAAATCCACCCCAATGAGCTAAAGTCCTTTTCTTATAAACTGGCAACCCAGGATCATTAACTTCATAGGAAGATGCTTTATTATCTGGACCATTTTTCCCGATGATTAATACCCAATGTCCACGACCAGAACCAACTTTTGTGATCACCTTGTTCCCTTTTTCAATATTTTCGGCAAGAAAAGCCCATTGATTTCTCTTATCAGATCTACCAACTAATTCTACACCTTTGTTTTCGCCATCAAAATTATCAACCACTTCCCATCTCATATCTGCATGAGCATAACCATTATTCTTGATTAACCAGGCATTAAGCTCTTCAGGAGTTACCAATGGATTACTTGCTTCTGAATTAAAAAGCATCGATAAACAAGTTAAAACACAACCACTCCGTCCAATGGTGTTATAACGCGAATATCCTAAGTTATCAAACTTCCAACGTTCATCAGCCTGTGAATACCAACTAAAATCTAAATCATCGATGACCTGGCAGCTTAATGAAAAAGTATAGAAGATCAATAGAAGGAAGAATATTGAGCGTTTTGATATCAAATTTATAGATAATCCTAAATATTTGTTTAATTTCTTTTTTGTTTTTTGTTTAGTAGACCTGATAATTCACCTCCATTTATTATTCAAATATAAGGGAAGATCATTTTTCTGTCAAGCAAAAATGAAAAAGCCCTCATTTCTGAGGGCTTTTATAATTTTATTTCAACAATGTAATCTTTTTTACACTTATAACTGAATTATCTATCTTGATGACTGAGAAATAAATTGCTGAAGAGCAGTTATTTCCTTTTGAGTCTCTACCATTCCATTGAAATGTGTGATTACCTGCCTTGACATGATCATTGATTATCGTTTTAACTTTTTGGCCTTTTATATTGTACAAGCTGATTTCAACATCTGAAGCTTTAGGAAGATTAAACGATATATTTGTTGTTGGATTAAAAGGATTTGGATAAATTGAAACGCTAAATGGTTTTTGTACTTGGTTATCATTAGAAACATGTTGATTGCCGACTTGAATAACACCAGACAAAACTCCAATATTCTGAGGAGTAAAAGTAACACTTGGATTTGATGGAGTGAATAAATAATCAATATCATCAATAATGATTTTCAATTTGTAATTTTCAGGTAATCCATCAAAATTTGTTGTGAATGTTATTGGAGTTAAAGAATTAACAGACATATTAAAATCCCATGACTTTAATTCAGCAATATCGTTATTAAAAGGAGTTTTCAATAATTGATTGATCTTTTCATAGAGAAAATCTTCATTTGTTGAAAAATACATAGATAATGGATTTTCTACAGGCTTTACAGGAGGTTCTGGGAGATCAGTGTAAAATGAAAATGGAGTATCTTTAACATTACAAATTCCAAATCTTATTTCATCTGTATCAATTTGGGTTGCTGATATTGAAGAAATCCAATCAATCTCGCTACTTACAACTGGCAAACCTTTGTCATAGAAAGGTACAAAATAGCAACTTATTGTATGAGATGGATTTAAATTTGTATAAATTAGAAATGATTCATGAGGATTGATAAAATCTGATACAATGTATGAATTATTTCTGCATACATATACAACTGGAGAAATTACTTTCTGTTGAACCAATTCACCAAAACTATAGATAGAATTATTATAATAGAATTGCAAATCTTTAGTATTATATGTTGAATAATGAGGATTTCCTAATAAATTCCATCCTGATACTACAACTTGATTTTGTGCAAACGCCAAAACACTTTGATTAAAGTTTTGTGTATATGAGTCTGTTGTATGAACAAAATAGCCTTTATTAAAAATCATCGAATTACTCTGTGTATATTGATGATTATCATAAGTATATAACAGACTTTGGCCTGGTAAAGAGGATAATTCTATTGGATATGTGTTAAATGGATTTGCCACAAAAGAATTTCCCTCAGGAATAGAAAATGACAAAACTGATGGTACTATTCCAATATTGTAAGATGATCCTTTTATATATATCTGACCATCAAGAGCTACCGTTTTAACATATACTTTAGCATATGGCATATTGATATTGTTTGGAATAACAAATGATGCTGAAGTGGCATTAAATGGCAAATTTGAAGCAACAATAATACTATCTGTTTCGTTTTTAATATAGACAGTATGGCTTTGTACTAAAAAGTTGAAAGTAGTTGAAAAATAGAATGTTGCATTAGCTCCAGCTTGATATAGTACATTCTGAGAATTATTAACGTTAACAGATGGATTTAAATTTCCCCAATAAAGATAAAATTCTTTGTAATTAGTATTAGCTACAGTAAACTGAGCATTATTACTCAATAAATTAGTGTAGGTATTATTAGACATTTCTCTAATGTATAATTTTTCCGAGTTCCTGCTAAATGAATTTGATGCAGAAATTACTAATGGAACGCTTAACTGATTTGATTTAATAAGAACTCTGAAAATTTTATAACTTTCTGTTACATCATAATCACCAAATACTTCTCTACCAAGATAATCACCATTTGATGACCAGTATTGTTCATAAAGACCTGCCCATATATAATTCCCAGAAGTTGTTGTTGGTTTTGCAACATCAAAATTTGCATCTTTTCCATCAGTTGCAAATGGATTCTTAGAAAAATGGAGTGAATCAACAATTGAACCATTTTGGTTTCTAACATAAAGAGTATGTATAGGTTGTAATTGTGCAAGAGGTGTTTCATAATGATAAAACACATTCCCGTTAGTATGTACATAAGCTATTTTATATGTATAAGTAAGGTAATTTGTTACATTAGTATCCTCAAAGGTGTAATTGACATAACTTGCAGTGTTGGGAGCTAAAGATGAATGTGAATTCCAATCAGCTATTTGAACATAATCACTCACATCAGTTTTCCGATATACCCTAAATCCTTGATTGTTGATTTGGCTGACGGCTCTCCATTTAAGAACGATTTTTCCATAGTCAGCAAATGCTGTAACATTATCTAAAACGGCTGATCCTGTATTTGCATTGAGTTCTTGAGATGCCTGTGAATAATTATTATTATAATCGAGTGCTCTAATTTTGAAATAATAGTTCTGTCCAGCTTGTAAACCGGTAATGCTAATCTTATTACAATTGGGATCAGCTAAAGCTGTATTGTTTGTTCTATCGAAAATTTGATAATTATCTCCCGTAATTGGTGAGGTTGAATAAAGAATTTGATATGTTTTAAAATCAAAACAATCGATTGATTCCCATGATAATCGAATATAAGTTTGACCTGAATTGACATAAGAAAGATTCTGAGGTGTACTTGGGATTAGATTATCATTAAGTTGCAGTGTATATGGAAGTATTTCTGTCATGGCATCCAACCACTTTGAGTAAAATTCAATACCTCTTTCAAAAAGAGCATTTCGGTTAAATGATCCAGAGCTAACATCATAAGCATAAAACCAATGATAATTATTAACATTTTGTGGATAACAATTAGGAAGCTCATCAAATTCTATATGAAAGAATGGGTCATAAACATCATTATCAGTAAGACCACTTAAGGTATAATTTTGTTGAATATTCTGAGAAAATCCTGGAAGATCAATATTGTTACTTACCACTATTAATGAGTCTCCCAGTTGATATGTGAAAGGATTGTTGTAATAATGCACACCGTAATAATCAAATAGATCAACTTCAGAATGTATTCCTATACTGTTTCTTGGAAAAATAACATAATCTGATGCATTGATTACATCAAGTTTTAAAGATGATAAATCTCTTATAGGCAAATTTGGATTGGGGTTGTTATATCCAGCTGATAATTGTAAACTAGGATATCCTTCATGACGATTCCAGTCATAACTATGAATTTGTGCAGAAAACTCTCGTCTGCCATATTGCGTACGTATTTGATCACAAAATTTTCTATAAACAGTATTAAACGGATGAGCAGATACTCGAGATGGATCACTCAATGATTTTGAGTTTGTATATGGAGTAACATTTGTCCATTTTACTTCTCTGCCCGCACCTGCTACCATAAAATACTTGGCATCCCAGTCAATAAATGCTTTTAATGCAACAGGAGTAACCATAAAATCATCATTAGGATGGACAACATTAACAATTATTGGATTGTTTGATGTTGTTGAAATTATATATAGCCCCCAGCCATTTGAAAAACTGCCTATTTCATCATCACTTGGATCATCAGGAGTTCCATTATTGTCAGTATATGACATATTAAGTGTCTCTCTAAGCATATGATACTGACGATTTGTATCTGTATCATTAAAAATTACAATCTGATATGGAAATCCATTGTCACTGATAATAATCTCAGCTGTTGTAAAATCACCTTGCATAAATAGAGTGACAATTGTATCCCAGGCTGTCAACTGAGCAGCTGTTGGAGTTATATAATCTCCAAACCCATTTGTTTGAACATCGTATGGTGCATAAAGATTATAGTTGGCCAAAGCGATTCCTTCAGAAACATGGCTTAACCAGTTATCATACTGACATTGCGGTGCTGAACCATATAAAAATGCTTTTAATGAAGCAGTTTCAGTTATTACAGCAGATAATGAAAGTACAATAAATAACATTAAAGTCAAAAATGTTACTTTTTTCATATCATCCCCTAATTGTATTTTTTATTTTTTTACGCAAAAAATGTTCCATTATCAAGTATTCTTAGAGTAAATAAATAATTAAAAACATAAACATCATTATATTATTTCTTTTTTAATTCTTTCTAAAGATGAATGAATTATACTGTTTATAAGTTCATTAAAACTGATCTCTTCTGCTTTAGCAGCCATTGGAGTTAAACTTAATTCTGTCATACCTGGCAAGGTATTTATTTCCAAAAAATAGAAATCATTTCCATCAAATCGAAAATCTACACGACCATATACAGAGCAATCACAAGTCTTGAAGATTCTTAGTGCAAATTCTTGGACTTTATTTGTTTGATCATGAGAAAAATGTGCAGGACAAATATATTCTGTTTTCCCTTTAGTATATTTATTCTCATAATCATAAAAACCCTCTAATGGCTTGATTTCGACAATCGGAAGGGTGCTTTCTCCAAGAATACTTACTGTAAGTTCGCGACCTGGAATAAACTGCTGACAGAGCACCTGATTGTCATATAAAAAAGCATCACTAATAGACGTTTCAAATTGATCTTCGGATTTAACTATATGTACTCCAACAGATGATCCATTTGCATTAGGTTTTATTATAAAAGGAAATCCTAAATACTCAAACGTCTGTTTAGAAAGAGATTCTCCTTTCTTCAATAAAATTTGTCTGGGAATAGGGATGCCAATAGAATGTGCTAAAAGCGTTGAAATATACTTATTCATTGCAATAGCACTCGATGTATGATTTGACCCAGTATAGGGTATTTTCTCAAGTTCAAAAAGTGCCTGTAACTGACCATTTTCTCCCTCTGCGCCATGCAAAGCATTAAATACAATAAGTGGTTTTTGAGATTTAATATAAGTGATTAATTCACCGTAGTTAGTATAATTTACTGGATCTACTCGTTCAATTTGATACGTTAAATCAGTCAAAGCATTGATTATTGCAGTTGCTGATTTTTTTGAAACTTCTTTTTCTTCTGAGAAGCCTCCACATAATACGATAATTTTTGCTGTCATAATTCCCTCATTTTATTCAATAATCTTTAAAGAAACTAACTGATAAATTTTTATTGATTTAGTTTTACCTTTTACAATAACTTCATCTAAATATTCATACTCAATATAATCTTTAACATGTTCTAGAGTAAACTCACTGATAATTATGTTATTCTTTGTTTTATAATTTTTATTCAATGCTTCGAGTCTTGCACCAAGATTAACTGTATCACCGATTGCTGTATAATCAAATATTTGTTCAGATCCAAGATTACCAACAAGTGCCATACCAGTATTTACTCCTACACCAATATCAATGGCTTCTTTACCTTCTGATATCCATTTTTTTTGTAGCTGTCTCAATTTATCTATCATCTGTACAGCACAAACACATGCCTTTAAAGCATGATTTTCTATAGGAACAGGGGTGTTAAATAATGCCATCACTTCATCACCGACAAACTTATCCAATATTCCTTGGTTGCTAATGATAATATTAACCATTTCAGTTAGATACTCTCTTAGCATTGAAACTGTATCCTCTACAGCATGAGATTCGGTATAAGTAGTAAATGATCGAATATCTGAAAATAAAACTGTTATTTCTGTAAGTGTGCCACCATATTTAAGTTTGTCAGGTGATTTTAACAATTCTTTAACAAGAGCTGGAGCCATATAGTGCTGAAAAGTTTTTTTAATATTCTTTTTCTCTTTGTTTTCTTTTAAATAGTGATATACTAAATAAACAATATATAAAAATCCGAGAGTTACAGGAAAAATCAAAATTGGCAAAACCCAATGAAGATAGTAAAAACACATATAAACTATAGCCAGATAAACGATTATTGAAACAAAAACAAAGATTAAGGACAGATGAGGTTTGAATGTATAAAAAATAAAAGAAAATACTATTAATAATAAAACATAAAATACATTGATTAATTTTTCAGGGACTTTAAACAGATAATTTTGATCTAATAACATTTGCATCATGTTTGCATGAATTTCAACTCCAGGCATTAATTGATTTTTTGGATTTACGGGTGTATTAAAATTATCTTTCAATTCATCAACACTGGCTCCTATAAAAACAATTTTATCCTTGAAAACTTCTGTCTCTTTTAAAAAATAAAAATCATTAATTTCAAAAAACTCTTCGATTGGCATTTTAAAACTGCTATCATCAACGACACTTGAATATGAAATATATTTAAAGTTTTTTGGGGGTCCATAATAGTTGATAAGCAACTCATTTAATGAAACTAATGGGAGAGATTGAATAATTGTTTCTGCAAACGGTGAAAGATTTGTAGAGTCTACTATTGCCTGATGATTTAACATTAGATAAGATTGAAGTGCTAATGAATAAAATATTTTATTATTCACATGATGAAAAAGAGGATAACGTCGCACAAAGCCATCAAGATCTGTAGACATATTGACGATTCCCCATGGTATTTTTGATGCTCTGATTTCTTTAACAGGTGGAAGAACAGTCGTTAAAACATAATCATTTTCTCTGTTTTGATAGATTTTTCCAGCTAAAACAACATTTGAGTGATCTTTTGCTGATTTACCTAATTGGTAATCTATCTGTGGATGATGCGATTCAGCGAATTCTATATCAAAAATAACTTGTTTTGCACCAAGCTTCTTTAAATTATCGATTAATTTGATATGATATGAACGTGGAAATGGCCATTGAATGTCAAATGATTGAAAAGTTTCATCATCGATTGCTACAATTACAATTTGATCTGACTGGATTTTGTTTTTAATGCTTTTTTGCTGAAGATAATCGTATGCCTTAAACTCCAGATGCTGTCCATAGGCAGTATAAAAAAAGGCACCGGTAGCCAAAAAAACTACCAGCGCCCCAATAATTATTATGATTATCTTTTTGATACTAAACATTAATTAAAACGAAGTTGATAAGATTAATTTAGTCGCAAACATATTATAACTATTGTCAGAATTATTGCGTTCATCATTAAATATTTTGTAATTCAAATCTGCAGTAATCCAGGTATTCTTTATCGGATAATATTTTGTGCCAAAATTGAATATTGTTGAAGAAGTTTCATTGTTATCACCACCATTAAAATTAGCTTTTAAGTTAAAATATGGGATAACTTTATTTTCATAGAAAGAGTATTCGTTATTCAGATATAATGATGTGAAATTTGTTGATAAAGTTTCTCCTGCTTTATCCTTATTTGTAGAAAAACTTAATCCAACTTTAGATATTAAAGGAAATTCATTAAATCTGAAAATTGTATTCATTCCAATATCATTTTTTGAATTATCGAATAATTTTTTGGAAGTATTATCTTTATCAGATCCAAATCCAAACGTTAAATTTGAAGTTGTATATGCAAATGAAAAATATTGATATGAATATCCTGATGATATCTGGAAATAATTAGATTGATTGTCTATTTTCATTAGATCATTATCAGAGTCATTACCAGATCGATTGGTAATAAAACTTAATCCAAAAAATGGTAGATTATTCGGAGAATAATTGGCGTTTAAATAAAAATTCAAGTTCGACAGTGTTTGTTGTTTTTGATCAACGACATTATCATTACTTAGTTCTAATCCACCACTAAAAAATAAATTGCTTGAGTGAATATAATTATCACTGATTCTTATATATCGCTTATCTTGGTTGATCCCTGAAGAACTCAATGAATAAAATGAAGGACCAGTTTGAAGAAAACTAAAGCTTAATGTATTTCTGAGAAAATTCAAGCGAATGCCTGCTTTTAATGCTGAATTGTTCATCCCGATATTATAGGGTTCAAGGTTTTTATTGATGATAATAATTGATTCAAATGATTCTGGGTCAAATGGGATGTCTGCATCAAGAAAGTTTTCGAGTGAATCTTTAGAAATAACCCCAGGAATAATATTGCTGTTGTATATACTCATCGCATATTCTGCAAACAAATAAACTTTTCTTGAAAAAAGATTCCATTCTAAATCAGATCCAAACACTACATTGTCTTTAGCTTCAATTGAGTAAATGGGTGTTTCGTCTGTAGGATTTTGAATGTAATCAGTCTCATCCAGTGAGTTGACTACATCTTTATTTTTTGCTACATTGATTGACAAAGCAAAGGAATTGCTATTGCCAAATGTTAATTTAGTGGACATATGTTTTCTTTTAAAAGATGCCTGCACATCCTCCTTCGCTTCAATTGCACGATTGATTTCTCCTAAAGAAAATGAAAGTGAAGTATATGGTGATTTTGCTTTCGCTGTAAAACCAAATATTTTCTTATTACTTACTGTAAATTCTGAGTAGTTGGGACTATAATCACCAAAATGTGCATCAAAATAAGGGCTTATAAATCCTAAATAGTAATTGTTGATTCTTTGTTTTTCTTTATCTTCTAAAGAACTTATGTAAATGTTATTCCTTACTATCAGTTTTTTATAAAATGCAGAAAAATTAAACAAAAGTGCTTGCTCGTCAAATGATTCAAGATTAGAATCATCTGAATCGCTTGAATATGAGTTTGTATTCGATATAAATGTCAAATTACCGTTATAAGCTAAATTTCTAACTTTATTTATGCCCGAAAGTGACCAAACAGGAGAGCTGATTTTTTCACCATTTCTCAATTTTGCTGTTATGGCAAGTTGTCCTTTATTTGTCGTTTGTGGCATTTTTATCAAAACAATTCCATCTTCAACAGTGACATCAGATTTGATTGTTCGATTATTCATACTTATCTTAATTGAGTTTGGATCAAGCTCATCTTTGATTGCAAAATATGAAATAACAATACTCTCACCTTCAGGAATATTATCCAAGCTTTCTGGAGCAATAATCACGAATGAATCTGAATAATTCATATTTAAGATTCGTGTTTGGTATGGATTGAATTCAGGATTCATCGCAGGTAAAAAAGCTGTTATCTGATTTGTATTACTGATACTTAAATAATACTCAATAAATTCAGCATTAATTGCTTTTAACTCATTAATTGCAAACTGAATTGAAAATGAAAAAGATGATAATGATGATGTATTACTGAGTAATTCTATCGAACTGTATTGTGATTGCCCATTTGCTCGATAATACAAAGTGATATTTGAAATATCAGAATCTGTTTCGAGAATATTAATATCAAGTCGTGTATCTGTATCTTCCATAATATTCACAGGATTATGTACTGCACTTATAGCAAAAACAAAAGAACCGACCATAAGCAGTAATAATACTAAAGTCAGTTTTATTGCATTACTCATAGTGTATTCTCACTTTCTTTGTGGTTCCATCTTCTTTTCTTATTTCTATTTCAAGATTATTTCCTTGTTGTGGAGCTACATTTTCTGATTGGTAATTTTCATCATTCTGTAAGAAAGAATCATCCTCTTCTTCATTGATATTACCTTCATCATCACTGCTGTACACATCATTTTCACCAGAACTTATTGATCGGTTGCTCACCTTGTTTCTGATCTCTACTTCACCTTCGATCACGCCAATGGTTGTTTTTCTTAGCTGATACTGTGTTATAAAGTCAGTACCTTTTACAGACGCCACAGTATTGGGTGTTTCAACAACAAATTGGCCACTTTTTGGTGTCACTTTGGTTTGGATCATCCCTTTGCTTAAGTTATTATGCTTATTCAAGTTTTTTCCACTCTTCTCTGCACTAATGACCAAAACAGAGTTAGGGAATAATTTCGTGGTTGCACCGTTATCTATAAAACGAATGGCTGCAAATGATTCTTCTCCTGATCTGATTTCATCAAAGTTCTTTAACAATTCGTTGTTTTTTATCTTAATGGCTTTGCCATCACGAACAACAGAAATATCACCTTTCATACCAGCAAGTACTGCAACATTTTGTGCATAAACCAAAAAAAGGCTAAAACAGATAATGAGTGTTAATATATATCTTTTCATGATCACCTCAATCTATAATTTCTACTGAATAGTTTTGTGAATTCAATATTTGAAGCAATATCTCCTGAAGTTGATCAGGAGTTATTTCATTTCCATTAAACCAGAAATTACCTGTTGGTAAATATCCTTGAGCTACTATATCCATTAAAAGAGGATTTTGAATATTCTGAAGAATATTAATAATTTCTTGATATGCATTAGGAGCAGATGGAGAACTGACATATTTAAACACAAACCACTGACTTTCAACAAAAGTATTTACACTGTTATCAGTTAGGTTGGTGATTAAAGGCAATTTTACTCTCCATGCATAGTAGTTATTCTCAATATATGGTAGATTCTGATTAAAAATTGGAATTGTGATATCTGATTGCGAATAGAAAGCTCGTCCTGTATAAGCTAAATTCGTCATATCCATTGTTTGGGGTTGCATATACTCTCTAATTTCTATCATATAAGTATTACTTGAATTGATAGAATTCGTTATCCAGCTATAAATGATGGATTGACCAAAAGCTTCTACGATGTTCTGTCCTGCTGGAGCTCCGGGGCCAATTAATGAAATATTATTTACATTTTGAACTGTAAACGAAAATGTCGCTTGATTACTCACTGCATTTGTTGGTCTTACTATTTGAAGTATAAATTCATAAGTCCCATCGGGTAAATAACCTGTATTCAACAACGCATCTTTGAATGCATTATTACTCGTTAGCTGATCTAAAGAAATTTCACTATCGGGTTCATTAAAAAAATTATTTCCGTTTTCTATTAATACATCTCGATTGGTAAATGGAGGTAAACCTCCAGGACTATTTAGAGCATTAATAGCATTTTCAGAAAAAGGAACATTGACATTGTTAATCAAAGTACTTCCATTCCAATTAAGACTTATTTTCATTGAAAGGTCTTGAACAGGTTGAAAATTAGGTTCTTTTGTAATGTTTACAGTAAACATAATTGGTTGATTGGCAGGATTTTCAATATCAAAAGATGATGCTTTGATACTATTATAAAAACTCCGCCCTGTGACATTAAGATTCAATTGATTTTGTGCAAATACGGTTGACAAGCTTATTGCAATCAATATGATTAACATAATTCTTTTCATAATTTCCTCCATAGATTTAAACTATCACGAGCACTAATAAAAGTCAATATTTTTTTTATTGATAATCAAGCTTATCAAAATTCAATTTGATTATCACTATATATTTTTATTAGATTTTCTATAATATATTTTTACTTTTCTACAGGATAGAAGAAGGTGAGGAATAGCACGTAAACGGTTACAATGCCTTTAATCAGATTGTTTGAGACTAATTTGTAATATGATGCTACACTTCTGGTATTTTAACTGATATTTATGATTAAATTGATTAATGAATGTTTGTTTTAACTTATAATTTCTGCAAAACAGATATCGATCGAGCCGGATTTTGCATAAAAGATAATCCGATGCTTTTTGAAATATCGGATATTTTCTTTAGGAAGAAAACAATATACTGGCATTAATTGAGCAAATTTCTGTAATTTATTGTAAAGCAAATACAAAGATTTTGGATCAATTCTTTTACCCCAGGGAGGATTGCTAATCAAAGCTGAATCTTGCTGATTATCTAATTCAAGTTTTAGAAAGTCAATGCATGCGAACTGAATTTTGTCTTTTATCCCAAGTTTTTTAAAATTTTCGATTGAAATATGTATGCATTTTTCATCAATATCATACGCTTCATACTCAATTTTCGTTAGCTCTTTTTTGTCAGTTAACTGTGATTGATATAAACTCTGATTGAAATCTTTAAAGCGCATAAATGCAAAATCTCTGAAACTATTATTACTCAATCCCTGATTCAACATCATCCATTCCAAAGGAATTGTTGATGAACCACAAAAAGGATCAATGATCTTCTTGAACATCTTTGTTTTTAAACTTAAATATGCCGAAGCTATAAGACTTTCTCTGATAGGTGCTTCAGATCTTAAAATCTGATATCCTCGCTTATACAAAGCTTGTCCTGTTGTATCAACACTAACTTGGAGTTGATTATTAGTAAGATTAAACAAAAAGGTTTGAGTATTTATTTCATCTGCTGATCCGACAAATGTTAGTATTTGATCTGAGAAACAATCAGATAGATGTTTTTGTATGATATCTTTTATTGCTTTTTCATGGAAAAGTCTTGAACGATATGAATTTACTTTGATGCAAATATTCTCCGAAGTCATGTATGGCGAAAAATCAATGCTTTTGAGTCCATCTACTAACTCAGAAAAATGCCTGACATTGAATGCACTCAATCTTATATAGATTCTTGATATAGTTTTTAAATAGAGATTCAATTTATAAACTGCATTCCAATGTCCAAGTATCAGCAGACCTTCTTTGCTTACTTCGTTAATTTTTATAGATAATTCTTCTATTTCTGATAGTGTATATTTTTGTAGGCCTGGCGCTGTAGGGATAAATATTTGCAGAGGTTTCATTAAATAATATTTATAAAGAAATTAAGATACCATTTGATTATCACATCTCCGAAGTAGTAGTAGCAAAAACTTGCGATCACAAGATATGGTCCAAATGCTATTTCTTTCATCTTTCCTCTGGCATTGATATTCACGATCAATGCGATAAATGAAGAAAAAAATATCACAAATATTACACCTGCAATACCAGTAAAAAGACCTACTGCTGTGATATACTTGATATCTCCTCCACCTAATCCATGCTGCTTCTTTGAAAGATAATAGAGTAATGCAATGACATAGAATATAACAAAACCTGTTAATCCTCCAAGTACAGCATTCCAGAGAGGTATTGTTTTCAGCAATGCAAAGATAAAACCAATGACCATCAAAGAATAATTGTGAACATCAAGAATTAATCTATGATCTAAGTCGATATAGATGATCATTAGACCAAAACTCATAAAGATAAAGAATTTTAAGTAATTTAAATCTAAAGTATAATTATTTTTTACAAAAAACAAGATAGCTAAAAATGCACATAGGAATTCGACAAAGCAGTATCTGAAAGAAAACGCTTGATGACAATCATGACATTTCCCTTGAAGGATAAAATATGATAAGATAGGAATATTATGATAAAATCTTATTGGCTTCAGACACTTAGGACAATATGATCCAGGAGTAACAATTGATTTTCCGTTGGGAATTCGATAAATACAAACATTTAAAAAACTGCCAATGCTCGCAGAAAATAATAGAATAAAAAAACTTGCTAAAAATCTTGAAAGACTTGTTTCAAATACAAGTAACTGTGAGATAAGCTCCATACATTAATTATTCTTAACTACCAGGGAAAATCATTTCTTCTTTGACTTTGAAATGGCGAGCCATTAACCTGTCTGTATTCAAAATAGATCTTAGTATTTTCAAATGGCTGATATTCCATTGAAAATGAAGGAATCACAAGATTTTGATTATCATTATTCCCTTTGATATTGAAATTGTTATTATGAGTCATTGTACCTTGGTTCACAAAACTCAAATCTAAATTTAGCTTTAAATTCTCTTTTAAATCAAACTTCAAATGATTGGTGTATGCAGATTGATAAAAACCCTGTCCACTCGAAGATACACCTGATGAAAAAGACATTGTGTGAGACATTTTTACTTTATTTGGATTGAGTAAAGATTCTAATTGATAATTTGGGTTAAAATAACCAAAATTTGCAGGAGTTGTAAAATCAGCAAATACTAATGAAATGCTTACAATAATCAAACTCATTAAGATGACTTTTTTCATAAGGCCTCCTTATCTAATACATAAACTAATTTATTATGATTTTGTGTCAAACTATTTTTTATCAGACCTAAAAAATAAACGAATAGGCAAAACATAGTTTGCCTATTCGAATAATTATTTTTAACTTCTATTACTTTATCATCATCATCTTTTGTGTAGCAGTATAGTCTGAAGTCTGTATTTTTACAAAGTAAATACCACTGGATTGTGAATGATTACTTTCATCTTTACCATCCCAAATAATAGTATGAGCACCTTTTGAAAAAGTTTGTGTACCATAGTTTTTAACCAACTGACCTTTTATGTTATAAATCTTGATACTTACTGAAGAATTCTCATGAAGATTGAAGGCAATATTCGTTGTAGGATTGAAAGGATTCGGATAAATTGAAATTTTAAGTTGATCTTGTGTTTGAATAATTTCCTCTGTTACGGATAATGAGTTTTGATTATAAACATAGAATACATTATCATTAAAGAAACATATATTGTTATTATGCCCTATTGCTAAGCTCTCAGAATAAAACTTATGATCTTTGACATTCCCATACCAATGATTTGTAAACTCATTATTTTCCCATGAATACAGGTTATATGATGTTTTAATCCATAACTTCCCGTTATTATCAAACTCACAATCTACTATGTGATGCGTCGGATCGGGTAATGAATAACTCTGAGACTGACCATTTAAAACATGAATAAAATGTGTTGGAGTAAACAACCAATAATCATTTGGATTGTTAATTTTCAATATATTCAAATCTTGCGATGTAGTCAAATCAAAGATTAAACGATACGTTTTTGTATTTATGTTTTCAGCGTATAATTTACCATTACTCATGGAAAACCATAACTCATCTGTTCCAACTTTATGGAGTTGAGATATGACTTGATGAATTTGTAAATTGGGGTTCACGTAATAAAATGTATTATCTTCTTTCAAATATACTAATTTGTCATTACTTAAAGCCCATAATACATTATTCTGGTCGTAAATAATTCTGTGAATATTAGATGAAGAATCGTTTAAAGGGGGATCCATAAGCCATTGTGTCCCATTAAAACGAATAAAACGAGAATTATTGCCTAAATTAAGAAATCCGATCAATTGTTGTTCAGATATAATACTTATATCGGTTAGTTTTGTAAAATCAATACCTGTGGTTTCAATATCAAAATACTCCCATTGATATTGACTATTCATGCTGGCAAGCCCTTCTATTGTTTTATACCATAATCTCTGAGATTCAGGTTGAAACTTCAAGTGAATATTTTCATCATAACTATTATTGGGTAAATTATATTTGAAATTTCCTGTTTTTAAAGTACTCACAGGAGAACAAAAATCATAAGAAATATATTTAACATCATCTTGATGTTCTTTATGATACATAATAAGATGAGAGTTTGTTACAGCAATTCCATCTGAAAGTTGATTTCCAAGAATAAAATGATAATTACTGCTAGGCATATATAGAAATACTTCTGATAATCTGTTTACATAATAGAAATAGTTGCCAATTACTTTAATGTCTGATATATTAGTTTCTTCAATTGTTTCAACTATTTCATAATTCTGAAGCAGATATAAGCTATGGAAATCACTTAATACAATCTCATCATTACTACTAACTGCGATATGATAAAAACCAATGAAATCTTGGGATTCGACATTAATCGAATTTGACTGCCATTGATTATCATGATATTTTATAATATTCGACTTACGAGTTGAAAACCAAATACTTTGATTATAATCTTCACAAATATCTGTAATGTCACTAATATTTACACCTGTATTATCATCTGTATAAGTTTGCCATTGAAAATTATTCAAATCAAACACACAAACGATGTCTTGACATAAAAACCATAAGCGATCAGATGAATCTTGAAAGGATTTTCTGATAAATGAATAATCTGAAGGAAAATCAAATTCGATTAATTGATTATTAAAAAACTTAACTAATTTATAATCAGATAATTGATAATCATAATAAGTAAAAAAAACTCTCTCTTGATTTGATGTCCATACTGCTGTTATAGACCTTGAATCGATGCCAGGTATATCATATAAGATATAATCATTTGATAAATAATTCTGTTTAAAAACAATACCCATTGAGCTTGCAAATACAATTCTTTGATTATTAACTGTAATCTCTGTTGTAGGAGCACCAGTAGAAAACTTCATTAAGTTATCAGTTATCGCATTAAGTGTGAGAAGTAAACTAATAAAAATGATAAAAATAGTAACATGTTTCATTTTATCCTCCAAACAATAATTTATTTAGATTAAGTATATAGCATTATTTGTTCCAAATTTATAAATTACTTATTTCTAAAAATTAGTCTGAATTCCTAAATGTATATATGCATCCATTGGATGTAAAAATTTTTGTTCATAATAATGCAATGCATAGTCCATCATAACGATCCCTAAACGTGTAGGATATCTTAAGCCGATTCCGTATGAAATCGCATCATCAATCAATAAATTTATACCTTCTCTTTGGTCCTGAATAAGTCCATAATCAAAAAACAGAAAGAATCGTGAATCTTTAGAAGTTAACAGTCTTAATTCACTATTTAAATATGCCAAATTATTTCCCATAAAGAAATCATCTGAATATCCTCTCAAATTATATGGCCCTCCTATTGAATACAAATCATAAAAAGCCAATGACTTATTTTGCATTAACTTACAAGACAGAGAATTATACCATACAATATTGCGCTTTATAGGGATAACTGCTTGAAATTGAAACTCATTTGAGTTTCTTTTGATATTTAAATTATCTTGTTCTTCTTTTTTCTCAATAAAAGATATTATTGTATTATAACTTAGCATAGTCCCTTTAGTTGGATTCTTTGGGTAATCAAAAGTTTTATATATCCAAAATGCGCCAACATTTCTCTGTTTACTCTTATTGATTGTGTTCAATTTTCTATCACCTGGGTTTATATCTGACATTCCAAATATTATACCAAAACTATTATTCTGAACCGTTTTAAAAACTTCTGATTGAAAATTAATCTGAATATAAGTAGAATCAACTTCTCTTCTCGAAAAAGAAAAATTGAAATTTAAAGGAAAATACTGAAAGCCTGGATCCTGATAAAACATTTTTATAAATTTTTGCTTATTTTGAAGTGATTGCCACGAAAAATTAAAGTGTCGGTCATATCCAAACAAATTTAGAAAATCAAGTTTAACAAATCCTGTCAGAGAGTTTTTATTCTGATTGTTATATCCAAAAATCCCTTCTAAACGAGACATCTTCCCTTCTTTAATATCGAAAAGTAAGGTTTCATGATTGACAGGAGTAATGCTACAATGCTGAATATATTCCTTTTCTTTTAACAGTGTTTCTGCATCTTTTATTGATTGATATGTGACTAATTGAGATTTTTTTAGCTTTGAAATCTTTAACAATGATTCACTTTTAGAAACTTGATTTCCTTTGAATATAGAAGTATTAAAAAAACATTGCTTCCCTTCATCAATAAAAAAGTAAGCTCTTAATGAATCATTAGAAATAGATAATGAGTCAAGACGAATTTGCGTAAATAGATAGGCTCTGGATAAATATAAATCTAAAACATCAATTTTTATTTGTTCGATCGAATCTATCTTATATCTTTTACGATCGATTAACTCATTCAATTTATTACTGCTAAAGTAACGAGAGTTTTTAAAAACAACACTTTTAATTTCAAATAGTTTTTGTTCCTCTATATGAAAGACTAATCGAACATTCTGATGATCAATTGGTATCTTTTCAGGAAAAGGGATTTTTGTAAAATCGAAATGATTTGTCCGATAAAATTGATTGAGGCGAACAACATCTTCTTGAATAAGATCATTCTCAAAAGGCATGTTTGTTTTTGTTTTTAGTTGTTGGATTAGAATTTCTTTAGAAAAACTTTTATTACCAGTAAAATCAATTTCTTTAACTATGAAATCATCTGCAAAGAGGGATGAAAATAATATAAACAAAACAAACAGGCATTTACTACTCATTATTTAGATGGTTTTGATCAATATACTCTTTAATAAAATTAATTAACTCATTTAATAATTTATCTTCTGGTACTTTTTTGATTATTTCACCTTTTTTAAAGATTAAACCCACATTTTTACCACCAGCTATCCCAAAATCGGCTTCTTTTGCTTCGCCTGGTCCGTTGACTTCGCACCCCATTACAGCTATTGTTAGAGGTATGTGTTCAAATTGAGATAATTCTTTCTCAACTCTTTTTGCTAACTCTATTAATGGGATTTGAGTACGACCACAAGTTGGGCATGAGATAAATTCTAATCCTTTTCTTAGACCTAATGATTTTAATATTTCTTTAGCTACATATATTTCTTTTAGAGGATCTTCAGTTAGAGATACTCTGATTGTATCACCAATACCTTCTGCAAGTAATGTCCCAATTCCAATTGATGATTTAATAGTCCCTGCAAATTCAGTTCCAGACTCTGTCACACCAAGATGAAGAGGATAAGCACATTTTTCTGATAGTAAGCGGTATGATTCGATAGTTAATGGGACTGATGATGCTTTTACAGATATTTTGATTTCATCATAATGAAGCTTTTCAAGGATTGCTACATGTTCTAATGCGCTTTCGACAATAGCTTCTGCACTTACACCATATTTCTTCAATTTATCTTTTTGTAATGATCCGCTGTTAACACCGATTCTTATTGGGATTCTTCTTTCTCTGGCATGATCAATCACTTTCATTATGTTTAACTCTGAGCCAATATTTCCTGGATTTAATCGGAGTCCATCAACGCCAGATGCGATTGAAGCAATAGCTAATTTGTAGTCAAAATGGATATCTGCAATTAGAGGAATTGTAATTTCAGACTTAATTAACTTGATGGCTTCTGCTGATTGAATATCAGGCACAGCACATCGGATAATCTGGCATCCGGCTTTACTTAACTGATTAATTTGATTTACAGTGTTTTGAATATCTTTGGTGTCTGTATTACACATAGATTGAATAGAAACAGGATATTGTCCTCCAATTTTTACATTGCCAACACATATAACTTTTTTTTCTACCCTTTTCATGTCCCCTCGTTTATTACATTCTTGAGCGCAAAGCACTTCTTGTAATTTTTAAATAATCAGCAGTTTTTGATTTATTTCCATTAAATTTCTGAAGTGCTTTTTGAACAATTTCTTTTTCAAGCATATCAAGATCAAATGGATCATCTGGAAGAATAATTTTACCAGGACTTAAAACTGATTGACCGTCAACTGGATAATACAGATCATTTTCGATGAATTGCAGATGCTTTGCCTTAAGTTCTATATCATCATAAAGCAAAATAACGCGTTCTATTGTATTTTGTAGTTCTCTTACATTTCCAGGCCAGTTATAGTTTTCTAATATTTTAGCTGCTTCTTTATGAATCATTCTGAATTTTTTTTGTTTGGCTTCTGCATGTTGTAATAAAAACATTTGTGCTAATGGAACAATTTCATTCTTTCTTTCGCTTAATGGGGGTATAAATATCTTTGCAACATTTAGCCGATAATACAAATCTGCTCTGAATTTCCCTTCCTGAACCTGTTCAAGCAAATTTCTATTTGTAGCACAAATGAATCGAACATCTAATTTAATTTTTTTGGAACTTCCAACTCTGTATATTTCCTGCTGTTGTATTGCACGAAGAAGTTTTGGTTGTAAGTCTAATGGCATTTCGCCAATCTCATCCAAAAAGATAGTTCCTTGATGAGCCATTTCCATTTTTCCAATATTTCCCCGTCGCTTTGCACCTGTAAATGCGCCTTCTTCATAGCCAAAAAGTTCACTTTCAAATAATGAGGGTGAAATTGCAGCACAGTTAATAGAAACAAATGGTAAGGTTGAATTATCATTACCAAAATGCACTTTTCTGGCAATAATTTCTTTACCTGTACCTGTGGCTCCTTCAATCAACACAGGTATCGAACGATCCTTATTTAGCTTTTCACATACGGTCATTATGGAATGCATTGTTTCTGAGAAAATGCCTACATTACCAATTCCCACCACTTGAGCATAAACTGACTGATAATATGACAGCTTATGTTTTATCTCATTTGTCGCTTTATCTAAAGTTTTATCAAATTCATTTTTTAATTCTTTGTTTTCTTTAACAAGTGTTTGTCTCTCTTCAATTCTTTCTATGATTACAGACAGCTCCTCAATATCCACAGGCTTCTGCAAATAATCATAAGCACCATTTCTAAGGGCTTGGATGGCACTGTTTATATCAGCATATCCTGTAATTAAAATAAAGTCTGTTGTTTTTCCGAATGGATCTTTTTTAACTTTTTCAAGCAACTGATTGCCGGTCATAAAAGGCATACGAATATCAGATATAATCAATGTCTGATGATGATCTTGCCAGTATTCAAAGGCATCTACACCATTTGCAAAATCATATACTGTATGACCTAATTGTTCTGTTATAAATTCTTTTATTGCCGTCCTGCTTAACTCTTCATCATCTACTAAAAGAATATCCATAGAACACTCCTAAATTTCTCCTACCCAATTTGCACTTTTTTTGCACTGAGTTTGAGAATCAAATCCAATCGTTTTATATAACTTGATTGCTTCGCTTCTTTTTCAGAAAATTCTTGTTCAGTTTCTGAAAAACTAAATCGAATATATTCAATTGTTTCTGTTAGAAGAAAATAATAGTCTTTCAAATTCTCAATAATTTTTACAAATTGTTTTTCATTTAATGGAACATCACATGCATTATTAAATGCATTAATATACCATTCTTCATACAACTCAGTAAATTGAAGAGGTGGAATACCATTAATTAGAACCATATAATCATATCCAATGGGTGCATAAGTTACAAGTTCCCAATCGATAACTAAGGGCTTATTCTCATCATTAAATCCAATATTGGCAAAGAATAAATCACCATGATGCAATGTAAATGGTACCTTTGAAAAGGTTGATTTGATTTTTTCTGAACTGAAAAAAGTTTTTAACTTCTCAAAACGAATATTGCCAATACTCTTTTTTAAATTTTCAAACCCTTTGATAAACCATGGCCATTCAAGACCAATGTATCTCAATTCTTTCTCAGTAAATTCATTATTTAAAGCTCGATACATAAATTCGAATGAATCATGAAATTGATTAGCATATTCCCATTGTTGATTAAGAAATTTTGCATCCTTTATTGCTGTACGGGTAATTAAATTCTTCATCTGTATTTCTGTTGGCAAAGCGGGTGGTCCAAATCTTTTTAATTCACAACTGCAATCCTTTAAATAAATTTCTTTTTTGGCTTCATCAACAAAAAGTATAGGTACATCATAAAATCGGGCAAAGGTCTTTTTTATTGGTGAATTAAAAAACTTTATTTCACGGTAATTCTCATCTTTAAACATCATCATGATCATATCCATCACAGGATACTTTTTCTTAATCAATGTAATAATATGTTCCTGTTGATTCAATTCATAACATACTGTTATACGTTCAAACTTTTTACGACCATATCGGACAAATTGAAATGGCTCC
Organism: uncultured Candidatus Cloacimonadota bacterium; assembly: GCA_964573665.1. Classification (GTDB taxonomy): domain Bacteria; phylum Cloacimonadota; class Cloacimonadia; order Cloacimonadales; family WRIO01; genus JAGOCT01. The sequence continues at coordinate 71,182 of CAZNKI010000001.1, read as the reverse complement.
TTTACTTTTTTCACCGAGATAACATTTAAATCTTTTGAAATAAAGTTTTTTAAACTTTCAATCATATTATCATTCATATCCCCCCCTCATGAAATCAAACCCAGACTTTCGAATTGAATAACCACTCAAGTTTTATACACAACTATTTTTAACTCAATGTGCCAATTTATTAAGTATCGGCAATTATTGTCAATAATTTTAAAAAAAGAAATTTCAAAATTAGAATTCCTTGACAATATTCTTAACTGAATATACTTAGTCAAATAAATAAAAACTAGATAACTGAGGCAAATAAATGTTAGGAAATATTTTGATTTACGAGTTTTTAATCGTTTTCGCAATTAGCTTTTTATTAGTTTACAATCTGACTCCTTTTATTATAAAATTAGCTTTAAAATTAAATTTTGTTGATAACCCAAGTGCACGAAAAATGCACAAAAAAGTCGTCCCTCTTATGGGAGGAATTAGTGTTTTTATTGGCTTTTTCTTCGTTGTAATATTTGAAACAAGCATTCATGCATACCAAAATTTCGATTTAGGCTTAATTGGATATTTAGGTGCTGGTTTTTTGGTAATGATGGTTGGATTGTTTGATGATAAATTTTTTATAAGACCGAGTATCAAGTTAATCTGGCAAGTGATTGTCTGTTTGATGTTTTTATATACAAACAATTTATTTTATTTATTAGGTGAATGGTGGATTACATTACCTGTTCTTTGTCTATGGATGATTGGGCTAATGAATGCTTTCAACTTTTTAGATAATATGGATGGGATCTTGGCAGGAATGTCAGGAATTCTTGCGCTTGGTTTTTATGCAGTGAGCATAATGACAAAAACATCATCTGTTCAATATTTCAATAACTTTGTAGCATTATTAGCACTTAGTTTTTCAGGTGCTGTCCTGGGATTTCTTCCTCACAATTTCAATCCGGCAAAATTGTTTATGGGTGACGCAGGGTCGATGTTTATTGGTTATTTTCTTTCTACAATGGGCATTTTAACGGGAAAGATGGCCGCAAACACGATGCAGAACAACTTGTATTACCTGCTCCCTATTCTTATGTTAAGCTATGCGATTTTTGACATCTCTTTAGTCAGTTATACAAGGAAAAGAGATGGTCGTAGAATTTCTCAAGGGGGAAAAGATCATTCCACTCACAGAATCGGTACAGCCGTAGGATCTACAAAAGTTACAGCTATTATTGTCTATCTAATTAATACAATTATTGCTTTGACTGCAGTGATCGTGCTCAAGTTACATTCACTACCTGTGCTTATTATTTCAACAATAATCTATGTTGTAGCATTTTTATTTTTTGGAAGAAAATTAGATCAAATACCTATCGTTATTCCAAAAAATCAACTGAAAGAACAAAAAGATATTTAGAAGGATATTATGCGCTTTAATATTTTAGGATCTTCATCAGGACTTCCAGAAAAAAATAAAAATTTATCTTCAATTTTTGTAGAATGTCACTCCATTCAATTTTTGATTGATTGTGGTGAAGGTGTGGCTCATCGAATTCAAGAATTATCTTTAGATCACAATGAACTTGATATTGTTGCAATCACTCATTTTCACCCAGATCATATCAGTGGCTTTTTTATGTTAATTCAAACCTTGTATTTGCAAAAAAGAAATAAAAAACTTCATGTTTATCTACCTGAAAGAATTGATGATTTTACAAACATCCTTGATCTTTTTTATACTTTTCGAGGCAGATTAAGCTTTGAACTCATTTTTAAGCCTTTTTCTGACTTGAGCAAGGATTTTTTCTTCATTGATATATCAAGAAATGATCATTTACAAAACTATGAATCATATATTGAAGAAAATTCCTTAAAAAATGAAATGAAATCCTATTCGATAAGATTCAATGAAAATCAAAAGTCATTACTTTATACTTCCGATATAAACAGCACAAAATCTATTAATAATATGTTCCAAAATTTGCAGATTTGTATCATTGATACGATTCATCCAAATCCTTCTGATATCAATGCACTAAAAGATGTTATCAATGAAAAAATTTATTTGACACATGGATTCAGTCCTGAACTTCATGACATGATAAAAGGAATTGAAATATTTGAATATGCTCAAGAAAACCTGTTTATTCAGCTTTAGTTTATTCCTGATTTTTTGTGTTTCCTGTACAAACAACCAGTATGAGAATGCAAAAAAACTCTTTATTCAAAAAAACTATGTTCCTGCAATAGAAGAATTTGATATCTTCCTAAAAAAATCTAATGACAGATTTGAAACATTAGAAGCTGAAGAAATGAGGGCAGAAGCCTATTATCAATTAGGATTAATCGCTTTTGAAAAAAATAATTATAATTTAGCCGTTCGATTATTTTATTTATCAAATACTGATAAAGCAGATATTATGATCGTAAATTCCTATGAAATCTTAATCAATCAATATCTTGAACGAAATGAAAAACAAAGAATCTTAGCTTGCTATGACTATCTAATTCAATACTTTTATTTATCTGAAAAAACAGAAGAGTTCTCATACTTAAGAATCAAATCTATCATTGAATGGGAAAATAATGAAGATAAAGCTTGGGAATATTATTGTCAAATGGTGAAACTCTTCCCTGAAAGTGAATATACAAAAAAGTCTGAACTAATTATCAATCAATTTATTGAAAAAAAAATTAATTCAATTGTAGTTAACAAAAACACCTATTCCTCATTATTTTTAATAATTGAAGAGCTAAAATTCATAAAAAGTTTTCCCAATACATATCACCCAAGATTAGACCAGGAAATCGCAAATCTCTATCTTGAATTAGCAGATAATCAATTAAATGAAAATCAATTAAATCAAGCGCTTCAATACTATCAAGAAGCAATCAATCATTATAAACAGATGGAGGAAATTGTAAATCTGAAATTAGAAAAACTATGCTTACAAATCATTAATAAGGGGAATGAATTACTCAGCAGAGAAGAAATTGATCTTGCAATTGATGAATTTAAAAAATCTTTTCAGATTATTAAAGGCTATCCACCAGCAACAGAGAGAATTGCTTTTGCTGAAAAGTTTAGATCTGATATTAAAAAATCAGAAGAATTATTCAATTTAGGACTTCAATCTGAAAGAAAAAATAAGTTTCAGGAAGCCTTACACTATTATGAGAATGCGAGTGCTTTAAGAAAAAGCGATTTGATAAATCAAAAAATTTTTGAACTAAAGAATATTATTCAATTAGAAGCAGATCCAAAAGCATTTGCGATGCAGGTAATTAAAGAATTTAAGAAAGGGATGTTAGTCAACAAAATTGCAGAAATTCAAAAGGATTTGAAAATTAAATGGGATAAAGATTTGAAAGATTCTGGATGGAAGGTTATTGGTTCACCTACACGATTTAAAGTAGAAGTAAGATATGATTTTATTACTCCTTCAGAAAATTATTTTTATTCATGGCAAGTCAACTTAAAGGAAAAAACAATTACACCTTTAAATAAACTTAGTGAAAGGATAATGAGGGAATAATGAAATACTATATGATCATCATTTTTCTCTTAAGTATTTCGTCTGTTTTCTGTGATAATTCTATAAACATTATTGAATTAGCTGACACATTAAAATATAATTGGAATAGCCCTGAAGAACGGTATTCTTTTAGAGAAAATCATAATTTTAAAAAATCTCTTATTGAAGAATATAATTTAAAAAAGATAAACATACCGAACAATATGAGCCGTTCAATGATATTGCCTGGTTGGGGACATTTTCAAAGCAAGAATTATCTTCGTGGTCAGATCATCTTGAGTTCAGAGATAATCTTAGCAAGTGCAAGTATATTTATGTATAATAAAGCAATGGATAAATACGACTTATATAATTCTTCAACTCAAATTGACAATATAAATCAGTACTATAGTGAAGCAAATAGCGCTTATAAACAGGCGAGTATTTGTGGCTTTATGTTTGTAATAGTGTGGATTTATAACATTTATGACACATATAAAGTGAGTGAACAATACAATGAACAATTATGGAATGATTTAATATTGAAGGAAAAAAATAAAAAAGTAATCATCCACCCCCATGGGTTTCAAATCAAGTTTTGAGGTAAAATGAAAACATATGTTTTAATAATATTGATATTTTTACTGACTGGGTGCTCACTCGAGAGAAACAATCCTTTAGATCCTCTATCTAATTCAGGAATTGTAGTTCCTCAAATGCTTAGCAATATTACCCTTTCTTCATCTAATGGTAAAGTAAACATTCAATGGACAAGATTGGACAATGTCCATAAATACTACATTTACAGATCATTATCTTATAATGGTCAATATATAAAAATCGCAGAGACCTTTAATCCTCAAACAGGAAATTTTGTCACTTATATTGATAATGATGTCGTTATAAACTCAACTTATTTTTACAAATTGTCTTCAGTAAATATTCAGGGGCTTGAAGGACACATTTCGAATTGGAAATCGGTAAAGGTAAAATGAAAAACAATTATCACAATGATTCGATGTTAATCCACTTAAATGAAGAACAAAGAAAAGTAGTTCAGTGTGTTGATGGACCCTTGCTCGTTTTAGCAGGCGCAGGAAGTGGCAAAACACGTTCAGTAATTTTTCGTGTAGCTTGGATGATCAAACAAAAAAATATAAAGCCATGGAATATCCTTGTAGTTACTTTTACAAATAAAGCAGCAAGAGAGTTAAAAGATCGTTTGATTGATCTTATTGGAGATACTTCTCAATCAGTTTGGATTGGCACCTTCCATTCAGTTTGCCTTCGAATACTCAGATATGAGCATCATTCTTTAGTTAACTACAATTCTGACTTTTCAGTTTACGATAGAGACGATCAGTTATCCGTATTAAAAAAAGTATATCATTCAGAGAATATCGATAAAAGTGTTTATCCTATTAATAAAATTCTCAGTATTATATCAAAATACAAGTCTCAAATGATTAATCCAGATAATTTTTTTGATTTCAATAATGAAAGTAAAATTAACATCCTTTTTCACAAAATTTATTTAGCTTATTCTAACTATTTAAAACAAAATAATGCAATGGATTTTGATGATATTCTGCTAAATACAGCACAATTATTAGAAGAAAACAAATCCATTCGGGATAAGTACAGAGCTCAACTTCAATATATTATGATTGATGAATATCAGGATACAAATTTGGTACAATTCAATATAATACACAACTTAGCAAAAATTCATCAGAATCTTTGTGTTGTGGGTGATGATGATCAGTCAATTTATGGATGGAGAGGAGCGAATGTTCAAAATATTCTGTGTTTTGAAAAAGACTACAATAAGGTTCAAGTAATCAAACTTGAACAAAATTATCGATCGCCGATGCCTGTCTTAGAACTTGCAAATTCAATTATTAAAAACAACAAAAACAGACACACAAAATCACTCTGGACTAATATAGAGTCAAATGATTTACCAAAGTTAATTTCTCATGACAATGAATATGAAGAAGCACGTTACATTTCTGAGGAAATCACTGACCTGATTTCAAAAGGAAGCTCAATCAATGAATGTGTTGTTCTTTACAGAACTAATGCTCAATCAAGAGTATTAGAGCAAAGCTTTACAAAGAATCAAATTCCATATACAGTTGTTGGAGGCATCAATTTCTATCAACGAGCTGAAGTTAAAGACATGATTGCCTGGCTGAGAATTATTTCAAACCCATCTGATAATGAAAGTTTACTCAGAATAATTAATACTCCTCCAAGAAATATTGGAAAAACCACCATTAGTAAATTAATCGAAATTGCGATTGAACACCAGCAAAGTATCTTTAAAGTAATATCAAATCAAGAGTTTATCAAACATCTTCCAAAAAAAACTCTTGCATCAATCACTGATCTGGCTCAAAATCTTTCAAAATGGCAAAAAAACATTAATACTGTCAATCTACTTGAACTCATCAAAGAAATAATTTCAATATATGAACTTGAACAATACTATCAAAACACAGATGAGGGGAAAGAAAATACCAAAGTAGAAAATATTCACGAATTTATATCTTCTGCAACAGAGTTTATCGAACAATCTTATCAGAATAATAAAGATCAGGCTGGTGTTTCAGAATTTCTACAATTCTTAAGTCTCCAGACCGACCTTGATTTGTCTGATCATAGGAATCAACAAGAAGCAGTTCGCTTGATGACTATGCACAATGCAAAAGGGCTTGAATTTGATAATGTTTTTATTGCAGGACTTGAACAGGGTTTACTTCCGCATACATTTTCTCAAAACAATGAAGACGAAATCGAAGAAGAAAGAAGATTGTTTTATGTCGCAGTTACACGTGCGAAGAAAAAACTATTTTTAAATTACGCACATACTCGTAGAATGGGTGAGTCTTACCAAGCAAGCAGACCAAGTCAGTTTTTAGGTGAGATTAAACATGGCTTACTTGAGGAAATTAAAGCTTCCTTCTGGGAATTTCATGCGCCACAAAAGCAGAATTATAAACCAAAAATTGATAATGAAACAAAAATCATCACAGAATCTCAGAAATTTTTTAAAATTGGTCAAAAAATAACGCATCAAGAATTTGGTAGCGGAGTTATATTAAATGTTGATGGACTTGGAAGAGACGCAAAACTAACAATCTCTTTCAATTCAGGGTCAATGAAAAAAATAATAGGAACATGGGTGGAGATAGCAAATGAAAAAAACGATGAAAATTATTAACTTTTTTAGAAAGACTACACTATTATTATTCTTTACGATTTTTTTTATGACTCAACTGAATGCTGAGAAATATGCTGGTGAAATCTTCAAAATGGGAGCTTCAGTGAGAAATATGGCTTTAGGAAGATCTGGACTTACTGATTTGGAATCCTCTTCAAAAGCTTATTGGAATGCATCATTACTGGCAATTCAAAAAAATTATCAGTTTGAACTAATGCATGCAGAAGAGTACAGTGGCAACTTACAATATGATATATTTTCATCTAATATTGGTAATCAAAACAATATTGGATTTGTGATCACACGAATTGGCATTGATGACATACATTTAACTAAAGTTATCAATCCGGACTCCATTCCTTCAAACGATAATCGACCGTTTTCATATAAAACCATAAATAATGCAGATTATATCGCGTACTTTGGCATTGGAAGGTCAATAAATCAACATTTCTTAATCGGAATTTCACCGAAAATTCTTTTCAGAAATATCGCAGAAGAATCAGCTTATGGATTTGGTGCTGATTTAAGTGCAACTTATCTGCATAGTGAAAAGTTTAGAATTGCAGGTAGGTTAAGAGATTTTTTTTCAACACAAATCTTCTATGAAAACGGCACTCATCAAACAGTTAATCCAGGTCTGGATTTAGAAACATTCTATTCACTGAATATTCCAAAAATTAATAAAAATATCAATCTCTTCATCAATACAGAAATCAACAGTGAATCAATGAAAGAGAGTGCAACGACATCCTTGGGTATTTTAAGCTTTGATTGGCATGTAGGCGCTGAAATCGAAGCTTTTAATAATGTTAATCTATATACAGGTTATGATATTGATAAAATTAATGCAGGAATTTCCGTGAACATTAAAAAGTTTGTGTTAAATTATGCTTTTGAAAAAAATACTGAATTAGATAATTCTCATCGAATCTCAGTAGGTTTAAATCTATAATAAACGGAGTTACTTTGAAAAATATAGCATTACTTGGACTGAGCGGTTCTATAGGTCAGTCAACGATAAATATTGTAAAGAATCACCAGAATGATTTTAAAATTGTCTTTGCTTCAGTTCACAACAACATTGAATTATGCATTAATGAGATTATTCAGTTAAAGATTCCGATCGTCTGTATTACAGGAAAAATTCCATCAAACATCAACCTTAATGATTTTCCTTCTATACGGTTTTTCTTTGGTCAGGAATCACTGCTTTCTCTGATCAGAAATGAAAATTATGACATTGCCCTAAATGCTGTAAGTGGTTCAGCTGGTCTCCCCTACACGATTGAAATTATAAAAAGAGGTAAATCTCTCGCTTTAGCCAATAAAGAATCTTTAGTTATGGCAGGTCATATTGTTAAAAGTATTTGTGATAAATCAAAGAGTATGATATTACCTGTAGATAGCGAACATAGTGCTATTTTTCAATGTATGTACGGACACTCATCAGAGGAGATTAAAAGTATTCATATAACAGCATCAGGTGGTCCATTTCGTTGTCTTCCTTTAGAAGATTTTAAAAGCATTACTTTAGAGAATGCATTAAAACATCCTACTTGGTCTATGGGAACCAAGGTCACACTTGATTCTTCGACAATGTTTAACAAGGCATTAGAAGTTATAGAAGCTCATTGGCTGTTTAATCTCGATTATGACAGAATTCATGCAATTATTCATCCACAATCGGTCATTCATTCAATGATTGAATTTGTTGATGGTTCAATTTTAGCTCAGTTAAGTACACCAAGTATGGAATTGCCCATTCTCTATGCGCTTTCTTATCCAAAACATATTCCTTCAAACAATGTGAAAACAAACCTCTTAAATCTTTCTGCACTTACTTTTGAAGAAATCTGCCCCAAAAGATATCCTCTTTTCTTTACGGCGCTGGAAGCATCCAAACACGGTGGAATTTATCCTACAATTTGCAATGCTGCTAATGAAGCGGCGCTCTCTCTTCTTTTAAATCAACAGATTCACTATACTCAAATTAATGATATTGTTAAAAAAGCGATTGATCGTTATCAAAATATTTCAAATCCTACACTTGAAGAAGTCCTCTTCTTCAATCAGAAAATATATATGGAAATTTTGGAGCAATATTAACTATTGATTATTTCACTGACAATTTTGCTTAACTGATTGATGGTAAAGGGTTTTTGTAAAAAATCACTCACGCCTAATGTTAATGACAACATAACTCTTTCATCCTGCCTGAAGCCTGAAGCCATTAATACTTTGATATCTGACTTTATCAGTTTCAACTCACTAAAAGTTTCCATCCCTGACTTTCTTGGCATAGACATATCTAATATAGTTAAAACAATTTCATCTTTGTGTTTTACATACTGATCTATCCCTTCAAAACCATTTTCTGCCAATATCACCTGATATCCGCATTCCTCTAACATTTCTTTGTATGTATGCCTGATCATCAGCTCATCATCCACAACTAAAATCATCCCTGTACCTTTAATAATTTCAGACTCGGTAATCTGTTCATGATCTAATACATGATTAACGGGTACAGGTAAATAAATGTTTATTGATGTTCCCTGATCTATTTCTGAATATACATCAATAAATCCATTATGCTGTTCTATAATACTATATACCATAGACAAGCCTAATCCGTTACCCTTATCTTTTGTTTTCGTCGTAAAGAATGGGTCAAATATCTTACTGAGAATCTCAGAAGATATACCAACTCCTGTATCTAAAATACTCAACTTCCAATAGGAAGTATGTTCTTCAGCTTTCAAATGATTTTTGAGAAATGATTTATCTGCTAAGGTCTTATCTAATTGAACTCTGAGCAAACCTCCATTTCTCTCTTGATTTTTTTTCATAATCGTCATCGCATGATTAGCATTGATGCATACATTTAATAGAACCTGATCAATTTGTCCACCATCAGCATAAACCAAACACAATGTTTCTGGAACTTCAAATTGAATTTCAATTGATTTGTCAAAAGTATTACGGCATATCTTCTCTATCCTTATTAAAACTTCTCTTAAATCAAAATATGTTTTACTCGGCTCTTGTTTTCGTGAAATTGTTAATAATTGTGTTACTAATTCTGATGCACGATGAGAAGCATCATCGATCATCTGAATGTATTCATTTAGTGTATCACTTAAGCGATTGAGATCGTCAGTATTTTTCATTTTTACTTTTAACATAGAGATGGTTCCAATAATTCCACCAAGAATATTATTAAAATCATGAGAAATACCCCCTGCGAGCATTCCTAAGGAATCCATTTTTTGAGATTGACGAAGCATACTTTCTGCTTTTTCCAGCTGAGTGACATCCTCAAGACGCAATGCGATTCCTCTGTTACCATTCTCTGCTAAAGGAAACAATGTCACATTCATATAGCGATCCTCGTTCATTCTAAATATCTCTTTTTTGTACTCAATTGATTGCTTGTTGATTAAAACCTGACTTGCAATATCTTTATATTTCCTGTATAAAGGTAAAAAATCCCATATCACCTGACCAATTGCTTCTTGAGCATTTATATTATAATACTTAATTGCTGCTTCGTTCCACTCATGAATGACTCCTTCAGAGCTGATTGTTATTAAAATTGAGGGCATCGAATCAATAATATTTTTTAAATATTGCTTAATATGTAAAATCTCTTCTGTCTTCTCATTAACATCATTGATGTATTGGCTGATTTGACTCGCTTTTTGATGAAATACTTCCTGAAGAAGTTCTATCTCAAGAATTTTACTTTCTTCTTTTAATGATACTTCAGCAAAATTGGTAGAATCCCACATCCTGATTTTGTCATAAAACCGACTCAAGGGCTTAAAAATAAAAGCATACTGAACAATAAACTTGATTGCAAAAATTAATAAAATTAATGTAAAAAATAATGGATAAATGTCTCGAATTGATTTAATAATCGAATATACTTTTGACATGGGTGTTAACATCACGATATCATTAGACAAAAAGTTAGATCTAAAACGCGTGTAAAGATAAGGTTGATCCAATAATATCTCATTCTGGTCATAATCTGGTAATATACTAAAAGGGATATTGATACTTGTACTACTGACTATATATCCATCTTTGGTGGCTAAAATTATTATATTATTGCCATATTCTGAAATAGATTTTACGATCCGGTTAATTTTATCTATGCCAATTCTTCCAACATAAGTCTCATTTTTTAACTTTGCTGAAATATAGATACTCAATCCCTCATTCTCTGCAGACATATATAATGGTGAAAATGTCGGAGTAAAAGTCCATATATTTCTAAAAAATGAAAACAACTGACTATTACTAAAATCATAACCAATGAACAGCTGGCTATTTTCATCTTTCTTAAATATTTTTTTGATTTTATATTCCTCATTGATGATGTATAAATCAGAAAAATTATCCATAAATGATGACAAATTTTGTCGGTCAGACTCATTACTGATAAAATAATTGAACTCACTGTTTCTTTCATTTAAGATACTTTGAAAAATTGTATCAATTTTTCTAACCTCCATCTTCTGACTTTGAATAAAACCATTTTTTATATTTATTTGCAAATAATATAGAATAAAGAATAAAATCGAGATAATCAGAAAGAAAGATAAAATATCAAACCTTATAAAAGCATGTTTTGCAGAACTCATTTATTAAACTCTTTTCGAATATCTGTGATAAAATATAATTCAGACTGTGTATCACCAAATTCATCAAAACGTGTTGTTCCATAATCTGATTCAAATACTTTCTTTTCTTTTATATAGTTTTTGATCTGATCTGGACTTGTTTTCTTATTTCGAATACACTCATTAAATACCTCTAAAGCTCGATAAACATTAAGACTTATATAAGTAGGAGCATTGCCATAAAGTTTGATATAGGAGGCGACATATTCATCAATAGCTTTATTGATTCCATTTGGAGGATATGGAGAAGGAATAATGCTGTGTTCTATACTTTTTCCTGCTGTTTCTAATAAGGTGGGTGATTTCATCCAAGGAGTATACATTATTGGAAGTTCTCCCTTTACCTGACTGATTAATTGAGCAATTGCACCTGCTTTTACTTTATAACCACCAACTAAAAGATACAAACTTTCATAATGATACTCTTTAATTTCCTCTTTTAACCGATCAATATTCAGATGATCAATACTGACATTATAAACATCTACTTGATCAGCACCGTACTCTTCAAGGAAATATTTCAATGCAGGCTCTGTATAAGCAGGATTATCTGTATCTCTGATGATGAGTAATTGTTTAAATTTCTCCTTCATATATTTTGCTATATATTTTTGTTCCTGTGCTACATCAAGAATATTTCTAAAAATATAATCATCTTGTCTTGTAATTTCATTTGTGGCAGCGCCAGTAACCATCGTAAAAACTTTTTCATCGTTAATTTGATCTTTTATTGCGACAAGACATGTGGAAACATGACTCGTGATCAGAAGATCAACCCCATCTTTTCTCATTTTGGCAAATTGTTTTACGGCTTGATCCGCTTTCCACTGATCATCATATACAACAATTTCTATATTATGATCGGGATGATTACTTAAAAAAATTCGTGAGGCATTCACTTCACTTGTACCGACAATTGATCCAGAATCAAGTTTGGTCATAATTGCAATTTTTACTTTTTCTTTTTTATAACATGAGTTAAGTACAATCAGGCAAATTAGAAAAATCAATTTTATAATTGTTTTATGGTGATTACTCATACTTCCTCCTATTATTTAGATAATATATACACTAATTTTTGGAAAAAGTAAATCAATATTTTAAAAAAAGAAAAGACACAAGAGATCATCTCCTGTGTCTTAATCGAAAATTGGTCTTATTATTTGTAATACATCAAAAACATACCTATGATAATGATACTGCTTAAAACAATATTTATTGTTCGGCTGATGAGAACCTGCTTATGAAGTTCGCTAAGATCTTCGCGGGTTTCTTTTAATTTTCTTTCTAATCGTACGATTAAATTCTCAATCGTATTAATTTTGTCTGCTGTATTATCAAATTTCTTAATTCGTGTATCATGATCTTTATTCTTCATCCAACTACCAACGATTGTGGTGAGAAATGGAATCAACTTTACAAATGAAAAACTCATAAGTCCTCCTATTGTTTACAAAATTATCAAATACATAAAATTGTGTCAAGAAAAAAAAGGGAGTGGCTGTTCCACTCCCCTTTGAGGATACATGGTGATTTACACACCATTTTTAATGCTTATGGGTCACTTCCTTCACCACTTGACCATTAATCTGTGATCGCTCAAAATAATGTGTATGTAACAATTTCTGAGCTAATGGTGAATTCGGTGAACCTAAAAATTCTTCATATATCTTTACTACTTCTGGATTGTGATGTGATTTTCTGATCTTCATATTTTGATCTTCTTTATATAATGCATTAGCACGTTTTACTCTCTTACTTAAGCTGTTACCATAAGGTTGGCCACCTCCGCCCACACATCCGCCAGGACATGCCATGACCTCAATAAAATGATATTCTGACTTACCTGTTTCACTGATTTGTGCTCTGACTTTATCCATCAATTTCTGAGCATTACTTGTTCCGTGCGCAACAGCAACTTTTAACAATCCAAATCCTGGGATATCAACAGTTCCTTCTTTGATGCCTTCCAACCCTCTGACAACTTTAATGTCAACTTCTTGTAATTCATCTCCAGTGATTAGTGTAAATGCTGAACGAATTGCAGCTTCCATTACCCCGCCTGTAGCTCCAAAAATTGTTCCAGCTCCAGTATAAAAACTCATACCTTGATCTGCTTGCTCCTCTTGAATATTCTTGAAATCAATACCAGCTTCTTTGATTAATTTGATAAACTCACGTGTCGTTAATACATAGTCTGTATCTTGAAAACCAGAATCTCTTAATTCTGGTCGATTCGCTTCAAATTTTTTCGCTGTACATGGCATGATCGCTACAGATACGATTTTTGCGGGATCAATATTATTCTTCTGAGCATAATATGTTTTACTTAATACGCCAAACATGGACATGGGTGATTTTGCAGTTGATACGTAAGGAGCTAAATCTGGATAGAATGTTTCCATATATTTGATCCAGCCTGGTGAACATGATGTGATTAATGGTAATGGCAGATTTTTCTTTACTCGGTCAACAAGCTCAGTTCCTTCTTCCATAATCGTTAAATCGGCTGTAAAATTGGTATCCATTACAGCGTCAAATCCTATGGTTCTCAATGCTGCATACATTTTTCCAGGTGTCACGTCTTCCATATTCATGCCAAATTCATCGGCTAATGATGCACGAATTGCTGGAGCTTCCTGAACAATGACATATTTGTCATTATTATAAATGGCTTCCCATACTTCATCAATATGTGAACGCTCACTTAATGCACCTGTTGGGCAATAGACGATACATTGACCACAATTGATACATGCACTGTTTCCTAACCCATTTAAAAAAGCAACATCCACTTGACCGTCAAAACCTCTATTAACAAATGTTAAAGCAGATACTCCCTGCACATCATTACATACGGTTACACAGCGTCCACATGAGATACATTTATTTGGATCTCTTGTTATAGCGATACTACTCTCATCTAAATCTTTTTTCTTATAAATGGCAGGCGCATCTAATATTTTTACACCCATATTGTTGCATAACTCTTGAAGTTCACATTTATTATTTGCATTACATGAAGGACAATCAATGTCATGATTCGCTAAAAACAATTGAAGTAATGTTTTTCTGAATAATCGTAATTCCTTGCTATTGCTTACAATACTCATTCCTGGATAAACTGGGGTACTGCATGCTCTCTTCGGTTGTGTGTTTTTGTCCACATACACTACACAAATCCCACAGTTTGACGTTGGCGCTAAATCTTCATGCCAACATAGCGTAGGAATATAAATCCCATGCTCTTTTGCCGCTTGCAATATTGTGTTACTTGACTTAGTCTCAATAACTTTCCCATCAATTGTAATTGTAATCATGTCACTCATGTTCTCTCCAATGTATTTTTTTATTTCATATAATCATAAGACCATTCTATATTAGCATAAAAATTTTCCTTGATGGTTCGAGGATTTGTCCATCGAATCAAATTTATAAAACCGCTTTTTTCTTTATCAGTTCCTAATACTCTCGATCTTAGAAATTGTATATAATCATCTCGTTTCTGGATAAGAGATTTAAAATCAAAAAAATCAGCAATCTTCGTATAATGAAATACTCTATCAAACCATGATAAGGTCTTACATTTTTCTTTAGCCGTCAATGCACATTCAATTGCTAAATTGTTCATTTTTTTTCTTCAATTGAATATACATAAAAATGATTGATGATGGCTGATAACATAAATTTTTGCTTTATTTTGACAAAATTCATTATCGTTGATCATTGAATAAATAGCATAATTTACAAATACTGTTTTTTTGATAGCCTTTGATGTGCTTTACTATTGAATCACTAATCGGCTTATCTACCGAGTTTACTGCATTCATGTTTACTCCTTTCCATCGACGGGAGGTTAAATCTTTTCGGATTTAGCCCATTGGTTTATGAGTCATAGTTTATCACCTTAGACTTTATAAACTTCAGAGATAACACTTTTTTTCATTATTTGCATTTTTTTGTAAAGCACTTTTTTTGTTTTGTCAAAATTTTCTTTATTTATACATATCGAAAAATATAGCATCTAATATTCTTAAATTTAACTCTTTTGAAATACATGAATAATTTTTAAATATATATTTTTTTGAATCTAATTCATAAAAATCATTTGATTCGAAAAGTACTATATTAAACATAATACTTGAAAAATGAATTGACAAATTCATATGATTTTTTTCTTTTTTAAAACTATTGCAATATTCATTTAGGAGTCATTATGTCACATAAAGGTGAAAGAGCAATTGTAAGTATCATCGGCAAAACTAACACTGGTAAGTCTTCATTCATTAACGCTTTAATCGGACAGTCGATTTCTATCGTCTCAGATCAGGCAGGTACGACGACGGATGCTGTTGGAAAAGTTTACGAATTAATCCCTGTCGGACCAGTTTCCTTTTATGATACAGCAGGTTATGATGATCCGACTCAACTCGGTTTGCAAAGAATTAAAGCTACTGAAAGAAAACTGTGGAAATCTGACATTGTTATCATTCTTTTTGATGAGAATGGGATCAATGAAACTGACCTAAATCTCATTCAACAAATTACTGATAAAAAAGTACCACTGATTATTGTTTTCAATAAATCTGATCTGAATTATGATACCACTGAAATGAAAAAAGCCTTGGATAAATGGAATTTAAACATTATTAATGTTTCTTCTGTAAATACAGAACATACTGAAAAAGTTAAAGATGCGCTTATTGATCTGATAAAGATTCTATATGAACAAAAATCCACTATGACCGATGGACTGATCAACAAAAATGATATAATCCTGTTGAGCATTCCCATCGATCTTTCAGCGCCAAAAGGGCGAATCATCCTTCCTCAGGTTCAGGTCATTAGAGAAATTCTCGATCAAAACGCTGTTGCTATAAGTGCACAACCTTCTGAAATCCCAGATCTTATTAATAAATATCCTGACATGATCAAACTAGTGATCACTGATTCTCAGGCAATCAAAGAATTAAATGCGATGATACCAGAACGTATTCCTCTGACAACTTTCTCTGTGATTATGGCGAATTATAAAGGCGAACTAAAAACATTTATCGAAGGAATGAAACAACTTGAGACCCTTCAAGACGGAGATCAAATTTTGATTGCAGAAGCCTGCTCGCACCACGTTCAATGTGATGACATTGGCAGGTTTAAAATCCCAAAATTCCTCAAGGAGTTTACGGATAAAGACTTAAACTTTGAATTTGTAAATGCTTATGACTTCCCTGAAGATCTTAATAAATTCAAACTGGTCATTCACTGCGGTGCTTGCATGATTTCATCCCGTGAAATGAGCCGAAGAATGAATGAATGTACAAGATTGGGAATTCCAATTACAAATTACGGCTTAATTATCAGCAAAACTCAAGGTGTCTTTGATCGAGTGATTAAAGTGTTTAAATAAAAAATCATTCATTAGAAATACTAAAAACCAGGATTAAAATTCCTGGTTTTTTATTTGTTTAAAAATAGTTTTCTACAGGATAGAAAGAGGAGGCAAATGAGGCTTAAACCAGAAAGATCGCTGAAATAAGGCATTTTTTTAAATATGAATGGTAAACATGCCTTCCACACTCTTTAATTAATAGGTACTACATGCCTGTTAAAATTAAGAAAAACTCAGAAAAAGGGCTTGACGCTTTTATTATTTAAAAAATATAGTTTACTCTATTAATTATAATGGAGGATATTATGATCAATAAAAAAGAAAAGATAGTTAGCTTAATCATCGTAGTCTTAATTGTTGGCGCTCTATTTGCCATAAATTCAACAATATATCAAATCAATCCTTCACGTTGTAATGGTTGCAGAAATTGCCTTTATGCTTGCGATGCAAATGCGATCACTTACAATTCTTCCACGCATAAATGTGTTATCAACCCAGATCTCTGCGAAGGTTGTGGTGATTGTGTCGATTATTGCAACAGAAATGCAATTTATGAAACAGTATTATCAAATGATGTAGTCACTCCAAATTCACTGATTAAACTTTCTGCTTATCCAAACCCTGTAAAAACTGAATCAAAAATTGAATACCGC
The DNA here is from genome assembly GCA_964573665.1 of uncultured Candidatus Cloacimonadota bacterium. Classification (GTDB taxonomy): domain Bacteria; phylum Cloacimonadota; class Cloacimonadia; order Cloacimonadales; family WRIO01; genus JAGOCT01. The sequence goes on along the minus strand of CAZNKI010000001.1, from coordinate 53,735 downwards.
TTACCTATTAATCAGAAAAATGCGATTATTCGTATCGTCAATGTTAAAGGTAAAGTGATTGATCAGTTTGCTGTGAGTCAATCTTCTGGTCAGATTACCTGGAATCGCTCAGACCAGCCTTCTGGTGTTTACTTTGCACAAATGATCTCAGGTAAAGAAAGACTTACAAAAAAAATAATGGTCATTGAATAATGAAAAGCAAAATTGTTGGACTGATTTTTTTTCTGATTTTCTGCATTTTACTCTCTGCAACAGCTCTATCTAAAGTTTATGTAGAAAAATCGAAATGTGTCTCCTGTCAGGACTGTATCAACACTTGCCCTGTCAAAGCAATTACGATAGAAAACAACAAAGCCTGCATTGATATGAGTAAATGTATTCGTTGCAATCTCTGCGTCAAAGCATGTACCTTCAATGCAATAAAGGTGTCAAAATGAAAAAAGCACTGATTATCCTTTTGCTGGCAGGCTTATGCCTGATCCTCTTAAATTGTAAAAAAGTCACTGAATCTGAATATAATGTAGATACTCAAGCATGTAATAGTTGCGGCAATTGCATTACTGTTTGCCCAGCTGAGGCAATCGAATATGATACTAACGGTAAAGCCCTCATTGATTTAAGTAAATGCACTCAGTGCGGAAAGTGTGTGAAAGCATGTCCACAAAACGCTATATATTAATTCTCTTGTTTTCCTGTTTGATCTTAAACGTTTTTTCTATAGACGATTATTACTTCTCTTTTGAATTTCAGAATGCAGATACAGATAACGATACTGACAATAAGTTTTACGAAAGCTTGATTACTGTTGATAAAGATCTGAATCAATACTTTTCCTTTTATCTCTTAAATCAGTTTCATGATGCAGATTATTTGAATAATGAGGATCCCGAAAGATTAAACAATTATCTATCTACGAAACTTGATTATAAAAATAATATCATTAATACTAATTTAGCTTACGACATCAGATATTTCGATCATCAGAATTTCAAAGGACTCTTCCCTGAAGAAGTGAACGGACCTTCAAAAAGAAATGTGAAACATCAATTCACCTACTCTCTTGACCTTCAAAATGACTACTTCTATATTGATCAGGCAATTAGATACTCAAGTATGGATTATACTCGTCGAAAAAAAATATCAGGTGTGACAAATTATTTCGATGAAAAAGATCAGAATATTTATTACTCAGCATCGCTTAACATCCCTGTTTACAATAAATTAAGCATTATCACTCTTTACGACCTAAAAAAAGATATCTCTGATAACAAAAACTACTCCATGCAGTTCCTTACTACAGGCTTCAACTTCAATCATCGTTTTGATATGTATAAGAATATTGAACTTCAATCAACGATGACCTGGCGGGATTCTGATTATTTGCTTTATGACAAAGTCCTCACCCAGTATATCACCTATCAGCATCGTTTTACTCATAACATTAACACCTTTCTTACATACACTAACCGATCAGTATATGATTCTTCAAATCAGGAATTCCTTTTGATCTCAAATTACTTGAGAGCTCAGGCAAAGTATGCTTTCGATTATGATACAAAAGCTGAATCTTATTTCATTCTTGGCGCAAAATATAGTGAAGAAAATGAAGCGAATGCTTTCTTCACTACGATTAACATGCTGGCCCTTTCGAATGTTTATCTTTCTTATCATATTCAGTACTATCAGGATAAAAGTATGCAAAACAAGGTTAAAGCACTTTGGTACTTTATGCCACAATCCTACTTCTACACTGCTTATGAACTATTTAATGATAAAACCGCAGAATCAAAATCTAACTTATTAACTACAGGCGCAACACTACATTTTTAATAATTGAGGAAAAATGATAAAAACACTTATTGAAGGATTAGTTTTAGGATTAACGACAGGCACAACCTGCCTTGCAACCTGCTCCCCTATTTATCTTCCCTGGTTGATCTCTGAAAACCGATCATTAAAAAACAGTTTAATCAAAGTAGGAGAAATTTCTATTGGCCGTTTCATCTCCTATATTTTGTTTGGTGCTGTTGCCGGGTACTTTGGCGGAAAAATCAGCCAGATCAACCGTGAATGGTTTACGGGTATCTCTTATATATTTCTTTCTGTTTTCTTGATAATCAACGCCTTTAGAACGCAAAAACATGAAAAGAAATGTATGATCCCAAAATGGACTAAATTATCATCCAGCGCCTTGATTCTTGGCTTAATAACAGGCATAAACTTTTGCCCTTCTTTCTTAATTGCCTTATCAAAATCCATTGAACTCGCAGGTGTCTCCAGCGGTATCCTCCTGTTTACTGGCTTTTTCGTTGGAACAACTGCATTTCTGGTTCCTCTTGCCTTTACCAGTTTATTTACTTCATTGCCTACCATCAAGCTCATCGCCCGTTACTCTTCTGTTTTAGTGGCAATTTGGTTTTTATACCAGGGAATTATCAATCTCAATCATACTTTTTCACACTACAAAACCAGTGAAAACAGTCAAATAATTGAACTCACACAACCCAATACTAAAGTAGTTTATGTGACTTCAGATCTTAATCAGCAAGAGACTCAGGCTTTCTCTGATTCTTTAAAATCTATTTATGCGGATCAATTTGAGATAGCAAACTCAACGATACTTCAATCAGATCAGTTAAATCCTGCTTTTATTTATATTATCAATGAAGACATCCCTTTGATGTCAGATTCATTAAAATATAATATCCTTCGACTTAGTCGCACAACTATGCCTCAACAACTCTCTGATTTCATAAGAAACACCAGCTTTAAAGTTTCTGAAGACAAAAAAATATACTGGAAAATATAATGAATTATTCTGTTGATGATTTAGCAAAGAAGCTCTCAACAATCCCTGATAATGAAGATAAAGCGAAACTGATCATTGATCAGCTTAAAGCGAAAAGATACAGTCAGGATTTTTTAGATATGGAGCCCCTTGCTCATCAACTCATTGATATATCGATCGAACTCAATGAAGATATCCTCTCAGCTTATGCTTATGATGCCTTAGGCGCAATTTATTTTTATAAAGATCAATATGACAATAGCCTTGAGTATGGTTTTAAATCACTTGAAATCAGTGAAAAACATCTTGATTATTATCTCGCTTCTGTCAATCTGCACATGATCGGTTTAATTTATTATCGAATGGACAATCTTGATCTGGCAGAAAAGTACTTTCTGAAATCTGTTCAATACAATTCAGACTTCCCAAATGTTTACTGTAATCTGGGTCTTTTGTATTATGAAAGAGGTGATATTGAAAAGTCGCTTTTTTATCTCGATCAAGGCTTAATCAAATCAAAAAAACAGCATAATCGAGCGATTACGGGGATGGGCATTTACTACAAAGCACTCTTAAAACACTGTAATAACGAATTAGCAGATGCTCTGGAAGATCTCAATCAAGCCTGGCGAGCTATTGACACTATCGCAGATACCTATTTAAAAATCTCTATCCTTATTGAAAAAGCTGCCATTTATAATGAACTCAATCAAAAAGATGAAGCACTAAAAAATTTAAACGAAGCAGTTTCTGTCGCTAATCGCTATTCGAGTAATGCCCTTCTCTCAAAAGCCTGGCTGATGCTTTCAAAGATTTATGAACAAGATAATGATTTCGAAAATGCCTATAAATATCTCATCCTCTCATCTGACTTGAGCTACTCTATGAGAACTCAGGAAAAAACTAACCGCCTTTCTGAGATCCAAACCAAGTATGAAGTCGTCGCAGAAAATCTTGATATGATGCAATTGATCAACCAAAATTCTCGTATTACTACTGTTGGTGTGGTTTCTGGTGGAATCGTTCATGAAATCAATCAACCGCTTACTGCGATAAAAATCTCCTGTGAAAGTATTCTCTACTGGTCTCGACGAAATTGTGGTGCAATCCCCGATATCCTGGTCAATCAACTCAATGATATCTCCGAAAGCGTCAATTATGTCAGCTCCATCATCGAACAGATCAGATCTTTCTGGAAAACTAATGATATCAACACTTCTTTAGCGCGCGTTGACCTTAATCAGTTTATTTATGAAAAACTCAGTTTTATTAAAAAAAGACTTCAATCCGAAGATATATTTATCAATTTCAAGCCAGAAAAACATAAGTACATCTCAATGATTCAATCATCACTTCTTGAACAGGTCTTGATGTATTTATTCAATATCAGTTTTAATATTATCAAAGACTGCCCTGATGACTGTGAAAAAAGATTAACCCTTGATCTTGATCATGAAGTCGGTTTTAATATCATTAAAATTCACTTTGACAATAAACTTCACGAACCTTTAGAAAAATTCTTAAATGCTACTGAAGAGACAGCGAGAAACAAATCGATTCTCTTCGACTTCAAAATTTCTAAGTACTTTATCAATCAATTTAATGGTTATGTCACTTATGCCGATAAACCACATACCCATTTTAAAATCGCTTTGCCAGGCAATAAAGAGAATAAATCATGAAATCAAACATCTTTAATATCTTATACCTTGCGCCTTATGAACAATCTATTTTAAAAAGATACCCTTCTATTCTTAAAGCCTGGAATCAGTATAAATGGCAGGAATGTATCGATGCAACAAACGATATTATCAAAGAATACTCGCCTCTGATTCAGGATAGCTACCAGTATATTCTTTTCAGGATTATGATGTACTGCCACTTTATGCTCAGAAACTTTGATGTCTCTTATGATTATGCGCTCAGAGTCCTTGATTATACCTACGAACTCAAAGATCCTTCTCAAACATCAAGAGCGCTTATGGATATCGCAAGAATTCACAAAATTGTTGAAGATGTACCGATTGCGATAGAGATTCTCAAAAATGCTATTCAGCTTAATCCAAACAACCATATCGCCTTAGCCGAAATCAGCCTTGCATATCTTGAAATCAAACAGTTTGACTTTGCTGAATGCAGTATGAATAGAATCAAAGAACTCTTAGAGTGCAAAGATGTTGATTTACCTTCTATTGTCCTCCCATTAATCCAGATTTACTTATATATTCAACAGGAAAATTATGCTTCTGCCGAAAAGATCCTCCTCGAAATTGAAAAAGAATTTTATAATCCCAGCTTATCTTTGGTAAGTTCTCTTTACTTCCTTCTCTCTGGAATTGTTTTTTTTAATACAGATAAACTTGATTTAGCTTTAATCAATTTAAACAAAGCAATTGATATTTCAAAATCTTACCATAGACACAATATAATGGTTAACGCCCTAAAACTCAGATCTTTTACAAATGAAAAAGTTAAGAATTTCCAACAAGCCTATTATGATCGTATAGAATATAACAATCTCTCCAATCAGTTTAATAATGCGATTTTCAATCAAAGACTTTCAGTCCTGAAAAAATACTACTATAGAAAACAAAATGAGTTCAGAAACCAGCAAATCATAGAGAAAGCAATCAGATTGAACACCGTCTCTCTGATGGCTGACAATATGATTTATGAGATCACCCCGCATCTTCACTCCATTCATCTCAATGTGGACTCGATCCTTTTCTGGGATAAAAGACAACCAGGCATTCTTCCAAGTCTCTTCCTTGAAGAAGTAAAAATGATTAAAGAATCAGTGATCAGAACAGAACAAATTATCCTGCAAATGAAAAACTTCTGGTCTGCTTCAAAAAAAGATTTGAGCATTGAGAAAGTAGATATCAATCATGCGGTGATCAATGCAAAAAATATTATGCAAAATAATCTGAAAGACAAAAACATAAATATCCGGTTAAAACTTTCCGAAAAGAAACTGCTTGTAGAAGCAAACCCTATCCTGATTGAGCAAATCTTTATCAATCTGTTAAATAATGCCATTCAGGCTTTAAGCAAAGTAGAAAAAATCGATAAACAGATTATCATCTCAACAGTGGAAGATAACTCTGATATTCAAGTCATCGTCGAAGACAATGCCAGCGGTTTTTATTACGAATCGACCAATAATCCGCTTGATTCTATTTCTTATAACAAAACAAATTTCGATGGCATGGGTTTAGGATTGATGATTGTGAAAAATTTCCTTGACCGATTTAGCGGATTTATTCAATTTAAAAACAATGAAATGGGCGGAGCGACAATTATCATCAAGCTCCCTCTGGTTGTATAGTTTTTTTAATTAATATTGAGGTATTAAAATGAGAATTTTGTTGGTTGATGATGAAGATCTGAGCAGAAAAGCAATAAATAACTTCCTGACCAATTATTTAGGCTTTACCGTCGATCAGTTTTCTGATCCCAAATCTGCCTTGGAATGCTGGAATCAGCAAAAACACCCTATTGTTATTTCTGATATTAAAATGCCTGGTATGACAGGTATCGAGCTCCTAAAAGCCATAAAATCAAACCCTGAGTCAAAATATACCGATGTTGTTCTGATTACAGGACATGCAGATCTCAATTCCTCTATTCAAGCGCTAAGATCTGGGGCATGGGACTATCTGATCAAGCCAATAGATGTAGAAGAACTTGCGGCTGTGATTCATAAAGTCCAGGAGCATCTCTCTCTTTTAAAAGAGAATGAAGAATTTAAAAACGAATTTGAAGAAAAACTCAATTCCAGTACGATGGACGTTCAACTCAAACTAAAAAAAATCAGCTCTGCGTATTCTGAAATTGTCGGCATTGGCAAAATTGGTGTTTTCTCTGATAAAATGAAACATATCAAAGATCTCGCGATGAGATTCTATCTAGACCGGTCAATCCCTGTGCTGATTACAGGAGATACAGGCACAGGCAAAGAAATCCTTGCGCGTATGATTCATTATGGTGATGGAACAGAAACCTCCCCCTTTGTAACTATCAACTGTTCTTCGATTACCAGCTCTCTCTTCGAAAGTGAACTCTTCGGCTACGAAGGCGGATCTTTTACTGGCTCAAAAAAATCAGGAACGATTGGTAAACTCGAAATGGCGCAGGGTGGATCAATCTTCCTTGATGAAATCGGTGATATGCCTCTCGATCTGCAACCCAAACTGCTGAGAGTCATTCAACAAAAAGAAATGTACAGAGTTGGTGGGATAAAAAAGATTGAACTCGATGTTCGTTTTATCTGCGCAACCAATCGTGACATTCCGACGATGATACAGGAAGGCACTTTTAGAAAAGATCTTTTCTATCGCCTAAATGCTGGCAGTTTACATATCCCCTCTCTCAAAGACAGAAAAGAAGATATCGTTCCTTTAGCTCAGATGTTTCTTAGAGAATTCTCTGAAACCAAGAAAAGACGATTTAAACTGATTTCCAAATCTGCGATGAATGTACTTGAATCTTATGAATGGCCAGGTAATGTACGTGAACTTCAAAATACAATTGAACGTGCAACGGTTCTTTATGATGATATAGAATTAAAACCATTTCATATTGACTTCCTGGGAGAATCACTCGAAGACTCAATAGAAAATGAAAAAGTGCTCAACTCAAATGACATCGTGATCAATCTTCCAGAAAATGGCATTACACTTGAAGAGTTGGAAGAATACCTCATCAAAAAAATCTTAAAGAAGTTTCAGGGTAATAAATCTAAAGTGGCACAATACCTAAATGTCTCAAGAAACACAATACGAAGAAAGTTAAAAGAAATATGAAAAAGCTCCTTCTTCTTCGAAAATATACTCAATTCGTCTCTTTTATGATCAGCATCATTCTTTTTGTTCTCTTCTATAAGAATATATTGCTCGTCGTTCATAAGTTCTGTCCTCATGCTTCCATTTGTTTTGGAACATTAAGCATCACTTCTCAAACATTCATCTATCCGTTAACTCTAATTATTTCCATCTTATTCACCATCCTGGCGATGTTTTGGGGAAGATTCTTCTGTGGATTTCTCTGCTTTTTTGGCACAGCTCAGGAGTATATCTATACCTTATTTCATAAAAAATGCAGACCTGTTGTTAAAATCAATTATATTGAAGAGAAAAAATTAGGATTCTTAAAATACATCGTTCTGACCGCTTGCATTGTGTTATCTTTTTTAGGTTTATCATATATCTATATGAATTTCTGCCCGGTCACTGCGCTTGCATGGATTAATAATATCACCATCTACGGCATTATCACTTTATTTGTGATCTTTATACTGTCCGCTTTGATTGAGCGTTTCTGGTGTCGTTTTTTATGCCCTTATGGCGCTTTGCTCAATATCACCCAATATTTAGGTCGATTGTTAAAAATAAGCAATCATCCAATCAATAGAAATTTAGAAACATGCATCGACTGCAATATTTGCTGTAAAGCTTGCCCGATGAACATCAATCTGCTTGAATCTGAGATCATCAATAATCCGAACTGTATCCGCTGTTACAGATGCGTTTCAAAATGCCCTAAAAAAGGAACTCTTAATCAGAAAGGATAAATAATGTTTATTAAAAAAATCGCAGTTCTATTAATTTTAGTGTTATTGGTCTTTGCCCTCACCTCACAGGTGGTAAAGTATCAGGTAAGCAAAGACAAGTGTATTGGCTGTGGTCTTTGTGTTCAAACCAAAGTATGCCCGACAAATGCCATCCAAATGAAAAGTGGTAAAGCCATTATTGATATGGATAAATGCATTGCTTGTGGGCTTTGCAAAAATGAAAACCCTTCTGTAAAATATCCAGGATGTCCTACTAAGGCAATTGATCAAGTTAAGATTGAAGAAAAGCAGATCACCACTCAGGAAATTAAACCTTCTTCTAATACGACGACCATCGTAACGGAAAAAGATAAAGTTAAAGAAGCTAAGCCAACAGAAACTGCAAAAGCAGTTGAGAAGAAACAGGAAACAACAAAACCTCAGTCTGACTCTCTGAAAAATGAAGAAGAAAATATCGTTAAGAAAGTCATTTATTATGTTGAATCAAAGACCTGTATCGGATGCAGATTATGCGTCTCTCAATGCCCTGTGAATGCGATCTCCATGCAAAAAGGGAAAGCGGTCATCGATATGGATAAATGTATCTCCTGCGGTATCTGTAAAAATGGGAATCCTTCAAACAATTATAAAGGCTGCCCTGTCGAAGCGATCAAAACAAAATAATATCTCTGGAGCCGGCTCGGCTCGAGCCGAAATTATTATTCTGAAGATCAATTATCCAATCCAAATGCTTTAAACAAGTCTTGGAGCCGGCTCGGATCGAGCCGAATTAACTGAATAATTCCTTACTCAAAATTTATACAAAAAAAAATAAGCGGTTGATCATCAACCGCTTATTTAATAATAATGTCTTACTTAACTGCTTCTTTTAATTTGCTGCCAGCTTTAAAAACAGGAGCTTTGCAAGCAGGGATGTCAATAGGTTGTTTTGTGCTTGGATTGATACCTTTTCTTGCTTTTCTTTCGATAACATTAAAAGTTCCAAAACCAACAAATGTGATTTTTTCTCCAGCTTGAAGTGCTTCAACGATTCCGTCTAAAACAGAATTAAGAGCATTAGCAGCAGCTTTCTTAGTGATTTTTGCATCTTCTGCAATTTTAGCAACCAAGTCTTCACGAGTCATAATTACCTCCGATATTCATTTAGGCAATTTGACTAAATTTTAATTATCTTGTCAATAAAAATTTTATTTTATTTTAATTTTCTTTGTTTATTATCTCTATCTCTTTTCTTTTCAGCAGTTTATATATAGTGGCAAAAATTGCTTTATAGTCCCATCCGCAAAGGTAAAAAACCGCTAAGTCTTTGTCTGTATATCTTTTCATTGGTTTTTTGTGTAATTTCTGAAATGACAAAAAGTCTGCTGAATTTCTGCTTTTTAACCTTTATCAAAAATTAATTAAAAAAAGCTTGCCAAAATTTTATCCCTCAAGTAATGTAGTCTTAAGAATATAATAGTATAATTATGATTATGGAGGATATATGAAACGATTAATGATCTCTGTGGTCTTAACACTTTGCGTGTTTGCCCTTTTTGCAGTTAATCTTCTCACTGAAAATTTTGATTACCCTGTTGGAAATCTAAATGGAACAGGTGGATGGGCTGTTACAGATGCTGAAGGAACAAATTCAATCCAGATAACAACACCAAGCTTAACTTTTCCTGGATATTCAGCTTCTGGAATTGGAAATGCTGCAACACTTGGACCAAATGGTGAAGATTTAAATAAGTCTTTCGCTTCAACCACTTCTGGTAACATCTATGCTAGTCTTTTAATGAAAGTCACTGCACTCCGAGGAACTCAAGACTATAATTTTCTTTTACTTGACACAGGAACAAATAATTACAGAGGTAGGATTTTTATTCAAAGAGTTACAAACTCAACTACAGAATTTAAATTCGGTTTTTCAAAAGGGACAGGTACTCCTGTATATACTACAAACACATATAACATCAACACTATTTACAATATAATGATTAAAGTACAAATAGTTGCAGGTACATCTAATGATATTTATTCATTATTTATCTTCACAGATGCTCCTCCAAGTACCGAACCTCAAGCCACATTAACTGCAACAGATACTGCTACTGATTTAGCAAATCACAATGGTGTAGGACTAAGACAAGGCTCTTCTACTAACTGTGCATCCTCAATCGTCGATGGTATCATGGTCTCTACTACATGGCCAATTGAAACCCTCCCAGTCACTTTCTCAACTTTTGATGCGATCAGCACTTCTGCTAATATGGTAAATATTCAATGGGTGACTCAAACAGAAACAGCCATTCATGGTTATTATATTTATCGTAATACTGAAAACAGCACAACTAATGCGCAAAGAATCAGCTCATTAATTCCTGCAAACAACTCAAGCACTGCACATACTTACGAATATCAGGATACAGAAGTGACACCTGGTCAAACCTATTATTACTGGATCGTTTCTCTTGAACAAAATGAAAGTAGTTCATGGTTTGGACCACGCACAGTGACCGTATTAAATCCTGAAACTCCTGAAGTGCTTCCTACAGCTACCAGTTTGATCAGAACTTATCCAAATCCATTTAATCAAAATAATGTTCAAAAAATTGAACTTGAAGTCAAAGAAGCTGAAACCGCTGAGTTGAATATCTTCAATGTCAAAGGTCAAACAGTGAAAACCTATTCCAATATTCCTCAAGGAAAACATGAATTAACCTGGGATGGCAAAGACAATAACAACAATAAATGCGCAAGCGGTATGTATTTCTATCGTTTAAGCAGTCCTACAACAACCATAATGAAAAAAGTGATGATCGTCAAATAAGACGGACATTTTATGATATGAAGCGGAGTTGAAAAACTCCGCTTTTTTTTATGGAGCCGGCTCGGCTCGAGCCGAAAATACCGATAAATATCTTTACTCATCTTATCAAAACAATCTTTTTCATCAAATCCTTCCCCTTGACAAAATACCCACCTCGATAATTCTTGAAAAAAACATATCTTTCGAGGAGGCACTTGTGGGAAAACTATCCATCAAGTCAGAAATTGGTAAACTAAAAAAAGTAATCGTCCATGAACCAGGTCCTGAAATTGAAATCATGACCCCAAAAACATCTGAAAGCTTGCTGTATGATGATATTCTCAATCTTGGTACTGCAATTAACGAACATAGAGAACTTTCAGGGATTTTAAAACTTCATTCTAATGTTTATGAAGTGAATGACCTTTTGAAAGATATCTTAGAAATACCAGCTGAAAGAGAAGAACTGCTGACAGCGCTTATCAAAGAAATGAAAGCATCAGAATATATTTTAGATGATTTGATGCCTCTTTCTTCTTCTGATCTTGCCCATAAACTGATTACTGGAGTTGAAAAAAAGAAAGACACATTAACGCGTTTCCTCTCATCGAATCCATACGCATTACCCCCTCTCCCCAACTTTCTTTATACCCGTGATTCTGCGATCATCATCAATGAATATGTACTCACAGGGTCGATGGCAAATCTGATACGAAGTGCTGAAGCAACGATTATGCGGTATATTTTCGATCACCACAAAGAATTTCTTTCGGATGGCTTTTATTTCGAAAATGTCAATGGCTTCCATCATAATTCTAAGTTTGAAGGCGGTGATATCCTCGTCATCCGTGAAGATGTGCTTGCGATTGGATTATCTGAAAGAACCAGCTCTGAAGCAATTGACCAGCTCATAGAAAAATTCAAAGAAAAGGGACAAATCAAGCATATCTTTGTCGTGATTCTTCCCAAAGAAAGAGCTATGATCCATCTTGATATGATCTTTACTATGGTCGATACTCACTATTGTGTCGTTCATGAACCCGTCATTTTAGGTGAAGATCGCTTAGGTGTCGTTCATATTGATCTCAATCAAAAACAGAATAAAATCACTCATGTTCCAAACATCATTGAAGGCTTAAAAAGCGTAGGTATTGAGCTCATCCCTGTCCTCTGCGGTGGAACCGACAGACTGAGACAAGAACGCGAACAATGGATGTGCGGTGCAAATTATTTCACCATCGCTCCAGGTAAAGCAATTGGTTACGGTCGCAATCTTAAAACTTTTGATCAGCTTGAAAAAGTGGCAAATATGCCTCGCATTGAAGCCAGAGATATTCTGAGTGGCAAAGTCGATATCAGTAAAATGGATCGCTATGCCATCGCTATTTCCGGCGCTGAACTCTCTCGTGGTGGTGGTGGTGCTCGCTGTATGACTTTGCCCATCCAGCGTGAAAATGTAAACTTTCTTGATTAATTAGCAAACGAATATCAAGACTGCTAAGATTCTTGTTGACAAAATTATCTTAGTGGATTAATTTGTCTAAAAATGATTATTGGAGGTCATCAATGGCGAATGAAAAGAAAAACGGATCTTTAAGTATCCACACTGAGAATATCTTTCCTATTATCAAAAAATGGTTGTATTCTGAACATGATATCTTTATTCGTGAATTAGTTTCCAATGCAATTGATGCAATGAACAAAAGAAAAATTCTCGATACCAATGTTCAACCTGAAGAACTGAGAATTGAGATCGAAATAGATAAAAAGAAACGTTGCATCAAAATTATCGATTATGGTATCGGTATGACTGCAGAAGAAATCGAAAAGTATATCAACCAAATCGCCTTTTCTGGTGCTGAAGACTTTGTTGAAAAATTCAAAGATCAGCAATCAAACATCATCGGTCATTTTGGTTTAGGATTTTACTCTTCCTTTATGGTTTCAGAAAAAGTCACCATCGACTCTTTATCGATGAATGAAGGCGCTGAGCCGGCATTCTGGGAATGTGATGGCTCTACTGAATACACGCTTTCCAAAGGCAAAAGGAAAAAAGTCGGTACCACGATTACCTTACATCTTAATGCAGAGGCTGATGAATACTTAGAAGAATTCAAGATGAAAGAATTGCTCGAAAAGTATTGTAATTTCATGCCATTTACGATTATGTTGGGCAAAGACATCGTCAATCAGAAAGAAGCGCTTTGGAACAGAAAACCAAATGATGTCACTGACGAAGAATACAAAGAGTTCTATAAAAAGATCTTCCACGAATGGCAAGATCCTCTATTCCAAATTCATTTAAATCTGGATTATCCTTTTAACTTAAAAGGGATTCTCTATTTCCCAAAAATTAAAAATGATGCTGAACTCACTCGCGGAACTGTAAAACTCTATTGCAACAATGTCTTTGTCGCTGACAATTTAAAAGAATTCATCCCAGAATTTCTCATGATGCTCCGAGGAGGTATTGACGTACCAGATATTCCTTTAAATGTCTCGAGAAGCTTCCTTCAAAATGATAAAGAAGTTCAGAAAATCAAAAAATACATTATCAGAAAAGTGGCTGATCACTTCAAAAACACCTTTGCTGAAGATCGCTCAAAATACGAATCTTACTGGGAAGATATCAACCAGTTTGTGAAATATGGCGTTTTAACTGAAGATGATTTTTCAGAAGCCATCAGAGATGTCTTAATCTTTAAATCTTCAAAAGGCGACTATATCACGGTTGATCAATATCTTGAAAGAAATCCTCAGGAAGATGAACATAAAAAGATTTACTATGGAATCAGCGAAAATACTCAGGTATCATTGCTCAACCTCATCAAAGATCAAGGAATGGAAGTCATCTTCTGTGATTCAATCTTAGATACTCATTTACTTTCACACCTTGAAAGCAAAAAAACAAACGTTAGATTTGTTCGAATTGACTCAGAAATTAACGAAACACTCGTTGATAAAGATAAATCTGAAAACATAGATGAAAATGCTAAAAACGAAGCTGATAAAATCAAAGAAACCTTCGTACAGGCACTGAATAATGAAGCTGTAACCATTGAAGCGAAACATTTAAAAACCGAGAATATACCTGGTATGATCATCTATGATGAATTTATGAGACGCTTCCAGGAAATGCATGCTATGAATCAGGGACTCGGTGGTCAGGATATGCTAAAAAACCATACTCTGGTCATCAATGTAGAAAATCCTACTGTGAAAAAAGTTTCTGCACTTCAAGCCGAAGGTAAAACTGAAGATGCTTCTCTGATTGCTAATTATATTCATGACTTGGCTATGTTGGAACAAAAAAGATTTACTGGCGATGAATTACAGGCATTTATCCAAAAAGCCAACAAAATACTTCAAATGATTTAATCATTATATATTATGAAGAGACGCTTAAACGGCGTCTCTTTTTTTATCCTTTGTTTGAATATATGTGTCAATAAAAACAGTTTTGCATGTCCACCAGTTGGCTTTACATACAATATAAATTGCATTTCAGCATGGTAATTTGCCGTAAATCTCCATTCCCTTCTGTGGAGGGGTGGACGCGTTAGCGGACGGGGTGGTCTGCTTGTACAATAATCTAACATCTTACAATACAATCTTTTAACACTTGTAAGGATGTGCGAAACGAAGTGCCGTACATCTGAAAACATAAAATACATCAATCTCAAATCACTCCAACAAAGCAAATTATTACGAGCATCTCAAATCCCTTCTGCGGACGGGGTGGTCATTGTTATCTCGTTGATGATCTATTATTTATCGATTAAGTTCAGTTCATGGATGCTTTCTTACACGAATAATAAAATTCACAAACTTGCGATTACAATAAAAAACATGATGCATGATGTTCTATGGGAGATTCCACGCTACACTACGTTCCGCTCTGAATGACTGATTCAGTTAATAATAGATATGCCGGAGTGATTTGAGATGGTCGTGAACTGAACTTTTTGGAATGTACTTTTTTGTTTGTTGTGTTGCTACATAGCATATATATTGCATTAACAGTTTGGTAATTTGCCGTAAATCTTCATTCCCCTCTGTGGAGGGGTGGACGCGTTAGCGGACGGGGTGGTCTGCTTGTACAATAATCTAACATCTTACAATACAATCTTTTAACACTTGTAAGGATGTGCGAAACGAAGTGCCGTACATCTGAAAACATAAAATACATCAATCTCAAATCACTCCAACAAAGCAAATTATTACGAGCATCTCAAATCCCTTCTGCGGACGGGGTGGTCATTGTTATCTCGTTGATGATCTATTATTTATCGATTAAGTTCAGTTCATGGATGCTTTCTTACACGAATAATAAAATTCACAAACTTGCGATTACAATAAAAAACATGATGCATGATGTTCTATGGGAGATTCCACGCTACACTACGTTCCGCTCTGAATGACTGATTCAGTTAATAATATATTTGCCGGAGTGATATGAGATGGTCGTGTATCGTTTAACACGAGCAAGCAGATTGCTCTCGTTGTGCACTCCTTGGGATGTATGAGATTTCGATAGATGTAATATTCCGGCAAAACTACAAAAACGATCATCTGTCACCCAGAGCGGAACATCGTGAAGCGTGGGGTCTCCTTGATGAACTACTGGCATCAAAAAAAATGCAATTTTTTCATGACCACCCCGTCCGCTGACGCGTCCACCCCTCCACAGAGGGGAATGGAGCTGCTCGTATAAATCTTTGTGCCGGAGGGATTTGAGATGGTCGTGTATCGCGTAAAGCAAGGGAGCAGATTGCTATGGTTGTTAATGAATCATTGCTTGGGCATGTACTGCAAACAGAGATGTTCGCTGAACGATGGCGAACACACAGGTTCGCCCCTACTTATGATTGGGCAGGCGTAAAACCTGCCCCTACATTTAAATTCTTAGATACAGGAAACAGAAAAAATACTTGATATCAAATATCTCCAGACACCCATTTTGAGATAAAAAATAACCAATTTTGCTAATTCAGCTCAGGCATACGCTCTTAGTACTGCCGTCTTGCTCTCGGTTCAGCTATTTATTTTATATATCTTATAAATTCTTTGATGCAGAAAATATAAAATATTTACGAAAAATATGACTGAATTTCGGTGTTGTACTGATGGCGCTCTTTTTCTGAGATCATGTTCACAGTCCTCACAGCCTGTGTTAATCATCTACCGTTCCTATGAAACTCATAGATAAAAAGCTCTATTAAAACGTAGAAATCATAACCTTTTTAGGGGTGATAGAAATGAAAATCAGGATCAGATTGAACGCAGTTTTCTAGTAAAACTAAATAATTTTATATTTTTTATTCTTTGAATATCCCATTTTTTTATTAAAAATCATAATAAATTTCATGAACATACTGAACAAAATGTTAAATCATAGTTGACAAAATGTCGCATCATACTGAACAAAATGTCGAATCATACTGAACAAAATGTCGCATCATACTGAACAAAATGTTAAATCATAGGTGACAAAATGTCGCATAATACTGAACAAAATGTTAAATCATAGGTTACAAAATGTCACTTCATACTGAACAAAATGTCACATCATACTGAACAAAATGTTAAATCATAAGTGACAAAATGTCGCATCATACTGAACAAAATGTTAAATCATAGGTGACAAAATGTCACTTCATATGTGACAAAATGTCAAATCCTTATTATCAATCAATCACCAATAAGATCTCTTCTCTCGATCAGAAGATAAGATTAAGAAGATGAACGTATAAAAGAGTGCCAATATTTTGGAAATGATGGAGAGATGATTTAAAAGAAGATTTTTTTGATTTTTATTCAGAAGATGTTTGTTTAGTAAAATGTTTTTTTGATAAATGTGTAATTTAATCTCTGAGAAATTACAAGATTAGCATGTTTCGCAATGAAACTTCTGAACTGACTTCCTACGAGGAGGATCAGATCCGCAAGAAGAAAGAGACGGAGAGATTAATAAGCTTGAGCTGTATAAGCAGAATAAACGATACTGTCATTTTTTATTTCTTTAACATAAACAATAACGCCTAAATATGCATTCAAAAAAAAATCATTATTTCATTTTTTACTTTTTTTGCATCAGACTATTTTACATTTAGTTAGAATGCATAAAAGTCATACTTTTAAAATACTTTATAGCTTGAAGGATCCCCTATATATATAGAGGGGCATGTTTTTTTTTGATCGATTTTGATCATTCAAAAAAACAGCTCGAAAATGATCTTTGACAGACGCATAGTTGTGAAAAAAAATGTGTGGACAGGTTTTTGCCTACCCAATCCCGTAAAGCGAGCAAACAGATTGCTCTCGTTGTGCACTCCTTGGGATGTATGAGATTTCGATAGATGGAATATTCCGGCAAAACTACAAAAACGATCATCTGTCACCCAGAGCGGAACATCGTGAAGCGTGGGGTCTCCTTGATGAACTACTGGCATCAAAAAAAGATGCACTTTTTCCATGACCACCCCGTCCGCTAACGCGTCCACCCCTCCACAGAGGGGAATGGAGCTGCTCGTATAAATATTTGTGCCGGAGTGATTTGAGATGGTCGTGTATCGCGTAAAGCAAGCTAACAGATTGCCATGGTTGTTAAGGAATCATTTATTGACCATGTACTGCAAACAAGGATGTTCGCAGAACAAGAAAGAAGATTTCGCTAGCTGGTAGCTCGCGTTACGGTTCACAACCAGGTTGGTTGTGTTACGAAAAAACGGAGCTGGTCGTTAAAATCAATGTGTTGGATGGATTTTAGAAAGGTCGTTGATAATTCAAAGCTCTTGTTATTAAAAAAACTATGGACAAAAATTATTCAATGTAGAAAATAGATTTCATTAATAGAATCAATGGAGGAAGAATGAAACTCATCGAATGTGTTCCGAATTTCAGCGAAGGACGTGACCGTTCAATTTTAGATGCAATAGCAGCTCAGGTTAAATCTGTAAAAAATGTCACCTTACTTGATGTCGATCCAGGTGCTGATACCAATCGAACAGTATTCACATTTGTTGGAGAACCTTTAGCTGTTGTTGATGCAGCATTTCTGGCAATCAAAAAGGCAGCTGAACTGATCGATATGTCAAAACATCACGGTGCTCACGCAAGAATGGGTGCTACAGACGTTTGCCCTTTCATTCCTGTGACTGGCGTTAGTATGGAAGAATGTATCGAACTATCAAAAACGCTCGCAAAACGTGTAGGTGAAGAATTAAATATACCTGTTTATCTTTATGAATATTCTGCTTCAAAACCTGAAAGAGTCAATTTAGCTGAAATCAGAAAAGGCGAATATGAAGCTTTACCAGACAAAATGAAAGATGAATACTGGAGACCTGACTTTGGTCCCTTCGCATTTAATGAAAAATCAGGCGCAACTGTAATTGGCGCTAGAGAATTCTTAATTGCTTACAATATCAATCTGAATACAAGAGATAAAAAGAAAGCTCAAGATATCGCTGAACTGATTCGTGAAAAAGGAAAACTCAAACGCGATGCTGATGGAAAAATCATGAAAGATGCAAATGGCGAAAAGCTGTTTGAAGATGGTTTATTCAAACATTGTAAAGCTGTAGGCTGGTATATTGATGAATACAATCGTGCTCAGATCAGTATGAATCTGACCAATTATAATATCACTCCTGCTCACCTTGTTCTCGAAAAAGTTAGAGAACTTGCAATAGAAAAAGGATTAGTGGTAACAGGTAGCGAACTTGTTGGACTGATCCCGAGAGATGCGATCATCATGGCAGGAAAATATTACCTCAATCGCTTAGGCGAAAGTGCAGGTTTACCTGATCGTATGATCATTGAAACAGCGATCCAGTCAATGGGGCTAGCAGAACTTGCACCTTTTGATATTGATAAAAAAGTTATTGAATATGCAATTCAACCTGAAAAAAGATTGGTTGATCTTACGCTTGAAGGTTTCTGTGACGAATTATCAACAGACTCTCCTGCTCCTGGTGGCGGAAGTGTTGCAGCTTTATGTGCTTCAATGTCAGCTGGACTTAGTGCAATGGTGGCAAACCTTACCATCAATAAAAAAGGTTATGAAAATGTTTGGGAAAAGGCAAAACCAATTGCTGAAGATGCTCAAAAAGTTAAAGCAGAAGCGCTTAGAGCAATCGATGATGATACTCAAGCTTTCTATGAAATGATGGATGCCATGAGATTGCCAAAAAGCACTGATGAAGAAAAAGCATTGAGAAACACGAAGATGGAAGAAGCAACAAAAAATGCTATTCTCATCCCATTCAAAACTTTGGAAATTGCAAATGATTGTGTGATTCTTGCTGAAAAGATTGCAAAGATCGGCAATAAAAACGCTCTTTCAGATGCAGGTGTAGCCGCAATCACAGCAAATGCTGCAGCTAAAGCCGCTTTCCTCAACATCAAAATCAACATGGGAAGTATTAATGATGAAGCCTTTAAAAACGATATTATCACTAAATCTCAATCATTAATTGATCAAATAAACCAATTAGCTTTAAAAGTTGAAAATGATATTTTAATCTCATTATAAATGAGTCTGCGTACCGTATCTTTGATGCGGTACGCTAATTTTTCAATAGGATGAATATGCCCACAAACCTTTATGAAATTATTGGAGATCTGTCATCAAAAAAATATGACGATACAGTCTCCTTTATTATGAAATTCAGCAAGAAGAAAGTCGTCAGAAAAGATGAAATCATAGTCACTGAAGGCGGACCTTCTGATAAAGTATTTATCGTCCTATCTGGTACTTTGGATGTGTTTAGAAAAGATATTCTTACTGATTTAGTGATTATTGCACAACTCAAAGAAGGTGATATCTTCGGTGAAATGGGGCTCTTTCTGGATAAAAAAAGAACAGCGTCGGTTAAATCAACAGCAAACGGCGTCCTTGCTGAGTTCTCAAATGAGGATTTTCTCAATGCGCTCTTACAGATTCCAGACCTCATGTACCGCCTCTTTCGTTCATTCTCACAAAACTTAACAATGATGAATGAAAGAATGAGTCGGCTCAATGAAAAGATCGTCTTAAAGAAAATCGCCAGCCTTCTGCTTATGAATAACCTTAAAAACCTGTCAGTTCCAGATGATATCGCAATCTCAATTTCAGAATTCTCAAAAGTACATTCTTTAAATTACGAACAGGTGTTCTCAGCACTGCAATATATGAAAAAAAACGCTTTGATCTATGACTATAAAGTGATATCAGGTTCTCTTGTTCACTTTAAAATCAACTTAGAACTGATTTTTAATCTCTTGAATGATACCCAATAATCGATGAATAACGTATATATCATCTTGGTTGAACCCGTTTATCGGGGAAATATCGGTGCTGTTTCTAGGATTATGCATAATTTCTCTTTCTTTAATTTGCGGATTGTTGGAAAAATTCCAGAAAAAGAAGATCAGATTATGGCAGTACATTCTGAAGAGATTATGAACAATGCCCAGATTTTCCCTGATTTAAAAAGCGCTTTAGCTGATATTGACCGCAGTATTGTCCTCACCAGACGTTATGGCAGAAAAAAGAAAATAGACTATAATCCGATTGAAATGTCTGATTATGTGCATCATTCAAAACATTTAAAAATCGCCTTGGTGTTTGGTAGAGAAACCTGGGGACTGACGGATGAAGAAGCATCCTTATGTCATTTGAGATGTTATATCCCTGCTAATGAGAACTTCCCTTCGATCAATCTCTCTCAATCCGTAGCTGTCACTCTTTATGAGCTTTACGCACATACTTATCGTAAAAAATATAGAGAAAAATCAGCTTCAAAAGAAGTGATTGATGAAACAGTCAATTATATTAAAAATGTACTTCAAAACATAGGATATTTCAAGGATGCGGGTACAGAAAACCTAGAACAATTATTCTCTAGTATCCTGTTCAGAGCAAACATTTCAAAACCAGTAGCTTATAAACTCAAAGCTGTTTTCAACCGAATTCACGTCATTAACAAAAATATCGGGTTCGGTTTTAAGATAAAAGATGAAGATAAAAAGAAAAAAAAGGGAGATTCTCATGAAAAATAAACTATTCCTGATTCTATTCACGATCATTGTCATAAAACTCAATGCCTTTGGTGCGTTTAACCTGTTTAACCAAAGAAACCATCCTGAACTTGATTGGAAAACAATTGAAACAGAAAATTGTCAGATCGTTTATCATGAACCGCTTCATGAGTTTGCTGTACAAAGCGCTGATATAGCACAGGAAAGTTTTAATACATTATCTAAATCTTATAAGTTCTCTCCTAAAGATAAAATGATCATTTACATCTCTGACCAGGATAATATCTCTAACGGTGCCGCTGTGTTAACCCACTATATTTTTGTCTGGGTCAATCAAAATGATTTCCTCAAATCATTTACAGGAAATGACAAATGGTTAAGAAAAGTCATTGCACATGAAGCTTCTCACTGGTTTGTATTTCAGTCAATTAAAGATTGGTTATATCCTGTTCTGCCGATCACTACAATTTCCTTCCCTGGCACTTTGAATGAAGGCTACGCCCAGTTTTTTAGTGGCGAACCTTGGGGTTACAATCGCGGTGATCGTTTTTTAAGAACCTCCGTACTTTCTTTTAAACAAAAAGAACCTTCAGGAATGTATGCAGGCGGTTTACACTATGGCGCTGGTTTTTCCATGGTAAGATACTTACAGGTAGAATACGGTGAAGATAAACTTATGGAATTATTACAGTTTAGAAATAAATCATCTCTTTACAATTTTGAAGATGCCTTTAAGAAAGTTTATAATAAAAGTTTCAAAGACTTTTCTGAAGAATGGCGAAGACATATTTATACATACTATTATGCCCAAGCATTTAATCTTAAACTCAAAGATGATGATCCTTTCTCAAAAAATCTGACGATCAATAGCCTCAATGAATTTAAAAGCAATTGGAAAGATTTTAAACAAATGATATGGGAAAAAGATAAATTTCTCTTTGTTGGCAGAAAATCACTTAATCAAGGTTTTTACAATCTTGTGTTAGCGAATGTTAAATCAGATAGCATTTCAAAAAACAACCTCTATTTTGAGAAAGAACAAATTATCGCAAAATCAGGGAACTTTTCCTCAATCTCAATCAGCAATAATCAGGAATGGGTCGCCTATTCTAGATATAGCCGCTTTGAAAAAGGAAGATTCGCTCCTCAGGTATTTCTTTATTCCACTGAAACCCAAAAAACAAGAAAATTCGGTGAAGGAAATAATGTTCAGGTGGATAATGCAGGAGGTGTTTATTATCAAAGATTGGATAGAAATGCAAATAATATTTACTATATTTGCCCTTTAGGTAATGAATCTCTTCTATCAAGCTTTAATAAAGAAAACCAGATTGGCGATCTCAGACTTTCTCCCTCTTCTGATCTACTGGCCATTTCACTTTTTGATGAAAATCAAAAATTCCATATCATCGTGTATAATCTTACTAATTACAACGCTGTATCAGCTATAGAACTGCCTTATATGCCCCAAAACTTCTACTGGGAATCAGAAGATAGAATAATTATCTCCAGTGAAAATGCTGTAAACTACCAATTAAGCATTTTTCAATATAATATAAAATCGGAATCACTAAAAGAATTTCAAACCCCACCATTTAATATGAATCCATTCAAAATTGAAACAGTGAATGACAGCACTTTTGCTTATGCATTGAATGAATATTATCGTGGAGGATTTACTATCGGTAAAGCCGTGATCAAAGAAAAAAATATTGAAGACACAAAAGTCGATCAAAACTACTATACAAAATGGATTGATACAAAACCACAATATATGCTGAATACAACAATTGCCTCTTATTCGAAATCTGAACCAAAAGATTATTCTGCCATCAAGAATATCAAATGGAGACAAGGATTAGCATTCCCGACGAATACACATATATTTGGGACATTCACTCTCTCTGAAGCATTAGGTAAACATATACTTACAGGTACTGGTCTTATCCCCTATTCATCAGATAATGACCCTTACTGGATGCTGATGTATATGAATAATAACTACACACCAAGCATTAGTCTTCTGGCAATGCAAAGTAAATGGGTAGCTGGCTACTACAAAGATAAACTCTATTTTCAGGATATGAAAAAAGTCAGTTTGACAGCGACAGTACCTATTGAATCTAATATTCAATACACCAACTTTATTTATGGACTCGGTTTACATTACTCAGATATCTCAAAAGACAAAGACAATGAACTTAATCTCTTTGAAGAAAAAGGATTTGCCAACACTGAAGCATTTATAAAATTAAAGTATAGCTTGCCCTGGAAAAATTATCAGATTCATCCTGTAAGAAGTATGCAACTCAATTATTCTGTAAGCAACGCTACTGATAAACTGGGTATGAGTATGAATTTTACGCAACATAGTACATTCTTCCAAAATAATTACGCGCCTTTCTTATATCTGTTTAAAGCAGAACAACTAAAAACATTATCCATAAGAAATACAGCAAGTTATGAATGTATTACAGGTGATCCTTTGGCTCAGTTTATGCCGGGAACAGATGCTTATGAATATTTCCAGACAGGAGATTCACCCGCCTTTAATCGCTTCTTTATCAGAGGTTATGAAAACAATCATACCGCTAAAAGATTATTGAACAATCAAAATGAAATCTGTCTCAAGCTCACTGATTCTTTCCTGATTTCTGATTATGTAGCAGTAAGTGCATTTCTTGATTATACAAAATTATGGAAAGTCGATATGCAAAATAAAGAAACAGAATATAAAGCGATGGGTTATGAATTTAAAAGCAAAGTCAATTTGTTTGGATTAAATGTCTTGGCAAAATATGGTTTTGCTTATGACCTTAAAGGTAAGAAACTAAATGAATATTATCTATTCAGTTTACCATTCGGTGCTAATGAGTTCTAAAAAGGAGTAATAATGCGCTTAAAAATTGAAGAATCTCTCTTTATTATGATTGATATTCAGGAAAAGTTTGAAAAAGCAATTCCTGATATTGAAAATGTCGTTATCCATTCATCAATGCTGAATAAAGCCAGTGAAATATTGAATATCCCTCTACTTGTCACAGAACAATATCCTAAAGGTTTAGGTAAAACGATAGATCGGATTTATCTACCCGATCATTACAAGTATTTTGAGAAAACTAGATTTAGTATTTTTACTAAAGAAATCTCTGATTATCTAAAATCTTTAGATAAAAAATCACTTATACTGTATGGTATTGAAGCACACATCTGTCTGACACAATCTGCTCTTGATGCAATTGAAGCCGGATTTCAGGTATTCTATGTTTGTGATGCGGTGGCTTCTCGTAAGGATTATAACAAAAAAATTGCTATTAAACGTTTAATCCAAAATGGCGTAGAAATGATCAATACGGAAATGTTACTCTTCGAACTCGTAAATGATGCGAAACATCCAAACTTTAAGCAAATCTCTGCATTGGTCAAATAAATGAACAAGAAAGCAATTAACACAGCTATTATTTTAGCCTGGATTACTATACTTTACAATATTGTTGAAGGGCTTGTATCCATCTCTTTCGGTATTGAAGATGAAACAATCGCTTTAGCAGGTTTTGGAATCGATAGTTTTGTAGAAGTAATCTCTGGACTTGGGATTTTACACATGTTATATAATTTTAAAAAAGAAGGAATCGAAAAAAAGACGGTCTTTGAAAAAAAAGCACTCAGAATTACGGCCTTTGCCTTCTTTCTTTTATCACTTAGTTTAATCATCAGTGGCTTGTTGAATTTCTTCATCACCCATAATCAACCAGAATCTACAGTAGCAGGTATAGTGATCTCACTGATATCTATCCTGACAATGTATTTCTTAATGTCTCAAAAAATAAAAGTAGGAAAGATTCTAAGTTCCAAAGCAATTCTTGCTGATGCGAACTGCACAAAAGTATGCATTATCTTATCCTTTAGCCTATTGATAGTATCACTGATTTATCGTTTGTTTGAAATACCTTATATCGATACAGTAGGTGGTTTTATAATCGCTTATTATTGCATTAAAGAAGGAAAAGAAGCATTGATCAATGCAAAAAGCGATAATGTTTCCTGTTGCTCTTGTTCTTCAAATGAGAAGTGTGAATGAAAGATTTAACTAAAGGCAGAATCTCTTTACAAATTCTTCTTTTCTCACTGCCAATGCTTTTAGGTAATGTGTTCCAACAATTATATAATGTCGCAGATAGTGTGATTGTTGGTAATTTTCTGGGGAAACATGCGCTGGCTGCCGTTGGAGCCTCCTTCCCTATTATTTTTGTTCTGACATCCTTATTTATGGGAATCTCTATTGGAATATCTGTTCTCATCTCTCAATTCTTTGGAGCGAAAGATTTCTCAAAATTAAAAAAAGCAATTGATGTAATGCTGATCTTCAACTTTCTGGCGGGTATTTTAATGAGCATTGTCGGATATACATGTGCTGGTTTTATTTTTCAGGCATTAAAGCTCCCTTCAGAGATATTCAATGATGCGGTGCTATACTTTCAAATATACTCGACAGGTTTGATCTTTTTCTTTCTATACATAGGAATCAGTTCTGTACTTAGAGGTCTTGGAGACTCAAAAACACCTCTATATTTTCTAATATTTTCTACACTTCTTAATATTGCTTTGGATTTGCTTTTCGTTGTATCCTTTAATTGGGGAATTCCAGGTGTAGCATGGGCAACTGTTTTTTCTCAAATTGTAACACTGATTGGCATTATTATCTACCTCCAGTTAAAACATTCATTAATAAAGTTCAATCTTAAACACTTAACTTTTGATTTTTCAATCTTTAGAAAAAGTATCAATATCGGATTACCTACTGGGATTCAACAAACCTTTGTATCCTTGGGAATGATGGCTTTACTTCGATTTGTTAATGATTTTGGAACAGATGCAGTAGCAGCCTACTCAATTGCAACACGGCTTGACTCTTTTGCAATGATGCCTGCAATGAATTTTTCTGCTGCACTCACTACCTTCGTTGGGCAAAATTTAGGCGCAAAAATCATCACCAGAGTGAGTAAAGGTCTTTACGCGACACTTATCATGTCGGCATCGATATCGGCGCTTGTAACTCTTGTTTTCTGGCTTTTTGGTCAAAACCTGCTCAAAATATTCACACAAGACCAGATTGTGATCGAAATCGCTTATTCTTACCTGAAAATTGTCGGTTCTTTTTACATCATTTTTTCCAGCATGTTTATCATCCATGGCTTTTTTCGAGGTGCTGGAGATACTTTTATCCCAATGCTCATTACTGTTTTCTCTTTATGGATACTTCGCATCCCCGCATCCTATCTCCTCTCCAGAGAATCCATGGGCATCGGTTACAAAGGCATTTGGTTCGGCATTCCCATCGCCTGGATCTTTGGGATGTGCGCTACCTATATCTATTTCTTAAAAGCAAATTGGAAGAAGAAAGTACTGATTAATTAAAAAAATATTGACAAAGAAAGCCTTATTTTAAATAAAAAATTTAAAAGATAAGAAGGAATAAATGAATATATTAGTAACAGGTTCAAATGGCTTTGTTGGTACAAAACTGATGTTTAAACTTGAAGAGAATTACAACAATGTGATTGGTATCGATATTAGTTCACATTCAAACTACCCTCAAAAACATCCCAATACCTTTATTGGTGATATAAGAAAAATCGAAGATTTAAACTTTATTTGGGATAAAGCATTAAGCTTGTTTTCTGCACCCATTGACTTAATTATTCACTGTGCAGCCTCAAAACATGATTTTGGAATTTCAGATGAAGAATACTTTAGCCACAACCAATTTGGCACAAAAGTCATCACAGAATTTATGACATTACATAACATAAAAAAAATAATTTATTACAGCACGGTAAGCGTATATGGTCATCATCCTGAACCTAAAGATGAAACTGGAGAAATCCAGCCTAATCATCCTTACGGTGAATCAAAACTTGCAGGTGAAATTGAGATCACGGAATGGATGAAAACAACATCTGAGAGTGAAGTCGTATTCCTTAGACCTTCAGTGATTTATGGAGAATATCATTATGCAAATATGTATAAAATGATCAACATGATGCATAAAAGACCTTGGTTTATGTTATCCGATGGAAATTATGTAAAAACTCTTATCTCAGTTAACAACATAATCGACATGACGCTATTTATGATGCCTCATTTAGAAAAAGGTATTCAAATTTACAACGCTATTGATAAACCATATTATACACTGAAAGAACTAATGCAGATTGTTTGTTTAAATAAAAACTTTAAAATGCCTTTGATAAAAATTCCCTTTATTTTTGCTTTATTCATCGGCAAACTAATAGATATCCCTGCTAATCTTTTTAAAATTGATTTCCCAATAAATAGCAATAGAATTATGAAATTTACTACACCAACTTTCTTCTATAGTGAAAAAATTCGAGAAAAGGGTTATATTCAACAAAATTCTATTGAATCTGAGATGGCAAAAATGACTGAATGGTATATTAACAACAAGAAATGATTGTTTTTATACTGATCCAAGCTTTTTAAATCAGAGAATAAGAGATATAATGAAAAAAATTCTAATAATACATACCTGGGGAATTGGAGATATGATTATGTTTTCTCCACTTCTTGAACAAATTAAAAATCTGTGGCAAGATTGTAGTATTGATTTTTTTATTACACAGAGAAATTCGATTATTCCATTAAAAAATAGTGATTATGTTCATCAAATTATTCATTCAGAGCTTAATCCAATAAGCTTAATAAAAGCGATTAGAAATTTAAGAAAGAATATATATGACATTTGTTTTCACACTTCTGGGATTTCTCCTCTTAAGATCTTTATATTCTCCATTTTTATTCGTTATAAAAAAATGTTTGGAGAATACCGAATACTTAAAAATCCACTTTTTACTGATCAAGTAAGATATTCTTCTAATAATCATAGATATGAGAGCAATTTGAATATTGTTAGTCTTTTTATGAATACTTCCGAGGTAAAACCCCAACCAATGTTCTACCTAAGTAATGATGATAAAAGCTTTGCAGATGAATATCTTCAAAACAATAATTTGCATGATAAAATAATATTTGGTATTCATCCTGGCTGTAATAAGAAAGCAAAAAATAGAAGATGGGACAAAAAATTCTTTGTTGAAGTGATTAATTATTTAAAAAATAAATATCCAAAAATAGTATTTCTTATGTTTATTGGTCCAGATGAAGAAGAAGATGGTTTCTATATTGAAAAACATACTTCGATCAAAACAATTAGAAATAAAAGTCTTACTCAAACAGCATCCTTAATCGCAAAGTGTAATTATTTTTTAAATACAGATTCTGGTCTTGGTCATATCGCTTCTTGTTTTGATCCTTACATTTTTACAATATTTGGTCCTGCTGACTCAACCTTAACAAGACCTTTATCAGAGAAAACAACTGTCATCAAGAAAAATTTAAATTGCCAACCCTGTGAACAGCAAAATCCTCATAAATGTGGAGTAAAATGTTTAACAGATTTGAAACCTGATCAAGTAAGCAATGAAATCGAAAAAAAATTAAGTCTCTTGAGGTAATAATGATCTATTTATTCGTCATAATGTTATTTCTAATATTCTACCATATAATTGGCTATCCTGTAATCCTGTCTTTTTTTTCAAAACAAAAAGAAATTAAGTATCCAGAATTAGATAATTTCCCAACAATAACAGTAATTTGTGCTGCATACAATGAAGAAAAACATATAAAAGAAAAAATAGAATCGTTTTTAAAATTAGATTACCCCAAAGATAAAATCAAAATGCTTGTCATATCTGATGATTCTACGGATAAAACAAATGATATCGTCAGAGAATTTTCTAATGAAAACATTGAGTTGATTATTCAAAAACCTCGAAGAGGCAAACAAGCTGCTCATAACATGATAATGTCTCAAATCAACACTAAATATATCCTTTCTACTGATGCTAATTCGATATTCCAACCAGATACAGCCACAGAATTAGTTCGAGTACTTGAGAGCGATCCTCAGATAGGATTGGTATCGGGAGAATGTAAATTGGTAAAAGCAGGAGAACATGATTCTGGAGAAGGGATTTACTGGAAATACGAATGCAACATTAAAAATTATGAATCAAACATTAAAACAATCATTGGTGCATGCGGATCAGTTTTTTTAATCAGAAGAGAATTATTTACTGAAATTGATGAATCAAGCCCTGATGATTTTGAAAGAACTCTAATTGTTATCAAAAAAGGATATCTTGCTAAGTATAATCCAAATTCTTTTATTACTGAAGATCTTTCTGAAAGATCTTTGGAAGAGCTTTCAAGGAAAATAAGAATCGTCACTCAAGAATGGCAAGCCATTGCTCGTCAAATTGTATTGCTTAATCCATTCAAATTCGGGTATATTTCTGCTTTTTTAATCAGTCATAAGATTATTCGCTGGTTGATCGGTTATATTTATCTTTTATCTTTGATATTTGCATTACTGAGCCATTCAGAATTCTTATTATTCGCCTATGTTATTCCTAATCTATTAATTATCCTCTTAGGAGTTTTAGGACTTCTTTTAGAAAAATTTGGAAAACAAAAAAAAATATTAAAACTATTTACATACTGGATTACAATGATTATAATTTCTTTAAGAGCATTAATTAAAGCAGTTATAGGGAAAAAGTATTCGATATGGACTCAACAAAGAGAAAACAATTGACAAAATTACTAAAGTCTTGTTTTAATACAATAAAATAAAAAAGTTAAGGATTTTATGAATCAGTATGATATTTTTGATATGATAAATATTTTAATCAAAAGAAAGAAAACTTTAGCTATTCTCTTCTTCTTTTTCTTTATACTCTCTTCCATTTATATCATTTTTAGCAGTAATTATTGGGAATCAAATTTTTTAGTTCAACCTCTTGTAAGTCCATCAAGCGTAGAGTTATCATCACTAACAAACTCTCAATTATCAAAGTTATCCAAAGCATTTACCCAAACAGAAACAGATATTGAGGGAGAACGATTAATTTCAATTATTAATAGCCGTCCATTTTTAGAGAAAATTATCACAAAATTTGATTTGTATTCGTATTATAAATTAAACAATAAAAATATGAATTCTGATGAAAAACGCGATCTTGTTTTAAAAAAAATGAGAGCACGTATGATTACTTCAGAATATTTACAGGGTTATGGATTCTTGGATGTTCGCATTAAAACTAAAGATAAATATCTATCATCACAAATTGCTAATTTCATTATTTCTGAATTGGATAAATTTAATAAGTACGATAGAAAATCAAAAGCAAAAGAAAGCAAGATTTTAATTGAGTCAAGATTAAAAGAGATTCAGAACAATATTGATAAATTAGAAATGGAACTCATTAAATATAGAATTGATAATAAAATTGCTGATATAGAAGAACAAACAAGATCATCAATAAAACAGTATGTCGATTTAGAATCAGATAGAATAAAAAAAAATATTGAAATTGAAATACTCTTAAAACAGTTTAATAATAATGATCCTAGAATTGTTTTATTAAAATCTGAATTAGAAATTATTAAAAAAGAAATGGATAAACTAGAGATTTCTAAAGATTCAAATTATATCTTTTCATTAAATAAAATACCAGATCTTAAAAAAAATGAGTTCCGTTTAAATACTCAACTTGAAATTAACAAATTAGTTTTTGAAAGTTTATACCCTCAGTATGAATTTGCAAAAATAGATGAAGCTAAAGAATTTCCTTCATTAGAAATTATTGAAGACCCAGTACCATCGGGTGATAATCCTTTCATAAAAAAATTAATTCTTTTAGTTATATTATTATTTGTTGGTGGGATAAACTCATCAGTTTATGTTTTGTTATCAGAACTATTCATTTTAAAAAGACAAGAAAATCCTAATTTAAATGATAAATTAAATAGTATTCATGATGTATTTTTTTCAAAACATTAATAGAAATTATTTACTCTATATTATATCAATTATTCTTTTCTTCTCTATTTCAATATTATTTGATTTAAAAATCTCATACATTATTATAATGATCAGTATTTTCCCATTAATAAAAATTTTGAAATACAATTTTGAAACAGGTCTATTCTTATTATTATGGTTGTCAAATGCCTACTATAATGTTTTTTATATTTTTTTTGAAATACCTATAAGGCTCTTTATTATATTAACACCTCTTCTTATTTATCAGATTATTATTAATTATTACAATAGAAAATATATCTATTCTAATAGTCAAAAGGTCATTAAATATAATCGAATATATTTATTATTTCTAATGTTTCTTAGTTTGTTAACAGCAAGAATTAAATTTCAAACCCTGTTATGGATTATATACTTTAGTCAGTCATTTCTTTGGTATGACTTTTTGAAAGGATTTTTAGATTCACATAAAAAAATTGTTTCTTCAATTATGCTACTTAATATTACATCAACTTTTCATTGTATATTTGGAATTAAACAAATGCTTAGTGGATTAAGACCATTTGGGTTGATAGAAAGTGCAAACTCATTAATTGGGTTAAATGTTTTTTTTATTCTAGTTAATTTATTTTTAATTAAAAATAATAAAAACTTAATTCTTAATATTTTCTCTGTTACTACAATAATTCTAAGTGTTATTGTGTTGATTGGTACTCAATCTCGAGGTGGACAAATTGGATTTCTATTTTCACTCATCATATACTTGTTAATTTATAACATAAATAACATAAAAAAACTTGCATATTCTTTTGTAATTTTACTCTCATTTATTTCAGTTTTTGTTGTAACTATTGGTTCATCTTTCTTTCAAAGATATCAATTAGTTTCCTCTTCAGGAATAGATGTATCAACTCTTGATAGATTTGGGATGTGGATAGCTGCTATAAAGTTGTTCTTACAATCGCCTATTTATGGAATTGGCATTAATAACTATTATTATTTTTATACTCAATTTCACACATTTTTTAAATATTTTAATCTCAAGCAATTGAGAGTTGCTCACAACATTTATCTAAACACATTAGCTGAAACAGGATTAATTGGTTTTATCATTCTTCTTCTTTTACTATTTTCTATAATAAAATATTTAATATTTTTACTATTTAAATCAAATACCAATCAGCAAGGAAAAGACCTAATAATTTGTATAACATGTTACTTTATTTATTTTTTAGTTCATAATTTATTTGATTGTATATGGACATCAGTAAACCATCAGATAATTCTATTCCAAGGGGTGTTTATATTATCATTATTAACATCTGTTGAAAGGATTTATAAAAATGAAAATAAGATCTAACAATATATTTGAACAATTTTATTATTTCCTGTAGTGAATATCGTGTCTAAAAAATCATTGACAGAATAAACTTTGATAAATAAGTGTTTAATTAAAAGGTAGATTAAGGTGATTGATTATGAATACAAACAAAATAAACCTATTAGATATATCTATCATTCTTGCCAAAAAGAAAAGAATGATATTTTTAATTACGCTCATATCAAGTATTAGTGCAGTAATTTTTAGTTTGCTCGTAAACCAAAAATGGACTTCAACAGCCATCGTTCAACCTCTGACTACAACAAATAGTTTTGATATCAGCAATATTGGTGGTTCATTATTAGGTGGATTATCAAGTAGCTTAGGAATTGGTGATGCTAATGTAGAGGGCGAAAGACTTGTTGCAATTATCTATAGTAGACCTTTTCTAGAAAAAGTGATTCAAAGATTTAATTTAACTGCTTATTTCAAGATTAAAATAAAAAATAAAACAACAAAAGAGGAAATAAGAGATTTAACCTTAAAATATATAAAAGAGAAAATGCTAAAAGTTACTTTTAATGAAAAAGTTGGATTTTTAGAAATATCCATAACTTCTAAAGACAAATATTTTTCTGCTGAAATTGCAAATTTTATTGTGAATGAAATAGATTATTTTAACAAACATGAAAGAATTACTAAAGCAAAAGAAAAAAGAATATTGTTAGAAAATCGTGTAATTCTTTTAGATAATGAGATTAAGCAGATACAAAATGATTATACAGATTTTCAAAAGAGTAATAATGTTCTAAGTATAGAGGATCAAACAAAAAGCATTATTGAGCAATATGTGCTTTTAGAATCAGATAAAATTAAAAAACAGATCACACTTGATTTGTTATCTGTTAATTTTGATTTAAATGACCCAAGAATATTAAATAAAAAGGATGAAGTTAATGTCTTAAAGAATACTATTAAGAAAATTGAAAATTCTAATCAATATAGTAAATATATTCTATCTCTAGACAACGTTGCAGATTATACAAAAAAATATATTCAAGTAGAAACTCAATTAAAAATAAATTATGCTGTTTTAGAATTTATCTATCCCCAACTAGAATTAGCAAAACTAGAGGAATCAAAAGAATCAACAACCCTTGATATTATTGAAGATGCTGTTCCGGCAGGGAAAAGAACATGGCCCAAAAGAGCACTTCTTTGTATTACTGTATTTTTTCTTAGTTTACTGTTTTCGA
This sequence comes from uncultured Candidatus Cloacimonadota bacterium, assembly GCA_964573665.1. GTDB lineage: Bacteria > Cloacimonadota > Cloacimonadia > Cloacimonadales > WRIO01 > JAGOCT01. The sequence goes on along the minus strand of CAZNKI010000001.1, from coordinate 20,077 downwards.
TTGCATTTGCGTTAGTTTCACATTATTTAGAAAATTTAATTCATTTAGATGACAATCATGAAAAATTAAACATGTTAAAAAAAGAATTATTCAAATTATAAGCTAATAATTTTTGTAATTTATAATGAAACAACACTTACTTAAATTTATGCATCATTCTCTCATTTATGGAGTGAGTAATATTCTATCTCGTACCGTAACCTTTTTCTTGCTACCTCTTTATTTATCTTACCTTAATGCAGAAGATTATGGTATTCTTGAAATGAGTAGCACATTATTTTCTCTATTATTAGTTATTTTGCTTCTTAATATGGATTCAGGGTTATTTAAAATTTTTTATGATAAATTAGATTATTGTAACAATCAAGATAAAATCAACACGGTATTCTCATTTTATCTAATCTATGCATCATTTGTTTCCATTATTTTAATTATTTGTATTCCATTTATCTCTCAAATCATATATGGTTCAAATTATTCATATTTAACTTTTTTAGTAATTATTTCATCATTTCTACAGTGTATAATTCAGCTTTATTTAAATATTTATAGAATGAATAATCAACCATTTTTATATTGTACATTCAATATTTTACTGACACTTATTATCGCCATCTTAAATATTATATTTGTTGTATATTTCAAAAAATCCTATATAGGAATAAGAGAAGCCTCTGTTTACGGGTTAGCATTTGTTTCGTTAGTTTTATTTTTCTTAAATCGATTTAAATTTAGTATTAATCTAAGAATACTTAAGAAAATTTTTCATCTTTGCATTCCTTTAGCAGGTAGTGGTATTGTAAACTGGATTTTCAATTTAACTGATCGCTATATGATTAGAACATTATATCATTCAAGTTCAGCACTTAAAGAAGTTGGTATTTATGGATTAAGTGCAAAATACGCATCTATTATTCAATTTATAATTGTTTTCCCATTTATGTTAGCTTGGAGCAACTTGATGTTTTCATATCAGCACGAAAAAAATGCTAAAGAAATTTTTGCAAAAGTCTTTGATGTTTTAATTTTCATAAGCATGATTTTTTATATACTCATATCAGTCTTTAGCAAACAAGTTATGAATGTATTAACTGATAATATTGAATTTTCTTCAGCTTATACTGTAATTCCATTACTTACACTTTCTTATATCACATATTCATATTACATGCTTTTTACAGTAGGAGTAACTCTTGTAGAAAAAACAAAATATATGCTATACAGTGACGGAATTGGTACATTTTTCAACATTGGGATAAATTTCATTCTTATCCCAAAATATGGATTTATTGGGGCTTCAGTTAGTAGCTTGATCTCAATAATTGTAAGAGCTGCATGCCTTTTCTATTTCAGTCAAAAACATTACAGAATACCTTTTAAACTAAAATCTAACATATTAATAATATTATTTGCATTTTTAACAACTATGTTTTGTAATTATATTGCTGATGAAATACTTATAAAAACTCTTATAACTTTTTTAGTAATTACATTGATTGTATATTTTAGTCCTTTAAACATTATTAACTATCTAAGGAGAGTAAAATGAAAAAAATTGCTTTTCTCACAAAAAGTACTATGAGATATGATTCAAGAGTTAAAAAAATTGCATCATCCTTATCAAAGAATAATTATGAAGTTTATGTCATTGCCGAAAAACTCTATAAAGATTTAAAAAAAGAAGAAAAAAGAGAATTCAATATTTATCGTGTTTTTACTCTTTCTGGCATATATTCTGTTGAATCATCTGTTACAATAGAGAATGAGGAATTAAATCTTCAGTCAAACAAAAAAAAAAAAATAGTAAACTTTATTAAACATATAAAATTTAGAATATATGTAACCAAATTTCTTAATAGAATTTTCTGGAATTTGGGAGCATTACTAAAAATAATTAAGTTAAAACCTGATCTTATTATTAATAGAGACCCTGATTCATTATTAACTGCTTATATAGCCTCATTTATATTACAAAAACCAATCATTTATGAACCTCATGAAATTTGGAGTAGTTCTAATCTTTATCTTAGATCATCTCGCTTGATGCAAAAATATTGGGATTGGGTAGAAAACACTTTTATTAAAAAAGTAGATTTAATTTTTACAACAACCGAAAGCAAACGAAAAATTCTAATGAATCTATATGGTATTACAAATATACATGTTTTAAGGAGCACATGCCCTTTCATTGTTTTAAAACATACTAAAAATCTAAAAACTGATTATAATATCCCTGCAAATAAACTTCTCCTTATTTATCAAGGTCAAATTGGAAAGATTCGTGGAGTATTTGATATAGTTGATGCAGTTAAAGATTTAAATGATTTTATTCTTATCTTTATGGGCATGGGAAATGATATTAATGAATTAATCCAATATGTAAAATCTCTTGGATTAGAAAACAAAGTACTTTTTAAGGATGCAGTTAGTCCTGAAGATATTGTTGAAAACATCGCTTCTGCTGATATAGGTATTCAACCTTTTCACTACTCAGAAAATATTTACAATGAAATTTCTAATAAACTTCTCGAGTGTATTATGGCTGAAATACCTGTTATTGGTGTTAACTTCCCAGAAATTGCCAGTATTATCAATGATAATAATATAGGTTATGTCTATGAATCAGGAAATGTTGAACAATTAAAAGATATTTTAAAAACAATTGAAAAAAACAGAGAAGTACTAGATATTTTTAAAGAGAATTGCAAAAAAATTAAACGCAACTATTCATGGGAAGTTGAAGAGAAAATTCTATTAGAAGAAGTTGGGAAGCTGATATGATACCTGTTTTAATTATAACTTTTAATTTTGCCCCCTATAATGTGACAGGAACATTCAGAATATTAAAATTTGTAAAGTATCTACCTGAAAATGGAATTTATCCAATAGTTATAACTGCAGATCAAGGAAAACATCATATTAATGAGAATTTATTAAACGATATCCCTGAAAAATGCAAAGTTTATCGATTAAAAAGTTTTTTTCCAGATGCTCAAGAATTGTACAAAAGTAAAATAATCATTAACAATAAAAAAAACTCAATAATAACTCTCCCTTTAAAACTTCTAAAGGATTTATTATTCTCTCCTGATATACATATTTCATGGGTTTTAAGACATTTTTTTAATATTACTAAAATAATAAAAAAAGAAAAGATTAAAACCATTTATATAACAGGTGCACCATTTTCTTTATTTGTACTAGGAACTATTTTAAAAAAAATCTTAAAGGTAAAATTGATCCTTGATTATCGAGATTGTTGGCAGTCTGATATCAGTCAAAATTCTCAAACATTTATTCGACAATACTTTAACAAAGTAATGGAAAGTTATTGTATTAATAGCTCAGATGCTATTACTTCAACGTCATTAAATATTTTAAACAGGACGTTAAAGAAACCATATCCCAATATTGCTGAAGTAATACCAACAGGATATGATCATGAAGATTTCATCAAATTTCAAAGTACTGTTCTAAATAATCATTCTAACTTCATTTTCTTTTATAGCGGAAAATTTACTTTTGGTGATTTAATATATGATCCAACAATGCTTTTAGAGTGTTTATATAATTTATCAAAAGAATATCCTATACGCTTAATTGTTTGTGGAAATGTAAGTGATGATGACAAATCCAAGTGTTTAAAATCTTATAACTTCATAGAATTTAAAGGGTTTCTTAATCGAAAAGAGTTAATGGAAATTGCTCAAAGCGCAGATGCTTTTATACATTTTTATTATCCTACGAAAATGACAGAAACAATATCATTTAAGTTATTTGAATATTCACAATATAAAAAACCAATTATCTCTTTGAATACAAAGATATCAGAAGTTGCATATTTTCTCGAATATTGTAATATTGGTTTTACAGTTGAGAATGACAATAAAGATTTAATTATTAAAAAATTAAAAGAAGTTGTAAATATAAATAAAAGTCAATTTTTAGAATCAATTAATATCCAAAATATTACTAACTTCTCAATTATAAATACTACAAAAAAATTATCTGAAGTAATCAAAAGTGTAGATAAGTTATTAGCTGAGGATTTATGAAAAAACTAAATTCTGTTATTATTTCAATGCAATTTTACCCTATTGAAGGTGGAGTTGAAACATTTCTTTTAGAAGTTGCAAAAAAATGGAGTACTCATAATATTGAAGTTTGGTGTAGAGAATTCAATAATATTCCTAATCGCATGAATACTCCTGTAAAAATTTTACGTTTCCCTTGGGGGCAAGGTAGCTACCTTAAAACAGTTATACTTCTTTATAATCACATAAAATCATGTACAAAACTAATTTCTTTCATAATCTTCTCTGTTCTTTTACTAATTAATAGAAATGTGATAAAAAATTGTATCTCATTTATTGATAATTCACTTTCCTCTTTCAATCAAATAAAAGAACAAAATATTAATGCTCATATTGTGTTTCAATGCTCTATGCCATTATTCACAGGAGTTATTGGAACCTTTTATAAATTATGCTTCAATGTCCCTTTAGTGATCTATGTCCATGGATCAGAATTAATTTTTCATTCAAAACCTTTCAACCAACGACTCCTACAAAAATTTATCCTAAAAAATGCAGACTTGATCATCAGCAATAGTAAATTTACTACACAACTTGCGATTTCAAAAGGAGCAGATCCAAATAAAATCTACAAAACTCTTTTAGGTGCTAATACAAAAATGTTCTTCCCAAAAGAAACAAATCACTTAATCAAGCAGAAATACAATATCCCTGATGATCATTTGATACTACTTACAGTTTCACACTTAATACCAAGAAAAGGTAATGATATGGTCATCAAAGCATTACCCAAAATTCTTGAAAATGTACCAAATTTGACATATCTGATCGGTGGGCGAGGAGAGTATCAATCAACATTAATACATCTCGTCAAAGAAAACAAATTAGAAAATCATGTAAAGTTTATTGGCTTTGTCAAAGATGAAGAAATTAATGATTTATTCAATGCCTGTGATATTTTTATTATGCCAAACAGACAAGAAGTTTACGATGTAGAAGGTTTTGGAATCGTCTTTGCGGACGCTGCTGCCTGTGCAAAACCTACAATCGCTGGAAATTCAGGAGGTGCGGTAGATGCAATAGTTGATAAACAAACTGGCTTCCTGGTCAATCCTTTATCTATTGAAGATATCGCAGAAAAAACTATTACATTGTTAAAAGATCCTCAGTTAAGACTGCAATTTGGTCAAAAAGGTCTTGAGAGAGTAACAAATGAACTTAATTGGGATATTATATGTCTCAATATTTTTAATAAAATAAATAATATAAAGCAATATAATTGTAAGGAGAGTTAAGTATGTTCAGTTTTACATTAATTTTTGGGCAAATCATTGCTGATGATTATATTGAGCGTATTAGAAGAACATATATAAATGTTTCAAAAAATTTTCCAATTCAAACTGATTTAACGGTTTCATCATACGACCATGATATAAATCTGATTTGTACAAAACCATCAGAAAGCAAAATCTCAAAATTACACCATATTTTTAACACAAATGAATATTTTGTTTACACATATGGCAATCTATTTGGAGAAATTGATTTAAACCTATCAAAATTTCTTCTTGATATTTATTTAAAATCAGGAGAAAATGCTGTTCGTTCAATTGATGGTCATTTTTCGTTTATTTTATTCAATAAATATTCAAAATCAATACTAATTCTATCAGATTCAGTTGGAGACAGAAGAATTCACTATTTTCTTAGTAATACATTGACATTTTTATCTTCCTCTGATATTTTATTATATTCGACTGGTCTTTTATCAAAGAAAATCAACAGAAATTCGATTATTGAAATGCTTGGTTTCAGTTCCAGTAGAATTGGTGATAGTATTCTTGAAGATATTAAAAATATAAAACCTTATGAAATTATTAAGATTTTTAACAACAAAGTTGAATCAAAATATGACAGTAATTTCACATCTTTAGAACCAGTTTATAGTGATTCTCAATTAAAAAATATAACAAAAGGCATTATTGGAAGGATTAAAACAAAAAGTTCTGTCTATATAAATTTTGCTCAGACAATTGAATTTGACTTAACTGCTGGCAAAGATACTCGATCAATATTCGGATTGCTTAAAGATATTGTTGACAAGAATAAAACAGTAATCAGAACACGTGGTGAAGTTAACTGTATTGACAATGTAACAGCACAAAGAATCGCAAAGATTTATAATTTCAAACATATAAATGTTGAACTAGAGAATATTTCTGAAGATCAATATGCAAATAATTTACATGCTTTTGCTTTTTTTAGCAATGGTAATACAAACGGGATGAGAGCAATTGAAAATATCGTATTCAAAGACATAGATCTTTTAAGATTTGGTGGAGTTAGAACAACTCCAGAAGCATTCAGAATCCCTAGCATAAAAAATAGAAATAACCCAATAGATGAAATTTATAATTATTTCATTTCTAAATATTTTAATTTCTCTTATTTAAATGAACTTGATCGTAATAATTATAAAACTTATTTTTGTGGAATAATCAAAGAGATTTATCAGTTAAATAGTAATATTGACTTTGTTTTAAAAGCTTTAACTTTTTTCGCATTATTTTCAAATTCGGGAATACTAATAAATCAGAGAAACTGGCAATTACAAAATATTGAGCCTTTTCTAAGTCAGGAAATAGCAAACTTATATTTCTTAACTCCAATAAATAAATTACATGATTTTACACTCTATCCTGAGATTATTTTTCAATATGCTAAAGAATTATCTCAAATACCAGTAAATGGAAATATATTTTATAAAATATGTAGACGTAAAAATATGCTCTTAATCAAAACATATTCAATGTATATTAAATTGAAAAAGAAATTAAAACCTAATTTAAAGAATAAAAATATCTTTCAAGATTCTATTGGAAATGCTTACAAAAATATATACAAAAACTTAATTATTAAAGAATTCCAAAATTCAGAGATTAACGAGAATAATATATTCTCTGATCATATTTTACACACTATTATAGATGAGCATTTTAAAGGAACAAAGAACAATCAGGATATTATTGGAAATCTATTAATTATTGAGCGTTTTTTAAAACTTTTAAAATTAATTGATAATGACTTAACAAATGAAAAAGATTAAAACTCTTCATATTATTACTCGTTTAACCATTGGTGGGGTTGCTGCTCATTTAATTCAATTGAGTCAATTCTTCAATAATGATGAATATGAAACGTTGATTATGACAGGTAAGATTGATAAAGATGATCTTGAAATGACTGAATATAATCAATCAAGAATAAAACCATTATACTTAAATTCGTTGCAGAGATCTATTAATCCCTTTAGAGATTTGATTTCGATTTTCCAGCTCTGCCTTATCTTAAAAAGGATTAAACCTGATATCGTACATACACATACCACAAAAGCAGGTTTGATTGGAAGAATTGCAGCATTTATTAGTAGAACACCTGTCATCATTCATACATATCATGGTTTAAATTTTGAAGGTTATTTTGGATCATTCTTCAGTAAAGTATCTGTTATATTAGAAAGGTTATTAGCAAAAACATCTACTTATCTGATAACTCTTGCGCCTTCTCAAGAGAGAGAATTAAAGAAATTAAACATCGGAAATCCTTCTCAAAGACTGATTATCCCATTAGGATTCAATTTTCAAGAAAATGTTCAATTATCACTTAAAGAGAAGTTCAATATCCCTGAGTATCATACTATTGTTGCAATTATCGGCAGATTGGCACCAATTAAAAATCATGACGTATTTATTGAGATCGCCAGAAGAGTCGTAAAAATTAACTCAAACATCACCTTTTTAATTATTGGTGATGGAGAAAGAAAACAGGAACTACAATTACTTATCGAAAAACAAAATCTTCAAAAAAATATAATAATCACTGGCTATATTGAGAATATGCTTGATTATTACAAAGACATTGATATCTCTTTACTCACTTCTCTAAATGAAGGAACTCCTGTCACAATTATTGAAGCAATAAATTTCAAAAAACTGGTAATTTCGTCACATGTTGGAGGAGTTGTAGATATCATTAAAGATGCTGTAAATGGCTACACTTATGATTTAAACAATACCGATAAAGCAGTAAATCTAATTTTAGAATACACAAGCAATCCATTAAAATTCAGTACCATTATCGACCATGCTTTTACAACAACTCTTGATTCATTTAAACTTGAGTCTATGTTAAATCATTATCAATACATTTATAGAATAGATCACAATGAAAATATAGTCAGAATTTAATTATCAATTTTCTGTTACTTTCCATTTGACAAGACTATATTCAACAATATTATGAGATAAACCAAACTGAGGTAAATATGAAATACATTCTTTTAATTCTTTTAATCACAGCCAGCTTAAACATTTTTGCAGATTTTATGATTCCCATGGATGATGAAGTCTACCCCTTTTTAGAAATGGCTTCAAATCAGCATCTGACAGAGATTAATCTCAGTTTAAAGCCTCTTTATTACAATGATATTATGAAATCTTTAGATGAAATTATTAAACAAAATGCATATCCTCGTTTCAGTGATTTAGCAATGAAACACAGTAAACGTTTAAATATCAAGCAGGAAAATGGCTTTAGAAATGCGATCTATCCTCTTAAAAAAATTCCTAACAGCTTTATCAATACCTTTAAATCACATGAACAACCTTTAAGATTATTCACTTATGCAGAGAAAGACACCACTTTCCTCTATACTTCAGGACTTTTAGGCTATAAGTACGACCTTAAAAATACAGAAAAACAAGTTTCTAGAACAAGAAAATATTATGGGATCGAAAGTGCCGGAAACTTTTATGATAATTTTGGTTACTATCTCCAGTTTAAAAAAGGTGGTTTTACAGGAGATGTCGATTTTATCAAAGAAAATCCGTATCTTTCTATCATGGGAAACGATTTTTACCATGATAATGATACTTATTATCAGGTTGATCTTAAATCTGAAGTGGATTACAAAAATAAATACTTAAATCTATCCACAGGTTATTCCACTTTCAAAATTGGATATTCCTTTACAAGTTCAATCATCCTCAATCAGAATGTGACGCCTTATGGCTATTTAAAGTATTATAAAAATATCGGAAATTTCACCTATACAGGGATAACAACACAGTTAATTCCTGACAGTTTAAAAAATGAAACAGATTACAAAAGCAAATCTTATGCACTACAAATGCTAACTTACAAAAAATCATGGTTAACGATGGGTGTAGGAAATGCCATTATGTATAGTGATAATACAATCAATATTGCTTACTCTTCCCCATTGGCTATCTATAAAATCTTAGATAACAAGTTTCACGGAAGAGATAATGGTGTACTTTTTGGTTTTGCAAACATTACTCCAGGATATGGATTAAATATCTATGGGAACTTCTTAGCAGATGATCTGACTCAATCACGATTGACTACAAAATACATCATGAGTTATCTGGCATTCCAGGGTGGTTTTTCTTATCAGTTCAAAGATTTTCCGCTTGAGATCGGCCAAGAAACAACTGCTATTGGTCAAGGAACTTATGGTCATAAATCAGGGTTACTTACTTATACTCAAGATTCAAAATTACTCGGATCAGAATGGGGATCAAACTTTTTAAGCTTCGCAGCAAGAGTAAGATATACTTTACCAAACTTAGAGACTTCAATGATATACGAAAATGTGCAACAAGGAGATATGAATAACAACCCATTCCAGCAAATCAATCAACAGGTAGCATTTTTAGAGAATAATATTCTTAGAAAAGAAAGAATCTCTTTTGCTCTTAAGTATCGTCCCTTCCCGGAAATTTTTATCAACGCTCTATACCAATACAATGATTTTGAAAATAATTACTCCCAATATTTGTACACAGGAATCGAGTATAAGTACTAAATTATTTAGATTTTCCAGCAAATAATCCGATGGGGACCTTCTGTATGCTAAAGCCTATAATCGCTTTCTTCACGTGATTCCGACTCGAAGTATATTCTGCAAATAATCCCGGTTTTACACCCTTGATACTCACTAATCCAGGATAAACATTTGTTTTCAAATGAATGCTATCCTTATCAAATGAAAAATGCGCATTTGCAATCAATGAATTCTTATAATCATAAAAAACACCTATCGCCGGATCTACTGAGGAGACTACCGGAACATAAATGCCATTAACGACCTTAGAACCAATCTTATTTGCAGATTGTCCTAAACCAATAGAAATTGACCGATCATTATCTTTTTTGACACTCATTCCCAACAAAAAATCCATACCCCAATAACAAAATAATGAATAATCCCCTTTTACTTTCACTTTCCCCATATACTGTTCACCCGCATTATCTATGTGATCGTTAAAAGGATTATACACAGGTTGTAAACTCCAGTCATTGACTACAAAAGTCTCAGAAAAAAACCTTTTTACAGGTTTTATTGAAAATAATATAAAGCCTAAATTATTATATACATAGATATCGGCTAAAGGATCTGTTCTCATTGTTTTACAGTTTCCCTGCTCCAAAGTTTCATTCATAAATTGGTAAGATATGCTGGTCAACAATCCTAATGTTTTAGGAAATGGATATCCATGATAATCATACCACTCGGACACTTTAACATAACGCATTCCCTCTCCAATTGTATGAATTGGAATATTCGGCATAAAATTTAATTTCTCACTTCTGAGTTTAAAATTCGGAAATTCCTGTGCTAAAAAGTTATCCCATCCAATCAATTCAATACTATCGATCGGATGTGCTAATGATTTGCATACATATTTAAAACCATTACGATATTCCTGATTTGTCAGTTGCTGATCATGAGCACCATTTCTCAGGATATCATATCCCCCATTGATCCACATACTCATTGGAGTAAAGCTTCCTTCAGAACCTAAATCAATTTCTGGCTGATAAAAATAATAATGATTTAATTCAGCATAACAATAAATCATATAAAAGAAACTAATTATTAATAATATTTTTTTATTCATACATTTTCCACCATAAGGTTTATTTGCTTTTATTATATAATGCTGATATTTGTCAAATGAATAATTCATATCTGTCATTCTTTGAAAAATTCACAACAAAAGATCTTTGAAATTGAGATGAAGCGTCTCGGCTTGAGCCGTAAATAAAAAATACTTTATACTTATTTTTGACTAATCATTTCAACTTTTAGTCATTTTTATCTTTGTTTTATAAAGCAAATAGCTGAACTGAGGGCAAGCAGGGGGCATACCGAGACTAAATTGAGAGTAATAAATCAATATTTCAGTTTTTTTGCTCTATTTACTTGAACCTCTAATCAGTTGATATAAATTTTGTATTTTACGATACTTGTACTTGTTATATGTTTTAATTTTAAGGGCTTTGATTTTGACATGGAGCCGGCTCGGCTCGAGCCGTAAATACCTATTAATAAAGGACTCAATAACTAAGAAAACACCCTTTTCTCTTCTATTTAAAAGCTCTCATTGTATGAATTAAATCGCTCAGTACTCTTTGTTGATCTGAAATTGATAATTCACTTGACAATCATGCATTTTTGTTTATCCTTTGTGATGAAGGAGAAATAATGCTTAAATCATATTCTGTTGTTTGGGAAAACAGTATTGATGGAAGTCTTTTAGAGATATCCTCAGGGTTAACTGAACTAACCGAATATTCAATAAATGAGTTAAAATCATTCAAAAATTTCTTCCTTGATCTCATGCACCCTGAAGATATGAAAGTAATTCAAAATGATTTACAGTCTTTTTCTCATTCAAAAAATCTCTCATTACGAACAAAACCATTTCGATGGATGACAAAATCGAATAAAGACCTATGGTTTGAAGCCTTTTTTTTCAAAGACTTTTCAGACCATGATAAAACAAGAATTGTTTCAGAATTATATGAACTTAGTAATCAATCATCAAACTTTAATGAAAACAATAAAGAAGGCATAGATACAGATAATTTTTTTAATATTGCGTTGGATCTATTATGTATCGCAAATACTGATGGCTATTTTCTTAAACTAAATCCCTCCTGGGAAAGTATTCTGGGATATAATATCGAAGAGTTAAAAAATAAGAAGTTCTTAGACTTTGTACATCCGGATGATTTGCAAAACACTCTAAATGCAATAAGCTCTTTAAAAGATAATCAAACGATTTTAAACTTTGTAAACAGGTATCAATGCAAAGATGGAACATATAAGTTCATTGAATGGAGATCTTTCCCTCAAGGAGATATTATTTATGCAGCAGCGAGAGATATCACCCATAGAATAAATATTGAAAATGAACTTAAAACGAATAGTGATCAACTGACAAAAATTAAAGAAACATTAGAACAAACAAATAAGATTGCTAAGGTTGGAGGTTTTGAACTTGATCTTAAAAAGAAATCCGTGATCTGGTCAGAAACCATTTATGAGATTCATGATCTCGATAAGAGTTTTATACCTTCTTTTGAAAACACAAGTGACTTTATTTTTGATCCAAATGAGAAAGAACAATTAAATACTCATTTACAAAATGCAATTGTATATGCGATCCCATTTGCTTTCGAATGTAGGATCAAAACGCCTAAAAATAATATGAAATGGATTAATGTCGTTGCACATCCTGTAATCATCAATGGAGTATGTGAACAAATCACAGGAATAATTCAAGATATCACACAGCAAAAAGAAAATGAAATAACATTACTCGATGCAGAACTCAGATGGCAATTTGCCTTAGAAAGTTCTGGAGATGGGCTATGGGACTGGGATCTTCAGACAAACAAAGTTTACTTTTCAAAGCAGTGGAAAAATATGTTAGGATATTCGGATGATGAAATTGCAGAATCAATCGAGGCATGGGCATCGATTATTCACCCGGAAGATGCTGACTATGTTTTTCAAGAAACGAATAAACTGCTCAACAATGAAATCGACATGTACGTATGTGAACATCGTTTAAAAACTAAAGACAACTCGTATAAATGGATTCTTGATCGCGGAAAAGTGATTGAAAGAGATAAAAACAACAAAGCATTGAGAGTCATAGGAGTACATACAGATATTACAGAAAGAAAACTGAATGAACAAAAAATTAAAGATAGCGAAGAAAAATTCAGAACCTTATTCGAAAATATGACTGAAGGGGTTGCGCTTCATCAACTGATTATCAATGATCAAAATCAAATTTCTGATTATCGTATTATTGATGTTAACCCGGCATTTGAATCTCATGTTGGACTAAAAGCATCTGAAGTTATAGGGAAATTAGTCTCTGAAGCCTATAAGGTAAAAGAAGCTCCTTATCTCAAAGAATATGCTCAAGTCGCGTTATCTGGCACCCCCTATATTTTTGAAACATATTTCGAACCTTTACATAAGCATTTTAAAATCTCTGTCATTTCTCCACAATACCTCTATTTTGCGACAGTCTTTGAAGATATCACTCATTTAAAAGAAACTGAAAATCAATTACGAATTATGAATCAAAACCTTGAAGAAGCAACCATTCGGGCAAACAATTTAGCAACTCAAGCAGAACTCGCAAATGCAAGTAAAAGTCAGTTTTTAGCTAATATGAGTCATGAAATCCGGACACCGATGAATGCAATTATTGGATTAAGTCACATTCTTTATGAAAAAATTCAAGATCATCATTTGCAAGATTATGCAACGAGAATAAAAGAATCATCACAAAACCTTCTTTCCATTTTAAACGATATCCTGGATTACTCAAAAATCGAGTCAGGTAAATTATATTTAGACAATCATACATTTGACTTGAAAGATAAAATTGATTCGATTAGTCATTTATTCGATGTGCAAATTAACAACAAATCTCTTTATCTAAAGTTGTCTTATTCTCCTGACTTACCTCATTTTGTCACTGGAGATTCTCTCAGATTAGGGCAAATCCTAACAAATCTGATCTCTAATGCTGTGAAATTCACACTAAATGGAGGGATCAATATTGCTGTTAAACTTTATGCCTCTGATGATTTGCAATACACCATTCAATTTGATGTTGCAGATACAGGGATTGGAATTGAAGAATCAATAATTCCAACATTATTTCTGCCTTTTACTCAAGCAGATAATTCAACAACAAGAAAGTTTGGTGGGACAGGTCTTGGATTATCAATTACACAAAGAATCATTCATCTCATGCAGGGAGAGATTAACGTTTGCAGTGAACTGAACAAGGGTTCTGTTTTTTCTTTCTTAGTTAAATTTGATAAAAAATTAATATTCGAAGATATCTCTAAACTCATCGCAAATCAAAACTGTAAGGCATTGTATGTAACAAATACACAAGATTCGCTAATCGATGCATTCTTCAATCAATACAATATCAAGCACCAATTCTTTAACTACAAAAGCGATTTTGCTTTGCAATTAAATGAAGTAAGGGACTTTGATTTTATTGTTTTAAAATTTGTTAAATCCCATAAAAAAAAGAATAATGACCCTGAGATAATCAAACAAATAATGAATTTCTTGAATAATTTCAGTCAACAAAATGAGCCTATCATTCCCTTAATAATCATTACTGATTCCGATGTGATTAAAAAGACTTTGTATATTCAAAAGTATGCTGATTATATAACAGTTTATAATTATCCTTTCCAGGAAGAGGATTTAATAAATGCCTTTCTTAATCTATTAAAAAATAAAAAGATTCCATCTAAACAAGATGTGATTGTGTTAAATAATGAAAAATGCCATCAATGTCATAGTTTAAATATACTTTTAGCTGAAGACACGATGATCAACAGAGAAATAGGAAGAGAGATTTTAGAATCTTATGGATTTACAGTTCATTGCGCTGAAAATGGGATTGAAGTATTAGAACTTTTAGAAAATCAAGATGTTGATGTGATACTCATGGATATTCAGATGCCAGTCTTAGACGGAATACAGACAACCTTTAAGATCAGAGCAAATTCAAAGTACTCATCCTTACCAATTATCGCAATGACAGCGCATGCCATGCCCGAAGATAAGCAACGATGTATAGAAGCAGGCATGAATGATTATATCTCAAAACCCTTCATTCCTGATGAATTAGTTAAAACAATCATCAATAACATTGATCAAGAAAACGATAACATAAGACTTCCTGAATTTATAAATTCGAATGAAAATCAAGTAGTATTTCCTGAAAATTTACCTGAAATCAATGTAATATCTACTCTTTCAAGATTAAACCATAATCATTCTTTATTTAGAAATATTCTTGAAAATTTCAACAAAGAATATGCAACTTATTTCAATCAATTATTGAAAGAAGCGGAAAAACTGAATGTCCCAAAAATTACCTTTTTCTTACATTCTATCAAAGGACTTTGCTTAAATATTGGAGCAAATGAAATCGCTGATATTTGTGTAAAACTTGAAGACTATTTAGTAAACAACTCAAATAGTGCAGACGATTTAAGACTTGACTCAGTTTTCATTGATTCTATTGTTCAAATAAAATCTAAATCTTTTATCCTAAAGAATTCAGTCAATAAGCTTTTAGATATTATCCATAGCAAAAATAACAGCATAATGATAACAAATAAGGAAAATGTTAGTCTTGCGAAAAATGAGCTGTTCAAGCTCAGAGAAATGGCAAAAAAATCATTCTTCATTGAAGAGATTCATCTTCTTTCTTTACAATCTTTACTTCCACAAAATAATCACATTAATAGCATTTTTAATCAATTGAAGGTTTCAATAAATGACTTTAATTATTTAGAAACGCTTGAAATAATCGATCATTTACTCAATGAATTAGGAGGCAACAATGCCTGATACAAAAAAATTCACAATCTTAATCGTCGATGACATTCGAACCAATATTGTCCTTTTAGCTGAATTGTTAAAACATGATTATAATATAAAAGTAGCTAATAATGGCTTTGATGCACTTAAAATCGCTTCAGAAACACCAAAACCTGATTTAATTTTCTTAGATATTATGATGCCGGGAATGGACGGTTATGAAGTATGTACGCAACTAAAAAATAATGCTGAAACAAAGGGCATCCCTGTCATTTTTATCTCTGCAATGAGTGATGAAAAAGATGAAGAATATGGATTTCAGGTCGGTGCGATTGACTATATTACAAAACCATTTGTACCAGCGTTAGTAAAAGCAAGAGCGAAAATTCACCTTGAAAGAAAAAATGCTTTAAATCAACTTGAAGTATTACTCCAAGATAGTATTCAAGCTTATACAAAACTAAAAGAAACTCAGGAAAAACTCATTCACTCTGAGCAGAAAAATGCGATTCTTGCAATGGCTGTCACTGCAAATCATGAAATGAATCAACCCCTTATGATTATCAGTTCAGCTCTAGATCTCCTGAAAATAAAAATAAATAATCCTGAATATGATGCATACTTTGACAAAATCACTCACTCTGTCGAAAAAATTGAATCTTTACTTGCTCAATTTAAAAACATTAAAGACATTCATTTCACTCAGTATCTGGATGATGTGAATATGCTCGATTTGAATAAATAACTTCTATAATGTCGTTACTCAACAATCTTTCCAGCGCATCAATTATCTATGAGAATCAGTCATTCAGAGTGAAATGTAATGGAGCGTGGAATCTCCTTGAAGAGCTACTTGCATCAAAAAAAAATAAAGATTTTGAAAGCTTTAACTCCTCATGGAGCTGGCTCGGCTCGAGCCAAAATATTTATCCATTTGGAACTCAATAATAATGAAATTAACTAAATTATTTATTTCAAAGCACTCCACTTTTAAATAATACCCACAATTTTTCTGAAAAATCATTGACATAAAAGCTTATCAAAAAAGAATTTGAAAAAATAAAATAAAAGAATATATAGGAGAAAAAAATGGCTGTGATTCGTCCTTTCGCTGCTGTCAGACCAGCAAAAGAAAAAGCAAATCTGATTGCTGCTTTACCTTATGATGTAATGAATTCAGATGAAGCAAGAGAAATGGTTAAAGATAACCCAATCAGTTTTTTACATGTTGATAAATCTGAAATTGATTTACCTCGTGAAATTGACCTTTATGATGAAAAAGTATATCAAAAAGCAAAAGAAAACCTTTATAATCTGATTTCTGAAAATCATCTGATCCAAGAAGACAAACCTTGCCTTTACTTATACCAGCAAATCATGAATGGACACGCTCAAACTGGTTTAGTCTGCTGTTCATCGGTCTCAGAATATGAAAATGATATCATAAAAAAACATGAACATACACGCGCTGAAAAAGAAGCTGATCGTATCAAACACGTCGATACATTAAATGCGCAAACAGGACCAATTTTCCTTACTTATCGTGCGCAACAACAAATTACTGACAAAATGAATGATATCATGAAAAATGCACCATTATACTCTTTTACAGCAGAAGATGATGTACAACATATCGCCTGGTTAATTGATAATGCTGAGGATATCAAATTCTTTACTGAACAGTTTAACACCGTACAATATTTGTATATTGCAGATGGTCACCATCGTTGCGCTTCAGCAGTAAGAGTTGGCCAAAGAAGAAAAGCTGCAAATCCAAATCATACAGGAAATGAAGAATATAATTATTTCTTATCGGTAATCTTCCCAGATAATCAGTTAGCAATCATGGATTACAACAGAATCGTAAAAGATCTTAATGGCCATTCAAAAGATGAATTTTTATCATTAGTTTCTGAAAAGTTTGATATTACCGAATACTCATCAACAGAAGCTTATCATCCTGAAGCAATGCACACCTTTGGAATGTACTTAGACCATAAATGGTATAAATTATCTGCAAAACCAGGAACTTATGAAGAAAATGACCCTGTCAAATCCCTTGATGTTTCTATTATGCAAAACAACCTTCTTAATCCTGTCTTAGGTATCGGTGATCCTCGTACAGATAAAAGAATTGACTTTGTGGGTGGTATCAGAGGTCTTGATGAATTAAGTAAAAGAGTCAATACTGGAAATGAATCTGTTGCTTTTTCTATGTATCCGACCTCTATTGATCAATTAATGAATATTGCTGATGCAGGCGAAGTAATGCCTCCAAAATCTACTTGGTTTGAGCCAAAACTCAGATCAGGCTTATTCATCCATTTATTAGGATAATATATAATTGAGAATATAAATAGGGCAAGTTCGCTTGCCCTTTATTTTACAAAAAAATTGAGGAAATATGAAAACTTATGCCATTGTCAGTCTGGGATGCCCAAAAAACCTAGTAGATTCAGAATACTTTAATAATATTTTTATCAATGCGAAATACCAGTTAACTCAAAAAGCTGAAAATGCTGATATTCTGCTCATCAATACGTGTGGCTTTATCAACTCAGCAAAAGAAGAATCAATTGATACTATTCTTGAATATTTAGAATACAAAAAAGAACATCAGATCCAAAAGGTAATCGTAACAGGCTGTATGGTTAAAAGATATAAGGAAGAACTGCAAAATGAGCTTCCAGAAGTTGATCACTGGATTGATCTGAAAGATTTCGATCAACTCACTCACATCCTCAAATTACCATCAGATGATTTAAAAAGAAGCATTCTTACACCTAAATATTACGCATATCTTCGTATCAGTGATGGGTGTAACAATCACTGTTCCTATTGTGCTATTCCATCAATACGAGGCTCTTTGTGTAGTGAAACAATGGAAAGTCTCTTAAATCAAGCAAAAGATCTTGCAAAACAAGGGGTCAAAGAACTCATCATCAATGCTCAGGACACGACACAATACGGCACTGATCTTTACCAAAAACAAAGTTTGATTCCACTTCTTCAAAAAATCCATGAGATTGAAGGATTCCAATGGATCCGTCTCTTATACCTGCATCCTGCTCATTTAACCATAGAAATGATTGATGAAATAGCAAAAATGCCAAAAATCTGTCACTACTTTGATATCCCTTTACAACATATCAATGATGAGATACTTACAGCAATGAATCGAAAAACGACAAAAGCACACATCATTTCTTTGATCAATCATATCAGAAAGGTCATGCCTGATGCAGTGATTCGCACAACCTTTATTACTGGATTCCCAGGTGAAGATGTCAAAAAATTCAATGAACTACTCTCTTTCATCAAAGAAACAAGATTTGATAAATTAGGTGCTTTTGCGTATTCGCCAGAAGAAGGGACTCCTGCAATCGATTTAGATAAACGAGCTACTTTTAAAACTGCTGAAAAACGTAGAGATAAAATCATGATGATCCAACAGGATATCTCATCTGAAAATCTGAATAAATTTAACGATCAGGTGATCGAAGTTTTAATTGAAAAAAGATCAGATGATCCTGGATTTCAATGGGAAGGCAGAAGCCAATATGATGCCCCAGAAATTGATGGTTGTATCTACATCAGCAAAGGATATGCGAAAATTGGCAATATTGTCAAAGCCCGAGTCATAGAAACCTGGGAATATGATTGTGTTGCTGAGATTGTTAAAGACTAAAATAAGTTTATATTTTCACGTTTTCTTAAGGCCTGACCTGTGTGTCTGCCCAAAAACGTAAGGCAATCTACCAGCTTGCTTTTGTTGTGCTAAACATTCTTGTTTGCACCAATCTCGTAGGGCTGACCTGCGTGTCTGCCTTATAACGTAAGGCAAGCTACCAGCTTGCTTTTGTTGTGTTAAACATCCTTGTTTGCACCAATCTCGTAGGGGCTGACCTGTGTGTCTGCCTTATAACGTAAGGTAATCTACCAGATTGCCGATTCTTTAAGTTTTTTTCTGGTGGGTAGGCGTCCTCGCCTACAAATCTTTAATCACGAATAATCTCAAATCATGAAAATATTATCTTCTAAGACTTGTAGGGATGTGCCAAACGTAGTGCGGTACATCCGAAAAATGTACAATCCACAATCACTTCCAATCCATCCGGCACTGTGATTTCAACGACCAACTTAATTCCCCTATGTGGAGGGGTGGCAGCGACAGCTGACGGGGTGGTCTTTGTGTATCTATATTTTTTTTAAGCTTTTATTTCCTTGTTTGCACCAATCTCTTAACCCATCTTTCGAGTGATTTTGCCAAATAATGCCTTTTCAAACGCGTAAG